>JACDGS010000025.1 GCA_013821455.1 Chthoniobacterales bacterium
CGCCTCGCGTGCTGTGATCGGCGCCTCGCCGATCACTTTCCTGCGTGTCGGATCATGCACAAACTTCGAACGACGCCAAAGTTTGCGGCGAGGCGCCGCAAACAGCACGCGAGGCGCGTGCGCTCCCCGATCATGAATTTGCAAATCTTCCTTATCATTTCCGCCGCGCTTTTTTGCCTCGGTCTCCTCGCCGCGCTCAGCCGGCGTCACGCCATCTTTATTCTCATCGGCATCGAGATGATGCTCGCGGCTGCAGGTTTGAACTTCATCGCCTTCTGGCGCTTCGCTCCGGAACCGGCACCGCCGACCGGAGTGATGATCACTATTTTCGCCATCGCCATTGCCGCCTCTGAAGCCGCCGTCGGGCTCGCGCTCGTCATCGCCGTTTACCGGCATTTCCGCACCACCAATGTGGACCAGATCGATCAGCTAAAAGGATGAGTGCCTGGATCGTCAGCCACCTCTGGCTCATCCCAATCGTGCCTTTGCTGGCGTCGCTCCTGATTCTCAGCCTAACGAGTTCACGCGGGCGAGCCGGAGCACTTCTTGCGATCACCGGACAGGTTTTGGCGCTCACTCTTTCGCTCGCGGCGTTCTGGTCAACACTGACGACACCCGGCTTTCGCGCCGTCCAGAATTTTACCTGGTTGACCTTTGGAGAGCAGACTCTCCGCCTCGGCCTGCTCCTCGATCCGCTCACCGCCGTGATGCTCGTGATGATCACGTTCGTTAGTCTGTGGATTTTTGTTTTCAGCGTCGGCTACATGGCGGCGGACAAAAATTTCGCACGCTTCTTCGCCTACCTCTCGTTTTTCTCTGCCGCGATGCTGGGCGTGGTCGTCGCGAACAGCCTGCTGCTGCTCTTCATCTGCTGGGAGTTGGTCGGACTCGCCTCTTACTTGCTCATCGGCTTTTGGATTCACAAACCGAGCGCCGCGGCCGCGGCGAAAAAGGCGTTCATCACCACGCGCATCGGCGATCTCGGATTTTTTCTCGGGCTGCTCTGGCTCTATGGAAAAAGCGGCACGCTCCTTTTTTACGATGGCGGAAATGGCGCGCTCGAAAGCGCGGCGCTGCTGTCGTTAGGCGCGAGCGCTACGGCGATCGCGTTGCTGATCTTCTGCGGCGCGGTCGGGAAGTCCGGCCAATTCCCACTGCATGTTTGGTTACCCGACGCGATGGAAGGCCCGACGCCGGTGAGCGCGCTCATTCACGCGGCGACTATGGTGGCGGCGGGAGTTTTCCTGGTGGCGCGGGTCTATCCGCTCTTCGTTGTAGCCGGGGGCGCTGACCCCGGCTCGGACGGCCTCAACGCGGCCGTCTACAACGGCACCATTCCGCCGCTCACCGTGGTGGTTTGGATCGGCGTGATTACAGCGCTCATCTCCGCGCTCATCGGCCTCGCGCAATGGGACATCAAACGCATCCTTGCCTACTCCACGGTGTCCCAGCTCGGGCTGATGATGGTGTCGTTAGGCGTGGGCGGCGTCGCCGCCGGGATCATGCATTTACTCGCACACGGATTTTTTAAGGCGCTCCTTTTTCTCGGCTCCGGCTCGGTCATTCACGGCTGTCATGAGGAACAGGACATCAGAAAAATGGGCGGCCTGCGCGGTGTGATGCCGGTGACTTTTGTCACCTACGCGATCGGCATGATGGCGCTGAGCGGCGTGCCGCTCTTCTTCGCGGGCGCGTGGACGAAGGAGGAAATCGTGCACGCGACTTCGCTCTGGCCGGCGTCGCGCTGGCCCTATTTTTTGACCCTCGTCGGCGTCGTCCTGACTGCGCTCTATATGACGCGACAAATGATTTACGTCTTCTTCGGGCGGCGTCGCGCGGCCGCGGCGCACGCACACGAAAGCTTGCCGATCATGACTTTGCCGCTGGTCGTGCTCGCGCTTTGCGTAGTGGGATTGAGCGTCGTGCTCACGCCGGTGTGGCCGTGGCTGCACAGCTTCTTGTCAGGCGAACGTGCGCTCGTCGGCGGCGGGAAACTGATCTCTCCGGTGCTGCTCGTTTCGCTCGCGCTCGTCGCGCTCGGCATTGGACTCGGCATTATCGTCTATGGGCGCGCGACGGAGATCGATCCCCTGGCGCGCACCTTCCCGCGCGTTTTTCGGTTCCTCGAGAATCGGATGTGGCTCGATGAACTCTACGACTGGAGCGTGCTCGCGGGCGCGCGTTTCGCCGCGCGGCTCTGCGATTTTCTCGACCGTTATTTATGGGATGGACTCGTGAGGGGATTGGGCGCGCTTGGCTTTTCGTTAGGCGGCCTAACGAAAAGCTGCGACGAACACGCCCTCAACGCCGGCGCCGATGACGCCGCCAGCGCCGCGCGCGGTTTCGGTCGCTTCTTTTCCCAGCGGCATTCGGGCCAGGTCCAAACCTATCTCAGCGCGATCGCCGTCGGCCTGCTCGCGCTGCTTCTGCTTTACGCATGGCTCACCTGATCGCCGGGCTCATTTTTCTGCCGATCCTGGGAGCGCTCTTTGTCAGCGTGATGCCGCCCCCATATGCGCGTGCTGTCGCGCTCGGTTGCAACCTGCTCACCGCGGCGTGCGCCTTGATGCTCTGGCACGGCTTCGATCCCGCGGTCGCGGGTTTGCAAATGGTCTCCTACCACGAATGGATTCCGGCGATCGGGGCGAAGCTTTTGGTTGGGATCGATGGCCTGAGTTTGCTCCTCGTTCTTCTGACCTCGCTTGTCTTTCCTTTCGCGCTGCTCGCGCAACGGATGGAGCGCGGCTTCTGCGCGCTCATGCTTCTGATGCAGGCGGCGCTCTACGGCACCTTCACCGCGCAGAATTTTATCCTCTGGTTTTTGTTCTACGAGATGAGCCTGGTCCCGACTTTTCTGCTCATCAAAATCTGGGGTGGAAAAAATCGCGACCGCGCGGCGACGAAGTTTTTCCTCTACACCTTCCTCGGCAGCGTCGCGATGCTGCTCGCGTTTCTTGGGATTTATCTCGTTAGGGGAACATTCGACTTCACGGCGCTGGCCTCGTTAGGCAAAGCCGGCTTGCTCTCGGGCGACGTGCGCTGGCTCGCCTTCGCGGGAATCTTTCTCGGGCTCGCGGTGAAGGTACCGCTCTTCCCTTTTCACACCTGGCTGCCCGATGCCTATGAAGCCGCGCCGACTGGCGTCGCGATGGTGATGACGGGCGCGCTTTCCAAGATGGGCGTTTACGGATTCATCCGCCTCTTGCTGCCGCTTTTCCCTAACGAAATCAAAATCCTCGGTCCGTGGCTGCTCGGGCTGGCGGTTTGCTCGATCGTTTTTTCATCGTTAGCCGCCTGGGCGCAGTCGGATTTGAAACGAATGGTCGCTTACCTTTCGATCAATCATCTCGGTTACTGCATGCTCGGGCTTTTCGCCGTGACCGCGACACGAGCTGTCCCGCCTAACGAGGCCCAGGCCGCTTTGGGCGGAGTCTTTCTGCAGATCTTTAATCACGGGCTAACGGCGGCGGCGCTCTTCTACTTTGTCGGCCTGCTCGAACAACGGCGCGGCGCGCGCAGCCTCGGCGACTTCGGAGGACTGATGCAGCGGATGCCGCTCCTTTGCGGTTGGATGAGTGTGGCCATGTTCTCATCGTTAGGCTTGCCCGGGCTAAATGGCTTCGTCGGCGAATTCCTCATCTTCAAAGGCTCCTTCGCCCTCGCCGCAGGTTTCACCGCCGTCGCTGTCCTCGGCCTTCTCATCACCGCAATCGTTTTTCTGCGTGCGCTGCAAGGGCTCTTCAGCGGACCGCTCGCGGAAGGCTGCGCGACCTTACCCGACCTGCGTCTCAGCGAGAAATGGGTCGTCGTTCCGGTGACGCTGCTCATGTTCGCCCTCGGCCTCGTCCCGCAATTCGCCTTCACCATCTTCAACTCCACCGTGGTGCAGATGGCGCGATTGTTAGGCTAAAATAACGTGAGCAAAGAGATCATTCCCGCCGGCTCCATCGCCGAGGCGATCCACATCTTTCGCGAGCAGAAAGTCATGCTCGATTTTGATCTCGCGGCTCTCTACGGCGTTGCCACGAGGGTCTTGAATCAGGCCGTCCAGCGAAATCGTGACCGATTCCCCGATGACTTCATGTTTCAGCTCACTCGCGCTGAGGTCGAATCACTGATGGATCGTTCAAGGTCACAATTTGTGACCTTGAAGCGCGGTCAGAATATCAAATACCGGCCCAACGCCTTCACCGAACAAGGCGTGGCCATGCTCTCGAGCGTGTTGCGCAGCGAGCGCGCGGTGAAGGTGAACATCGCGATCATGCGCGCGTTCGTTAGGCTGCGCGAAACGCTGGAAACAAATCGCGCTCTCGCGCAAAGATTCGCCGAACTCGAAAAACGCGTCGGGAAACACGACAGCGAAATCGCGGACATCATCGACGCGATCCGGCAGTTGATGGCGCCCCCGAAGAAGGGCACGCGCGAGATCGGCTTTCATGTCCGCGAAACTTCGCCGCGCTACGGCACGCGCAAACGCCGATGATCGCCTGGACGATTTACCTCACCTTTGCCGGCGCGATCCTTTTGCTTTTTCTGCCGCGGGCGCTGACTCGCTGGGTCGCGCTGCTCACGGCGGCGAGCGGATTCGTCATCGCGTTTGCCGCGTTCTTTTTCCGGGACGGCGACTTCGGTCATTTCACCACGATCGTCCGTGTCCCGTGGGTGCCCGCGCTGGGGATGGAATATCATCTCGCGGCCGACGGCATCAGCCTAACGATGGCGCTGGTGACCGGGCTGACCGCGGTTTGCGCCGTGCTGTTTTCGTGGCGGGTCGAGGAGCGGCCTAACGAATTCTTTTTCTGGTTGTTGCTGGTCGTGGGCGGTTCCTACGGCGTTTTCCTGAGCGCCGACCTCTTTCTCTTTTTCGTTTTCTACGAGCTGGTCATCGTTCCGAAATATTTCCTGATCGCGATCTGGGGATCGACCAACAAGGAATATGGCGCGATGAAGCTGACGCTTTATTCCTTCCTCGGCGGCGCGCTCGTTTTCATTGCCATTCTGGCGGCCTACACGACGGCGGGATCGCTCGATCTCCAGCAGCTCGCGCGTTTTCAATTTCCCGCGCCGCTGCAGCATTGGGCTTTCCCGGTGCTGTTTCTAGGCTTCGCCATTCTCGCGGGCATTTGGCCGCTGCACACCTGGGCGCCGACCGGTCACGTGGCTGCGCCGACGGCGGGCTCGATGTTGCTCGCGGGCATCGTGATGAAGCTCGGCGCGTACGGCGCGCTGCGAGTGGCGATGAATCTCTTTCCGTTAGGCTTCGCCGAGTGGAGCAAATGGATCGCCGTCCTCGCGGTGATCGGGATCGTCTGGGCGGCGGCGGTCGCGCTGCGGCAGAACGATCTCAAATTCGTCATCGGTTATTCGAGCGTGAGCCACATGGGTTTCGTCTTGCTCGGGCTGGCGGCGGCGAATTCGTTAGGCGTGTCCGGCGCGGTTTTGCAAATGTTCTCGCACGGGGTGATCGGCGCGCTGCTCTTCGCGCTCGCCGGTGTCATTTATTATCGGACTCACACGCGCAACCTGAACGATCTCGCGACGCTGGGGTTGAGCCGCACGATGCCGTTTGTCGCTTTCGCTTTTGTTGTCGCGTCGGCTGCGTCGCTGGGGATTCCGGGGTTTAGCGGTTTCGCGGCTGAGATCACTATCCTGCTCGGAGTCTGGAAAGTTTTCCCCGTGGTGGTCGCGATCACAGGCGTCGGCATGGTCTTGGTGGCGGCGTTTACGCTGCGTGCCATGAGAAAGACATTCTTTAGCGACGCGGCTCGCCTAACGACAACTGTTGCGGTTACGCCCCCGATTACTTTCGCGGAGAAATCCGGCGCGAGCCTTCTTCTGCTGGCGACGCTCGGGGTTGGCCTTGATCCAAAACTGCTTCTCGACCGCATCCAGCCCGCGGTCGAAGCCATGCGTTTTCTGCAGCCGTGAACTACCTCGAACTCGTTAGGCTAGCGCTGCCGGAAATCATTCTCACGGTCTCGGCGCTCGCTGTCCTGGCGATCGGTTTGGTGAATAATCGGGTGCCGGGATTTTGCTCTGGCCTCGCGGCGGCGGGGCTTCTCTTCGCCGCGGCGGCGGTACTGCAACTGCCGCCACAGGCCGTGCTGTCGCAGGGAATGCTCGTGGTCTCGCCGCTCAATTCCCTTTTCCAGATCGTCTGCCTGGCGCTGGCGTTTTTCACCGTAATTGTCGCACGCCCGGAACGCCTGGCGAATAGCGGCGAATATCTCGCTCTTGTTCTCCTCGCGACGGTCGGCCTCTTGTTGCTGATCGGGAGCGAAGAGTTGCTTATGATTTTCATCGGGCTCGAGCTCACCGGACTCTCGCTTTACGTCCTGACCGCGTTCGACAGAACCAACCAGCAATCCGCGGAAGCGGGTCTGAAATATTTCCTCTTCGGGAGCGTGGCCAGCGCGTTCACGCTTTTCGGCATCAGCCTGCTTTATGGCCTAACGAAGACGACAACACTCTCGGCGATCGGACCGCAGCTCGCGGGACATCCCTTGCCGCCGCTTCTCCTCGTTGGGATCATCATGACGCTCTTCGGGTTTGCTTTTAAAGTGGCGGCCGCCCCGTTTCATCTTTGGGCGCCGGATACCTACCAGGGCGCGCCGGTTTCGGCGGCGGCCTTCATCGCTTCGGGATCGAAGGTCGCGTCTTTCGTCGTTCTCGCGAAAATCTTACGCACCGCCTTGCACGAAGTGCCGGGTAGCGCGGCCTGGCATGCGCTCGCGGGCGGTTGGTCGCCAGTCCTCGCGGCGCTCGCCGCCTTGTCGATCATCGTCGGGAATTTTACCGCGCTCGCGCAACGCAACGTGCGACGGCTGCTCGCATATTCGGCGGTAGCGCATGCTGGCTACACTCTGCTCGGGCTGATAGCGCACAGCACGGAAGGATTTTCCGCGACGCTCTTTTACACCACGATTTATGGGCTCACCCTCGTCGGCGCGTTCGGCGTCGTGGCATTCGTTAGGCGCGAAAATGGCGGCGATGATCTCGCCGACTTCGCTGGTTTGAGCCAGCGGTCGCCGTTACTCGCGGGCTGCATGGCCATCTTCATCCTTTCCCTCGCGGGCCTGCCGCCGCTCGCGGGATTTTTCGGAAAATTCTATCTCTTTAGCGCAGCCTTCCGGGCGGCGCCCGACCAAGGCTTGCTTTGGCTGGTCGCGCTCGCCCTCTTCGGCAGCCTCATCTCGCTCTATTATTACCTGATCATCCTGAAGGCGATCTTCCTCGACGATTCGAACACGAGCGGCTTCGCCTTCCGGCCGGATTTTCTGCAACGCATCACGCTCACGGTGTTCGCGGGCGCCGTCCTTTTTCTCGGCGTCGCGCCCGAAGCGTTGGTAAATCGCATCCTCGCCTGTCTCGTTTAGCCTTGGCGCGAGAGGTTTATCTCGGCATCGCAGGCTTGACCTCAGGTTTACGAATCGAAAGAATCTCGGCCATGAAAATGCTCATGAACAAATCTGCCAGGCTCGGCGCCGTCTTCGCGTCCAGCCTTATTGCCGCGCGACTCTTTGCCGCCGACCCTGCAGCGCCTAACGACACCACCGCCGCTCCGGCTATCAACGACGCAGCGATGATGAAACAAATGATGGAGCTGGCCAAGCCTAACGAAAACCACAAGCTGCTCGCACAGTTGACCGGCACTTGGACTGACACGGTGAAGATGTGGATGGCGCCGGGCGCGCCGCCATCGGTATCGACTGGCACGGCCGAGCGCCGCGCGGTCATGGATGGGCGTTACTACGTGGCCCACTTCGACGGCGAAATGAAGATGCCGGGCGAGGACGGAAAGCTGAAAAACTTCCGCTTTCACGGTATGTCCATCGAGGGTTACGACAACGTGAAGAAAAAATTCTTCTCTACCTGGGTGGATAACATGGGCACGGGCATCCTGACCTCCGAAGGCACCTATGATCCCGCGAGCAAGTCCTTCACCTACACCGCGGAGATGGAGATGATCCCTGGCCAGAAAACGAAGGCGCGTGAGGTCTTGAAAATCGTCGATGCCGATCATCACACCTTAGAGTGGTACGAAGATCGCGGCGGTCAGGAAAACAAAACGATGGAAATTACTTACACCCGGAAGAAGTAACCGGCCGGGCGTATCCCGCAGCCGAAAGCAGCGACCATCTTAGCCTAACGGCCTAACGGGAGTCGCCAAATTCGAAATTTGCGCTATAGTCCGCGATGTCCAAGCCATCCGGCGCCTCTTTCACCCGTCGCGCGCCCGACATCATCACTGAAGAATTGGTGGCCGTGCTTTCCTCGAAAGCCTCCTTTGAGTTCAAGCCCCTGTTCGATATTCTCCTGCTCAACCTGCGCGAGCGCAACGCCGCCAGCGGCGGGGAGGAGATGCTCCGGCTTCGCTCCTACGAGAAGTTGCAGGGCTTGGTCAGCCAGGGAGCGGTCAGCCGCAAAGTGGTCGGCGTGACGAAGAAATACAAAGGCGTCGCCCCCCGCATGGCCGCTCTGAGCGCGGAGATGAAAGTGCTCCGCAAAGAGTGGGACTTGCGGGCTTCGGCCAAGGCAGCCGCGGCGGCCCGCTAGGTCTTCGGAGCGGCTTCAGCCGCATGTTTTCGCAAACGACCGAGCACGAGAAAGTGCGCGGCAAAGCCAAGCGCGAAGACAATGAGCGAAAGTCTGGTGTTCAAAGTCAGCGCGAGCACGAGCTCGGCGATCCCGAAGATCCAGATAAAACTTTCTCCGGTAAAGGCCTGCCCCCACTGCGCTACTCGACCGCTCGCGGCCACGCGCGGGCGAGGCGCCGGCAGGAACCGCGGCACCGCGCGGCAGTAGGCGCGTAGGATTCGCCCTGACTCGCAAGCAGAGATGCTTCCTCCCGAAAAATCAGCCGGTAAACAAAGAAGCAATTCGCCGCGACAAGGAAAATAAAGCCCGCGCGGCTCGCCAGGACGCCGATCCCGGCGGCCATGATCGGGTTGGCCAGATAAAGCGGATTCCGCACATAACGAAACGGTCCATCCGCCACGAGCGCGTCGGAATGTTGGCCCGTATCATGCACGATATCCGTGTGTAGGAAAGCCGCGGCCCAAGTCCGCAATGCGCCGCCGTGAAAACCAGGAGCGCCCCGGCGCCAACAATGAGTCGCCGAATATTAATCGCCGCTGAACTCCCCGCCGGCGCCGAAGGTGCAATAAGCCGCTGCATCGCAGAGAGGAAACCGGTGTGATCGAAATTTGAGAGCGCGAATCCAACAAAGAAGATCGCGAAGATAATCCACAACCGCTTCTCGAATTCGAATCTGGTCGCCTGCAAGCCCCCAACGATAACGCGCGACCCGACACTCGCTCGACAAAATTAAACTCACGGACCGGCGGCGCCAGCAAGTGTGTTTCTCAGGCCGAGATGACGAAGGTGTTTCCTTCGCTGTCCTTAAACTTCGCGTAAGTGCCCCAGGGCTGCTTTTCGGGTGGCCCATCAAATTCCACGCCGCGCCCCTTCAACTCTTCGTAAGTCTTATCTATGTCATCACACGCATAAGACATGTTCATCATGGTCCCGATACGCTTCTCCTCGCCGGGCGCGGTGAAAAGGACTATACGCGTTTCGGCCTTCGGCACGCGTAACTCAATCCAGCGCTGCTTCTCGTCGAAAGGCTGATCCGTAATGATGGTGAAGCCGAGTTTCTCCGTATAAAAATCGAGCGCTCGTTTCTGGTCGGCGACCGGGATACTAATAAACTTGATTTGCTTTATCATGATGCGGTGAGCGTAATTCCGGCGCCGCGCCTCCGTCCAGTTGCGTCCTGCGCCTAACGCGAGAAAGTGCTGTCCTTTAGCTGGTATAGCCGAAGCGGAGGAGGAATCTGGAAGCCAGGAAACAGGAGTGCCATTTAAGTAGGAAACTTGGAATGAGTCGTAACTATTTTCTCCTTCGGATTTCCTGGCTTCCAAATTCCTTCCTGCTTTTCTATTTTCCTGATTGATAACTCTTCTCGTGACCCACTGATGCCGCGCACCCACAAAACCATTCCTCTCGACGACTACGTGATCGACGTCCTTATGCGCGACATCATCGGACATGATCGCCAACCGGCGGCATACCTTACTTACCTTTACCTGTATGCTCAGGCGGAGCGTCAACGGTGGAAGCCAGTCACTATCAGCCTGCGCGACTTAGCGGATAGCACCGGGCTTTCCAAGAGTGCAGTGCAAGTAGCTCTCGAAAGTCTGCGGCGCCGACAACTCATCGCCACGACGGCCGCACACCCTACCGCCAAGCCGAGCCATCGTGTCTTGCGTCACTGGCGGGAATGACTTTAACAGCACTGCTCGGCGGATGAGCTACAAGAAAGGAGGAGAAGCGATCTCAACAACGCGCGCAACGAACCTGCCATTTCCAGCGTCACCGACGGCGCACGGTCCGCGCGCGACCTTCGCCAGTCTTACCGCGATGCGCGGAGTCGCCGCACTCCTCGTCGCCTTCTTTCACCTGCGTTATGGAGTCATGGGTGTGCCGTTGTTCGACGCCTATATTTTTAGTTATCGCTTTGGCAACAAAGGGTATCTCTGGGTGGATTTTTTCTTTCTCCTGAGTGGATTTATCCTCGCCTATCGCTATGGCGATACCTATCGATCACTGAGTGGGAAAAGCTATGGCCATTTCGTCTGGCAAAGGATTGCGCGCATCTGGCCGCTGCACCTGGCGGCAATGGGTCTCGCCATAATCTATCTCTGGCTCTGGTACGGCCCACATGGTCTTACTGGCGCGGCTATCCTGAGTAACTTTTTTTTGGTTCATAGCTGGGGTTACTACTTCGCCCCGCCGCTCAACTTTCCTTCCTGGTCGCTGAGCTGCGAATGGGGCGCCTACCTTGTGCTGCCCTTGTATCTCCTGCTCGTATATCGCTTACGTCACGCCTGGATCCATATCTCGTTAGTCATTGGCCTTTTTGCCTTCCTGGTTTGGTATGCCGCTAGTTTCGGGCATGGCACGCTGGACGAGTTGCGCGAGCGCTGGGGGCTAGGACGGTGTATGATCGAAGTGGCGATGGGTGTAAGTTTATTCCGCCTGCATGACTCACTGCGTTCCTGGAAAACTGCCTGCGATGATGATTTATGGAGCTGGGTCACCACCATGTGCGATCTCATCGCGGCGGCAATGTTTTGCGCGCTCTTCGCGGTCTTAACCTACTCCGATTATGATCTCTACTTTACTCCTTTGGCAGGTGCGCTCATTCTTGCGCTGAGTCTGGCGGAGGGGCCGTTTAGTTATCTCCTAAAACGGCGACCGATGGTCTTGCTGGGAGAGATTTCTTTTTCGATCTACATGCTGCATGCCTTTGTCCTGTGGGCTTGCCAGGACTTGCCCGCTAGTTTCAAAACCCAGTTACCTTTTTGGGGCGGAGCAATCTTACTCCTTGGCGCTCATTTACTGGTCATAGGACTCTCCTATGGAAGTTTCAAACTTATCGAGCGGCCAGCCCATCGTCTCTTGACGGGACGCTGAATCCAATCGAGGTCGTCAAATAGAAAACAACGTTATGACTTTCACATACCGTATCCGGCTGCCGCTTTTTACCTTACTTGTCATTGCTACCCTCACTCTTTCTGCTTCCGCGGCGCAAATGATTGGCTATTGGGAGAGTTATGGCAGCCTTCGGCTTTCCCAAGTCTCTTCGAATTACAATGTCGTCGCGGTCGCCTTTGCGCTGACTGGTGGAACTGATAATGCCACAATAAGTTTTACGCCTTCCGTGGAAACGACTAAGCAGCTAACTGCTGACGTCGCAACGCTACAAAGGAAGGGACAGAAAGTAGTCCTCTCGATCGGCGGCCAGACCGCAAACAATCTGCAACTGCTGAACGCTCAGGATATCGCGGCGTTCGAAAGCTCTGTCGAAGGTCTGATTACGAAGTACGATTTCAACGGCATCGATCTCGACTTGGAAAACGCTACGTTATCGCTTCAAGCTGGCGACAACGACTTCACGCATCCTTCGACGCCGACGATTGTTAACCTCATCCAAGCTTGCAATGATCTCGTCGCGCACTTCGGTTCCGGCTTTATGATTACGATGGCGCCGGAAACGGTGAACGTAGATGCCTACGGCACCTATGCAGGTCAGTTCGGATCTTATCTGCCAGTTATTCACGGGCTAGGCGGTAACCTAAGCTATATCGCGATTCAGTGTTATAACTCAGGCTCGCAATACGGACGCGACGGCGGCATCTACACGCAAGGCACGCAGGACTTCTGCGTGGCCATGGCTGACCTTCTTCTTGGTGGTTACCCTTTAGCGAATGGACAGCTATTCCCCGCACTCACTCCCAGCCAGGTAGCATTCGGCGTCCCGGCTACCGCGGCAGCAGCGCCGGGCGGCGGTTACCTCCCGCCGGCCATGGTCTTACAGGCAGCGAAATACATTGGCTCACACATATCCTACCCGGGTAGGATATATACGCTTAGCAGTAGCACCGGCTATCCTACCTTTGCCGGAGTCATGTGTTTCGACATTAACTACGACCAGACCAACGGCCTCGCCATGTCGAAGAAGCTAGTCCCTTATCTGCGCACCATCGGAAACTAACCTACTGATTCTCCAAGTAGGAAAGCGTCGCTGCGCTCCCACGCTAATTCGCCGGAGCGCAGCATTAAGTCTATGACTTAGCCCGGCCTTCTACGCCTTATCGTAGAAAGCCTTGCCGTGGAATTTCTTTCCCTTGGCGTCGGTCCCATTCACTGTCACCGAGCGTGACTTGCCATCTTTGGCCACCGTGATCTCACCAGACCAAAGCACCTTGCCATCTTTCAACGCCGTGATGTCATTCATCCGGTCATTGACCATCTTATACATCACCTGGTTGTAAGCCAGGTTTCCCTTCACTGGATAAACCTTCCCGTCGAACTTGCCCACCCAGACACTGTGAGTTGGTTTTCCATCCTTATCCACGCCTTCAACTGTCACCTTCGTCTTGGATCCTTGCGCGGAGTAAATCACAGTATTGTTCTTGCCCATCCCCGCCGGGATCTTCGACTTGGCCTCGTTGAGCTTCCAAGTGCCCATTTGCATGTTGCCCGCAAAAGACACTGCTGCCGCGGTAAACCACAACATCAGCGCCACCGATATAACTCGAGTTTTATTCATGGGGCGAATTTCGCGCAGGAATCTCGGCAACCGTCAAGAGGATACCTAACGAAAAACATCTCTCGGCCGATTGCCTGTTTTCGCGGCTAACCGGACCAGTTATATCACCGATCCCAGCCTAACGAAGGTCGCTTGGGCAAGCCGGTGCGCCTTTTACTGCGTCAGCTCCCAAGTGTCGCCTAGCGGGCCGCGGCTGCTTTCGCCGCCGAAAAGGACGATGTGCCCCAGCGCCTCATCGTAAGCCATGCCTGCCCCTTCACGGGCCGGAGGCGATTGCGCAGGAGATAACTCCACCCAATTCGAACCGGTCCACGACCAAGTGCGATCTTGCTCGACGCCGCCATCGGCGCCGCCGAAGAGAATCACTTCGCCAAGGTTAGGCTCAAAGACCGCGGAGGTGCCGTAGACGGTCAGCGGCAACATGGCCGGTGACTGTAGCGTCCAAGTCGTACCGTCGTAGGTCCAGGTGTTGAGTGGATTGACGTCGGCCAGGCCACCATAGAGAACGATCTGCTTCGCAACATAATCGACCCCGAGCGCGGCGAACGAGCGCGCGTAAGGCACTTGTGCAGGATGCAACTGGCGCCAATCAGACCCGCTCCATTGCCACATCGCCAGTTGAAAGAGATTTCCGTCAAAGCCGCCAAATTCGTCCACCCGCCCGTTCAAATCGGTGAAGACCATCGGGCCCGTCACACCTTTCGGAGAATGCAACGGCGCGGCTTGCGTCCAGGTGGAAGTGCGACCGTCCCAGACCCACGTATCGCCGAGATACTGCCCGCCATCGAATCCGCCGAAAAGAACAACCGTACGCGTACGGTGATCGTAAGCCATCTGCGCACCCGCCCGGGGAGAGGGCGCCGTAGCAGTGTTTATCTTTTGCCAGGTCGTGCCGTCAAAAGTCCAGGTGTCGTTGAGATAAGTGTTTCCGCTCACGCCACCGAACAGGATCACCTTCCCACTCGCCTTGTCATAGGCCATCGCGAGGTACGATCGAGCTGAAGGCGAAGTAGCAGGAGAAACCTGAGTCCAGGTGAGCGTCGAATCACTCGCGCGCGCGGAGCAGAGAGCGAGAAGAATGGAAAGACAGAAAAGGCCAAGCCGCAATTTTCGTGAAGTCATAGCTACTGTTCTTTTAGACATTCTGAAATTCATGTCAACGCACGCCTAGACCCAAGATCGAGTTCGCCGGAAAACGCGCCTGCGAATGCCTGTTCCGCGGTTGAAAACTGCGCCCCGTCGATCAGTTCGTCGAACTCGACCCCGAGGTCGTCATCGCCGGCCGCCGCGCGATCGACGGTTCGCTCGCCATAAGCGCCGCTTATCCCAGCGAGACGCATTAAGTATTTCAAGCCAGGCCCCGCCGGCCCGTTCTTAGGACATGCAAACATTAACCTTAAGCAGCAATGCCACCAATGGCCGGCTGCTCGGATCGAGTCATTCCCTCCGTTTGCGCGCTTTTCGCTCCCTGAGCGAACGCTACGCGCAACGCGAGCGGCCGAGTGTCATCGCCGAGTTCAGCCTTTTCGGAGCAATCGTCGGCATCGCCACCTGGGCGATAGTCAGCCTGGGCCACGCGATGACCCTGATCAGGTAAAACCCAGCGCGGTTTTTTCCCCGGCGCGCAACGGTCGAATCAGTCGGCCGCCCGCCGGGCCAGGAAAGCCGTCGCGGCTTCCTCACGGAATGCCGCGGCGGCTTTGCTTTCGAAGCGCAATGGATTGCGCAGCAAAATCAGCCCGCGCGTTGGCACAGGTGGGGCAAACGGCACCGCCACGCAGCCCTTCACAAACTCCGAGTGGACCATCATCTCCGGTACCACTGTGACTCCGAGACCGGCCGCGACCATCGCGGCGATGGTGGTAAGCTGAGCGCCCTGCAAGACCAGCTCCGGTTTCAAATGGTTCGCCGCGAGCAGGCGCCGCACCGTGGTTGCCAGCGAATGCACCTCGTGCAGGAGCAAAAACTTTTCCGAGGCGAGATCGCTCCACGCGATCGTCTTCTTCCGCGCCAGCCGATGCTTCGCCGGCAAGAGCATGAGCAGTGGCTCCTTCCCCAGCGAATGCTGCTTCAGGTTAGGCCGTTCGTCGCCCGAGGAGGCGAGCACGACGTCGAGGGTGCCTTCCTCCAGCCGTTCCGCCAGTTTATCGGTCGTGTCCTCGAAAATCTCGAAAGTCACCTTCGGGTAGGCGCGCTCAAAATCCACGATCAGCCGCGGCAATACATAAAGCGCGATCGACGGAATCGCGCCGACCGCGAGTTTTCCCGCCACCTCGTGGTCGAGTGCGGCCACCGCGCGCCGGGCATCGGCGATGTCGGTCAAAATCTGCCGGGCATATTCGAGAAAAAGCCTGCCGGCATCAGTCAAGACCACCGACCGCGGCAGACGATCGAACAACTGCTTGTCCAGCTCCGCCTCCAGCTTCTGGATTTGCTGACTTAGCCCCGGCTGCGACACATGCTCACGGTCCGCCGCGTACGAGAAGTTGCCCTCCTCCGCGACCGCTACAAAATACCGCAGCTGATGAATCTCCATGCTGTGGAGGAAACATTCCGCCGGATCGAATGCTTTGTCTAAAGAACGGCCCGCTCGCCTGCGCGTCCGTCTACTGATGATTTTGAACGCCACTCCCAGGATTCGAACGAGCTAATAAAAATCAATTTGGAAGCCAGGAAACCAGGAAGGAATCAGGAAAAGCTGGGGAGAAAAGACTTCTGAAGCTAGCCGTAATCCATAACGCAGCGCATGCGAGGCCGGGCTTTCCAACCCAGAAATTAAAAATCCATTCCCTCTTTTTTGGATTCCTTCCTGGTTTCCTGGTTTCCAAATTGAAACATCTTCCCCGACCTTTTCCTGCTTTCCTGCTTTCCTGCGTTCCTGATTGATCAGTCTTTCTTCGCTCCCCAACCCGCCGCGCGTCGCAGCTCCGCCAAGTCCAGCTTTTCCATCTGCCAGAGCGCGGCCTTGACCAGCTGCACGCGCCCGGGATCATCGTCCCGCAACCAATCCCAGACTTTGCTCGGCACGATCTGCCACGGCATTCCGAACTTATCCTTCAGCCAACCGCACTGGATCTGCTCGCCCCCATCGGCGGCCAGCTTCTCCCAGTAGTGATCGATCTCCGCCTGCGACTCGCAGTTCACCACTAGCGAGACTGCGTTGGTAAAGGGAAAGCCCGGCCCGCCATTGAGCGCCACGAACTCCTTCCCCTGCAAATCAAACGCGATCGTCAAGACCGACCCCGCCGGCGCCGGCCCATTCTCCGGGTAACGCGTCGTCGCATGAATCTTCCCGTCCTTGAAGACCGAGAGATAAACGCGCCCGGCTGCTGCTCCTATAACGCGATGGGCCGGGGGCGATTTGCCCTAACGAGTAAACAGCACTCCGCCGATCGACGCCGAGATGGATCGTCCTTTCGAATGGCGGCCATCGCCAGCGCGCGCCGCTGAAAAAGGAAACCATCTCGCCCACGTGGGCTTGGTGAATTACCCTTCGCGGTGCCGCTGCTTCTCATCGCCCTGCTCCTTCTGGTGGTCGTCGCTTTCGGCGGCGTGGTCCTCCTCTCCATCGCTTTGCGTTACCGCGCGGGCACGGCGCGGCGGCAGGGGCGGCGCTGGGTCGCGACGCTCAACTTGTGGATGACCGGTTTCTCCGCGCTGCTTTTTCTGCTCTTTGCCTCGGGGGCATCTTTCTGGGTTGAGCACTCGTTTCGATTCGCCCTCGCCGGGGCGGCTATCGGATCTCTCCTCGGCCTTTGCGGGTTGGCATTGACTCGTTGGGAAATGGAACAAGGCGGCCTCTTCTACACTCCGAGCCGGTCACTCGCGCTTCTTCTCACGATGGCGATCGTGGCGCGTTTTATCTACGGGTTCTGGCGTCACTTTCACCCGGCCGACGTTTCCTCATCCAACCCACTCCTGGCCGCCTCCGCCGCGCAACTTTCGCTCGCCGTCGCGGCCGGGTTGATCAGCTACTATCTCGTTTACGCCATCGGAGTGCGTTTGCGGCTCAAGCGTCACGAACGAACCCGTCTCGCCTGAATCGGATATCGCGCGGGGGGAAGCGCCCAGGATGGTGAACGTCTTTAGTTGCGGCGGCCAGCTCGACGTCGGTGCTTTCTCCGATCGGCACGAGGCCTGCTCAAATTATTGGCTTATGGCCTATGACCCCGCCTTCGACTCCGCTCAGAACCAGGCGCTGCTCGTCGTTTGCGCGCGCAAGACGATTCGGAATGCGGCGATCGCGGGCATCGTCTGGGGCGGCCTCAACTTGTTCATCGGCTACTTCGCGGTCCTGGCGAATCCGTTGAACGCAGGCATTCTCGCGCTCGCCTTCCTCATGCTCGGCACAGGCCTGGCGGCTCTGCGCAAGCCATCGCTCGGCGCACTCTTGAGCGAAGCGATCGTTAGTCTTCTCCTGCTGTGCTGGAACGTCGGGATCGCAATCATTAACTTCCGGGCTGGTTACGCGGATCATATCGAGCCGCACGGGTTGATTATTCCCGCGATCGCTGCCGTCGTCTTTTTTGTCCAATACAAAAGGCTCGGCTACCTCAAGGAAGCCGTCGCCTCGATGGACCACGCCACGATCAAGGAGGCTTCCACCATTTGTAAGCAAATCTTCAAGACCAGACTCAAACAATCGCCCGACATCGTGCAGGCGTCGTCGAAACGGTGCCGGCTCAAATTGATGGGAGACTCGGTCCTGTGCGTGCAACGAAACCTCGCGCGTGCCTTTAGTCTTAACCGCACCGACTTCCAGCAATGCATTCTCCACCCCGAGAAAGCCCGACTCCGCGTGGTCGTCCGGCATCCGCTCGGCAAGCTCACCTACGCTTTCGATCGGAAGAACTCGGCCAAGATCAAGGAGTGGCTCTGGATTGCGACGGCGCAGGCAGGTTAGCTGATAGGTCGCGCGCGGCGGCTGCGCAGCAAGCAAACCGCTGGGGCTGCGCAAATTTTGATCCACTCGGCCGTTCGTTGAATTGCCAGCGCGATCCGCTGCCGTTACAACTTTCCGGTGCGCTACACCGTTGTTCTGACCGACGAAGTGAAAGCCAGATTGCGGGCATTCCCGCTGCCCTTGCGCCGCGAAATCGGCCACAAACTTTTCCTGCTGGAGGAGGAGTTGAGTGGAAACGTGAAGAAACTGCAGGGTTCTCGCAACCAATACCGCCTGCGCGCCGGCGACTACCGCATCCTTTTCGAGCTCGAAGGGCGAACTGTGACCGTGTATGCTGTCGGCAACCGCAAAGACATTTATCGATGAGCACGACATCTTTGAAGCTGAAATCCGCGACTGCAAATCACATCGCCACCGCCGAAGTCGATAAACAAATCCGTCGGGGCAAAGCCGTGTTGCGCGAGCTGAAAACCACTTTGGAGGACCTGGAGGATCGACGCGAACTCGTCGCCGCTAAAAGGCGTAACCGCGGTAAAGCTGGCACTCCCTTACGCGATGCCGCAAAAGAACTAGGCCTCTTGTAATCTGCGCTCGCGCATTCGGTCCGTTGCGCTTCGTAGCCACTGAGGACCGTAGGCATTCACGCGAACCGTTCCCGCCGGCAGGGAGCCACTTCCGCAATCCGCATTCTGAGTTCCGCAATGGCAACGCCTCCTCCTCCGCCTGCCCATCAAACCAAAGAAACGGCGTGATCTTTTGCATCGTGGGGCAATCATGACCGGCGGGCGCGACTCAGGCAACCCCCGGCCGCGACGCGCCTTGACAGTCATCCAAGCGCAAAAGCAAAGCTTCTTGTTCTAGGACTGCGTTGTGGCGATCGATCAAATCGATCACGGCACAAACTTCTGGAATGGGAACACTCCGAAGCTTTGCCAGCAATCGCCTCGTCGCCGGGAACCGAAGCAATTCTTTATTCCCAAAGCGGGCAAAGTAGTCTGCCAAATTCACCGGAAGATGTAGCGATGTGCGGTCTCCTAAACGACCTTGCAACCGTGCGTATTCGCTTAAACCAACGGGGTCATAATCGGGGAAATGATGGACGTGAAGCGAGGATGCCGTTTGGCTGGCTAACCAGTCCAAGAGGCGATGCGATACCCGCCCGCCCGCGAAGATCGCCAGCGGGATTTCTGACTGGATGGTAAATCGTTCGAAGCCGAGCAAGACGGCCGGATTTTCAACGAGAGCACACGATGTGCGGAGCTCGTATCGACTATCCGGGGTGAGAGCGAACGAGAAGATCGCGTGCTTGCGAGTAGCTTCGGAGACGACAACTGGTTTTCCTTTGTGCCACAGCGCCATGTCTGACCATCCGCGGACTGTCACAATGTCAGGCGTATCGCTCCGCAACGTTTTGGTGTTTCGAAAGCGACCGACTGAAGCGACCCGGCGGCTGATCTCGGCTTCCATTTCCAACTCAGTGAAAGGGAATCGATCAAGGATGAAGGAACTGAGCGTCTCCGCGTTTCGCACGCACAGCTTTTCACCCGCGCCGCTGCGTTCCCAGGCAAGCACGCCAGAATCCAGGAGAGGCGCGACGAACGACACGAGTTCCTGGCTGGAGGTTGACTTCGCAAGCGCGCCTGCCTCCAGGAGTTCTCTCAGCCGCGATTCAATCCGTGCCGGGTTCATGCGACCGAAGATTCGAGCCTTACTCCAATTCGATGCCGCTGGCGGAGAACGATTCGACCTTGCCGCGGTTGAAGAAAATAAAGCGCTTCAACTTCGCTAACAGCTTCCGGCGCCGCCGTGATGGCAATAAAGCCAAGCTTGCGTGCAGTGGTGAGCACGGCCGCTCTGTTCGCCGGATCGAGCAACTGAATTTCGTCCAGAAAGAAAGGGACAACGCACTGGTCTTCACGCAAGTAGCGCCGAAGCACGAGGAGGTTGAAAAGCACTTTGATCGTGATCGTCGTGCCATGCGACTCTATCTGCCGAAAATCTTGATAATGGTGGGTGATCCCGTCCTCACCGATCACTGTGAATTGAAGTGAAAAGAGCTGCGAGTAGGAGATGAGCGGGCTGTTCTCGAATTTCTGGCGGAAGTTACGCAATGTCTGATCGAGCTGCGTGTCGTCATCGAAGATTCCCGGTTGCTGCAAATCCACGAGCCGTCTGATCCAGCTAACAAGATCGGCTGATTCTAGGACGTCGAGCTTCAGTGCCTGAAGATTTGAAACCTGCACACGTGCAAACTGACGATTGAGATCGCTGGTGGCGCTCCGCACGGCGTCGAGTTCTTTGAGGACGCCAGCAAACATTCCTCGCAGCCCTTGGATGAGCGCGTTCCAATCGCGTTCGAGCGCCTCTGTCTTGATTGGGAGCGCCTCCAATTCCGCCGCGAGGTTGCGCACTGTTTCGGTATCATCCGAACCGTTGAAGTTTTCGCCGACAAGCTGGGCGATCAATTTCAGCGAATCGGTTACCTTTTCCTCCGACCGTTGCTCTTCGGCTTGCTGGCGGAGAAAAAGCGCAATGGCCGTATCGAAGTCATCGGGGATGTCCGTTACTTCGATCGCTTTGGCAGAGAACTCGGGAAAAACACATTGGCCGAATCGACCCATGACTTGATTGAAGCCATTTTCTTCGCCAGTAACCACGGCTTCCGCCTCCCGTTGAGTTTTCTCACAAGCCCTCTGCTTCTTCTCCGATGTCGCGATAGTGTTCGTCAGTTTCGCGATTGTTTCGTCGACGGTTCTGAATTCACGACGGAGGCTGGATTCATCCGCGCGGAGTTTCAGAAACGCTTCATAACCGAAAATCTGGCGCTGAACTTCTCCCAATTGTTTCTGACATTCTTTCAGATCGCCAGCCAGTCGCTCCCGCTCAGTGATTGTCTTCAAAATCGTCTGCCAGCGGCGCAAGGTCTCGGCACCCTCCTCCAGCTTTTCACGAAGCGCTTCAACGTTTTCTAGTTCGATTACGGAACGTCGTGCGGGCTGCAAAACGACATGAGTAATCTCGTCGCCGTAGATACCGTCTTTCACTCGCTTGGCCAGATCACGGACGAGTGCAAGAACCCGCTCCTCACTACGAGCAGTGATGCCATCGTCCCCGATCGGCGTTTCTAGCAATTCAAAATTCAGGATGCGAAAAGCGCGGGCCAATTCGTCATCCGAGAAGTGCCGGCGCAATGCGGTAACCGCAAGTCGATCGAAATTCGCGATAGTTTGTTGCTTGTGTCGGACCAAGTCACCATAGAGAGCGATCTTCTGCAGTGCTTTCTCTCGGCTCTCGGTTTCAGCGTCCCCGAATAGCTTCTTTAGCCGCAGTTCTTCGTTTTGAAGGTTCTGCCTCGCCGCTCCGGTGAACTCAGGGTCGAAATCGGCGAAGGCTTTCGCCTGCTTCTCGATTTCCTTAAGCTTGTTTTCGAGAGCGCCTTTTTCAGTTAAGCGTGCGTATAGCTCCGCTTTTCGTTCTGTTAGTTCCGCAGTGACCTCTTTGATCATTTTGCCCTGAGCGGCGATCATCTCGTCTAACTCGGCGAGGCGTTTCGTGTGGGCCTGCTCGAATTTCGTGTGTTTGATTCGCAGATCGCTCCAACGGGTAATTAATTCGCCCCGGATTCGCGCCAATTTTTCGAAGCGCTCGACCAACACACGAATCTGTTCCTCGTTTTTCTTGAACCGGGCCACGCCATCGCGCAAACGGCGGATGCGATCATAGTCGTCACCAAACAGTCTGCGGACGTCCAGCGCTGGGATGTCGGTTCTTACGTCCGCCAGCGAGAGCAGACGTTCGCGCATCTGTTCCTGATTGATCGTGCTGAGGCTGAGCAAATCTTTCAGCGATTCGCGAAACCGGCGGTAGCGATCGGGCTGACGGAGTGCCACGATCCCCATCCCTTTACCGTCGGCTCCCGTGGAGGGCAGCAGGAGTTCGCGATGTTCCTGAGCGGACTTGATTAAGCGAAAGGTCTTGAGCGCGAGACGGGCATTCACTTCACGCGGCTCGCGCACTTCCTGTTTCTCGGTAAAGAAGTCGTCTGTCTCATACGGCCCGAAGTAGACAAATCGTTCCGGCTGTCCACCAGCGGCTTTGCTCTGACCGCGCCAGCCGAAAACAAAATTTCCAGTCGCGCCAAGACATTGGAAGAGCACATAGCTAAATTGGGCTGGAAAATAGTAAGCCAGCGATTCGTCGGTGGCGTAGGAACCGAAGTCCATTTTCCGGAGATCGTCGAGATAGAGAAATTGCAGCGTGTTGATGAGCGTCGTTTTGCCGGTGTTGTTCGGCCCGACGATTTGGAGCGAGCTACTCAACTCAACCTCGGCGTAATCGTAGCGCCCGGCACGGATGAGTACGATTTTTTGCGGACCGGTAGCCATTAGGTGTCAGTCGCTAGAATCCGGCCGCTCAGCGTCGGTTGTGCTTGCCACCTGCGTAGAAAGTTCCAGACACTTGTCGAACACGCGGTGAAAAGGACGAAGAAAGCGGAACTCATCGATCCCGAGCCACTTTAGCCAGCCCAGGCGCTCGAGGTTTTTGAGGATAAGCTCTAGGTCCGCGACGTCATGCACATCCACTTGGCGGAGCAAGGCCGCGTATCTATCTAGGGAGAAATGGGGTAACGCGGAGACGAGAAAGTTTCGGCCGAGAATGAAATCCTCAATGAGTTCTCCCTGGTTCGCCGCATGATCGATGAGGATATAGGAGAACACCGCTATTCGCGGAAGAGTATCGGGTACTTTTTCTGGATCGGTTGGCGCGAAGTAGAAGAACTCTCGCTCATGACGAATCAGTTCGAAGCCGAGCGGTGCAAAATACTCAGCATAATCTTCGAAGCTTGTGCTGCTCAGGGCCGAGAAAAATGGCTCATCGTCCGACGATAAGTGGGTCCCCCTGCTGAGTCGTTCAAAGATTTGACGGACGTGCGGCAGTGCAGTCATGCGAGTTCAATCTGGAGAGGATGCCCGCGGAGCGTTCCGTCGGCGGTTCGATAATCTCGCTCGGTTTGTTCGGAGAACCGGGCTTGGATTGTCTCATGAAATATTAAGCGGCTAAATCCGCTGAGAATCTCGCTAGTTGACTTGTCTGGGTATCGCTCTGCCAGCCATTCGAGCAGATCATCCAGCGGAAGGGACGCAATGGCTTCGCCGGGAAGTGCGCTAAGCCAAAGCTGTCTTACTACTCCCGATGGTACTTCGGGCGTTTCGTCGAAGGCGATAACCGGTGCGAGTTCGGGGGGATGTTCGATAACCCTGCGCAGAGCAAGGCTGATGGCTGCATCTCCGGGCACGTGTTGTACGCGCAAAGCGCAGATGCCAACGAGCATCTGCGCTCCCCATTTTCCGATGCCTTCCCGCTGCAACGTCTCAAGAGCGATTGCAGCCCCGGTGGCAATAAAGCTGGAGCGCCGAAGTGATTCGTAAAGAGGTTGAAACTCCTTTCGGCATTCCTGGAAGACCCGCAGCGCGTGTTGTCGAACTAACCGCAGGTAGCGCAGATTACGTTCGAGCGCCGGATGGTCGTTGAAGAGCGACTGCTCCCGCGCGAGGCGAAGCAGGCGTTCCGTTTCCTCGAATGCTGCTGCCATCGCGCCATCCGGACGGACAATATCGACCATTGGCTCGACGAAACGTTCCATCCAATAAACGATCCTATGGTAGCGATCTCGGACCGAAACGTGTTCGCGGTTCGCCTTGAATGCTGCGACTTCATTCTGCACAGCCCGTTGTGTTTCTTCCAAGTCAGCGTGAATCTTCCGGAGCGTGTTGTTGATCTCATGAAACGCGAGGCCGACAAACGTCACGTTATCCGTTTCAACGGCGCGCAGGAGCTGTCCGCCCAAGCTTTCCAAAGAGGCGATATAGCCGCGTACGATTTCCGGAGTCGCGGGATTTGCCTCATCGAACAAATATGTGAGAAGGCGGGCGACCGGCTCAGCTAAGAGGTAATAACCGCTGCCCGGCTCGGTCGGGACGAGAATCTGCAGTTCGCAGAGCCGCCGCCACGTTGTTTCTGGCAGCTCCTCCTGAGATAGCGTGTGCTCCCGAATTAGCCCTGCAATTTCAGGTTCCGATAACTCGCCTACGCGCTCGGCCAACTGCCGAAGTACGGGCACATGGCCAGAGCAGAAGTTGAAGAAGGTTTGGGCATTAATCTTCATACGCTCTCAACCGCTTCACCACCGAACTTGTTTCATACGGTCAGAGGTTTTCGGAAGCAATTGCGGATTGCTCGGCTGGCTAAGCTTCTCGCGCGTGGAGTCAATCCACCTTTGCGGGCGATCAGCTTCGCGAAACGAAAACGGCCGGACGTTTGCACGTCCGGCCGCCTTGATTTGTTAGGCTTGCGAGCGTTTCTCGTTAGGCCACCGGATCCCTCGGCTTCGCTCGGGAATGGATTATACGCCGACGGCGATGCTGACGGCGTTGCTCCATTGGCCGACGCGATTGTCGGCCACGCGGTAGATGGCCTGGTAGGTCCACTTCGCCGGAGCGCTCGGGAACGGTTGCGTGTCTGTGTAGCCGGGGGTGGTGTCGATCGCGAGCATGACGAAGCCTTTGCTGTCGGCGCGGTCGACCTGGAGTTCGCATTGGTCGAGGAAGGCCGAGTAGCCTTGCCAGCCCCAGTTCACATAGACCTGGTCGCCGCTGATCGAGAGGTCGAGCACGGGGCCGAAGGTGGAGAAATCGGGACCGATCTGTTGGGAGCCTTCGATGCCGAGGGCCTAGCCGATGGAGGTGTTATAATCGTTGCTCGCTTTAATCTGCTTCACGAGCGCGCGGAAGCCACTGCCGGGAATGGCCGTTAGGCTGGCAGTAGGTGTCGAGCCAGCCTAACGAGTATAAGTCTCCACTTCGCTTCCTGGAGAGGTCTTATCTTTGGCCTCTTCAAATTGCGACTGTAACCCGCAAGTAGGTTGCTGGAATTACGGTCGCATTCTTCTCCGGGCTCTTGTTTTGGCTGGCGAAGAGATCTTCCAGCTCCTTTTGCAGGTCGGCGGCCTTTCCATTCTTTTCGGCGGCTTCGAAGGCATTCATGGTCGGTCCGTAGTAGGTCTTGAATACCTCGACCAGGGCGGACGATGGGCCGGGGTAGTTGAAGGTGAAGGTGTCGCGCTCGAAAGATATCTTGTTTGCCGAGACGCCTGCGGCCGTGAACCGCTCGATCACGTTGCTCTCGACGCCCCAGGTCATCGGACTCACGAAACCTTCCGGCGGTGGCGGCGTATAGCTCGAGCTGATCTTTAGGACCTGCGCGACCAGTGTGGGGTCGTTAGGTATCCAGTTTCCCATCACGATTCGTCCGCCCGGCTTCGCAACGCGCACCATCTCTTTCGCGACATCGAATGGCTTCGGCGCAAACATCGCGCCGAAGACACTGACGACTAAGTCGAAGGTGTGATCGGGTAAGTCCTCCAAATTACAGGCATCACCTTCCTGAAACTTGCAGTTGGTCAGCCCTTGCTCCGCCGCGCGCTTGTTTCCGGCAGCGACGAGGTTGCTCGCGATATCGACGCCCAACACGTCGGCACCGAGTTTCGCCTCAGGCAGCGCCGTGGTGCCGTCGCCGCAGCCGAGATCCAGGACCTTGAGTCCTTTCGTGATACCGAGTCGTTGCACGAACGCGTCGCCGCTTTCGCGCATGGTGGCGGCCAGCCGCGTGAAGTCCCCTTTTTCCCAGAGTGCTTTGTTTGGATTCATAAGAAGTATTTTAGTCAGAGTCGCGCGTGACCTAACGCTACGATTGAGCGTAAGGCCAATCTATTTCTTTCCCATACCGCCGCCCGACGAACGGACGGCGGCATTCCTTTTTTTAAGCTTTGGCTAACCTTTGTCGTAAACCGCCGATAGCATAACGGCGCACCGTTACTTCATTCGATCAAAGGTCTTTTGCAGTAATGCGAGATCGGTGGGCTGGCCAAGTTTTTCGCGCGTGCTATCGACCCACTTTTTCTCGAGCGCGTTCTTCGTCGCCCGATCATTTTGGTAGAAGACTCCGAAGACCCCGGGGAATGGTATCTGCGCGAGCTTGTAGGCCGCTAACTCATCGGTGGTGTCGTGGCGGTTTTCGTCTTCGGGCGTGTTATCCCACTTCTTTTCGTCGATGACTTCGAAGCTACCGCCTTTGCGCGGGTTGGCTGGGTCAAAAGCGCCGGGGAAGAATTCGACACACTCACTGAGGCATTCGATGACGCTGAAACCCTGGTGATCCATCGCGCGCTCGATCATTTGGATCATGTGGTTGACCTGAGAGGCATGAGTGCGCGCGACAAAGGTAGCGCCGCTGGCGACGAGCTTTTTCATCGCATTGACCGGCTGATCAATCGCGCCTTGCGGGTCAGTCTTTGACTTAAAACCTATAGGGGAAGTAGGAGAGGTTTGTTTCTTCGTTAGGCCATAAACGAAGTTATCCATGATGACATAGGTGAGGTTAATGTTCTTGCGCGCGCCGTGCTCGAGGTGGTTGCCGCCGATGGAGAAGCCATCGCCATCGCCACCGAAGAGGAAGACTTTGAGGTCCGGCCGCGCGAGGCTGACGCCGCTGGCCAACGGGACGCCGCGACCGTGAATGAAGTGCGCGCCGTGGCCATTGACGAAATAGGGAAAGCGTGACGAGCAACCAATGCCGGCAAGGGTGACGATTTTCTCGTGATCGATCTGGCGTTTCTCGAGGACTTTGTAATAGCAGGCGAGAACGGCGAAGTCGCCGCAACCAGGACACCACGTCGGGTGATCGGCGGTAATGGCTTTCTTGGTTAGTTTCTCGCGTGGTGGTTCGGCGGTTAGGGTGTCACTCATAAGATTCTTTTTAATTTGGAAGCCAGGCTGCAAAGGATGCGAAGCAACGGCCAGGCTTTCCAACCATGAAGGGAAGAGATGAATCAGGAAGGTAGGAAATCAGGAAAAACACGGTGCGGCTACCTAAGATAGGACTCAGAAGGTAAGACCTTCCTTACTTACTTTATGATCAGGGTTTCGTTGTGGTTTGTGCGCAAGCCCTGCGTTTGTGCGATACCCTTGGTGGTCTTGCCCGCTTTGACATCTTTCCTGGCATTCATGTCGCGAAGCTTTACGGTTTTCTTGCTTTTTGTAGTGGGTTTTGTAGCCATAATGCGTCTCCTATACCTGCTCGAAGAGGATAGTCCCTGGTCGCGTCACGTCAACGGAAGCTTGGGAAGCGTGGCCCGGGGACAACTCGATTGTTTCCTCTCCGCCAACAAGCGCACGTAATTCCTGCGGCAGGCCGTCAACTTGGGGTGGCGCATGGGGAGCGACGCGCGGAAAATTGCCAGCGCCGCGTGCAGCAATTCTTCGGCGCGCTGCCAGTCCC
Organism: Chthoniobacterales bacterium; assembly: GCA_013821455.1. Taxonomy (GTDB): domain Bacteria; phylum Verrucomicrobiota; class Verrucomicrobiia; order Chthoniobacterales; family UBA10450; genus Palsa-1392. The sequence continues at coordinate 27,357 of JACDGS010000025.1, forward strand.
GCCGCGCTTGGCAGAGGATGCCCAGGTTGTTCATCGTCAGGGCGACATCGACATGTCTGGAACCGAAGAGCTTTTTTTTGATTTTCAGAGCCTGTTCGTAGTAACGCTCACCTCGGTTTAGGTCGCCGGTTGCATGGTAGGAAGCGCCAAGATTGTTTAAGGTGATGGCGAAGTCGTAGCGATGGCCGGCCGGATGAGCACGAAAAATTTTCAAGGCGCGGAAGTAAAGCCGGCGGGCCGCGAAATGTTTGTGCCGGGCATCCAGGATCGCACCGAGAGCTGCTTCATCCTCCGCGACGGCGGGATCTCCCGGCCCGAGAAGACTTCGCCAGATTTGGACTGACTTACGCGCAAGTGGCTCGCCCAGGTCCGGGCGGTTACGGGCGTGCTCGAGTCCACCCATGTTGTGATGGAGAGTGGCTAGCTCGTGAAGACGCGGTTCCTTAGTCGCGGTAAGTCTCTGCAAAGTCTGCTGGTATATCTGATCCGCGCGTTTGAAGCGGCCCAGATACTTGCAGAGCACTGCGTAGTTATTCAGGGCAATATAAGTTAGCCAGTCACATCTTCCGAAATGGACGGTGGCGTCACTGATAGCCTGCTTTAGCGACGCTTCAGCTTTCCCGTATTCTCCTTTTCGGGTATAGCTACTTCCCAGCTGACAAAGCCGCCGAATTCTCGTTGCGCTTGCGGTCAGGCTATGGCGGTCTTTCTTCGCAGTCGCCATTGATAAGCGCCGCTGGACGACCCTGGACCTAATGTCTTCTGGGGCGAGTACGACGGCTAGCTGCTGATCAGGGTTTCGTTGTGGTTTGTGCGCAAGCCTTGCGTTTGTACGATACCTTTGGTGGTCTTGCCGGCTTTCACATCGCCTTTGGCGCGCATGTCGCGCACTTTGACTATCTTCTTGGTTTTTGTGGTGGGTTTAGTTTGCATAATCGCCTTTTTTTAACTTACCTGTCTCTCCTGTTTCAAAGCCATTGTTAATGGAAACCTTTCCTCGTTAGGCAGTCGAGTTCTGGTCCTTGCTCGGCATCACTGCTTCGTAGGTCTCGGGGCGTTGGGCAGTGCTATCGCCGGCATGGTCGGAGGCGACTGAGACCTTCGCTTCGGCGCGCGCGGTCGCGGCGGCGGTGGTGGCGTCGTGCGGAAGAGGCGCAGCCACTTCGGTCGCGCCATTACCAGTCTGTACGGCGCCGTCGCCATGATGCATCGCGGTGCGGCTCGGGAAGGTCTTGCCTTCGAAGACTCGCCCGAGGATTTCCTTAACCCGGTAAGTCAGGCCATCGGTCTTGGTGATACTGGCAATTTTTGGCTCGCAGAAACGCGCGCGCAGGAGCGTGGCGAGTTGGCCGTAACCGTAGAGTCCCTGGTCGTTCATTTCGACGACGAGAACGCGCTCGAAGTTAGAGAAGAGTTTTTCTAATCCGTTAGGCAAGGGGTTGAGATGGCGCAGGTGAATGGCACCAATCTTTTCCCCCGCACGACGCGCGCGGGTGACCGCGTCGTGGATCGGGCCGTAGGTCGAGCCCCAGCCGATAAGCAGGACGTCGCCTTCCTGTTCGCCGTAAACTTCTGTCACGGGTAATTCATCGGCCAGCTTTTGCAGCTTGGCGCGGCGTTTGGCTGTCATACCCATGTGTAACTTAGGGCTACCAGTAGGATGACCCATCTCATCATGTTCGAGACCGGTGATAAGTGGATACTTACCGTCGATGATGCGCGTGCCGGGCGCGGCGTGCTGAGTGATCGCATCGAGCGGATAAGGCTTAAATGTTTCACGCGGTCTCAGGTCAGGCTGGGGATCGAGCATTAGGTTAGCGAGGTCCGGCTCGTCGAACGCCTCAATGCGTGTTGCCAGTGAAGTATCGCTGAGGATAAAGACTGGGGTGCTATACTTACGAGCGATGCGCGCGGCTTCGATCGCGATGTAGAAACAGTCTTCCACCGTCTTAGCCGCGAGCACGACGCGCGGGCTATCTCCATGGCCACCATAGATAGCCTGGAATAGGTCGCTTTGCTCTACGTTAGTCGGCAACCCAGTGCTAGGACCACCGCGCTGCACATTGATGATGATGATTGGTATCTCGGCCATCGACGCCCAACCTATCGCTTCGCTCTTCAGTGAGATACCCGGGCCAGCACTCCCAGTTACCGCAAGGTTACCGGAGTAAGAGAAGCCCAGAGTGATGGAGACAGCGGCTAACTCATCCTCGGCCTGGACAAAGAGCCCACCATACTTAGGTAACTCTACTCTTAGTGTCTCCATGACCGACGACCAGGGAGTTATAGGATAACCCGAGCCGTAGCGCACACCGGCGGCGATAAGTCCGTAGGCCAGCGCCTGGTTGCCATCCATCGTGATCTGGTCCGGCGCGCCCGGCACTTTCGCGACGGTGGAGAACTGGTAGCGCCGCGCGAGGACATTGCCGACGGGATAGGCATAACCCGCGGTGAAAGCCATGATCGCGGTGTTAGCAATGCTTTCATCCTTACCCGCGAATTTCTCCTTGATGAGTGTCGTGAGCTTCTCGACATCGAGATGGAAGATCTTCGCAATAAGTCCGAGAACGAAAATGTTCTTACCCTTATCCTTGGCCGTGCCGCCAAGTGCTTCAACCGTTAGGCCAGTGATAGGAACACCAACATAGACATAGCGCTTGTCGTCCAGATTGGGCTCGACGTTATCCGAGTCGTAAAGGAGGACGCCGCCTTCGCGGAGAAACTCGATGTGATCCTGGTAACTATGCTGGTAAAAGGCAATGAGGAAATCCGCTTCGTCCCCAGCGGATAACACTTCGCCGGTGCCCATGCGCACTTGGAAAATCGACGGGCCGCCCGAGATGGTGGCGGGAATGGTCATATAAGTCATGACTTCCTGCGCACTGCGCCCGGCGAGGCGCGCGAGGAAGGCGCCGGCGCTTTGGATACCGTCCTGTGAATTACCGGCGAGGCGGATGACTGCGTCGTCGATATTTTCGGGACGCAGATCGGCGCGCTCGGGCGCGGGAAGGGCGGTCGGGTTTGTTTCGGGCAGGCTTGGAGTCGGGTTCACAGAGCGGGACGGGCGGTCGTTAGAATGATCAGTCTAGCCTGATACTCTTAGGCGAAACTGGCACGATTGCCAGCGCGAACCCGCAACGCCGCTCCGCTAGAGAAATTTGAAAGCGACGAAGAGAATCGCGTAGCTAGCCAAGTTACTCAGAATGACGGCGCGTAAAAGATGCGGCAGCCGCCGCCAGGGCGGAAGACAAAGATAAACGCCGTACTCGATCCCGACGCTCAAAGCCCAAGCCACCAGAAGGAAGGCGGCAAAAGAAAGTAGGCCCCAAGTTTGAGGCCCCGGCGGCAGCCAAGGCAGCGCCCAGATCAAAAGGAAGAAACCCGCCACGGAAGAAACGACGTTAGCGCTGACAACCGCGAGCACACGTGACCAGAGCGGCGCCCCGCCCGCAGTGACGAAGCAGAAGATGATGGCCTCCGCGACGAGAGCGCCGAAAACGTATCACTGACCCCGCGTCGCGCCAATGCCAGACTTCCGGAACAACAACATCTGCGAGCAGGTGCATCATGATTTCACTAACGATCGTTAGGCAAGAAAGGCCCAGACTGCCAGCACTAATCCGAGGGTTGGGCTCAAAAATTAGGAGCGCTCAACCTTCCATTTGCTCTCGCACCGACGCGCGAAAGCGCCGCGCTTCCTTACTAATACCACTCCAGGCCCCGACCTCGTTCTCGAGCTGGCGTTTGAGTGTTTCGAAAAGCTCAAACGTGCCACCTTGGTCGAAGCAATTGACCAGCTTCTCGCGGTCGTCCCAGAGCGTCTCGTAGCGCCAATAGGACAAATTCTCGATGTAGTAATACTTCATTCCCCCAATCAGATAATCCAGCCAATCCTCCAGATAATAGCGGAGATGAAGGTGAGGGACGGCCAGATAAAGATCGGCGCGCTTGATGCGCTCATCCTCGTATTTCCGGCATTCGGCGCGGTCTTCGACATAGACCAACAAGCCGTCGATCTCGGGGTCATCATCGAGGCAGAAGACGAGGCTAATGCGATCATCGCCGGTATAGAGTTCCCGGCCATCGTAGAGACTAAATTCCAGACCGCAGAGAGAAATGCGAGGCAACGAATAGAACTCCTCGTCGATGCGCGTGAGTTTCGCGCTGGATGGCGGGTTGGGAAAAATATGTCGTGAAAGCAGAATATCTCCTGTGATCGTCTGATCGAATCGCCGGATCGGTGGAGGGGGCGAAAAGTAGCTGTGCGAGAGCTTCCCGAGATCGGCCATCCTCAGGCAGAGCTCGTCGCGCTGGGCGCAAGCCGGGTATCGACCGCTCCAATATGCGACTACCGATGGCATTGATCTGTCCGGTTGAAAAAAGTTGCGTTAGCCGACGATTAAGTGGTGAGCGCTATGAATGCGAGATTTGTTCCGCTGACCTTAACAAGTCTGAAAAATTGCGTCCAGAATCTTACCATTATTTGTCCGCCGGCTTGACGACGACGCTGCAATCATAAAGCATGGGTCCAGGCAGCCTTGGATGAAAATAACTAACGAGAACTGGATACGGCTCTGTGGGATGATGCTGGCTGTCGTCACGATTCCGTCAGCGATTTTGGCGGCGCCATCCGAAACGGTCGCCCCGTCGGGGAAAGGCGTGACGCTTTCGCGAGACGGCATGAAGATCGAAGAAGACGGAGCGGCAAGACGAAAATCGATACCCATAATCCTAATTTCGATCGGGGCATGGAAGCGCTCTTTGCCGATCGGATGCGGGAAGCGCTCGATTATCTCGGGCGCAAGCGCACCTAAACCGGGCCGAGGCCTTCAATCATTTCGATGAGTACGAGCAGTCCATCGAGGAATGCGACAAAGCCATTGCACTTTCCAAAGCGGGCTGGGTCTATCACGCGAAACATTCTGAGAAGGCCGGTTCGGACGACTCGCTGACCAGCAGCGATCTCGCCTCGGGCTACGCCAAGCGGGGAGTCGCGAAGTGGGAGCTGAAACGGAAGGATGACGCCATTCCCGATCTTGACGCGGCGGCAAGTTATAAGACGACGAACGCAACGGTTTATATTTATCGAGGTCAATCATACTTAAACCAAGGGAAGTTCGATCTCGCTCAGCACGACTTCGATGCGGCCATCGCTCTCGATAAAAACTCCGCCGATGGCTACGGCCTGCGTGCCCTCGTGCATGTCCATAACGGAAACGATGCACTCGCGGCGGCCGATCTATTTCGGGCTGGGAAACTTGACGAAAAGGTGCGAGCAGAATGCGCCGGTTACGCACAACGTATGCGCGCCGCACGCGCGAATAAATAGATTGCCGCTGATGAAACGCGCGCCGTTGCTCCTTGCGATTCTGATTCTCGGCTTCCTTCCGGCGCGCGCGGATATCGTGGAAGAGTGGTCGGCCTGCGAAGGCCGCGTCGCGGAGTTCCAGCGTAAGGGACAAGCTCCCAAAGACGCTGCCGGGGAGTACTGCCTTGGTCTCGGCTACGCCACCGGAAAAATCGGGACCCGCGACATGGCGCGCGCGGCGAAGTGGCTCGGTTTAGCTGCTGCGCAGAATCTTCCCGCCGCGCTCACGGCTTTGGGTTACCACTACGAGAAAGGCTACGGGGTCGAGCGCGATCCGGCGAAAGCAGTGGCTTTGTATCGGCGCGCGGCGGACCAAGGCTACGCGGACGGTCTCCTCAATCTCGGTCGCGCATATGAAAACGGTGTCGGAGTTCCCGCGAATCAGACGGAGGCGTTAAAATGGTACGGACTCGCTGCGGCCAAAGGCAGTGAACTCGCCAAACGCGCCCTCGCTGCGGCTGGCCGTAATCCCCTTGCCACATCTGCCGGACTGTCCTCCTTCGAGGAAGGACAGCGTCTTTATCTCGCAAAGGATTTCGCGGGTGCCTTTCGCGTTTTCCTGCAGACAGCCGAGCAAGGCAACGCCCGCGCGCAATTACAGGTCGGTTCGCAGTATGAGTTTGGCGAAGGCGTCGCGCAGAGTTACCAGGACGCAGTCAAGTGGTATGCGCTCGCCGCAAAGCAGGGCGATTCGATTGCGCAGAGAAATTTGGGGAACATGTACGAGCTGGGCAAAGGCGTGGGAGAAGATTGGTCCCAAGCCGCCACTTGGTATCGTAGGAGCGCTGGCCAGTACGATGCGAAAGGACAATTCGCCCTCGGGCGGATGTACGAATTCGGCATGGGCGTGCCGCAAAGCCGCGGCGACGCGACCGCTTGGTTTCACAAAGCGGCGTCGTTAGGCAACTCCAAGGCGGCTTACTTTGAGAAGCATCTGCAAGGTGGGAATTTCATCGGATTCCGCGACGAGAACGAAGCGGCCGTCGTCCTCGGCGCCGGTCTTCGCTTTGCCCTGCGCAATCAGGAACCGGCCGGACGCACCTTCCGCAACAGCAACGAACGGATTGCTTACCTTGTCGGTCTTCGGCGCGAAGTCGATCGGAGCGAGGCGATGACTTTTTACAGCATGCGGAAATCCGCCTACGACGATTGCATGGGACACGCCGGCGAAGGCTGCGTTCCCCCAGGACCTGCTCCGCAATAATGCGACGCGATCGGCCCTCGTTAGGGGAAAAGACTAGACTTTAGCGGGCACCGTGAATTACAAGGGTTTCATGAGCCTACTCTTAAAAACTCTCGCCCTTGGCCTTGTTGTCTTCGCGTCGTCAGTGCCGGCTCAGACGCAGTCGAGCGCTCCAGCCGACCAAAAGGTTTCACAGAAAATTTCCCAGGCCCTGACCGATGCGGGAATCGACTCGCGCACCACCTCGGTAAAAGTGATCACAACCTCCGATCATGTCGTCTATCTCACCGGGCTGATCAGCGACAAGGATACAATTAAACTAGCTGGAGACGTCGCCGCGAAAACCGCGCCTTCATTCCGGATCGTCAACCAAATCCATTCGAGTTTCTTCGACGATCCGAATCATGTCACCGGCGATAAAACGAAATAGCGCAAAAGTGATCTATCTCGTTCCACCTCGGCGGCTCATTGCATCCGAAGTAGCTGCGCCGCATCGTCGGCATTAAGCGGATCGTCGGGCGATTCGATCTCTTCCTCCGTCTTGAGGAATCAGATGGAGGCGGCACCGAGTGCTGCATTTCAAACACATGACAGCCACTCATCGTAAGCAGAAAAATACCGCTGGGAAGAGGGTGGGTCGCTCCTGCGCGGCTTATTAACTCATTTCGAAGGCCGCTCCCTGGGAAGGGGCGTCTGAAAACGAACAAAAATAGTTGTTTTGCGGGTCGAATAGCGGAAGTCGGGTTAATCCGCCGCAGGCTTAAGCGAGTGCATGACGGCGCGCATCTCCTTGTTATGCGCTTCCTGGCCGTTCTGAGGCGTAACGCAAAAGAGCACGCACTTGATGCCCTTCTCTGGCACTAACCCGACGGTCGTGAGGGCACAATCCTGGCCGTCTATTTTGCCCTTGAACGTGTAGAGGAAGAGCTTGAGGCCATCGTGGGACTCCCCCTCGCTGCTGTGCCCCCCTGTGGTGTCAGTGAGCTTGATCTTGTCACCCAGCGTCCTCGCTACCAGCACTAGTTCGTTCTTCATGTCGCGGATGTCCTTGAACGGGATGAACGAGAAGGAAAAGATACCGTCAGGCGAAGTGCAGTTAATGATCCCGTCGACCTCGGGGCTAATCTTCCAGCCCACCGGCGGGGTGAAACGGATGCCCGAACCGTCGGCGGGAAATTTGACCTCGTCCGCCGCCCGCAGCGAACTGGAGGTGCTGAGGGCGAGACAGAGAAGGGCCAGCGAGAGCAGGAAACGACGAGGAGCGGAGAGTGGTATCATGGGAAGCGATCCGTGCGTTGGGTGGATGAGGTATCTTCGGCGGCTTGCCGGTCGATGAAAACGGAACAGCGACGGCTTGTTGCCACTATTGCTACTGCCAGGATTTGCTTTTCACCGCGCCGCGCCGGAAACGGGCCGAGCGGCGAACGGTGCCGGGGAGTGAGGGGGTCCGACGACCCTTTCGTTGCGGCGGCTACGAAACGTCGACCTTCGGGCGGCCAGAGTGCAGACATGATCTATCTTGCTTCTCCAGTTCGGCTGCTCATTGCTGCCGAAGCAGCTTCGACACCTTGTCGGCATTCAGCGGGTCGTCGGGCGATTCGATCTCTTGCAAATCCATCTTGTCCCGGTCAGTAATGGCCACCGCGAAATAGCGTTTTTGTTTTTGATCCCCATCAAAGACCGTAATTTTCATCGGCCAGCTTGAGTTATCCACGGTATAGGGGCCGTGGATCCACATCCCGACTTCATCGGATCGCCCGCTCAACATCTGGAATCCGCCCTCGGTAAAGGTCACCTCGACCGTCAACGATATTTCCGCACCGACCCCTTTCCACCTTCCGATGAGATCCTCAGGATTCTGAGGAATCAGATGGAGTTCGCCCCGCCCAAACTTGTCAATGACATCTCCTTCGTCCTTCGATGTCGCCGGCACATCCGAGTCCAGCACAGGCGGCGGTCGCTCCGAGGCGCCAATGCCAAGCAGGACGAAGAAGAAAATGGTGCAAGCGGCGACCAGCACCAAGAGGGTGCGGAGGCGGATTCTCGATCTCTTCCAGACGGCAAAAGCGAGACCCAGTTCGGCAAAAAGCACCAGCAGCTTTAGCCCGGCGCCGATGGGCGCGAAAATCATCATCGCGAAACCAAAGACCAGACAAATAATCGCGGCAGCAGTGACGAAGAAGCGGCCGATTCTCGCCTTCTTCGGGCCAGCTTTTGTCGCCGGTTCCGTTGTCCCGCGTTTTGGATCGATATCTTCGGCCAGTGGGAGAGGGGGCGGCGGCGGCTGTGCCAGAACAGGAGCGGGCTCTGGCAGCTTCGGAGCCGAGGCGGGAGCGTCGGGTCGAGGCGCCGGTTTTCCGCACGCCGCACAAAACTGCGCTTCTGGCGGGATCAAGACTCCACAATTGGAACAGTACATGGCCGGATGCGGGCAAAATTGCTACTAACGACTCTTACACACCAGCCCACCGCCACGTCGAGACCTTTCCACCTTATTTTTCGATTGACTGGGCCACTCGGCAGACACACCGATTTCCTGAGCGGGATGCCTGTGTATTCAGAAACCACGTCTGTGATTTCCGGCTCGTGTTCCACCGCCTGGCGCAGGTCGCCGCGAAAACAGCCCCCTCGACCGCGGCCTTAGCCAACCGCCTTCAGGCTCTGGATGATCTTCTCGACTTCCTCCGCCACTTTCTTCGCATTCTCGATGGCGAAGTTGGCCGTCAACACGACCACTTTGTCCTTGATCGGCAGCCTAACGACGATGATCGAAACCTGATTGACGTGACGTCCCAGCGTCTCTTTGCCTTGGAAATGCATCTCCTCGGCATCGAGTCCGTTAACCTTGATTTTGCTCGTTTTTTTCGAGGCCTGGTCAACCTCGATGCTGCCCAAGACTTTCAGCAGCGAAAACGTGTCCTCGAGATCGGCCTGCGCATCTTCCTTCTTCGGAGAGGCTGTCACATAGATCGCAGTCTCTTCGTTGTGTCCGGTGGCGCCGCCGCCCTCCATGTCATCGGGGTCCCAGCCATCGGGAATTTCGACGGTGGCGACCGCAGCCTTCGCGCTCGAGACTTTCATGGTCTTGGCCTCAGCAACGATGGAGCCGAGGCAAGTGGCGATAAGAAGAGTTATAAAGAACTTAGTCATGATGAGGTTATGGATGCTGGGAGAGGTTAAGTTCGGTCGGCGGTTGTGACGACCTCTCTTTGCCATCGCCTGGCAGCAATTTTTCACCTCGGCTTCTTCTCGTTAGGTATTCATTTCCGGCTCGTGCTTCACGGCCTGGCGCAGATCGCCGATGTTCTTCTTGTCCTCCCTTTTGTGTTTATACGGCTTGCACAAAGCACACGAGGACCCTTTCCGCGCCTTGAAGCGCCTCTTAGTCAATTGACCTTTCATCGTTGCCTTATCCCTTCCACGGCGCGTCGCGTCAAGCTGATCGTCAGTTGCTACAACTCCGGCGGCTTTCTATTCTTGAATGCGTTGACCTTCCTTAGCCTCTCCAAGTCTTCTTCTCGTCGCGTAAGATGATCGTCGCGCAGGGCCCACCTCAGCTTATCTGGTGGACGATCTTGCCATAGAGCGAGCGCCTTTTTCAAATCTGCCTCCGCACCAAAGGTGTCACCGGACGATTGCTTAACGTTAGCCAGCTTGTCATAAAGCCACGCGACCTCGGGAGTTTCTTGTCCTTCGGTTTGGAAGATTTTCAGCGCAGTTTCATAACTCGCCTGGGCTGCGGGATTGGAAAGCCGACCCTGTACCATGTGTGCATCGCCAAGTTCGACCAGGACGAAAGCGTACTCAACACTGTCCTCGCCGCAGCGCGCCCGGGTTGCGGTAAGCTTCTCCCGCAATTGTGCTGGCGTAGGCTCGAACCAGCCCCAAGGTTGCGGGGATGGCACCGGCCCCGTTGCATCATCGGCGCGGCTCATTATTCAGGCGACACGTTTACCAGGACGGAAAGTTAGCGTCTCGCGCGGAGCGGACAAGGTATCTTCAGGCGAAGTCACTGCTGGAAATGTATGTTGGCCTAACGAGTAAAGGACTGCCGCTTACCATCAGCTGCCGGGCAGCAGTTGTCTGAGCAAACGATCCACGTCCTCTGGCGTCGGCAGGTGCGGCCGGGGCGTGGGCGTGCGACGAGGCTTCTTGTCGATCTTCTTTTCGTGTCCCGGTGACGGAGCGCTACTCTCGGGTGATGGTGACGGCGAGGCCGAGGCGAAGGGTGTAACGCTTTGCGCAGGGGTGGGCGAAGTCTGATTCTCGTTAGGCGGCGTCGGCGTGACGGGCTCGTTCGTCTGCACGGTGGCGCCGCGTTCTTTGTAGATGTTTTGCTTGTCGCTCCCGTTGAAGGTGCAGTTCGTTAGGCTGACCACGCTTTGCACGCAGGCGCCGACCCCGAAGTAACGGCTCCCGCCGAAACGGCAATCCTTCAGGGTGAGCGTGGCGCGCTCCGAGGTTTTCCCCCGCACACCGGCGATCGCGCCGCGCGCATTATTCGTGAAATCGGAATCGGAGATGCTCGCTTCTCCATTCAAGCGCACGAAAAGTCCGGCGTCCGATTGGCCGCTGATCTTCAGCTTGCTGGCCCGCAGGCGCGTTCCTGGGTCGGCCAGGATGATGCCGTCCTGGTTCTCGCGAATCTCGGCACCCTCGATCGTCGCTGCGCTCCCGGCGACCAGGCCGATGGCAGTCCGGTTGTGTAAAAATTGGCAGCGCTTCACTTCGGCCTGCCCACGGCCCGCCTCGCGATCGCCCACCGCGAGACCGACGCTGCGCGTCCCGCTAATCTCCGTTTCTTCGAGGATGGCCTTGCCGCCGTCGATCGCGTTGACGGCGTATTGCGCGGAATCGGTGATCACGCTGTGGCGCACGGTCACGACCGCGCCTTTCCCGTAAGCGGCCACTGCCTGGCAGAAGGGAATCTCGTTCGCCTCGATGCCGCCGCCGGCAAACTGGCATTTCTCGATCTCGAGCTGGCTGCCGTTGACGCAGGACACGCCCTGTTGATTCGATTCGAAAGTGCTCTCCGCGATCGTCCCGCGCGCGTTGTTAAAGAGCACGACCAGCCCGAGCTGGGTGCCGGCGGTCGGGGTCACGCCGTTATTTTTGAAAGAGCTTTTGCTGATCGCCACCATCGCGCCGTCGAGCGCACGGATGCCCGCGCTGTTGTTGGTGAAATGACAATCCTCGGCGGTGAGACTGCTCTTCGCGCCGGTCAGGGAGATGGTCGCGCCTCTTCCCTCCGCGCCGTTGCGATCGAAGGCGCAGGAGTGCAGTTCCGCGGTCGCGCCATTGGCCAGCCAAAGACCGAACTGGCTTTCGCCTAACGAACATTGCGTGAGGCTCGCGCGTGACCCTTGGTTCAGGCGCACGGCCGTCCCGCTGGCGGCGGTGAAAGAAGAGCCGAGCGCCTTGAGCCCGCCCATCGCGCTCACGCCCACCGCGGTGCTCGATTGCACTTTGCAAGCTTCCAGCTCCAAATCGGCGCCCTGCGCGATCGAGATGGCGGGCAGCTCGCCGATGCCGTTGCAGAGGAACTGCACGTTTTGCACGGTCACCCCCGGCGCATGCACCGACAGGCATTCGCGGCCTTCACTCTGAAAGAAGACCTGCCCCATCGCGCCGACCAGATGCACGGCTTTATTAACCACGAGCCCACCGGGATAAGAGCCAGGCGGAATTTTGATCGTTGCCCCCGGCGCCGCTTGAGCGAGCGCCGCGTTTAGATCGAAGGTTTCGGGGAGCGCGAAAGGTGGCGGCACAAAAACCGGTGTGGCCGTGACTGCGGCGGAAGGTGACACCGAGGGCGCGGCCGACGGAATCGGAGAAGGAGAGAGAGCGATCGAAGCAGTCGGCCTCGGCGTCGGTTCGGGCGCTGGTTTAGGCGCAGGCGAACCGCATTGCCGCAAAGCGATCACGAAGACGAGAAGCATCACGACTACGGCGGCTGCGATGGCGATAAGGCGAGGATTGATCGGAGAAGGCGGCGGCGGCACCGGGTCGATGACCGGGGGTTTCACCAACAACGGCTCGGGTTGCGGCGGCACTTCGGGCGGCGTCGCAACTGCGTGGGCCGCTCCGCAATCAGGGCAGGCCGGGCGTTTCACCGGATCGTAAATTCGCCCGCAACTGCAGCGGATCCGTTTGGTGGTCATGGGCGGCGGTAGGTCCTTCTGTTTCTGCGCGTCCTGAAGTCGAGGGTGCGCTTACGAATCGATGCCAATGATCCGGCGGAATGCAAACACATCAGCATTGCACCACTCGTTAGGCCACATTCACGCTTTTCATCGCGCGCCGCGCGCTCTACAAAAGAAGGCAAAGATGCACCGATAGAACCATCGAAACTGCAGCGCTGCCTCCCGTTCATCGCCGCAGCGATTTATCTCGGCGTCTTATGCATGACCGGCAGCGTCACAGTCTTTCGTCTCTGCCTGGCGTTACCCCTGGCGCTGATCGTCTGGGTGGGAGTAACGCTCTGGCTCGATTCGCAGCGCGACGGTTCCATTCCGCAACCGCGACGCGAGGACCTTATTCCACTGGAGGACGTTGCGCCGCCAGATCCTCCTTCCAGGCTTGACCCACCCCTTCCCCCGGACTCATAACAACGCTCAGATGAAGGCGCGCCACCTCCGAACTCGCAGCGCGTGCCAGCGTCGAATTTGCCTAACGACCGGCCTTATCGTTATGGCGTGGGCGGCAGTACTTTGCCCGGGCCGATTAAGTTACGGAGCGGAAGCGCCGGCCACTCCTCCGAGCGGCCAAGTCAATGCCGGCTCAGGCGTCCGAGAAGATACGTCTAAAAAAATCGACCGGCTCGGCCAAGAGGCTTGGGAATTGCGAAAGAAAGGGGATTTGCCCGGCGCCCTGAAAAAAATCAGCGAAGCAATCGATTCGATCCCGGCTGGAGACCTGCCGCACGGGCTGCGCGAAGGCGCCTATACTCTGCGCGCCACCGTTCTCATGGATCTCAAACGCTTTAAAGAAGCGCTCAAGGATTGGACAGTTTTGATAGAAGGCATCCAACCGGGAGACCCGCACGCTTACACGTTTTACAAGGCCCGCGGCGTCTGCCGCCTGGCGCTGAGTGATCGGATATCCGCCCAGCTCGACGCGTCCGAAGCGAAGCGGCTCGCTCCGAAAACCATCGCCCCCAAGGAGCGGGAAGACTTGGACTTATTCCTCCGCATGACTAATGACGGAATCGCCCAAGCTGCCAAGAGCGCAATCGATCTCGATGGCCCGGAGGGAAAGGCCCTCTTGAAAAAACAGCAAGAACTGACCGATGCTGCCCAGGCATTGAGAAAAAAGGGGGATTTGGCCGGCGCACTGAAAAAGGTCAACGAAGCGGTCGATCTACTTTCTACCACCCCGGACCCGCGCGGGCTGCGCGCCAGCATTCTCATGGATCTCGAAAGATATAAAGAGGCGCTGCAGGATTGGGATTATTTAGCGTTCGATTTCGAGGCGGCCAAGTTCGTAGCTGAGTTAGGGGACGTTGACGACTCTTTCGTTGGTGGTGAGTATTTCGTTCGTTCTGAACGCGGATTCTGCCGCCTAAAGCTAGGCGACAGGAAAGGTGCTCAGGCTGACGCGCTGGAGGCGAAACGGCTCGCTCCGAAAACCATCGACCCGGAAGACGTGGAAAGCATCGAGGTGCTGCTGAGCGAGTGCAGGCTGCCGTTGAGCGCGAATTGGGCGTGTTTCACGAACGAAGGCGGTCGCCGAACCGCTTCGATCTGGGAATTGCGTCCGGACGGCAAGTGCGCGGTGCATGCGCAGACAGTTCGCGCAGATGGGTACTATACGACTAGCACAGGCGGGTTTGGTCAGGCGTGGACCGGCGACGCGCGCACCCTGTTTGGTGAGGCCACTTTTCAGGACGGCCGCTGGCGGATGAATTTTACCAAGCCCAAGAGCGAGACCATAGCCGGCTCCTACGAATTGAGCGCCGATGGCAAGAAGCTCTTCGTGACCCAAGACGGTGTCGCGGGTCGAGTAGAGCGCGACCGGGTCTCACTCTTTGTCGATGCGGACCTGCCCGGCAGCGCCCCGGCTCCGAGCGCCACGCCGGTCAAATCGCTGCCCGATGAAAAATCCCACGCCGCTCCAAATCAGGCGGCTCTGGATTATTTTGATTGGGGCCAAGAGCTTTGCTCGTTAGGCCGATATTTTTTTCAGCAAAAAAGTGCCGAGGAAAAAGAAGTCGCGCTCGCCCGGCAAGCGGCGCTGACTGAGAAGCTTCACTTAGGGAACGAGATCGTTTCTAATTTCAATGCTTTGGCCAAAATCAGCCGCGGCGAGAGCTTGCCGTCGGGAAATTACTCGGCTTGGGCGAAGAACGATCAGCAGCGCTGGGATAAAGAATTTCTGCCGGCGGCGACAGCCCTCGGCGATGCGAGCAACCGCCTAATCGCCAAAACGCCGGAGCAGGAATTTTTCTATCTGCTCGGATTCGAGACCAACGTCCTGGCGGTGGCTTTGCCGGGGAACGTCCGCGTACGCGGACTTCAAAACGCAGTCACGCGTTCCGAGTTGGCGAAGGGAGTGGGCGCGTTCGTTTGGCTCCGGGCCAGGATGCCGCCTAACCATCTCTCGCCGGAAGTGGCCGCCTCCGTCAACAGCCTCGCCAGTTACAAGACCAAAGCGAGCGCTTCGAGCGGAGAGCCGATCACGCAAGCCGAAGTAGAGAAAATCATCGCTCTGGCGGCAGCAATTTCTGACGCGCGCGACGGTGGAAATTTAATACGGTGAAGCTCGGCGCCGGTCACTTCACCAACTTAAAACTGTAACCTGCCGCCGCTGGCGCGTAAGTGCCACCCGCGGTCTTGTCCAGGAAAGCGGGATAGGCGCCGCCTTCCCGCAGAAGATCCGGCTGTGAACCACCCAGGATCGGCTGGTCGTATTTGGAAAGGGTGTAGGTGATGCGGATGGTGTCACCGGGATGGAGGCCGGAGGCGGAACGCGTCACGCTGGTGACCTCAGCTTGTGCCGTAACCTCAGACGACGTGACGCGATCTTCCTTTTTCTCCACGATTTTAACCGACTTCACCTTGATGGTGAGCGCTTCCGGAGAGTCCTGTTGATAACTTCGGTAAGCTTGCGGTGAGAGTTCCGCGCGGCTACTTGGCGAAATGCTGGCGAGCGCAACCGCCGCGCAGAAGAATATGGCCTGCCACGTCCTTCGACTTCTCTTCCGATTGAAGATCATTGTTCCAGAGGACTGGTGTCTGCTAGCCGCCGGGTAAAAGCCGCCGAAGCAATCGATGCACATCTTCCGGAGTCGGAGGTCGTGGTCGTGGAGTCGGTTTGCGGCGTGGCTTAGGGCTGCTCTTTTCATGATGAGGTGAGGTGGTGCTTTCGGGCGAGGGCGTGACCTCGGTTTGTTCATTCGGTAACGATGAATCATCTCCAACCTCCGGAGCTGGCACGGGCTTTTCGGGATCTCGCGATGCCGTGGGCTGTGGAACGGGAGCAGGCTGCGGGATCGCATCGTTTTGTACCACTGCGCCCCGTTCTTTGTAAACGTTGGTTTTTTCGGAGCCGTCGAAAACGCAGCGGGTCAGGATCAACTCACTTTGCGCGCAGGCACCTGCGGCAAAAGTCCGATTCCCAGCGAAGCGGCAATCTTCCAGGGTGAGACTCCCGCGCTCGGCCGCTTTCCCGCGCGTGCCGCTGACCGCGCCACGCGCGTTGCCCTGGATATCGGAGTCGGTCACGATCGCTTGCGCGCTGCTGCGCACGTTAATCCCGCAATCTTTATTCGCTGCGAGCGTCAGCTTGTTCCCTTTCAGGCGCGATCCCTGGTCGAGCACGATGATACCGTCCTCGTTTCCGCGGAATTCGCAGCCTTCCAGACTCGCGAAACTCCCGCCAAAAACACCCATGCCCAGACCATTCTGAAGAAAACGGCAACTCTTTAACTCCGCCGTCGCCGCTCCTAAACTTCGATGGCCGAGAACGAGACCGCTCGTGTTACTGTCGGAAATCTCCACGTCTTCCATGATCAGCTTCGCGCTGGCGAGGGCGAAGATTGCGTAATGCTCGGAGCCTTTGATCACGCAGTGACGCAGCGTGGCGACCGCGCCTTGCCCATAGACGTTAATGGTTTGGGCGCGAGAATAGAGGTGGGCGTCTTGCGTGCCATTCCCGGTAAATTGGCAGTTCTCGATTTCGGCGGTGCCGCCGATCGACAGGCCTTGTCGATTGCTTTCGAAGGTGTCGTTCGTGAGCCTGCCCCGCGCACCGGTGGCCACGACGACGAGCCCGAGGGCTCCGCCTTCACGCGGCGCAATCCATTTCCCTTGAAGGAACTCTTGCTGATCGTCAGCGTCGCCCCTTTGGCTGCACCGACGCCCGCATTGTTATTGGAGAAATGACAATCGTCGGCCGTGAAAGTGGTCCCGTCTCCCGCGAAAGCGATCGCGCCGTCTCCATCATTGCCGCCATCAGCATCGAAAGCGCACGAGTGCAACTCCGCGGATGCGCCATTAGCCAGCTCCAGACCGAGATGGCTCTGCGCAAAGGAACACTGCGTAAAATTTCCCCTCGCCTTCTGGTCCAGCCACATCGCCCTGCCGGTGACGGCGACAAAACTCGAGCCGATTGCTTTGATCGAAGCCTTACCGGCAACGGTCACACCCGCCTCGGTGTTCGAGGTGATCTTGCATCCGTCGAGTTCGAGGCCCGCGCCATCCGCGACCGAGATCGCCGGCAATTGGCCGATCCCGTTGCAGATGAACTGCACATTCTGCACCGCGACGCCGGC
Organism: Chthoniobacterales bacterium; assembly: GCA_013821455.1. Classification (GTDB taxonomy): domain Bacteria; phylum Verrucomicrobiota; class Verrucomicrobiia; order Chthoniobacterales; family UBA10450; genus Palsa-1392. The sequence goes on from JACDGS010000025.1 coordinate 44,679, forward strand.
CGCGCGCACGGAAAGACATTCGCGGCCCTCGCTTTGGATAAACACTTGTCCCATGCCGCCGACGATTCGCACGGCCTTCGTGAGGACAAGGCCGCCGGGATAAATCCCCGGCGGAAGCTTGATCGTGGCGCCGGGTGCGGCGCTGGCGAGAGCGCCCGCGAGATCGCTCGTTAGGCCGGAGCTCGCGCCGTTGCTCGTGGGAAGGGGCGACGCCGTCGGCGGTGGAATGACGGGAGCGGTTGGCGCGGCGGTGGGTAGCGACGGGACCGGAGTAGGAGTAAGAGCAGGAGAAGGAGAGGCGCCCGAGACCGGCGTCGGCATTGGCTCGGGCTTAGCTGGCTTCCGACCGCAACGACTGAGGGCGAGCACGATAATCAAAAGCAGAAGAATCCCGGCCCCGATCGCCACGATTTGCGGACTAACGACAGGAGGGCGCGGCACAGGCTTGGTCTCGATCGAAGACGGCGGGGAAACAGGCGGCGTTTCCTTTATCGCTTCGGGGGCGGGCGCGGCGGCGACATGGGGCGCGCCGCAATCCGGACAGGCCGGACGCTTTACCGGATCGTAAACGCGACCGCAGCTGCAACGGATTCGTTTCGTGGTCATGGGGTGGCGGCAGGGGAAGGACGCGGCGGCGGCGGCGGAACGCCTTGCCGTAGTCGCTCGAATCGGGCGCGCTCGTCTTCGCCCGGAGACGTCTTTTCACGTTCCCGTAGCGCGCGTTCCCGCATTTCCCGGCGCCTTTGTTCCACCTCTGCTGGAACGGGTCTTGGCGGGGGAGGAACCGGCGTCGGAAAAGGCGGTGGTTCCGTCTTCATCAGCTTGCGCCATTCCTCGTCCCGCTCTGCGGCCGTGGCGGCCTTGAAGGTGAGTTTGGCCTCGGCATCAACTGTCAGCGTTCCCAGCAATCCCCAGGGACGTTCCGGGCCCAGGATGAGGGCCGGCAAGGTTTTCGTGCGCGCGGTATCAAAAGTCATCACCGATGCCGGCTTCTCCTTGCTCTCGGCAAAATCGCCGTCCACGATCGTCAAGACTTCCATGTTTTTTCGTAGTTTCTCTTCGGCACCCTCCTTCAGAAAAATCTTATAGGTCACGCCCGGAACCGTCGAGGCGCTGATCCAGACCGTCGCTCCGCCATCCGAAAACCGGAGATTGGTGATGTCGTTCATCCATCCGCTTTTATACAATTGCGCCTGCGGATCGAAGACGGCGTTCGCGCTTTTGGCACCGCCCAGGGCCAGCTCATCATCTTCGATAAAGATCTCGACCGATTGACCGTCAGACGCATCAGGCAGCAACGCGCGGACGGCAAAAGGCTTCTGTCGCTTCACCGTGGCCAGCAGCGTCGCATTTTCGACTCTCATCTTTTCCATTTCCTCTGCGAGCCGCTGATTTTCCGCCGTCAATTGATTGATCCTCGCCTCCAGCTGCTCCTTCTCGGCAGTCAATTGATTCAACCGTTCGCGGAGTTGTCCATTCTCGGCGGTCACGACATTCATTCGCCGCTCCAGTTCCTCCTTCTCCGCGGACAAAATATTGACCTGTCCCTGTAAGACTTTGATCTGCGCTTCGAGCCGCTTGAGTAACTCTTTCAACTCATCGACCGACTCCTTGTTCACCATCTGGCCCTGTAAATTTTCCAAGTCATTCAGGAGCTTTTGCGTCTCTGCCTGCGCCTCGCGCAACTCCTTCGCCGATCCCGCCGGTTTGTAGTAGGGCAGCGCCACCAGCATCATGAAACAAAACGCGCCCAAAGCTCCGCACAGAATGTCCAGCAAGGACATGTTGAAGATGTTGATCTCGCGCCGGCGCGCTCTCATGAGCGTAGCTGCGACGCCCCCGTCGCAGGAAGTGCTCGCGGCGCAGCTACAATCGCGGCATCCACGGTTCTCAGCTACTCCTCGGCGTAGAGCCGGTTGATCAAATTGCGCAGGGTATAGTCGCCCGCGGCGTTGAGGACGGATTCCTCCTGCTCCTGCACGAGATGGAGGATAAAGACGAGAATCGCGCTCTCGATCAGCGCGATCATCGTGCAGTCGAACCCGATCCCGAGGGTTTGCGCGGTCGCCTTTAGATCCATCACTTTTCCCGGATCGCCCGCCGCCGCGAGCGACGCGCCTAACGAGTAAACCGTGCCGATAAAACCCAGCGTCGGCACCACCCAGGCGATGAACCTAACGAGTCCATAACGCAGATCGACCCGATGAGTCATCAGCTCGAGCTGTTGATTCATCACGCCCGCGGCCTGCTCGACCGACGAGCTCGATTGGAATTGGAGCACGGCGATGTTGATCAATGACGGCAGAAAACCGTGCTCGTAATCGAACTCGCCCGCGACCCGTTTGCGGATCGGCCCGAGGTCCTGCGCCAACAGCACCGTCTGGTCGTCCTCCGGCAGATATTTTAGCCCGAGAAATTTCCGCTCCCGGGTGGCCATTCGCCAACGCACGAAGAGATCGCCCAAGCCGACAAAAAAGACGATGTGCATCAGGTTCTGGATGGTGAAGGGGTAAAGGAAATGCTGCGAGGGCTTGTCGAGCACGAGCACCGCCGCCCGGCCGGAGAGGACGAGGGAGAGGAAAGCGACGAAAAGAATACCAGCGCCCGCCGAGAGCAGAATGGAATGCGAGCGCTTCGGCTTCGCCCAGAGCGTGTTCAAGCCCGCCATCGCCGCGTCCGAGGCGGCATCAAAGTCGAACCCGCGAGCGGCACTCATGGCGAATTTTGCAAGCGGCGCGAGGCTAGAGAACCGCGTCGCGGCAGGCAAGAGCAATCTCTCCGCTAGCTCGTGGAGCGGCGGCCGTTTCCGCCGCAAACTGTGGCCCAAACGAAAGCGCGTCCGCTGGCCTAACGACGTTCAACCGACAGCCCTGCGGACGACAGGCCCGCCATTACAGCGGCCGGCCGGCGCGTTTCCCGCTTGCCCCTGAAATGCCTCTGCCCGTCAGTGAGCGCCAATGGGCGGACTCGTTGTAAAACCTCGCGCGCGGATTCTCCATGGACACGATTGGGTCTTCAGCGGCGAGGTCCTCAAAGTCTTCGGCGCGCCTAACGACGGCGATGTCATCTCGCTCAAGGACGGCCGCGACCACTTGTTAGGCAGCGCGATCTACAACAGCAAATCGCAGATCGTCGCGCGGCGTTTTTCGCGCCGGAAACAGGACCTCGACCTCGATTTTTTCCAGCGCCGCATCCGGCAGGCGACCGAGTATCGCGCGCGCCGCGGGATGGACCCACGGCTCTGCCGACTGGTCTGGAGCGAGAGCGATGGTTTGCCCGGCGTCATCGTCGATCGCTACGGCGATGTCCTCGTGCTGCAAACACTCACCCTGGCGATGGACCAGCGCAAAGAACTGATCGTTAGGGCGCTGCTCGATGTGCTCGGCGAACTGGCGATTTTGGAGCGCAACGACGCACCCGTGCGCCGGGCCGAAGGAATGGAATTGGAAAGCGGAATCCTCGCGGGCGATGCGCCTGACGAGGTCGCAATCGAAGTCGCCGGCTTGCAATTGCGCGTCGATTTGCGGCACGCGCAAAAGACCGGGTTCTATCTCGATCAACTGCCTCACTATGCCCTGGTCGCGGCGCACGCGGCGGATCGGCGAGTGCTCGATTGTTTTTCCAGTCAGGGCGGTTTCGCGCTCGCTTGCGCGCGAGCCGGCGCCCGCGAAGCGGTCGGCGTCGAAGCCAGCGCCGACAGCATTCGCGCGGCCGAACAAAACGCCGCGCGGAATGGCCTAACGATAAGCTGGGTCGAACAGGATGTGTTTCAGTTCCTCCGTGAGGCGGAAAAGGCGGCGGAAAAATTCGACCTTGTCATTCTCGATCCGCCTTCCTTCACTAAAAACAAAGGCGGCCTGCACGACGCTCTGCGTGGCTACAAGGAACTGCACGTGCGCGCCTTTCACCTCCTCGCGCCTAACGGATTGCTCGCGACTTTTTCCTGCTCGCATCATGTCGGCACGGAAGTCTTCGAAACCATGATTGCCGATGCGCTCGTCGATGCGCGCCGCTCCGCGCGCCGCTTGCGCCGCTTCGAGCAGGCGCTCGATCATCCCGTGCTTCCGACGTTGCCCGAGACAGAATATTTCCGCGGCGCGCTTCTGGAAATGATGCCGGGTCGTTAGGCCCTAACGACTCCTAATCCTAATCGTGCTCCTGCTCCCAATCCTAATCCCAATCCTAATTGTTCCCTGCGGCGGAACTGATTAGGAGCAGGAGCACGATTAAGAGTAAGAAGGGAGATGGCATTCCTGAGAGCGCGCGAAAAATCTCGCAATCTCCGGGCACCTCATTAATGTCCGCGAAGTGCGGGCGCGCGAGCGCGAGGCCGCCGGCCGCCGCGACCAAAAATGCCCGAATTCCGCCCAACCGAACCCATGCTGGAACTTAACGAAGCCGACGGCGACACCACGGAGCAGATCGATTCCCAAGTGCAGCGAGCGCAGGAGCAGCTCCTCCAACTCAAGCGCCAGCAGGAACAAATCGAAAAACAAAAACGCGAGCTGGAAGAGCTCGGCCGTCGCCAGGAGGAACTCGATCGCGGGCGCGCCGAGATGACCGACAAGCTCACGCGTTCGTTAGTCGTGCTCGAGCGCGAGGCCTACGACGCGCAGAAAAAAATGGAGCAACTCCGCGCCACGCGCGAGAGCTTCGGCCAGCATCTCGAGTTGCTCGAATCGATCGATGCGAAGACTTGGAATCCGTCCGACCTGAACAAGGAACTGAGCCGCGCGCTCAGCACCGTAGACGACGCGCGCACCGAGTACAGCCAACAGCGCAGCCGTCTCCAGGCCAACAGCAACGAAGAGCATCACGAGGTTTCGCTCCCCCTCACGAGCAGCGGCTACGAAACGCCCGCGCCCGCCAACACCTTTGCGCAGTGGCTCCAGATCGGTCTCGCTTTCACTTTGCCACTGATCCTTTTCGGTATCATCGCACTGGTGATTTTCCTTACGATGACCCGCGCTGTTCGTTAGGCAAATGGCCCGCCGACGCGTTCCATCCAGTACGCCGCTGACCCAAAAGCAGCTGGAACTTCGCCAGCAGGAAGAAAATTTGCGCAAGCAAATGGACGACCTCCAGCGCATGATCGAAGACGCGCCCCGCATCGCCGCGGAGACAACGCGCCGGCAAAAAGAAGAGATTTTGGAAAGAGCGAGCGGCGAGAGCAAACGGCTCGACGTCTTCTCGAAACCGTCGGACAAACGCTATGGCGAAGACCTTTGGGACAACCGCCGGCCGCGCTCGCTTCGCAAGCAACGCAGCGAAGGCCGGCTGCTCTTCGTCGTCCTCGTGCTCGGTCTCGCACTCGCGATTTTTTGGATCGCGACCCATCTGCATTTTTGATTGGGAGCGGCGGTTTGAAACCGCCGAGGGCGCTTACAAAGGACCTCGCCCGGTGTTAAGTGCGCGGATGTCCTCATCCCATCTCGACGTCGCTTACGTCGCGCAGCTCGCGCGTCTGAATCTGACCGCAGAAGAAACTGCGCTCTTCCAAACACAGCTTGCCGAAGTTCTCGCGCACGCCGCGAGACTTCAGGAGCTCGATCTCGAAAACGTCGAGCCCGCCGCGCACGCAGCGCCAGCCGTCAACGTTTTTCGCCAGGACGAAACGCGTCCGTCGCTCACACAAGAGGAAGCGCTGCGGAACGCGCCGCGCGCCGCGAACGATCTGTTCATCGTCACTAAAGTCCTCGAATGAGTCCGAGCGAGCTGCCCGGCCTAACGATCGCCGAGTTGCAGAAAATTCTGCGCACGCGCGAAGTCTCGCCGCGTGAAGTCATCCGCGCGCTGCACGGGCGCATCGAAGAAATCGATCCGCAAATCGGCGCGTATCTTTCCCGCGATCTCGAAGCCGCGCTCGCCGCCGCCGACACCGCAGATGTCGAGTTGCCGTTAGGCGGCATTCCGCTCGCGATCAAAGACGCGATCAGCGTGCGCGATCAGCCGCTCACTTGCGGCTCGAAGATCCTCGGGAACTACCGTGCGCTGTATGACGCGACCGTGGTCGTTAGGCTAAAAGCAGCCGGCGCCATTCCTTTCGGCAAAACAAACCTCGATGAATTTGCCATGGGCTCCTCGACGGAGAATTCGAACTTCCATCCGACGCGCAACCCCTGGAATCGCGACCGCATTCCGGGCGGCTCGAGCGGCGGCTCGGCCGCGGCGGTGGCGGCGAATCTCGCGATTGCGTCGTTAGGCAGCGACACCGGCGGCTCCATCCGACAGCCCGCGGCGCTCTGCGGAGTGGTTGGACTGAAACCTACCTACGGGCGCGTTTCGCGTTACGGCCTGACCGCCTTTGCCTCTTCCCTCGAAGGGATCGGTCCCCTAACGAAAAGCGTGCGCGACTCCGCTTTGCTCCTGCAAGTGATGGCGGGCGCTGATCCCCAGGATTCCACGTCGCTCGAGGCGCCGGTGCCGGATTACGCCGCGGAGCTGGAGATTGATTTACGCGGCGTGCGGCTCGGTTTGCCTAACGAGTATCTGCGAGCCGGAATCGACCCGGAAGTGAAGGTCGCGCTCGACGCCGCGGTGGCGCATTTCTCGTCGTTAGGCGCGGAGATCGTCGAGATTTCCCTGCCGCACACCGACTACGCGATCGATGTGTATTACATCATCGCGACCGCGGAAGCTTCGGCCAATCTCGCGCGTTTCGATGGCGTGCGTTACGGCTATCGCGCGGCGAATCCAACGAACCTGCAAGATCATTACCGCCGCACGCGTGCCGAAGGTTTCGGCGCCGAAGTGAAACGCCGGATCATTCTCGGGACCTACGTGCTCAGCTCCGGTTATTACGACGAGTTTTATCTGCGCGCGCAGAAGGTGCGCACACTCGTTAGGCAGGATTTCGCCGCCGCCTTCGAGAAAGTGGACGCCCTTCTTTCTCCGACTTCGCCGGTCCCGGCTTTCAAACTCGGCGAGCGCGCGGCGGATCCGTTGCAAATGTATCTCGCGGATGTTTTCACCGTCGCCGCGAACCTCGCGGGGATTTGTGGGATCAGCATTCCGTGCGGCTTCGCGCAAAACGCGGGGTCGCTTCCGCTGCCGATCGGGCTGCAAATCCTTTGTCCGGCGCTCGGGGAAATGCGCCTGTTCCAAGTCGCGCACGCCTACGAGCAGAGCACCGACTGGCATCGCCGACGCCCGCCGCTGTAGCGCAAATTTTGTCATCCCGAGCGGAGCGAGGGACCCCGCAAGCGTGCCTCGACACGGTTTTCGAAATGAGCCCGAATGACGTTTGCGGGGTCCTTCGCCGCGCTGCGCCGGCTCAGGATGACAAGTTGGCCGTTTGCGCAAGCTGCGCGTCGCGGCGCCTAACGATGACGTAGGTCACGCCGCCGGCGAGGGCGCAGACGATCGCGCCCACGGTGAGAGTCGCGGGCGTGCCGAAGTAGTGCGCGACGGCGCCGGCTTCGAGGCTGCCGAAGGGGATCATCCCGCCGAAAATGAGCGACCAAATGCCCATGACACGCCCGCGCATTTCATCCGGCACGATCGTTTGCACGGTGGTGTTTGAGGTCGAGAAAAAGAGCATCATGCCGAAGCCGGCGCCGGCGAGACAGATCATCGCGATCGTTAGGTTGCGGTTGAGGGAAAAGATAAAAAGCATGGCAGAGAAAAGCCAGACGCCGCCGAAAGCAAGGCGGCGCGACGAGATGGAACTGCCGAAGGCGGCGGTGGCGAGCGCGCCGACCAACGCCCCGACACCGATCGCGCCTAACAATAAGCCGTAGCCTTGTTCGCCGAGATGCAAGATGTCGTGCGCGAAAGCCGGCATGAGTACGGAATACGACCAGCCGAAAACTCCGACGACGGCGAAGAGCGCGAAAATTGTGCGCACGCGCGTGTGATTCCAAACGTAGCGAAATCCTTCGAGCGATTGCGCAAGCGCGCCGCCCGCCGCCCCACTACGCGGCGGTGGCGTCACGCGCATGAGGAAGAGCCCCACGAGCACGGCGATGAAGCTCGCGCCGTCGATAAAAAAGCAGAGCGCGATACCGACTTTCGCCATGAGAAATCCAGCGATCGCGGGGCCGACGATGCGCGCGCCGTTGAACATCGCGCTGTTCAGCGAGATCGCGTTCATGAGGTCTTCACGGCTCGCGATTTCGACGACGAACGATTGCCGCGCGGGCATGTCGAAGGCCATGACGACGCCGCCTAACAAACCAAGGACGATGATTTCCCAGGGCACGATTTGTCCCGACCAGACGAGCCCGGCGAAGATGAAAGCGAGGATCATCATGACGGTCTGGGTGCAGATGAGGACGGAGCGTTTCGGAAAACGATCGGCCGCCCACCCGCCCCAAGTGGAGAAGAAGAGCATCGGCGCGGTACCGGCCGCGGCGACGATGCCTAACAATGCCTTCGAGCCGGTGAGCTGATAGACGAGCCAGCCCTGCGCGGTGTTCGTCATCCAGGTGCCGATGAGCGAGACGAGCTGGCCGATAAAGTAGAGGCGGTAGTTGCGGTATTGAAAAGCGGAGAAGGTCCGGCGCCAGGAAATCCCGCCGGTGACGACGCGGCGCTGATGGCCGGAAACGTCGGGCGGTACGGGGGCGATGTGTTTGTCAGTTTGAGGAGGAGGCACGATGGGCGGGCCGGTGAAAATGCCTAACGAAAAGCATTTTTGGCCGGCCGATAATTCAACCATGTCGCGCGGGCAAAGCAACGAAGTGGCAGGAAGTGGAGTCATTTCGCGCGTTGTCATCCCGAGCCGCGCAGACGGCGAGGGACCTCGCAAGCGTTGTGCGGAGGGAATTTGCCTAACGACACCGAAGGACGCTTGCCGGGTCCTTCGCCGCGCTGCGCCGGCTCAGGATGATAACGTGCGCGCGAACGCGAGAATGTCGCGCCTGCCGTGCTGAAATTTCGTTAGGCAAAGAACTGCTCGCGATTTGGGCGCAGGTCCAATTCAAAGGTCCAGGCGCTGCGCTGCTGTTGCGCGAGCATCCAGTAGGACTCGGCGATCGCGTCAGGATCGAGCTCCGGATCGCTGGGATTTTCCGGCGCGCCAGCTTCGCCGATGATCCCGTCGATGATCAGATGCGCAACGTGAATGCCTTTCGGCCAGAGCTCGCGCGCGAGCGAATCGGCCAGACCGCGCAAACCGAATTTTGCGCTCGAAAAATCGAGCGCACCCGCGCGCCCGCGAATTGCCGAAGTCGCGCCAGTGAAAAGAATGACGCCCCGACCGCGCGCGATCATGTCGCGTGCAGCTTCCTGGCAGCAAAGAAATGCGCCCAGCACTGTGACCCGCCAGGCGCTCTCGAATTGTTCCGCCGTGAGGTCTTCAATGCCGCGCCAGGCGGAGGCGCTGGCATGGCACACCAGCGTGTCGATCGGGCCGAATTTTTCGCGCACCTGCGCAAAGGCTGAGGCGACCGCGACGGAGTCGGTCAAGTCCGTTGGCAGCCCGAGGAGCTGGTGCTTTGGAAGCTCACTCGTTAGGCGAGAAAGATAATCTTCCGAGCGCGCGAGCATCGCGACCCGGCTGCCTTCCGCGGCGAAACGACGGACGAGGGCAGCTCCCAATCCCGGGCCGACCCCGGCGATGACAACAGTATTTTCCATGCTCGAAACTCGCCGCGAACCGCGCGGGCGTCGCGCGCCGATTTAAGATTATGCGCTCGCGATTCTGTTTGTTTCTCCTCGTCACGTTCTCCGTTTTCGCCTCGGCGCGCGGTCAATCCAGCCTCGCGACGCTGGCTAAAGTCGCGAGCTTTCCGGCGCAGCAAGTCACCGGCGTCGCAGTTTCGAAAACCGGTCGCGTCTTCGTCAATTTTCCCGCCTGGTCGGATGACCACACCATCTCCGTGGCGGAAATCATCGACGGGAAGGCGTTTCCTTACCCTAACGAAAAGTGGAACGAGGCCGGCTCGCCTAACGATCACTTCGTCTGTGTGCAGAGCGTTTATGTGGACGACACCGACAGCCTTTGGGTGCTCGATCCGGCCGCGCCGAAAATGCAGGAGATCGTCAGGCAAGGTCCGAAATTGGTGAAGATCGACCTCGCTGAAAACGCGGTCGTGCAGACGATTCCGTTCGGCGAGGAGATCGCGCCGAAGCACAGCTATCTCAACGACGTTCGGATCGATACAAAAACGCAGACGGCTTACCTGACCGACTCGGGCTTGGGCGCGATCGTGGTGGTCGATCTGCACAGCGGAAAAGCGCGACGGCTTTTGCAGGGCGATCATTCCACGCAGGCGGAGAAGGATTTTGTCTTGCAGGTCGATGGGCGCAAGCTGCTCGGCGAAAACGGTAAGCCGCCGCAAATTCATGCCGACGGCATTGCGCTCGATCAGCCGAACGGCTTTCTCTATTTTCACGCGCTCGCTGGCCGCACGCTCTACCGAATCAGGACAGCGGATTTGCAAAATGCTCGCCTAACGAGAAGTGAGTTGAGCGCGAAAGTGGAAACGGTTTTGGAAACGCCGCCGCCCGATGGCATGGCGCTGGCGCCTAACGGAAAGCTTTTTCTCACCGACGTGGAGCATGGCGCAGTGGTGATGTTCGATCCGCGGGAGAAAAAGCTCGCGCCCGTGATCACGGACGGACGTCTGCGCTGGCCGGACAGTCTGGCGTGGGGACCCGATGGAGCGCTTTACGTGACTGCATCGCAAATCCAAAACATGCCGCGGTTCAACGGCGGGAAAGACATGCGCACGACGCCGTACGACGTTTTTAAAATCGTCGGCGCGCTGGCCGAGCCGTGATCCGCCGGAGTCATCCCGAGCGCAGCGCAGCCGAGCGATCCCGTGGGGCTTCCTAGCGCGCGTTATTTCCATGGTTGTGGGCGACACGGAAAATCGGCGGGATCTCTCGGCTGCGCTCGGGATGACAACTTGCGGTGCCGAGGAATTTCCCAGCCGGGTTTGCGTCTGCGCGCGATAGGTTATTCGGGAAAATTCGAGCCCTACAAGACGAGCACGCAGTTCGGATACCACGACAAACAATCCGAGTTTTCTTGGTTGATCATGCGAGGTCCCGGATCTTGGCGAGTTGTCTGCATATCTTTCTATGCCTAACGACGGCGTTGGCGCCGCATCGGCGTCGGGCCCGCCTAACGACTACTCGTTAGCTAAAGCGTCGCGCGCACGGCGCGGCGGACGGTTTCGGTGATCCAGCCGTAAACCAAATGGGAAGCCAGCGCGTAGATATGAGTCGTTAGGGGAATTTCGCGCGGCCATTTGGAAAAACCGGCGGCCGGCACGGCAATTTCATCAGCCATTATCCAGACCCCGGCGCCAAAGACCAATCCTTCCCCGGCAGTAATTATCGGCGCTATCTCCGCGAGCGCGCCGTAGATCCCAGCGGAGCCGGCTCCGACTCCGTAGTGCACCGCTGCGCCGGCGGCGGCCTGATAGCCCTTCGGCACTTTGCGTCCGACGATTTTCTTCGAGAGCGCGTTTGCTACTTTTACGGTGGTCGGCTGCGGCTTTCTTCCGCGGTGCTTTTTTTCCTGCATCGCCTCCGTCGCTGCACTCCACGCTGCCTGGAATTGTTCCATCAGGAACGAAGCCAGTAAGCCGCCGGCAACTCCTGCCACGAGCCCTTTGAGAAAGTCAGTTTCGCCGTCATCATTATGATAGAAATGCATAGATGACATGATGGGAGTTGCCGGGTGCGGGTATGGAACCTACACCCGACATTATGAATAAGTGCTTACACACTGAATTGTCCTCAGTTGAGGAAACCCGCGCCCAGTTTAATGGGAGCAAAGAAG
>JACDGS010000026.1 GCA_013821455.1 Chthoniobacterales bacterium
GATATTCCCAGGACGTCCGGGTTCGCCAGCACTTTTTGGATGGCATAACCGCCAGCGCCCTTGAGTGAAAAGACGCCGTGTGGGACCTGTGCCTTCGTTTGCGCGGTAAGCAGAGCAAAAAGGAGGGACGAGCCAAGCAACAAAGGCCGTCGGCGTGTTGCTTTAAAGTGTCCTGAATGGAGGAAGCTGGGGAGAAGCATAATCATGTCATGTTTTTGAGTCCAATAACGAGCGTCTCAGGAAAAGCCGGGCTACGATGACGATCGGCTGGGAGGGTGTCCAGAGTTATTTAGCGCTTCAGATCGCGCTAGACCAACCAAGGGAAACAGGGGCAAGCCCCGCTAAGTCTGGAGCGAGCGCACCAGGTCGCGGACCTTCTCGGCGCCCGGAGTATTCCAAAAGATAACGTCGGCATCGTCGGTGGCCGCGGAAGAGAATTCCACCGTCCCGATTCCGAGCAGTCCGCTGAAACCTCGGACCCGCAGGTTCATGCTGCGAATGTCCTGAATCCGGACTTCGTTCGAGGTCCGACTGACGAGGCCAAATTCCACACTCACTCTGCGGTTAGTGACGGCATACTTGCGACGGCTGCGATCCAGTTGAATCCAGCCGAGAACAAGCAGCGCGACAATGAGCAGCGCAGCGCGACCGCTCCAAATAAATACCGGATCGAGCGGGAGGGTGAACCAGAAGCTGGCGACGGCCGCGGCCACAAGGAGAAATACGAAGCACCATTTTCCGGCGTAGTGAAGCTGCGACACAGTTCCTTGCCAAACGGTATGTTCGGTCGTTGTGGGTGCCGGATCATTCATGGGTTAAGAAGAATTGTTCCTCCTTCGAACCGTCTCCACAAAACGGCTTCTGTCGATTCTTTTTGTAGCCTAACGAGTATAGGTCTAACGGAGCTTTTCCGCGACCCGAGATTCACCACCTCTAGCCAAAGCTCTGGCCGGCGAGTCAGCGTCGGGACGGACGGAAACGGTCCGCCTAATGGCCGCCGATGTTGCCGGCTTGGCCGCCCACGTTGCCAACGCCGGTTTCACTCGCGGTGCCGACACCGCCGGGACCGACCGCGGGCGAGCCGCTGCTCGAGCCGCTACCGCCCTGGTTGGCACAACTGCAAAGAGAAAGAACCGCGCCTGCCGTGAGACTGAGCATGATTGATTTTTTCATCTCCCTACCTTCGCATTTCCAAGTGTTATTGCGCTGGTCTAATTTTCAAGTCGGGTGCGAACCCACTCTCACTAGACGGCACTTTGCCTAACGAAAGTAACTCTGCCCTTTGAAAAAATGATCGTTAGGCCGCGACGCGAGCGACCGCGGACCGGAGTTCTCCGAGATCGAAAGGTTTTGAGAAAATGGCGTGCACTTCCAGCCGCTCGTAGGCGGCGCGAATCTCCGGCGAGAGATGCGCGGAAAGAACGATGATCTTGCCGGGGATGCCGCGCTTGCGGATTTCGTTCACTAACTCTACTCCGGTGAAGTGAGGCATTTTCTGATCGACAATGATCAGATCGTAAGACTCCGCCGCTGCTTCGAGCCAGATGAGAGCGGCGTCTCCGCTCTCGGCGCAACGTATTTCGTACTGCGGGCCAGCGAAGACGTACTTCAGCGATAACGTGACGGAGGGTTCGTTATCCACCGTTAGAATTCGCAGCGGTGCACTCATGGCCTCTGCTTAAACGAAGCATCGTTCGTACCGGCACTGGCTCTAATCTCGCACAGAACGCCTGCTGAGTCGGCCCGAGACGAAGTTCGCGCAACGGGGCGATCGCGTTGGTTTCCATCGGGCGAATGCGAAACAACTTGGGAAGTAGCTGGGAAAGGGTAAGAGTTGCAGCCTTATGGGTAACAGCCAAGGCAGGGATAACGTCAAGAAACGCGCGTCACGTCGGAAGAAGGCCGAGCGCCTCGCGCTGGCCAAGGGTGGTAAGAAGAAGGCTGGGAAGTAACTCTCATCCCGACGGCGATGGCCCGGAAAGACATTCAGCTTCCCCGTCGCGCCCGACTCCTGGTCCTGGTGGATGAGTCGAACGTCGGCAGTTCGGTGCGAACCGCCGGCCGCGGTTTGGACTGGCTGCGTTTGCGCGAGTTTCTTGCGGGTGAAGAGACCGGGCACGAGCTGATCGAGATGGTGGTCTATGCCGGACTGCCGCCAGCCATCCCGCTCTGGCAGGATGAGCGTGAGAAGAAGAATAAGTTTGTCCATTGGCTGCGCTCGAATGGTTTCCTGGTTGTAACCAAGGATGGCGCGCCGGCGGAGGAAGGTCATTACAAAGCCAATGTCGATGTCATGATGGCTATCGACGCGCTGGAGTTAGTGACTGAGATGCGACCGGAGATAGTTATACTCGTTAGCGGCGATGCGGACTTTGCCTATCTCGCGACCAAGCTGCGGCGGCGCGGGATCCGGGTGGAAGTAGCATCTGTCGCGCAGAATCTCGGTAATGTCTTAAAGTCGGCGGCTAACTCAGTGATCGACCTCGCGCCATTGTTTCGGACCTTCGATTTGATGGCTGTGGCCGATGTTCCGGCTGCCTCGTCCAGGCGGAAGCGGCCCTGAGACTGAGTGGCTCCAGTCTCTCAGCAGTTGCTCAATTTTATGCTTGACGGGCAAACTCAGCCTCAATACGCATGAGTTATGAACATCCCGCGCGTGGTCATTTTTCTCTTCACTAGCCTTTGGGCATTTTCCGTAGTCTCTGCCGCCGAAAAGACCCGCACGTTCGCTGATATCCCAGGTCTCTCCGATTCTATCTTGAAGCGGACGGTAAGTCCCACCATCTACCGAGAACTTCACGTTTCTCCGGTGCAATCCTGGATTGCGGTCCAAGGGCAACTAAGTGGCACTCGAATCTTCGGAACGCGAATCCTCCACTCGGAAGGCAACGGCGCCTACGATAAGTATGCACTGCAACTGGCGCGGGAGTGGCGGATAGCTGGGCATTACGGCATCGATAAACTTGACCCGACGACACCGGTCGTGGTCAACGTGCTTATTTATCAGATTGCCGACGGAATCATGGCCGTCTCTTTCCCTTGTTTTAATGAGCCGGGCGGGACGCAACTGGAGTATTATGGCGCCGCTAAATTGGCGGTGCAGCAAATCGACGGCCGATGGAAAGATCTCGCTCTCCCGCAAGGTCCGCTCAAAGGGCTTTGGGCCGTCCGTTCCGGCCTGCGCAATAACTTTGAGCTAGAGATGAAGTTGAACCAGATAGAGCCTGGGCGCTGATTTCCCTATTGTCCCTTTCCTGCGCTAAGATCACAGGCCTCGTCGGAAGGGCGAGGGAAATGCCGAGGCGGGCACTCGAAATCTTGCATGGGGTTAGCCCCAATCTCTTCGTTTATTGGGCGCGGTGAGCCATCCTTCATTCGTTAGGCAAAGGCTTTAGGACGGCGCCAATCTTGGCTGGACGTGGTCGAAGATGCGATGAGCCCACGCCGGCGTCCGCTTGCGAGCAAAGTTAGCGCGACAAGAAGAGCTAGAGCTAGTCTTACTTTCCGAGCAGAACGATCGGGCCTTCTGCTTTGGTCACGCCTCCTTTGCGCTCGAGACTGATGGCGAATCCTTTCGCTCCTCGCACTGGCGAAGCGGGTTGAAAAGGAACACTGAGCGCTTCTTTGTTGGCCACGTGGAAGACACCGCCGTCGATCGGATTTTTGTATCTCGGATCCACTAACCAAAGCTGATAATCGCGATCGGCTTCATTGCGGGGCAACTGCGTCACTTTCAAAACGCCGCGTTGCTTCTTCTCATCCCAGACCACCACCGCATTGGCGTCGGGCGCGTTTTTCAGCTTCGAGCTGAGTGAGGCGATCTGGATTTGGGCGAGGAAGTCGCGCTGCTCCAGCGCGGTAATGTGACTGCGGAGGCCGAGGCGCTCCGCTACGAGATAGGAGCAGGCGATGGCCAGGCAAGCCGCGATTGCCCAGGGCAGCCAGCTAAGTCTTTGCGGAAATGCAACCGTTTTGTTGCTCTTCACCTGTTTGATGACCCGCGCGCGCAGCTCGGGAGGGAGCGGGCGCGGCGACGCGCTGTAAGCGACGAGCGCCGCGGCTTCGTCGAGCTCATCCACAAAAGCGCGCAAGGTAACATTCGTCTCCAGCTCTCTCTCAAAGGTGGCGGCCTCCGCGCCTTCGAGCAGACCCAGGACGTAGAGTGAGGCTTGTTCTTCGAGTTCCTCGTTCACGGTGAGACCTTCCCGAGCACTTCGCGCAGTGTGAGTAGCCCGCGACGAATGCGAGCCTTGATTGTGCCTAAGGGCGCGCCGAGTTTTTTGGAAATCTGGGTTTGGGTCAATCCGGCGAAGAAAGCGAGGTCAATCGCTTCGCGTTGCGCCGCGCCCAACTGCGCCAGAGCGTTCCGGATCCGTTCCCTTTCGTCGTTGCGCGCGAGCAGGGTATCGGCGCGCTCCGCAGGCGCGGTCGCGGTGATGCCATCCGGTTCGTTCGCGACTGCTTCGGCGAGACGCGACTGGCGCTGGCGGGAACGCAGGCGATCGATCGCCTTGTGCCGCGAAATCATGACCGCCCAGGTAAAGAGGCTGCTGCGTTTCGCGTCATAGGTGCTGGTGCGTTTCCACATCTGCACGAAAGCCTCTTGGAGCACGTCCTCGGATTCCTTTTGGTCGTGCAGGATGGCGTAAATCATGGAAAACAGAGCGGGCGCAAAACGGTCGTAAAACTGGGCGAAGGCTTGTTCGTCGCCTCCGTTCATCTGGCGCACCAGTTCGGCGTCGGCCTCGTTAGGCAGGCGGACGCTGCCGCGATGACCCAGTTCCGGTCGTGCAGGTTTCTGAGGGAGACTGGAAGGTTCCATCGCCAAGAGAAACGAAAGTGACGGAAGAAGTGCGTGTAAGCAAGGAGGGATCGTCCCGACCTGGGACTACTGGGCAGTAAAATTATGCTCGTGGCTTGCATCGGTCTCCCCAGAATGTCTCTCACCCACTTAAGACGCCCTACTGTCGCCAGCAGATGCATCGCTTGAGATCGCGCGTCCTTTGAGAGTGGCGGTTGACAAACCGAGGCCGTTGCCTTTCAATGCCGCGTCGGTTTGCTGCTTCGTCGGTCTTCTCCCTCGAGGCGCACCGGTTCCGCTCCCCCGCGCAACTCAGGTCTATCCGGCACTCGTTGGTCTTTTTATCCCATTCCATGTCGGGACATAGCAAATGGTCGAAGGTGAAGCGCGCCAAGGGTGCGCTCGACGTCAAACGCGGCGCGATCTTCAGCAAGTTCGCGAAGGAAATTAGCGTGGCGGCGCGTGTTGGCGGCGGCGATCCGGAAGGCAATCCGCGATTGCGCAGCGTGATCGAGATGGCGCGCGCGCAGAGCATGCCTAACGACAACATCGACCGCGCAATCAAGCGCGGCACCGGCGAAGGCATCGACGCCGCGAGCATTGAAGAGATTATTTACGAAGGTTATGCGCCCGGCGGGGTGGCGGTGATCGTGGAAACCGCGACCGATAACAAGAATCGGACCGCCGCGGAAATGCGCCACATTTTCAGCAAACACGACGGCAATCTCGCGACCAGCGGGAGTGTATCCTACATGTTTCATAAAAAAGGACGGATCACCGTCCCGCGGGATGCGATTAGTGAGGAACGCCTCTTCGAGTTGGCTCTCGAAGCCGGGGCGGAAGAGTTGACAACGGAAGAGGGGACGTATGTTATCCTCACCTCCCACGATCAGCTCTACGCCGTAGCTGAGGCGCTCCGCCAAGCCAGCGTCACCACTGATGGGACCAAGTTTACTTTCATTCCCGACACGACGGTCCCCGTCGCCGACGAGGCTGCTGCGCTGCAGGTTTTGCGCCTTTGCGACAGCCTCGAGGAGGATGGCGACGTGCAGAACGTTTATTCAAATTTAGATATCTCAGATGAATTGCTGGCCAGGTTGCCAGCGTAAGTGTGCACGCGCGGACGCGATTCTGTGTCCCGCCGTTGCCAGCCGGTTTCAATTATGAGCGAAGAAGAAAATGTAAATAACCCGCCGCCAGTCGAGAGCGCGCCGTTTCGGCGGCGGCGGCCATCGCGTCGCCGTCCGCAGCGATTCCGCCACGACGGTCCAGCCGGTGGAAATGCCTCTGGTGAATACGGTCCGTCCGAGAAACCGGAGCGCGCTGATGGTCCCGAGATTTTGAAAGAAGATCGGAGCGATGAAGGCGAACGCCGCCGGGAAGATGCGGCCGAGTTTGCCGAAGTGGCGCATGAGTCCGGTGAAAACCAGCCGCGCGAAGAGCGCCGCGACCGCGCGCACGACGATGGCCGCAACGGCGCGGAGTTGCCGCGCGACCCCGAATTTGGCGACGGCATTATCGAGATTTCTGGTAAAGGCTTCGGCTTTCTTCGCGACGCGAAACGGAACTTCGTGCAGACGCCTAACGACATCTTCGTCACGCCTGAGGTCGTTAGGCGCTTTCAACTGCGGGATGGCATGTGGGTTCATGGCGAAACCCGCCGCGGCAATCGTGGCCCTCAGTTAACGCGGCTCCTCAAGATCAACGACGACGAGCCGACCAAGTATCAGGACCTGCGCCCTTTCGAAGAGCTGACTACGATCAATCCGAATCGTCGGATCAAACTCGAGACAGTGCCTGATCGTTACACGACGCGCGTCATGGACTTGATGACACCATTAGGCATGGGCCAGCGCGGGCTCATCGTCGCGCCGCCGCGCACGGGCAAAACCACTTTGCTTCAGCACATCGCCGACGCGGTGGTGAAAAATAATCCGGAGATGAAACTGATCATCCTGCTCGTGGACGAGCGCCCGGAAGAAGTGACGGATTTTCGCCGCAACGTCCCGAGTGCGGAGCTGATGGCGAGTTCGAACGACAGCGACATCAAGAGCCACACCCGCATCGCGCAGCTCGCGATCGAGCGTGCGAAACGTCTCGTCGAGGCGGGCAAGGACGTCTTCATCCTGCTCGACTCGATCACCCGCACCGCGCGCGCGTTTAATAACGCCACCGGTGGCGGAGGACGCACCATGAGCGGCGGGATCGACGCCCGCGCCATGGAGATTCCGCGGAAGCTTTTCGCGGCCGCGCGCAACACCGAGGAAGCCGGCAGCCTAACGATCGTCGCCACAGCCTTGATCGAAACCGGCAGCCGCATGGACGAGCTGATTTTTCAGGAGTTCAAAGGTACCGGCAACATGGAGCTCGTCCTCGATCGCAAAATCAGCGATCAGCGCACTTATCCGGCGGTAGATATTTTTCTCTCCGGCACGCGGCGCGAGGAACTGCTGCTTTCGCAGTTCGAGCTCGACAAAATCAACTTGATTCGCCGCGGCCTCGCGGGTCACAAACCGGTCGAAGCGATCGAACGTCTGCTCATGTTCGTGAAGAAATTTCCGACCAATGCGCAGATGCTCAAAGAGATTCCAGGATAAGCCGCTGTATCTTACCGCGCGCTCCATTCCCATCGTCATCCCGAGCGAAGCGCCACGGGGCGGCGCGCAGTCGAGGCATCCAGTGGAGCAACCGTGAAGCCTCCACTCGTTAGGCGCTTTTTCCATTGCCTCAACGGACCGGTGCCGAGGGGCGAGTTCCCGAATGCTTCAAGGGTCCTTCGCCCGACTCCGAAAAGCTTGGAAGAGAAGTCGTGCGCCGCTGCGACCGCGCCGAATTTGATCCCGCTGTTTTCCGGCACATCCGCGTGGATGTCTGGGTCTCCGGCACCGTCACTTACATCATCAAGGATGGAAAACCGCACTCGCGGATTTTTCTCAATCAGGAGGAAGAGGACCTGCTTAAAGGCCGCGACTTCGTCGCGCCGCAGTTTGTGATCACGCCCGGTTTTGCAAAATTCCTCGGCTTCTATGGGCCGCCGAACTCCTCGGGCCATGAGGGACTGGCGGAGGTGAAGCTCGCGGTCGACGCGACCGGGCGAGTGACGGGCTCGAAAGTCGTTTACGAATTTCCACCCAGGATGGGGTTGGCCCTGAGGTCGCGGGTCGGGTGACCGAAGCCTGTTTCGTTCCGGGATTTCGCGACGGCAAACGCACCGCTTGCCAGTTCGACTGGCCGCTTATCTTCGACCGCTTTCCTCAGATGATCACGGGCTGGAGGCCTTCTCTCAGCCGCGCGACCGCCGGGAGAAGGTGAAGGTTCCGGCTCGTGTGCGGCGCCGACCTCAGCCCGCTCAACGACAACCACGTTGCCGAGAAGGGACGGCAAAGAGGTGAAATGGGACCAGAGGTCCCCGCGGCGAAAATTTCGGCAGCGATTTAGCCTAACGACAAGCCGCGGCGCGCCGTGGCCCGGAGATTTTGCAGGATGGATCACTCGGAAGGGCAACGCCGGCGTGAAGATGCGGGTGAATTTGCCGAGGGCCTTGGTCCGCGTCCGACAACGTTCGGACAGGGTCTCGAGTTTGATCCGCTTGTTCGGATTGATCGTGGTCGGTTCTTCGAACGGGCGGCGGTCGTGATCCAAAGAGATCCCGGGTAAAGGCCAAGCCATACACGTTCGTTAGGCGCACCACGCGCAACGTGTCATCCTGAGCCGCCGAAGGACGGCGAAGGACCCCGCAAGCGGCCTTGGACGTCGTTTCAAAATTTCATGATCGCACTTAACTTGTGAGATCCTTCGCTGTCCGTGCGGCTCAGGATGACAACTGTCCCGTGATGCCTTCGCCAAAGAAAACTATCGACGCCGAGTGGGAAGTCCTCCCGCCGGAAGAAAAACAAAAGCGCCAGGAACTCGAGCCGCTCTTCCGCTGGCTCGCGCTCGTCATGGACAATCTCCTGCGCCTCCCCGGCACGAATTTCCGCTTCGGTCTCGACCCGCTCATCGGCCTCATTCCCGGCCTCGGCGACACCGGTTCCAGCGTCATCTCGGCGATGGCCCTCATCGCTGCCGCGCGCCGCGGATTGCCGAAAATCCTCCTCGCGCGGATGTCGCTCAACATTCTCATCAACGAATTCGTCGGCATCATCCCGATCGCGGGCGATGCCTTTTCCTTTTGGTTCAAATCAAACGCGCGCAACTACGATCTTTTGCGCAAGCACACCGCGGCGCCGCGCCGCTCGACCACGAGCGATTGGATTTTCGTCGCGCTCGTCCTCATCGCGCTGCTCTGCATCCTCATCGTTAGTCTGGCCGTGAGTTTCTGGCTGCTCGCGCGCATCGCGCACCTCTTCACCGCTAACGCCTCAACAAAATAGAACGCCTCGGGGCGAAATGGCACTGCGTATGGCGCTGGGAGTGTCGCGACGAGGGGTCGTCAGCGCGCGACTTGAACCAGATTTTCTACCGAGCGCATCGCAAACTCGACTGCTTAAACCAGTCGAGTTTCCAAACGTTGCGGTTGTAGAAACGCGGGCGGTGGGAGACGGCGTTGAACCCTTGTGGGTGGTCGAAGCTGATCGCATTTTACGGTTGGCGGTTCGCTAATCGACCAGGTAACGCAGCCGCAGCGAATGGATCACCTCGCGTGCGCGCCCGTAGGGGAGACGAAATTCCTCGATCGACCGAATCTTCATCCGCCGCGCGAAAAAATCCTCTTCCGCGCGCGTCGCGGGCAATTTCGAGACGCTGCGATTCTGCCACCGGCGCAGAACCGATTCGCACGCGCGCAGGAAATCGTAGGCGCTGCGCAGACTCGCGCCGTCGGTCTGCGGGAGAATTTCCGCTGTCGTCAACTTCTCCACTGCCGCGCGGAAATTCGGTTCCCAGATTCCGTGGCGCATCTGTAAGCCCTGAATCAGGAATTCCGCCTCGATCATTCCGCCGATGCCGGTTTTGAAATCGTAGAAGTCGTTCCCGCTGCCGCGATCGTTTGCGATGCGGGCGAGCATGTTTTCGATTTGCCTAACGAGATCCGGCCGCCGCCCCGCCGCGCGCCAGACCTCTTGCGCGAGGGCGAGAAACTCAGGGCCGAGTCGGCCCGTGAGCGGGCGCGCCCGTGTCAACGCCTGTAATTCCCAAAACTGCGCCCGCTTTTCGTAGTAGGCGCGGAGGGTTTCGAGCGAAGAGACGAGCGGGCCTTTTTCTCCTTCCGGGCGAAGGCGCGGGTCGATCATGGCCAGGCTGCCCTCGGCCGTGGAGAGAGCCAGTTCGCCAATCAACTGCTGCGCGGCGCGGGCATCATTTCCGACGAACATGACGTCGAGATCAGCTCCGTAACCAATCTCGCGCCCGCCAAATTTGCCCAGGGCGATGATCGTTAGGTCGTCGTTAGGCTGGAGAAGTTTGTGGACGAAGAGAAGGCAGGCTTCCGCGAGGTCGCACTGTTCCGCGAGCAAAGTTGGCAGCGGTGCGAGCTCAAGAACTTCACGCAGGAGAATCCGGAGCAGCTCGCGCCGGCGGTAATTTCGCACTGGATCGAGGGCGAGGGAGGTCGCGCCTAACGACTCCAGCCGTTGCCGGTGCAGGGAGACATCACGCGAGCCATCGAGCGTTCCGCTACGCGTCAACTCTTCGAGCAATTGCGGACGGCGAATGAGCAGCGTGCCGGCTGCTTCGCTCGCGTCGAAGGTGCGGGTGAGCAATTCGAGCAGCCGCGGATTCGTGACCAGCAATTCGAAGAGCAAACTGCGCAGGCCATACGCTTCGACGAAGCGGGTGAATTGGTTGAGGGCGCCGTCAGGATCGGCCGTTTGCGCGAGGCTGCTCAGGAGCAGCGGGCGCAGCCTGCGGTAAATCTGCCGGGTGCGTGGCGCGACGTGAAAACCGGAGGCACCTCGAGCCAGTTGTTCCATCATTTTTTCCGCGCGTGGGCGGTCGTGAAAGATGCTGAAATCCGGGGTTACAGATTCGTTAGGCGGAGCGGCTCCGACCACTCGCTCGAAGATCGCGCGCACTGTCTGCATCTGCCCATGTAACGCTGCGAGGAGCGCGCTTTCGTCGTTGAATCCGAGACTGCTTGCGAGCAGTTGCAGCGCTTCGCCGGGTTCGGGCACGGTGTGCGTTTGTTGCTCGGCCTCGATCTGCAAGCGGTGCTCGACGCGCCGGAAAAATCGGTAGGCCGCTTCCAACTTGGCCGCGTCCTCTTCCGGCAGGAACTCCAACTGCGCGATTCCGCGGAGCGATTTGAGGGTGCTCGTTTCCTGAAGGAAAGGATGCCGTGCGGCGTGCAACAACTGTAACGCCTGCACAACAAATTCGATCTCGCGAATTCCTCCCACGCCGAGTTTCACGTTTCGCTCGAGGTGTTCGTGACCGACGATGTCGCGCTCGATGCGGCGTTTGATGAGCGCGATTTCTTCGAGCAAATCCGGCGTAGGATTTTTCGGAAAAATAAACGGCTGGTGCTGCCGTAAAAATTCGTAAGCCAATTCCCGATCGCCGCAGATCCAACGCGCTTTGATCAGCGCGAGCCGCTCCCAGGTCTCGCCAAAACCAGCGTAATAATTTTCCATGCTTTCGAGCGACCTGACGAGTGGACCGACGCTGCCTTCGGGCCGAAGCCGCAAGTCCACGCGAAAGAGCGAGCCCGCCGGATCGGAGATCGCGAAAGTCTCAATGATTTTGTTGCCGAGCCGCGTGAACCACTGGTGGTAGCTGAAGTTCGCGGTGAGCTGGCCTTCCTCGCCGTAAACAAAAATAAGATCGACGTCGGAGCTGTGGTTGAGCTCGCGGCCACCGAGTTTACCGAGGCCGAAGATTGTCATTTCACTCGCGGGTGAGCCCCAGCGCCGGCGGAATTCTTCGTTCCAGTGATCGAAGACTGTCGTTAGGCAAATATCGGCGAGCTGCGAAAGCTCGGTCAGCGTTTCCTCGAGAGGCGCTGCTTCCGCGACTTCGCGGAGCGCGATGCGAACCATCTCGCGCCCTTTCCAGCGGCGAAGGACGCGGAAATTATTTGCCGCAATTGGCTGGCTGCCAGCGAGGCGGCGCAGATCGGAGAGCATGCGCCTGTGACCACGTCCTTCGGTCGCGACTTCGGGATCAGCCAGCCAGAGGAGAACCTCCGGCTCCTGCAGAAGGCGCGCCCGGCAGATGCTGGAGACGGCGAAAAGATGGCGGACTGCTTCCTCGCCTAACGGAAAGTGCGCGAGGAGTTCGCCTAACGATGGGGCGCCTTCTGGCCATCGCTCGGCCAGCGCCGCGAGGGTCTCGCGAACCTGCGCGGAATCGAACTTCCCCGCCGGCTCGCCTAACGGGTCGGCGGGCGCCACAGTGGGAGTTTGAAATTCGAGATTTGAAATCTCAAATCTCCCCAGCGCCTGTCTCCGCCATCTTCGCGCGCACCTCGACGAGCTTGCGCCGTTCGCTGCGGGATAGGCTGCCCAGGCCGGAGCGGGAGATTTTTTCGAGGAGGGGGTCGATCTCCGCGCTCATGAATTCGCCCACTGACATTTGGCGGCGGCGCTCCGCTTTCTGCCGACGTTCGCGCAAATAGGACTGGACGAAGGAGGGCCGCCCGAAGCCGAGGAGATGCGCGTAGAGCCAGCCGGCGCAGCAGCCGCCGAGATAGGCGCTGTGACTAACGACTCCATGACGATCGATGATGAGGAGAAGTCCCGCGAGAGCGAAGAGGGCAGAGGAAAAATACTTCGCTTTGAATTTTACCGGAAAGAGAAAGAGAAACGAGCCAGCCATTTCCAACTCCGGCAGGATGGTCCCATAGGCGACGACGACCGCCGCCACGCCGCCGCCCGCCGCGAGGAGCACGGTCGAGGAGGGCATGAGGAAGAGATGCCCAAGCTCACCGCCAGCCGCGCCGAGCAGGTAGAGATAGAGAAAATGCTTCTGGCCGAGAATGGATTCGACGTCGCGCCCGACGAAGTAGAGGACACAAATATTAGCGGCGAATTGGAAGACGGTGCCGGGAAGAAAGAGCGCGCTGAAAAATTGCCACGCATAAGCCTGGTCGATCCCGCGATAACTGAGCCCGAGATATTCCGAGATAGTTGTCGGCTCGTAGGTCTGGAGGAGAAGCTGGGAGACGAAAGCGACGAGGTTGATCCCGAGCAGGGAGAAAAGCACGACGCGCTGGCGCGAAGTCCAGAGCGGCGCGTGGAACGGTGCTTTTCGTCCGGAAAGGCGCATGGGGCGAAATTATCGCAAAGCGCCCCGCTTGTCATTGGGAAAGGAAAAGAAGGAAGCGAAAAGGTCGCGCGCGAAGAAGATTTTCCCATCCGTTATCCTGCACGGACCGCAGCGCAGTCGAAGGATCCCGTGGCGTTTCCGGGAAGCGTCAGTGCGAGAGGATCCTGCGGCGACACCTCTTCAAAACGCGGCGCAATCCCTCGACTGCGTCCCGCTCCGCGCGCCTTGCTCGGGATGACTACGGGGTCAGAACTTTCAAGCGTCGCGAGTTGATGGCGAACTCCACCGGGCACGCGCCCGCTAACTCGCCGTCAAGTTCCAGCGGCACCTCTTCCGCGCTGCTGACGCGCAGATAGCGTGTCTGGAAATACTCCACCTCGCGCGTGGTGATGTCGGAAGTGAAAATCACATTTTGTATATACTTCAGCAGATCGAGATAGCCGATCTGTTTGAAGACCAGAACGTCGAGCAACCCATCGTCGATCACCGCATGTTTGAAGAAAGGAAAAGGTCCGCCGTAAAGCCGGCCATTCCCCACGAGCACGAAGGAGCCTTCTTCCGTCAGCGCATCCTCCGACTCGATGAGGAGACGCGGCGGCCGCCGGCTGGCGACTTGTGCCGCGGAGATTAGATAACTGAGCGGACCGAAATTGCGTTTGAAAGTGAGGCTCGTTTCCTTAACCACCTGCGCATCGAGGCCGACGCCCGCCAGTTGCACAAAATGCTTTTCGTTAGCCATCGGCAGGTCGATCAAACGCGTTCGCGCCGCACGAATAATTTCCCAGCAGCGGCCGAGATCGTTCGCGGGCAAGCCCAGCTCGTTCGCGAAAACATTCATGGTTCCCAAAGGCAACAAACCAAGAGCGGCCTCCGAGCCAGCGAGTCCATTAACCACTTCGTGAATCGTCCCATCGCCGCCTGCGGCCACGATGCGCTCGTAACCTTCCGCGACTGCGTTGCGCGCGAGTTGTTGCGCGTCGCCAGCCTTTAGGGTCGCGCGAAAAGATGCGCCGTGGCAAAGCGTGCGCAGGCGTTCCGCCGAACGCTGCGCTCTCTCGCTCCGCGCGCTCGGGTTCAAAATGATGCAGGTCTTATGCAAAGGAATACTTGTTAGGCGGCTTTCACCTTTTCTTCAATCGCGCGAGGCGTAAGCTTGCGCGGTGAGAAAACTCGCCCGCTTGCTGCTCTGGCTCCTGGGCGGCCTCGTGCTCATTGCGTGCATACTTTTGTTAGGCGTGAACCTCTACGTTCAATCGCAAGGCACGCACCGTCGCATTCAGCAGGAACTCAGCCAACGCCTCGGCACGCCGCTCACTTTGCGCCGGATCAGCGTCACGCCCTGGAGCGGGTTGAAACTGAACGGGATCACCATCCCGCAGGAACCCGGCAAAGTTCCCGGCGATTTTCTGCGGGCGCGAACGTTCCAATTGCGCGTGCAATTTTTGTCCCTCTTCAGCGATCGGCTCGTCATCCGGCAGGTCTTGTTGATCAAACCCGAAGTGGTCTGGGCGCAGAACTCCGCCGGGAAATGGCGGTTGCCTGAGTTGCCTCAGGAGAAAACTGCTGTGCTCGCGCCCAATCCTTCGGTCACTAACAAGGACTCGACGGGCTCGCCACCGGCAACGACTTCGGTTCCGTCGCCCGCACCGGAATTATCGCCTAACGAGAATAGGACTGAAGTCGCCGCGCCGGCGCAGACTTTTACGCCGGAAGTGCAGCGCGTGAGTTTGCGCGACGGCGATTTCACCTTCCTTGATCCGGCCAATCGCGTGGTGGCAAAATTCAGCGGACTAGATTTCACATCGAGCTTCCGCACCGCCACCGCCGTCAAGGGCAGCGCGCGCATTGCGAAGATCTCTTTGCGCGACCGCTTCTTCATCGAGCATCTCGACTCGGCCTTACACTACGACCCAGCCTCGCTCGTTTTCTCCAACATTTCCGCGAAGTCGGCCGGAGGCGAGCTGAGCGGAGATTTTGCCATGCAGTTACAAGCGGTGGATTCCCCTTTTCGCGCGAGCGTGACGTTCCGCGACGTGCAGGCTGCCACGCTGCTGGCCAACGCGGGCGGCCCAAGCGGAATGATCGAGGGCCGGATCGAAGGGCATCTCGACGCCAGCGGCAAAACAGCCGATAGCAACGCCCTCAATGGTCGCGGCGACATCTTCCTGCGCGACGGCAAGGTCGAGCAGTACAGCCTGCTCGTCGCGCTCGGCCAGATCCTCCAGATCGACGAGTTGATGCAACTGCATCTCGAGCAGGCGGAGCTGCATTTTCACATCACTCCCGGGGTGATCATGGTCGATCAACTGCTCCTGCGCTCCGCGAATATCCGGCTCACCGCGCGGGGCACGATTGACTTCAACGGTCGCATGCATCTCGCTTCTCAACTTGCGATCAACGACAAAATCCGGAAACAACTCTTCAGCGCGATCCGGGAAAATTTTCAGCCGCTCGACCAGCCGCCGGGTTACGCCGCGGTCGATTTCAAAATTGGCGGGACCGTCCAACAACCCCGCACTGACCTGATGGAGAAAGTCGTCGGGCACGACCTGCACGATCTCGGCGGCGTCCTCAACAGCTTCTTTGGACATGGCAAAAAACCAAAGGCGCGCGCCGCCCCGGCGCCTGCTGGCTCATCTTCGCCTAACGAGAATAAGACCGATGCGATGCCTAACGAGTCTAAGTCTAACCTGGCGACGCCGGCGGCCTCGCTCCGGGCTGCTCCGACGCCATGAGAGTCATCGCCGGCAGCGCCGGCGGCATCCGGCTCGACGTGCCGAAGAATGAGATCCGGCCCACCATGGACCGGGTGAAAGCCGCCATCTTCTCGAGTCTCGGGGAGCGGATCATCGGCGCGCGGGTGCTCGATCTTTTTGCCGGCACGGGCGCGCTTGGCCTGGAAGCGCTCAGTCGCGGCGCTGTCTCCGCCATGTTTGTCGAAAGCGATCGGCAGGCTTTTGCAGCGATCGAGCGCAACCTCACAAAGACCAGACTAAGCGGGAGAGTGAGGAAACAGGATGTTTTCGATTTCCTCACTCACTCCAGCACGGCCGAGACTTACGACCTGATTTTCGCCGATCCGCCGTACGACAAATCGAAACTCGGCGATGCTTTTACCAAGCTGCTTCTGCGCAACGATCGCCTGCCCGCTCGCCTAACGAGTAAAGGACTCTTCGTGCTGGAAAAACGCCCGTCGGAGCGGCTGCCGGCGAGCGATTTTTGGGAAGTGGTGCGACGGAAGACCTACGGCGCGACGGAAGCGATTTTTCTCAAGGTGGCGTCAGCTTTCGGAGATGGTCTCATCTCCGCAACCAGTCATCCTGAGCGTAGCGCAGCGGAGTCGAAGGATCCCGTAGAGCTACCGGGAAACTCAATTGCGTCCGACGCTTCCCGGTTGCCCCACGGGATCCCTCGACTTCGTTCCGCTTCGCTCCACTCCGCTCGGGATGACCGCGCGTTCAAAGCATCACTTCCCCTGGGATGATCCGCCTTCTTTACAACCTGCTCTTTCCCCTCGCGCTGCTCGTCTTCCTCCCGGGTTATACCCTGAAAATGCTCCGGCGCGGAAATTATCGCGACCACTTTGGCCAACGGCTTGGGCTCTATGATCGCGCGACGCGACGCCGTCTCGCAGCGCATCCGCATACGTGGATGCACGCCGTCAGCGTGGGGGAAGTGATGCTCGCCCTCAAGCTGATGCGGCGCATGAAAGAGGATGAACCCTCCCTCCGGGTGGCGCTCACGACGACGACCACCACCGGCTTTGCTCTCGCGCGCCGGGAAGCGCCGGAGTGGATGGAAGTTCTTTACACGCCGCTCGATTTCTGGCCGGTGATGCGGCGGGCTTTCGCGGTGATTCGACCGGTGCGAATCATTCTCGTCGAGGCGGAGGTCTGGCCGAACCTGGCAGCTTTGGCGCGGAGGCGGAAAATCCCGTTCGCTCTCGTGAATGCGCGCCTTTCGCCACGTTCCGAGCGACGTTTTCGAAAGTTCAAGCGGGTCGTTAGGCCGTTCTTTCGCATGCTTGACCTGATCTGCGTGCAGGAGCCGGAAGATGTCGCGCGCTGGGAATCGTTAGGCGTGGACCCGGCTCGCATTGAGCTGGTGGGAAGCATCAAGTTCGATCCCGAAGGCGTTGACCCTCGCCCGGAGCATCCGCGGGCGGTTCTGTCCGCTTTAGGAATCGACCCCGCGCGACCCATTTTGCTCGGCGGGAGCACCCACCCGGGAGAAGAGGAAATCCTCGCCCGCGTCTTTCAGCAATTGCGCGAGAGTTGTCCTGATCTTTTCCTCATTATCGCGCCCCGCCATGTGGAGAGAGCGAAGGAAATCGCGACGCGGCTGCGCGCCGCGGGTTTGCAGGTGGCCAGCCGAAGTGAGCCCGTCGAGACGCCCGCAGCGGATTGCCTTCTCCTCGATACGACCGGCGAATTGCGCAATTGGTACGCGGTCGCGACCATCGTCTTTATTGGCAAAAGTCTCACTGCGCATGGTGGACAGAATCCGGTGGAAGCGATCGTAGCGGACCGTCCGGTGCTCTTCGGACCGCACATGGAAAACTTTGCTCGCCTCGCACAATCCCTCGTCCGCACCGGGGGCGCGTTTCAGCCTAACGACGAAGCCAGCCTCACGACGACCGCGCGAACTCTCCTGCACGACGCCGGCCTCCGCGCGCAACTCGTGCAGCAAGCTCGCGGGGTTCTCCAACCCCACCGCGGCGCGACTGGGCGGACGGCGGCGCTGCTCCGGACGTTGCGCGCGCACGCCGGGTGAAATCCCTTGCCAGAGCGCAGCCGGCTCGGATATTGCCCGCCTTTCCTTGACCCTATCGTCCAGAGGCCTAGGACACCGCCCTTTCACGGCGGTAACACGGGTTCGAATCCCGTTAGGGTCGTTTTCAATTTTCATAGGTGAATCCCGTGTAAGTAAAAGATCCACAAACTCTTTACTCCTTCTTCACGGAGGAGGCTCCACAAGGCTTAACCGTTTGAAGCTGAATAGTACGGCGGCTCGCGGTCGGCTCCTTCACATGGTTAAATGCTTTCATGGTCGGGGTGGATGATTACTCATTGTTGACGACCATTGGCGGTGCAGTCTGGCTCGCCGCAAACTGATCGCTTACCTTCTGAATCTGCGCAGCCTGCTCCTTCACCGCAGCCCTGAGGCTGTCGATTTCGCGCTGTTGCGCTGCGGCGTCGGCCCGCGATGCGTCCTGAGCGTGTTCGAGGGCTTCCACCTTGCCGTGCTCCTTCAAGAACTCATTGAGCAACATCGCGTTCACCGCTTCGTAACGAACGGTATAAGCCTTGCCTTGGTCGTCACGAGCCACTAGATCGGGATTTACTTTTTCCACTTGCTCCGCCACGAGGCCGAACTGCGGGATGCCCTTCGGGTCGAGCTCCTTCTTGTAGTGAAATGTCACTGGTTTAAGTGAAAGGATCGCTTCGCTCGCTTTGTCCATGGGTTGGATCGAATCCTTGTAACGGCCCGAGGAGGTGAGCGTCCCCAGCTGACCGTTGGCGTCGACCACCACCGTGACACCGCCTGCCACAGTGGCGCCGCTGATGCCGGCGATAAACGTCTCATGATGATAAGCGGCCGTGCCGATGCGGATAACCCCAGTTTCATCCCCCGCACCGCTGTCTAAGTAAATGTTGTGGTCGCCCATCCTGAGAATGCTTCCCGCATTGTAACCAATGGCCACGTTGTTACTGCCCTTGCTCTTTTGGAGTGCACCAACACCGATGGCGATGTTGAATCCGCCCGTAATGCTCTTGTTAAGAGCTGAATTGCCGATGGCGACGTTGGCGCCGCCGGTAGTGTTTGCCGCGAGGGCAGCAGCACCGGCGGCTGTATTCAACCCCCCGGTGGTATTCGAATACATCGCGTAACCGACGGCTGTATTCAGCCCCCCAGTCGTATTGGCGGAGAGCGCGGCATCACCGACGGCTGTATTCTGCAGCCCGGTGGTATTGAGTGCGAGCGCGCCAGTGCCGATGGCGGTATTCTGAGAGCCGGTAGTATCGGCTGCGAGCGCGAGAGCGCCGATGGCCGTATTGAATGAGCTGGTCGCGATGTTGTAGAGCGCGTGATAACCGATGGCTGTGTTGTCTGCGCCGGTGGTGAGGCTGAAGAGGGCATCTTCACCCTCAGCGGTGTTTAAGGATGGATATCCTCCATCCGGTGGCGGACTCACGGCCTTCACCGCCGGCAAAATCGCCAGGCAGGCGATGGCCGGAGGGATGAGAAGAAAAGCACGCCTCCCGCAGTCGCGGGACGATCGGCGCAGTGAAGATTTTACGGATGAGACTGCCTTTGTTAACTGGATTGGATTATTCATATGGACGTTTCTTTCACTTGGTAGGTTTCAATTCCGACTACAGGTCTGAAAAGGGAAGAAGCTCCCAGGAAAAAGCGTCTGTGCCAGATCCAGATCTGTTCGACGGCAGCCATTCCGCTCCTTTTTGCCAAGCGGCGTCAAGGCAATTTGTCCACAGTCAACGACGCCCACAGCGGCTCCAAATCTAGTTGTCCAGCGCCATCAGCCGGAACTCCGGGCCGAACACGACACGATCCGCTCGCTCCTCACATTTTCGTTTCGCCTCGTTGCTACCAGAACCGGCCCGATACTAAAGGCGGCTAACGGCACGAAACAGCGGCTCGGCTCAGTTGGCAGGAAGCCTGTGATCTGGGCTTCCGCGGCGACCTTCGTGAATGGGCACGGCTCTTGGGGGCCGCACCGCGGCGAGGTTAAACCGTCGATTTCCGGCATTTTCGTTGCGCCTACGCGAAGCCAAAAAAACTTTCGGACAAATTCGGACACGAGGCCTGCGTAATTCTGCGCGAATCCCGCAGAGTGCTCGTTAGGCCATTTTCCCTCTAAGAAGCACTGCCGCGCAGGATTGTTCGGGATTCACGCAACTTCACGTATGGCCAAAAGCGGGTTCGAATCCCGTTAGAGTCGCTCTCCGTTCGGCGGGTCAGTCTTATTCTCGTTAGGCAAGGCAGAGCTTTGAAGGTGCCCCAGCCCTTAAGATCGCTCTTCTCCGCGGAGGAAAAGTGGCTGCCCTCTGGAAATCATTCGGCTTTCGCGATACTACTCCTCTGGCATGAGTGCCGAACCCGCCGTCCAAACCATTTCCTCCGGGAGCGAGCAGCGCATGAACGTGCCGGTCGTCACGGTGGCCGGTTTCTTTAAACTCCACGCCAAGACGCTGCAGTTAAAACTGGAGAGCAGCGAAGTCGGCTTCGACCGGCGCATCCGCGAGCCGACGATCAACCGCCCGGGTCTTGCGCTCGCCGGCTTCTACACTTACTTCGCGGAGAAGCGCGTGCAGGTGCTCGGTGCGGCGGAACAATCCTATCTGAAGGATCTCTCGCCGCGCCAACGGCACGTTCGCTTTCAAGCCCTTTGCGCGCAAAAGATCCCCTGCCTCGTGGTCTCGCGCGGCTTCCATCTTTCTCCCGAGTTACTGGCAATCGCGGAGACTGCGGGCATCGCGGTTTTTCGCACGCCCATGATCACGATGAAGTTTATCAACGCGGCGACGATCGCGCTCGAGCTCGATTTTTCCCCGGTCGTGACGGAGTTCGGCAGCATGGTCGATATCCTTGGGATTGGCGTTCTCATCCGGGGAAAAAGCGGCGTGGGAAAAAGTGAGTGCGTTCTCGGTTTGATTGAGCGCGGCTACAGTTTGGTGGCCGACGACGTGACCCGGATCAAGTCCCTCGAAGGTCGCGAGCTCATCGCGACCGCGCCGGAGCTGACTCGCTTCCACATGGAAGTCCGCGGCATCGGGATCATTAACGTGGTCTCGATTTTCGGCATCGGCGCGACCCGGATTGAGAAAAGACTCGACCTCGTCGTCACGCTCAAGGATTGGCAGGAGCTGGAGGAAGTGGACAGAATCGGACTCGACCGCGAGAATTACGAAATTCTGAAAATCCAAGTGCCGCACATCGCCATTCCGGTGCGACCGGGCCGCGATGTGGCGCGATTGATTGAGGTTGCGGCGATGGATCAGAAATTAAAAGGGCTCGGACTGAACAGTGCGGTGCAATTTAATGAGCGGCTGCTTGGTCTGATGGAATTGAAAACAAACTAATGGGCTTGCTAAATCGACGTTCGGACGTGAGCGCCAGTGAGAAGGTGGAAAAGGAGATCACCATCCTGAACCGGCTCGGTGTGCACGCCCGCCCCTCGGCCATGTTCGTGCGGGTGGCGAGCCGGTTCCGCTGCGAGGTCTGGGTTTCGAAGGATGGCGAAGAGATCAATGGCAAAAGCATCATGGGTCTGATGATGCTTGCGGCCGGGCAGGGTTCGAAGTTGCGCGTGCGCGCCGAAGGACCCGACGCCGCCGAGGCGGTCCGTGAGATCGAGGCTTTGATCGAATCGCGCTTCAACGAGGAATAGTTGACGTTCCGGTTAATCTTCTCACCGGAATGAGCGAGGAAAAACGTTTGCGCGGCGTCGCGGCTGCACCCGGCATTGCCATTGGCCTCTCCTACGTCTTCACGTTGGAATCCGACGACGTGATGCGTTACCCGATCACGCCGGGGCAGATCACAGATGAGATCGCGCGCTTCGAGTCGGCGCTGATTCAGACACGCATCCAGATTCTCGAGATGCAGCAACAGATCGCGGAAGCGATCGGCGCGAAGGACGCGGGAATTTTCGACGCGCATCTGCTCGTGGTCGAGGACCAATCGTTGATCGATGAAGTCCTGCGCAAACTGGAAGCGGATCATTGCAACGTCGAGTTTGTCTTCCAGGAAGTCGCGAATCGTTTCATCGCATCGCTCAGCAAAATCGACGACCCGTATTTACGGGAGCGCGCGCTCGATATTCAGGACGTCACCCGGCGCGTCATCCGTAACTTGCAGGGCAAAGAGGCGCGACCGTTCCTCTCCGTGGAGGAGCCGCACATCCTCATCGCGCACAATCTCACGCCGTCCGACACCGCGACGATGAACCGGGAACAGGTGCGCGGTTTCGCCCTCGACCTCGGCAGCCGCACCTCGCACACCGCGATCATGGCGCGTTCGTTAGGCATTCCGTCGGTCGTCGGCTTGCACAATGTGACCGAGTTGCTGACTTCCGGCTCGAATGTTTTGATCGATGGCTACAACGGCCTGCTCATCGTCGATCCGAGCGAGGAAACGCTGCGCGCCTATCGCGAGATCGAGCGCCGGCAGGGCGCGCTCACCGAGCAACTCGTTAGGCTGCGCGAGACCAAGTCCACCACTCGCGATGGAAAACACATCGTCCTCTCCGCCAACATCGAATTGCCCGAGGAGGTGGAATCAGTCCTCGGCCAGGGCGCGGAGGGCGTTGGACTTTATCGCACGGAATTTCTTTACCTGAATCAGAGCACGCTCCCAACCGAAGAGGAGCAGTTCGAGATTTATCGCAGCGTCGCGCAACGTCTCGCACCGCATCCGCTCATCATCCGCACGCTCGATCTCGGCGGTGATAAAATTTCCGACAACATTGAAAATGGCGACGAGATGAATCCGTTTCTCGGCTGGCGCGCCATCCGTTTCTGTCTGGAGAATCTCGATATTTTCAAAGCGCAACTGCGCGCGATCCTGCGCGCGAGCGTAGCCGGCAATGTAAAAATGATGTTCCCCATGATCTCCGGCCTCGACGAGGTACGCAGCGGTCTCGCGGTCGTCGCCGAATGCAAGGAAGAGCTGCGTCGCGAAGGACGCGTGTTCGCAGACGATCTGGAGATTGGGGCGATGATTGAAATCCCGACCGCGGCCATCGTGGCCGATTTGCTCGCGCGCGAAGTCGATTTTTTCAGCATCGGGACGAACGACCTCATCCAGTACGCGGTCGCGATCGATCGGACGAACGAACGCGTCGCGCATCTCTACGAGCCGACGCATCCTGGAGTCGTTAGGCTGTTAAAGATGGTCGCCGATGCCGCGCACGCGCATGACATCTGGGTCGGCGTTTGCGGCGAGATGGCAGGGGAAGTTTTGTTCACGCCGCTTCTTCTCGGGCTCGGGATGGACGAACTAAGCGCCGGCGCGTCGCTTGTCCCGCGGGTAAAGAGCGCGGTCCAGAGCCTAACGATGACGGAGTGCGAGCGATTGCTTGAAGAAGTTCTCCAGCTCGACACGCCGTCTGCGGTGCTCGCCCGCTGCACTGAGCTTGCGCAAAAAAATTATCCCGAGCTGCTCAACTGAGCTTTCCAAGCAGGAAGCCACTGTCATCCCGACCGGAGTGAAGCGAAGCGCAACGTAGTCGAAGGATCCCGCGACCTAACGAGAAGCGCGACCTTTCCTTTTATTCGTTAGGCAACGAAGCTTCCCGGCAGCTCCACGGGATCCCTCGACTGCGCCTTCGGCTCCGCTCGGGATGACAAGTGTTTTCCGTTACAACGCTATAACACCCCGTAACGCCGCTGCCGTTGCCCGAAATCCCTGACCGCTTCGCATAAATCTTCCTTCCCAAAATCCGGCCAGAGTTTCGGCGTCACGTACATCTCGGTGTAGGACAACTGCCAGAGCAGGAAATTAGAAATGCGCATCTCGCCCGAGGTGCGGATGAGCAAATCGGGATCCGGATAGTAGCGGGTGTAAAGATGTTTGCTGAACATCTCGACGTCGATCATAGCGCGATCGATGTGCCCGGAATCGATCTCGCGCAACAGGCTCTTGATGCCGTCGATGATCTCGAGCCGGCCGCCGTAGCTCAGTGCGAGAATGAGCGTGAGCCCATTATTTCCCGCGGTCTGCTCGATCGATTTGTGCAGTTGTTTCTGGCACGCCGACGGCAAATCCGTTAGGCGCCCAATGGCTTGGAGGCGGACGTTTTTCTCCAGCAACTCCGGCGTTTTCTCTTTCAAAAAGCGCTCCAGCAAACGCATCAGCGCCATCACCTCGGCCTTGGGCCGTTGCCAGTTTTCCGCCGAGAAAGCATAGAGCGTGAGATATTCGATGCGCAGATCGCCGCAGGCTTCGACGCAGGCGCGTACCGCCTGTGCACCCTGCTCGTGGCCTTTGATGCGCGGCAGCCCGCGCTCGCGCGCCCAGCGTCCGTTGCCATCCATGATGATCGCGATGTGACGCGGAATTGCTTTCGGGTTTGCGGCCATTTTTTGCTCTGAAGCGCGCGGCGGCATTTGCTAACTCACGAGAGAGTGGTCCACAGATTTCGCAGATTTACACAGATTTCTGAGCGGAATAGCCAAACTTAAAATCTGTGTAAATCGGTGGAATCTGTGGACAAAACTTCCCCTCCCGGAAACACGTCAGAGCATCAGGGTCTGCCCGCGCGAAGGACCGACACTAACGATCGTTAGGCGCGCGCCCGTCAGTTCCGCGATTTTTGTGATGTAAGCGCGGGCCTCGTTAGGCAAATCGGTTAGCTTGCGGGCTCGTTCAGTGGAGCGTTTCCAGCCGGGCAGGGCCAGGTAGATCGGCTCGCAGCGCGTCAATTGCGCCGCGTCGCTCGGGGGCACTGCGAGTTCTTTGCCATCAAGCCGATAACCGACGCAGACCTTGATCGGATCGACCGTGTCGAGGCCGTCGAGATTGGTGATGGCGAGCTCGTCGATGCCGTTGATCATCGTGGCATAACGAGTCGCCACCGCGTCGAACCAGCCGCAGCGGCGCGCGCGTCCGGTGGTCGCGCCGAACTCGCGGCCCATTTCGTGGAGCATCTCCGCGAGTGCGGCGTCCTCCGTCGGCAACGAGCCTTCGCCCACGCGAGTGGTGTAGGCTTTCATCACGCCGAGCACGCGGTCCATCCGATGCGGCGGCACACCCGAGCCGGTACAGGCGCCGCCTGCGGTCGTGTTCGACGAGGTAACGTATGGATAGGTGCCGTGGTCGATGTCGAGAAAAGTTCCCTGCGCGCCTTCGAACAAAATTTCTTTCCCAGCCTGCAACGCCTCGTGCAAGTAAACCACGGTGTTGGCCACGAACGGTCGCAAACGTTCACCCGCCTCGAGAAAATCGGCTTCCACTTTCGCGCAGGGAATCGGTTTCGCGCCGAGCGCTTTGAGGATGCTATTGTTTTCGCGCATTTTGGCCGCGAGTTTTTTCGAGAACAATTCCGGCTGCATCAAGTCGGTCATGCGCAGGCCGGTGCGGGCGGCTTTGTCGCCATAAGCGGGACCGATGCCGCGCTTGGTCGTGCCGATTTTGGCGCGGCCTTTGCGCAGCTCACGTTGCTCGTCGAGCGCGCGATGATACGGGAGCACCAGATGCGCGCAGTCGCTGATGAGCAGGTTTTTCCCCACCTTCACTCCGAGAGCGCGCAGGCCGTCGATTTCCCTAACGAGTGCGACCGGATCGATGACTACGCCGTTGCCGATGACGCAAATCTTTCCCGCCCGCAAAATTCCCGACGGGATGAGGTGAAGGATGAATTTTTTGCCGGCGTGGATGACGGTGTGGCCGGCGTTATTTCCACCCTGGCTGCGCACCACGATGTCGGCGTTGCCCGTGAGGACGTCGATGATTTTGCCTTTGCCTTCATCGCCCCACTGCGCGCCGACGAGAATCGTGTTAGCCATCTGCCTTCGCGGTTGAGGAATGGTGGGCGCGAAAGTTTTACCGGAAGTCCGCCGCCAACGCGCCCGAACCATAGGAACGAGGGCAGAGCCGCGCAAGCTGCTTTTCCAACTCGGCGGCGCCTCCCGCGCGCGAGGAAATTGGCATTGCCAATCCCGGGTGAAGTTCGTTAGCTCCTCTCATGCGTACTATCCTGATTGTCATCCTGATCCTGCTTCTGATCGGCGCTTTTCCGGCCTGGCCTTACAGCTCGGGCTGGGGTTACTACCCTTCTGGAGGAATCGGTCTTGTCCTGCTGATCCTAATCATCCTCGCACTCGTCGGCTGATGCAGTTCCAGGCAGTGCGAGAGTTCGTTAGGGGGATCCGTTAGGCATTAAGGCAGCAGCGTGGTGGAGCGGTCCAGCCCGGGCAAGAGCGGGTTAGCTGCCACGGCTGGCCTTGTCGTTAGGCTATTCTCGGCCGCAGGGAATTGCAGCGCGCGGGCACAGGCAAACAAGCCATTACACGCGGCCGGCGACGATCCGAGGTGGCGATGGCTGGCGATGAATTTGGTGGGGTCGTAATAACAACTGAAGTCGCACGGGAAAGCGGCGCGGTGGATGCCGATGTCGAGATTTTTGCGGATCTCGAAATGCAAATGTGCGGAGTGGATCCCGTGCGCTGTCCCGACGGTGCCGATTTGTTGTCCACGCGCCACCTTCTCTCCGCCGCTCACCAGGACTGTGTCGAGGTGCGCGAAGAGTGCGTCCACGGTTTGCACCCCGCCGCCCTCGCGGAATTGATGGCGCACGATGACGATATTCCCCCAGCCCGAACGCGCATCCCGCGCCAAACCACCACGCCGTCGGCAATACTGCTGACCGAATCGCCGAAATCGCTCTCGCCGCCGCCGCTCCCGTCCCAGTCTTCGCCGGGATGATTGCCTAACGAAAAGCCACGCGCTTTGTAATAACCATCCGCGTTCGGTTTACCCGACGGGAAAATCAAAGGCGTCGGCCAGCAGCGGGATCGGCACGGCGTGAGCAATCGCCTGACGACCGGCTGCGACTTGAGCG
The DNA here is from genome assembly GCA_013821455.1 of Chthoniobacterales bacterium. GTDB lineage: Bacteria > Verrucomicrobiota > Verrucomicrobiia > Chthoniobacterales > UBA10450 > Palsa-1392. The sequence goes on from JACDGS010000026.1 coordinate 26,589, forward strand.
TGAACGCGGCCGGCAAGAATGGCCAGGAGGAACCAGGGGAGGGCTGGGCGGAGGGACATCGCAACCCGGTTTTACTCAGCACGGGCGGTACAAAGCAAGCCAAAAAAAAGTCTTCTCGTTAGGCGTTAGGCTGTTTCACTTCGAGCACCGGCAGCGGGAAACGCAGCTTGAGCTCGTCGCCCAGATAAATTTCCACGTGATGCAGACCGAATTGTTGGAACTGCACTCCGCCGAAGTAGTGGACGTTCGTCGCGTGGCCTTCCATTTCCTTGAGCGCAAATTCTACTTCGGCTTGCGCGAGAGTTTGCGTGTCGTCGGGTCCGACAATCTTCGAGCGCTGACGAAATTTCCCCGAGCCACTGCACCAGCGGGTCCAGATGCAGAGGCGCATATAATTAACCGGCAGTTTCGGTGTCGGGATGACGTTGAGCACACCGACAAGGGTCTGCATGCCGTTGAATTCGCAGCGCACATCTTCGCAGAGCACGCAGCTCTGCAGATCGGGTAGGATAGTCTCTTCGGTCACGACGGTGGGACTGTAGCTGCTTTGTTCTCAGCGGCCAATGAGCCCGCGACTGAGCGCGAAAAGAAGCGCGGCGCCGAGCACGATTCGATAAATGGCGAACGGCGTGAAGCCATGCCGCCGCACCCAGCGCAAAAACCACGCGACCACCGCAAAGGCCACGACAAACGCAACGCCAAAACCGATCGCCACAAGCAACCAGAGATGCGGAGTCATCGTTAGGGGAGCAATCGCCTCGGTGGGGTGATGGGGCTTGAGCGTCTTCAGCAAGTCGTAACCCGTCGCGGCGAACATCGTGGGGATGGAGAGGAAAAAGGAAAACTCCAGCGCCGCCTCGCGCGACAGGCCCGCGACCTGACCGGCCGCGATCGTGCACATGGAGCGCGAGGTTCCCGGGAAAATGGCGGAGAGCGTTTGCACGGCGCCGATCCAGATCGCAGTCGGCAGCGAAACCTGCTCCATCCTTTCGACTCGCGGCCTAACGAACAAAGCATCAACCACCCACATCACGATGCCGCCGATGAGCAGCGCGATGGCCATGACCCAGAGATTCTCCAGGTTTTTCCCGATCAGCTTGGTCAGCAAAAAGGCCGGCACCGCGGTGACAACAAAGGCGACAAAAACGAGGCCGAGCGGATGGGTGAGAAAAGTGCGATCGCCGGTTTCTCCTTTGGGAAACGTCCCGAGGAACTTTAGGATGCGCCGCCAGAAATAAGCGGTCAGCGCAAGGATCGCGCCGAGCTGGATGACAATGCTGTACATCTTCCAAAAACCACTCTGCAGATCGAGGCCGAGGAGCGCCTCCGCGATGCGCAGATGCGCTGTGGAACTGACCGGTAGAAATTCAGTCAAGCCCTCGATCACGCCGAGGAAAACCGAGACGAGATAGTCGTTCATCTTTGCCTAACGAGTAAAGGAGTGACTAAATCGCTTCCGCGCCGCGCTCATCGGTGCGGATGCGGATGACTTGTTCGACATCGGAGACGAAGACTTTGCCGTCGCCGATTTTTCCGGTCTTGGCGGCATGAGTGATCGCCTCGACCGCGCGCTGCGCCCGGTCGTCGGCGAGAACGATCTCCAATTTCACCTTGGGCAAAAAATCGACGGTATATTCGCTGCCACGATAAATCTCGGTGTGGCCTTTCTGGCGGCCAAATCCTCGGACTTCGGTCAGGGTCATTCCTTCGACCCCGATCTCCGCGAGCGCCTCTTTCACGGCCTCCATCTTGAAGGGCTTGATGATCGCCTCGATTTTTTTCACGCCCGGATACTAGAACCCGCCGACTAAAGCGCAAGAAATCGGTTTTGACTTGTCTTTGTGTCGGCCATCCATGCAGGATAGCGAACCACTCATGGCCGCTCAGGCTTATCTCTTATGAAACACTCACGCTCATCACAGACTGGCCTTTTCCATCCCGCGCGCTTTTTCACCAATGCTTCGAGGTGCTTTCTCGTCGCCGCGAGTCTTGCTCTGATCGTGGAGCCGGTCGCGGCTGCTGCGCGCTTTATCGTTTCCGGCAGCCTAACGAGTGCGCGTTCCTCGCACACGGCGACTTTGTTGCTGGATGGCCGTGTGCTTGTCGCGGGCGGGACGGTTTTCCCGCACGCCCTGCATAGCGCGGAGATTTACGATCCTGCCACTAAAACCTGGAGTGCCACAGGCAGCATGCTCTTTTCGCGGACAAACCAAATAGCCGTTCTTCTGCCAAACGGAAAAGTCCTGGTTGCCACCGGCGCGACTTCGCCCGCAGGTTACTTGAGCGCGGAGTTATACGATCCTGCTACCGGCGTTTGGAGTGCTACCGGTAATATGATGGTCGATCGCCGGCATGCGGCTGCGACATTGCTCGCGGACGGCCGGGTGCTCGTCGCCGGCGGATACGATCGCACCGGAACAGGGCTGACCTCCGCGGAAATCTACGATCCGGCGACCGCGAGTTGGAGCTTTACCGATAAGCTCAATCGATCTCGCTATGATTTCACTCTGACCCTGCTCTCCAGCGGCGACGTCCTGGCGACCGGGGGAAGTCAGGTTTATTCCGAAACAGAGTTATACCATACCGTCACCGCGACTTGGACTTTGACTGGGAAGCTAAACACCGCGCTCTCCCTTTCGGTTACGGCATTGCTTGTCGATGGCACTGTTCTCAACGCCGGTGGCTTTAGTCAGTCCAATACGTCGTCGGCGGAAAGCGAAGTTTACGATGAGCAAACGGGCGATTGGACCTTAACGGATAGCCTGGCCATAGGCCGGCACTTCCACGCGGGCGCGTTGCTGCCCAACGGCCAGGTCCTTGTCACTGGTGGGCAAACCTTAACCACGTGTGGAATCACCAGCGCCGAACTGTTTCAATCCTCGACGAAGACGTGGGTGAGTGCGGGAAATATGCGTTATCGACGCGAGCTGCACACCGCGACACTCCTGCTTGATGGCAGCGTTCTTATTGCTGGCGGCATCTACCTGGATGAAAACGTCTCGAGGCAGCGGTCGGTCTTACCGACGGAGATATATACTTCTCGTTAGTTAGAGGGGCGGAAGTGTCGCGCGACTTCGGTTCCCAGCCCGGATAGGAAAGACGTGTCATCCCGAGCGAAGCGAGGGACCCCTCCTGCCAAAGAGGACGATCTCCCAGCCTAAGACTAACTATCTCACTCGACCTCGGGTCCGAGAGCAGCCAATTCCGCTTCCACCATTTCACGGACTAATCCGGAGAACGAAGTCTGCCCTTCCCAGCCCAAAACACGCTCTATTTTCTCCGGTGAACCTACAAGCCTGTTAGGCTCGTTAGGCCGCTCAAAGGCGGGGTTGTGCTTCACGTGTTTCTCCCAAGGCAAATCTACGACCGCGAACGCCTCCTCGACAAAGTCCTGCACCGAATGAGTGACTCCCGTCGCGACCACATAGTCATCCGGCTCATTATGTTGCAGCATGAGCCACATCGCCTCGACATAGTCGAGAGCATAACCCCAATCACGCCGCGCCGAAGTATTCCCCAGCACTAACTCATGCTCCAAGCCGCGACTAATCCGCGCGACCGCGCGCGCGATCTTGCGCGTGACGAAATTCTCGCCCCGCCGCGGAGACTCATGGTTATAAAGAATCCCATTACAAACGAAGAGTCCGTAAGCCTGCCGATAGACCCGCGCCAACTGCGTCGCAAAAGCCTTCGCACACCCATACGGACTGGTTGGCCGGAGCGCGGTCTCCTCCGTCTGCGGCGACTCGTTAGGCGCGCCGAAAATCTCCGAGCTGGAAGCGTGATAGAAGCGCAGCGGCTGCTTCTGATCGCGCGAGATTTCTAGCAAGCGCAAAGTCGCCATCGCGACTTCTTCCGAAGTCGATTCCGGAATTTCGAAACTTAGTCCCACATGGCTCTGACCCGCGAGATGATAAACTTCCGCCGGCTCAACCTGCGAAAAAATGCGCCGCAAAGTCGTCCCATCGGATAGGTCGCCGTAGTGGAGGAAAAGCCGGCTTCCATAGACTGACTCATCCGCGCGCAGATGCTCGATGCGCGAGCGCACGACATTACTCGTGCGCCTAACGACACCATGAACAGAGTAGCCTTTACCGAGGAGTAACTCCGCGAGATAGGAACCATCCTGTCCGGTGATGCCGGTGATAAGGGCGCGTTTCGCTTCAGGCATTACCGATCAATCCATGAAGCCGCTCTCGCGCACAAGCAGGAAAGTTAGATTATGCAGCGCTATTCTCGCGAACGGTTGGCTTGTCATCCTGAGCGGAGCGTAGCGGAGTCGAAGGATCCCGCCAACTTACCTTAAAGGTATGTCACGGGATCCCTCGACTTCGCTCGGGATGACTGGTAACCGCCCAGTATGACTCTAATCCCGCTTACGACCAGTGCCCCGTATTCTCAGAATCATAGGTACCAGCATTTCACGCTCACCATGAGTAAGCCTCCGGTGCAGAACCGCCCGGACCCGGCCAAATCTCATCGAGCGATGAAAGCGTCTCCGGCGAAAGGCTGATCTCGATGGAACGAAGAGATCCTGTTAGTTGCTCCATCGTCCGCGGACCAATGATCGGAGATGCCACCGCCGGGTTTTGCAGCAACCATGCGAGCGCGATGTCAGCCGGACTTTCTCCCAGGTCGCGGGAGAGAGCTTCGTATTTCTCTAACTGTTCCCTCTTATCTGCGATGCGCTTCTCTACTTCCTCGCTGCCGCGGCGGCCTCCCGCTTGTTTCGCCAGCGCCCCGCCGAGCAATCCACCCGCCAGCGGACTCCATGGAATGACACCCAGCCCATAGTGCAAACAGGCCGGTAGCACTTCCAATTCTACCGTCCGTTGTTCCAAATTGTAATGACTCTGCTCACTAACGAGACCTGGAAAATGCCGCTGCGCTGCGACTTGCTGAGCGGTGGCTATATCCCAGCCCGCGAAGTTACTCGATCCGACGTAGATAACCTTCCCCTGGCGCACGAGTGTCTCCATCGCTTCCCAGATTTCGTCGAACGGACAAGTCCTGTCGATATGATGCATCTGATAAAGGTCGAGATACTCAGTCTGCAAACGCCGGAGGCTATTCTCGCAGCAAAGGATAATTTTTCGCGCCGATAAGCCGTGACCCAAATTTGGATCAATCATATTAGCGAGCTGCATGTTCCCATAGACCTTGGTCGCGAGCACAACGCTTTCCCTCCGCCGTCCGCCTTGGGCAAACCAGCGTCCTAGAATTTTCTCCGTGACGCCTTCCCCCGGTTCCCAACCATAGACATCCGCGGTATCGAAGAAATTGATGCCTAACTCCAAGGCCTTATCCATAATCGCGAAGCTCTCCTGCTCCGTGGTGTGTGGCCCGAAGTTCATCGTGCCGAGACAAAGACGTGAAATTCTAAGTCCGCTTCGTCCGAGGTGCGTGTATTTCATCGTGCTAACATTACACGAGTAGGAAAGAATCCGCCCCGGCTTTCTCAAAAGCCGGTGCCGTCAGAAGAAGATATTTTGCTTAACGATGAGACGACGTAACTGGCTACATCCCTTGTCATCCTGAACCGGGGAAGCGCGGTGAAGGACCCCACAATTGTAACTGAACGTTTCGGATAAAACTGGCCGCCAAATTGCATAGAGGGGTCCTTCGCCGTCTCCGCGGCTCAGGATGACAACGCTGCGCGATTACGCTTCTGACTAACCACCGACGACGTGGTTATCATCTAAGTCCGACCAGCTAGCCCGATTAGTAAACGAAGGGGATAACTCTGTAAGTTTCGCGGGCGTATCTAACGTAGCGCTCCCCGAAGTTTGCGCGCAAAGCCATCTCCTCGACGTGAATCCGCCAGAGAAATGCCGCGCTGATCGGTATTAGAAGCGCCACCAGCGAGAAGAAGTTTTGGAAACAAAGAGCAAACCCGAGGAAGATCAGGAGCGAGCCGCTGTACGAAGGATGACGCACATAGCGATAAGGTCCAGTCGTGATCAACTGATGATCTTCGGCAATAGCTACATTCACGGTAAAGAAGCGACCGAGATAAACGATCGCCCACCAGCGCAGGATCAGGCCGGCGGTGAAGAGACACAGTCCGACAAGATAACAAGACAAAGGATGTGGCATAAGTCCCTGCGGAAGCCGAGCGCGCAGCTCGAAGGCGAGGCAGAGGCTCAAGCCAATAACCAACCAAAGGAGAGGGAGCGTCGCGCGATCCTTTTTGCCTGAGTGAGAGCGCTTCGCGAGCGCAAGAGTCAGCTCGGAGCCAACCAATAACCCGCTTAAGACTGCGATATTGGGAAGGAACATGATGAGTTAGAAGCGATCATCCTACCCGGTGCACGACTTATAACCCGGACAGGCGCAAACGAAAGATGCGCTTCGTGTCCAGACTTAGCGGCTGGGGGATTGTGCGCAAGGTAGCGGTTGGTGGATAGGTCGGAGAGTTAAAGCCATGGAGTGCGCGAGGTCTCCGGGAACAATGAAATGATTCGCGTGGCGCGAACGAGCATATGTTCCCGCTACCTTCATCACAAAAGATGTAACGCTGGTATACTCGGTAAATTGTGAGCCGCGATAAATTGCTCCGCCGCTCACAACATTGCCAACGTAATCCGCGGAGCCGCCCAGCGAAGAGGATCGGTTTCATTCGTAGCATTCCAGGTATTTGACGCCTGAGCCGGTGTTGAAGATGACGACTTGTTCGTCCGGCGCGACCGTGCCTAACGAGTAAAGGACTCTAAGAGCCGCAAAACAGGCCGCCCCTTCCGGCGCGGCGAAAAGCCCTTCCGCCGCGCCGAGCAGGCGGGTTTCAGCAATCATTTTCTCGTCCTCGACGGCGAGCGCACCGCCGCCCGAAGCGCGCAGGATGCGAAGCATGAGAAAATCTCCGATAGCCTTTGGCACACGCAGACCGGAAGCCTTGGTCTGCGCGTTGGGAAATTCCACGGCCGACTCTTCACCGGCCTCGAATGCCCTAACGATCGGCGCGCAACCCGCCGCTTGCACGGAAAACATACGGGGACGCTTTGAGTCGATCCAACCCAGCGTTTCCATTTCGTCGAAAGCCTTCCACATGCCGATGAGTCCGGTGCCGCCGCCGGTCGGATATAGGATCACATCCGGCAGCTTCCATCCTAACTGTTCTGCTAACTCATAACCCAGCGTTTTCTTGCCTTCGACGCGATAGGGTTCCTTGAGCGTGGACATGTCGAACCAGCCTTCCGCCTCTTTGCGCCGCGCGATCTCCGCGCCGCAGTCTGTGATCAGACCATCGATCAAAGTAACGTGCGCTCCTACTTCGCGGCACTCGATTACGTTCGCCCGCGGGGTGTCGTTAGGCATGAAAATATACGCCTCCAGGCCCGCGCGCGCGGCGTAGGCAGCGAGCGCGCCGCCAGCGTTTCCCGCGGTCGGCACGGCCAGTTTCTTCGCGCCGAGATATTTCGCCATCGAAACAGCGGTCGTCATCCCGCGTGCTTTGAAGCTTTGCGTTGGGTTTTGTCCTTCGTCCTTTACCCACAGATTAGAAAATCCGATCTCCTTCGCCCAGCGAGTGAGCGGCAAAAGAGGCGTGCCGCCTTCGCCTAACGACACCGGTTCTGCTTCTGCCGGTAAGGGCAGAACCTCGCGATAACGCCAGAGCGATTTGGTTCGTCCCGCCAGGCTCTCGCGCGTGAAGGTGTGCCCGGCTGCGATGAGATCGTATTCCGCGAAGAGTGGTTTGTGGCAGACAGTGCAGACATTGTGCAGTTGCCGCCATTCGTAAGTGCGGCCACAGGCGGTGCAGCGAAGATTCGTTAGGCTCATGAGTTGGTAGATAGGATTGGTCCACAGATTTCGCAGATTTTCACAGATTAACCAAAAGGAAGAATCATTCCTTATCCTCTCCCTAATCTGTGTAAATCTGTGTAATCTGTGGACGACATATCCGAATGAAGTATCGCCCGTCTCTTACTACGCAGATCATGCTCGGCCTGGTCGTCGGTGGATTTGTCGGCTGGCTCCGGCCGGACTGGGGTAACTCGGTTTATTTTCTGCGCGATATTTTTCTCAACCTCATCAAGTCAGTCATAGCGCCGCTCGTGTTCTCGACTCTGGTCGTTGGCATCGCGGGTGGCGGCGACCTGCGCAAGGTCGGGCGCATGGGTGTGAAGGCGCTGATTTATTTCGAGATCGTAACTACGGCTGCCCTCTTCATAGGTCTGGCGGTGGTAAATTTCACCAAGCCAGGCGTCGGTGTTGTCCTGGCTGCGAGTAACACAGGCATCATTCAGAAAATAGGACAGACTCATCCTAAGACGTTGATCGAAACCATCGTCCACGCTTTTCCCGCGAGCGTAGTGGAAGCGATGGTGCAGGGGGACGTGCTACAGATCGTTGCCTTCGCGGTGCTCTTCGCCATGGCTGTCTCTGCGGTGGGGGAGAAAGGCAAACCTATCCTGCGCGCGATGGAAAGTCTTTCGCAGGTCATGTTCAAATTCACTAACTACGTGATGATGTTCGCGCCGATAGGTGTCGGCGCGGCGATGGCACATACCATCGGCTCGCAAGGACTAGGTGTCCTCACTCATCTCGGTAATTTGATTCTTTCACTCTACCTTGGATTAACTCTGTTCGTCGTCTTTGTTTTCGGCACGGTCATTTTGCTCCTGCGCATTCCGCTGCGTCAGTTCGTTAGGGCGGTGCGCGAGCCGGCGGCGATTGCATTTGCTACCACGAGCAGTGAGTCAGCGTTACCGAAGGCGATGGAAGCGATGGAACGCTTCGGTGTGCCTCGACGCATTGTCGCGTTTGTTATGCCGACGGGCTATTCTTTTAACTTGGATGGCTCAACGCTCTATCTCGCGCTCGCTGCGGTCTTTGTCGCGCAGGCGGCGGAAGGCACGACCGGGCAGCACCTCGGTTTCGGCCAACAGATCGTGATGATGCTAACTCTTATGATCTCTTCGAAAGGCGTGGCCGCAGTGCCGAGGGCGTCGTTAGTTATTTTGCTTGCTACTTTGAATACCTTCCTTCCGGACGGGTTGGGTCCGATAGGGGTAGCAGTTATTTTTGGCGTGGATGAGCTGATGGATATGGGCAGGACATGCGTGAATCTTATCGGTAATTGCCTCGCGACCGTGGTGGTCGGGCGCTGGGAAGGGGAGTTCGACGAGAAACGCGCGCGTCTCTTTGGCACGGCCGAGGAAGCGCGCTTACACCGGGCAGAAGGCGACCCGGCTTTCGCGGAAGCGACCGTGCAAAGATAGGTGACTTGGGTGGATGAGTTTCATCATAGCGTCTATGTCATCCTGCTGGATGAGGCTGTGCTCAAACATCCATCAGTGCTTCGCCTGAATCGGAAACGCCATCCTTCGAAACCCTGCCTCTATGTCGGCATGACGGGCCTTCCGGTAGAGCATAGGTTCGAGAATCATAAGCATGGTTATAAGTCAGCCTGGGTGGTGAGGAAGTATGGCGTGCGTCTCCTACCTGAGCTCTTCGCCCACCTAAACCCGATGCCATTCGAAGCCGCGGTGCAGATGGAGATGGAATTGGCGGAGGATCTCCGGGCCGAGGGCTATACCGTAACCGGTGGAAAGTAGTTGGACCGTAGCCTAACGAGTAAGGGAGCCGGGTCATCTCATAAACGGGGAAGGCGTGTCATCCCGAGCGGAGCGAGGGACCCCGCAAGCGTTTTTCCGGCGTTGTCTTCGAGCGAGAGTCTATGGGACGTTTGCGGGGTCCTTCGCCGCGCTGCGCCGGCTCAGGATGACACGCCTTTTTTCTGTAGCGAGCTGCTTCTACTCAAAGATCTGGCCGTGATTGAATCGCCAAATACTGAAGATGTTCACGACTGCGGCGATGCCCAGTAGGATGCCGAGTGTCGGGAGCAATTCCAGCGTCGTGCAGTTAGCCCATAGGACTTGAAGAAATCCTTCGATCGACCAATAGACGATCGTGAGCTTACTCAGATGCTGAATGAACTCAGGCATCAAGCTGGTCGGAAACCAGGCGCCGCCAATGGCGCTCATGGTGAGAATAAGAAAAGTTCCCATGCCGTTAGCCGCGGTGGACGTTGGAGCAATCGCGGCGAGCAGCATTCCGAAAGCCACACACGCGCTCGAAGCAGCAAAACAGATAAGGATAAGATTGCCAAGGTTAGTCGTGATATCTATCCCAAAAAGGAAATGACCGGCGGTAAAGAGAGCGCCTAACTGCACCAGCCCGACCAGCATGCCAAAGAGATACTTACTCCAAAGGATATGTGTCCGACGCACCGGCGCGGAGAGGAGGCGCTGGTAAAGGCCTACTTTCTTTTCGTCGAAGAGCGAGGTAGCAGCGCCTGAGAGTGAGAAGAGAAGGAACATCATCGCCCAACCTCCCACGCTCCGTGTCGCCATCGGGCTCTTCACCTGCGCGCCTGTTACCTGCTCGGAATCGATCTTGATTAACTTATCAAGGAATGAGTTACCGGAGGTCGAGGACGCGCCGGTGTTTGTGGGCAGGGTGCCTTTGCTAATCCGCGCATAAGTCTCATTTGCGTCGCCACCAAAGGCTTTGGTGATCGCTTCGGCTAACGAGTGATTGAATTGATCGAGATTCGGCTGGCCGATCGCCTTTGACGCGCGCTTTTGCAGAGAGGCGAGGAATGCCTGCGGCGCCGAGGTGAAAATCGTCTTCTCCAGAAGCCCGCGGACGGTCTGAGTCTCGATCTCGTTGCGCGGATTCTCGAGGAACTTCAGCCTTACTCCGAAACGGTCATCACTCTCAGTGTCCGGCGGAAAGATCAGGGCAAAGCGGAGCGAGCCCGCGCGCAGGCGCTCGCGCACTTGCGCTTCGCTAAGAGGTTTCGATTCCTTCGCCTGAGTGTCCGTCGTGATGATTCTAAGTGCCTTTTCCTTTTGCAAAGCAGCGGTGATGGTGGCCGCGACCGGCGCATTCGTTTCGCTCACGACCGCGAGAGGAATTCCGCTCGGTCCGTCTCCGCTCACGCCAAAAACGTGGCCGAAGATATAGATCAACACGATTGGCACGAGGAAGGTGAGCGAAAGTCCGGATTTATCTCGGAGAAAGCGACGAACTTCGCCTTCAAGAAGGATGAAAATAGTACGCATGAAGTCCTTTATTCGTTAGGCGTAGGCTCTTACGTCAACCATCCCGCAGAGACTTCCCGGTGCGATGCAGAAAGACGTTCTCCAAACTCGGCCGCGTAACCGTGAGGTGGCGATAAGGGACATCGACCCGTTCCATGGCAGCGAAAAACTCTGAGAGATGCAAGCCAGCGCGCGGCTGTAGGATATAGGCATCATCGCCCGTCGACACCTGCCCGAATTGTTGGAAGATAGCTTCATGCGGCGAAGTTGCGTCGTTGCGCGCGATCCGGATTTGTTCGGTAAAGGGCAGCTCCGCGAGTAACTCATCGAGCGTGCCGATCGCCAGCAATTTCCCGTGGTCGAGAATACCGATGCGCGAACAAAGACGAGTCGCCTCCTCCATGTAGTGAGTCGAATAAACGACCGTGGTCCCGGCGGCGTGCAGCTTTTCCACGAACTCGAAGATCGCGTTGCGCGATTGCGGATCGACACCCACGGTCGGCTCATCGCATAGGAGTAACTTTGGGTGATGCATTACGGCGGCGACGAGGTTAAGGCGTCGGCGCATTCCGCCGGAGAACTTCCTTACTTGTTCGGCGCGACGCTTTTCGAGTTGCGCGGCGCGGAGACCTTCCGCGACTCGTTCGCGCAGGAGCGCACCACTTAGTCCGTAGAGCTGGCCAAAAAGGCGCAGGTTTTCTTCGGCAGTCAGGTCCACATACAAGGCCAGGTCTTGCGGCACATAGCCGAGCTGTGCGCGTTGCTCGATGCGTTCGGGAGAAAACCTTTCGCCGTTGAAAAAGATCTCACCCGCATCCGCCGGACGCAGTCCGGCAACGAGCGACATAAACGTGGTCTTACCGGCTCCGTTAGGCCCGAGTAACCCAAAGAACTCGCCTGGTTCGAGCGAGAAGGAAACGTCCGCGAGCGCAATCCGTGGCCCGTAATGTTTGGTTAGGTCTTGAACCGTGAGCACGTGGTGGGATATCTGATCAGAACCTCTCGATCAAGCGCGGCCTCTCGCAGGCGGTGAAATTTTGAGGAGCGTGGCCGCACGGCGCAGGCTTGTGTCACGGGTCCAAAGTTGCGCTCCCGCGGAAAGGCAGGAGGCGAGAATCCGGATGTCGCTCCAGCCGAGGCCGCGGCCCCAAAGCCTCTTAGCTTCGATAAGACGCAACGTGGTTCCCGCGCTCTCTTCTCTTATACTCGTTAGGCGAAGGAGCTGCGTGAGAAAGTAGTCGCGATTCCTGATCGCTCCGCAGGCTAGTTCGCCGATGACTACCGGATGGGTACAGACCGCGCCGAGTTCGAGCAGGGCACGCAATTGTTTGTCGGAGCGATGGAGGTGATCGATCCAGATTGATGTATCGATCAAGACCTTCACCGTTTTCTACTAGTGTCTACGGCGCCGTCCGGCCGTCGCGTTCGGATCCTTACCCCCAGTCTCGGCCAAGTGGCGCGCGGCTTCGCGTTGGACTAACGCCTCCAGCCCGAGATGAAGGAGACGGGTTTTCTCCCTGATGCCGGTGCACGCTCGAGCGGTAGCAAGGAGATCGTCATCCAGGTTGAGGGTGGTTCTCATGCAGATCAAAATGCGCTTTCCGTCTGCATGGGTCAACCGCAGAGTTTATGAGCTGTTTCATTCCCAGACAAGTATGTCATCCCGAGCGAAGCGAGAAAGCCCGCAGGCGTGTATCGGCATCGTTCTCGAGAGTGACGTCAACGGTCGCTCGCGGGGTCCTTCGCCGCGCTTCGCCGCCTCAGGATGACATGGTTATTCGTGAGATGACCTATTAATTGCCTGCAAGACTTTTTGCGCGGCATTGTGGCCGGGGATGCCGCTGACCGCTCCGCCGCGATGTGCGCTGGAACCGCAAAAGAAAACGTTCTCGAACTCAGTCTCTACGCCCCACGTTCCTACTTGCTCTGCTGCGGTGGCGAAGGGGAAGGTGGGCGCTGATTGGAAAATATTGCCGTGGAAAAGTCCTAACGAGTCTTCGATATCGACGGGACTTTTGCTTTCCAGGCAAAGGCTCCCGTCCCGTGCCACGGCCAGACATTCCTCCAGCGGCTCCGCCAGCCAGTGATTGATGCCGTCGAGGAATTTTCGCTGCGCTTGCTGGGAGACGGTCTTATTATCCGAAGCGAAGAGTGACCATGGGGTGTCGATGCCAAAGAGAGTCAGGGTGTGAAAGCCCTCGGTGCGCAACTCAGGAGAGAGAATGCTATCGTCAGTCAGCGTGTGACAGTAAACTTCGGAAGGTAACTTATCGGGTAGGTGACCGGCCAAGGCCTGCTCATAGCTGAGGTTCATCTCGGCATAACCTTCATCAATGTGGAAGGTGCCGCGAAAGGCTTCGTCTGCCGGGTAATGAGTTGCTTTCAATCTCGGCAGGCGTTTGAGCAGAAGATTGATTTTGAAGACGGAGCCTTCATCAGTCTTATCGGACTCGTAGGTCTGGCCGACTAACTCTGAGAGGACGTTCCGGCCGAAATTGACGAGAAGGAATGTGGTATCGACCCGCTGAGTCTTACCGTCATGCTCAAAGGTGACACAGTGTTGTTTCCCTCCTAACTCTAGTGCACTTAGCTTTACCAAAGTGAGCATCCCGGCGCCGGCGGCGCGCGCGGCTTTCTCTAGTTTGCCCGCGACCGCGCCCATGCCGCCGACCGGGACTTTCCACTCACCAGTCTTATTGCCGATGAGGTGATAGAGATAGCAACGATTTTGTAGCAAAGTAGGATCATGCGGATGGGTGGAGACTCCTATCTTTGCGTCGGTAAAGACGAGTCCGCGGAGCAGGTCGTGGTCGAGGTAACCCTCGAGGGAAACGCCCAAAGGTTCTTCGGCCAGACTGCGCCATGCCTCCTGGCTCGTGGCGTCACCTTGGAAGCGACCACGCATTTCTTCTTTGGAGACCAGCGGCTCGAGCATGCTATCCCAGACCTTCTCGGCGAAGACGCGAGAAAGACCGTAGAACTTTTTCATCTGTTCCCATTCACGCTCACTTCCCGTTAGTCGCACGATCGATTCGCGACTGGTTTCTTCCGAGACGTTGCTCAAGAGGAGGCCGTCATGGTGTCCGTTCTTTTCATAAGGCGTGAAGGAGCCCGTGGTCCGGCGCCGGAGTTCCAATTCGAGGCCGAGGTCGCGAATGATTTTTTCGGGAAAAAGACTAACGAGATATGAGTAGCGTGAGAGGCTGGCGTCGTAGTCAGGAAAGACTTTCTGTGAGGTAGTCGCGCCGCCGATGTAGTTGTTTTTTTCCAACATGAGGACACTTAGGCCGGCGCGGGCCAAATAGGTCGCGGCGACCAGGCCATTGTGACCGGCACCGAGGATGACGACGTCGTAGCAGGCTTTCATCTTGGGCTTTGTTCGTTAGGCGAACCTCTTTAGCGGCCCAAAATGCGGACGGCCGGATCAGTGAGCAGGGTCTCTTGAATCGTGAGACGTCCCCGGCCGTCGATCTCGCGCCGGCTGAATATGCGAAGAGGCGAGACCGTGGCGGTTCCAAGCGCGCGCAACTCAACGCGCTGCGGGATGAGGGAGCCGGTGACAAAAATCAATCTCTCCTCACTCTTATGGCCGGCGGGTAAGGTCTGTTCGGCGTGAGGCCGGGCGAACACGCTTGTTCCGAAAGTGAGAACGAACCCAACTGCCAAGAGCAAAGTTTTCATACCTCAGCGTAGAGTCGTGTCGACCGGCCGGCAACCGCGGGCGTTAATCCAATGGGCCGCGGACTTAGGAACCGCGAAAGGCTCCGTCCCTAACCCGACACTCTTCCAAACTCAGGCCGAGATCTGATGTCTTGTCGAAACGCTAGAACTTCTTCGTTAGGCGCACGTAAACGAACCGGCCGGTGGCATCGTAGGTGAAGCCCGGATAGCCGACCGCATTTCCACCTTCGCCAGAGGCAAATGGCGGATCGTCGTCGAAGAGATTAGTGCAGCCAACGGTAATGACTGTGCCATCGAGCAAACGCGCCCCGAAAGAATGGTCAATCACAGGGGAAGAGGCGGCTGCCGTCCTGCTACCACTCTTAGCGTCTTTGGAATAGCCGGGCACAGGTTTGCTCTCGACCGGAATCAGGGAAGTGAAGTCATACGATGCCTGGAGATCGAACCTAACTGTATACTCAACGTGGCGCGGCACGAGATTGGGATCGAGTTCGTCGAAGCCATCGATGTAATGCACGGTCGCTACCACATCGAAGCCCTTCCAAGCCCAATCAAGGCTGCTATCGGCCTTCCACTCATAGAAACCTTCATTAGAGGCGCCGGGGTTAGTGGTCAAACCCACGAGGTTACCAGAACCCAGACCCAAACCTACCGCGGTCTCACCTTGCGGGAATTCGAAGTTATATAAGTAGGTCGCCTGAGTCTCTGAGGTGAAAGTGCCCCACGATGTGTCTTTTTGGTAGAGGAAGGTGAAGTCAAGGCCATTAGCCTGCTGCGAACCGAGGTTACGGTTCTGCGTGACGATGCGAGTGATGCCACCACCGGCGTCGCGCTCGACGGACTCACCCGGCAACAGGGTTCCCGTGACCTCGCGCGCCAGGACTTCATCGGCCGGAGAAGAGCCGATGACTTTGTCACGGTTGATGCCCCAGGCATCAATGGAAAAGGTTAAGCCCGGAAGGTACTTCGGCGAATAAACAAGACCGACGTTATAGGAATCGGATTCTTCGGGCTGAAGGTTCCTATTACTTAGCACGAGCACATTAGTCTCCGGTTCGAAAGCGCCACCGTTCAAAGGATCGTGCGAAAGTTTGAGTCCCGAGATCGGCGCGGCAAATAGCTCCTCCAGACTCGGCTCGCGAAACCCCTGGCCCCAGGTTGCGCGCAAGGTTAATTCGTCGTCAAACGGTTGCCAGCGAATGCCTACCTTCGGGACAAGCGCGTCGGTGTTATTATTACGGAACGACTCGTAGCGACCGGAGGGAGTAATGCTGAGAGCATGGAACCCGGGGATCGCGTTGGTCGGGCTGAAAATAGGAATCTCAGCCTCAGCGTAGAAGGCATAGGACTTCCTCCCACCATTTACCGCCGGCACGGGCGAGTTACCGGCAATATCGCCGGCCAGGTTTAATGCGTCGGGATTCTCGGAGAGATCTTCCCGGCGAAACTCACCACCGACGGCCAAGCCGACGCCGCCGCCCGGCAGTTCGATGAGAGAGGTCGTGTAGATCTTAGCATCTACGGTCGCGAGCTTTGACGTGTCTTCGTCTTTGGGATGAACCGTCGCATAAGCCACGGTGGCGGCATTCGCTGGGATAGGGACGCGATAATCGCCGAAAGGATTAAATGCGACCGTGGTGCCGATGTACTCGGAGGAAGTCGGATCGAAGATCGGATCGGCTTGGTTGAGAATGCGATTGAAGCGCGAGATGGAAACCTGTTTTCCTGTCGTGACATTCTTGACCTGGCTATAGCGGAAGCCCGCGTCGTAACCCCAGGTGCCGTTGAAGAGCTTGTCGCCTTTGAGCCCGATCGTGGTGAGAAAGGCATCGGTCTCGCTATCGAAGACCCGGTTCCCAAACTCAGCCAGACGGGCGCGGCTGCCGCCAGAGATGATCTGATTGAAAGGATTGAAAGGATTGAACGCGCCTGGAGTCACACCCGTTTCCGCATAGGTCGGCCCACCGAAGGGAGTGGTTCCGGCGAGGTTCGGCACCCGCGGTGGAATCGCCAGCGTGACTTGGCCCGCGGTTTCGAAAGACCCAGTTGCTGGCGGAGCCAGTTCATTCGTGCTCTTGACGTTTTGATACAGGATGTCGCCATAAACCACGGCTTGTTCGCCATAGAACTTATGCTCGAAATGCGTGTAGCCGCCGTAGCGCTCGGTGGAAGGAAACGAGAGGGAAAACTGATTGAAATTAAAGCCCGCGGCGCCTGCTCTGATGCGCGAATCGCTATATAGATAGTTGTTCGCCGGCGCCAACCCGTTCGTAAAATCGGGCGCGGTGGCAAACTGAATTCCAGTATCCGTGGGGACGACCGTGCCGCCGGCCTCAGCCACGGCCGCGTTCGATAACTGCAAATTGTACGGGCTCGCATTTGAACTTAGAAATGGGGGAATCGCCGAGTAGCTGCGGTCGCGGTTGGCGATGGCGTTGCGATGATAATAGTTCAGGACGCCGGTGATCTCTGTCGTGCTTGTGCCAACGCCGTAAACGATGGAAGCGGAAAAGACGCCCGAGTCCTTTTCGGTCGTGTTGCCGTATTCGACCGTCGCCTGGCCGCCATCAAAATAATGACGCGTCTTCAGGTTCACGACTCCAGCCACCGCATCCGCACCGTAGGTAGTGGAGGCGCCGTCTTTGAGAATCTCAATGTTCTCGATCGCAGCTTGAGGAATTGAGTTTAAGTCAACGAACATCGCGTTGACCGAGCCAGGATTATTTCCAATCGGATAGGGAGCAACACGGCGCCCGTCCAAGAGGACGAGAGTTGCTCTGGAATCGAAACCGCGCAACGCAATCGCGGCGGCCCCGACCGCAGTATTGGACCCGTTCTCATTGTTCGAGACCGGCACGCCATTCGCGTTTGCGATCGGCAGATTGCGCAAAAACTCTTCCGCGGTGCGCTCACCGGATTTCTCGAAGCTGGCGCGATTGTAAGACAAAACCGGGTTGGGTCCTACTTCCTCAGCGGTGGGAATATTCGATCCTGTCACGATGACACGTTCGGCGGTGGCTTGCGGGCTGCTGTCCGGAGTCGCCTGGGTGTTGGCAGGTACGACCTGGGCTTCGGGAACGGCTGGGGCCGCAGCTACCGGTGCGTCCGCGGGCGCCGCGGCTGGTCGTGGGCCGGCAGCGACCTGGGCGATCGCGCCGGAGGTCGCCACGCATAATATCGCTCCGCTAACGATCAAGACTCTGTGCATTAATCCCACCTTCGAACGGCTTGGTTTATTCATATGTTTGTTAGGCTTGCCGACCGTTTTAAACTTTACGCAAAAGCCGACAAGACTTTTTTTCGCGTCTGAAAAATTATCTTTGTGGATTTGCGAAATCTCGTCCTCCGGACCCTGCTTTGGCCTAACGAGAGAACCCGGAGGCAAGATTTTAGCGACCGGCGGCGAGCCGCTGTAGCGTTAGCCTAACGAGATCTTCCGCCGTCAGCGCGGCTGTCTTTCCCTGCTGCACTTCGCGCACCGCTTTGTGCGCGTCGACCTGTTTATAGCCGAGCGCGATCAACGCGAGGACGGCTTCGTTAGCCTGTTCCTGTTCCGGCGTCGGCGCGTGCGCACCGCTCGCTACTTCCCAGGCCGCGGCTACTCCAAGCTTGTCTTTCAATTCCAGGACAATTCGTTCCGCGGTTTTTTTTCCGAGCCCGCTGATTTTCGAAAGTGACGCAACATCGGAATTCACCACCGCGGTTTTGAAATAGCTCACACTCATTCCGCTCAAGACCGCGAGCGCAAGTTTTGGCCCGATGCCGCTGACATGATTCACCAGCAGCCGGAACAGATCGCGCTCCGCCGCCGTCATAAAACCGTAAAGAATCTGCGCGTCCTCGCGCACATGCAGATGCGTGAGAATTTGCACCGCCGCTCCCGGTTCCGGCAGTTTGTCGTAGCTCGAAAGCGGGATGAAAACTTCATAGCCAACGCCGCCGACGTCGACGATCGCCTGCGTCGGGAGCGAACTCGTTAGGCGGCCGTGCAGAAAAGTGATCATGTGTTTTTCATAATGAGCGTGAGGTCCACCCAACGGCCATTGGCAAGGTCGAAACCGCGGGTGGAAAACTTCCGATAACCGCTCGGCAGCCTCGGGTAAAGTCGATCTGCCACACCCGTCGGCAGGACGACGAAATGGGGACCCGCGCGGGCGAGAAACGATGGCACCTGATCGGGCTGCATCGCCGCGACATCGCGACCGATCGCCTGGTTGTAGAAGAGCCAGCCGTGCACGCGGCGACGGAAATTCCAGACGAGGCTCGGCGCGTCGGAATCGAAAGCGGCGAAATCCATTTCCGGCTGCAGATAAGGCTCGGCCTTTTTGAAAAGTTCCGCGGAAGGAAAAAACCAGGGCGTGCTGAGCGGCAAGACGATGAGCGCGAGCGCGAGCCAAAGGACGGCGGTCGCGACTGACCAGCGCCGGAGCGTGGTCGTCGTCACCCCCTGCGCGAGCCAATGGCGCGCCAGCAGCAGCGCGAGCAACGGCAACGCCGGCAGGATGTAGTGCGGCAGCTTCGTCTTCACGATCGAAAAAATAACGAAGATCACAGCGCCACCCGCGATGAGATAAAGATCAAAAGCGTCGCGTTTCGCCCAGAGCCGACGCGCGAGCCACGGCAGCTTCACCGACCACGGCGCGAAGCTCAGGAAGACCGTGAGGAAATAATATGGCAGCGTGCCGAGGGCGATCAGGATCGACTTGCTGCCGTGGCCTTGCATCGTGCCAAAGGAACGGCCGATGACGTGGCGACCGAGACCGATGGTAAAAAACCTCCCGTGCGTCCGCAGGAGCGCGGGCACACCCCAGAGTCCGACGAGGACGAGGACGAGAAGCATTCCCCTAACGAAAAGAAAACGGCGCGCGAAATGCGGGACCGGCCGCAGATATTGGCAAACCGCGACCGTGCCTAACGACACCCAGCCGATCGGTCCCTTGGCCAAAAAGGCCAGCGCGAGCGAGCAATAAAAAAGCCACCACCAAATCCGGAGATCGTTAGGCTGCAGGACCACACTGCGCCAGGTGCCGGCGAAACGATCGCGCCATAATTCGTAGCCGGCCCAATGCGACAGGGTCACGAAAAGCACCAGCCACATGTCGGCCACCGCGGCTTTCCCGTGGATAAAAATTTGCAGGCAGAGACTGAAAATAACCGCCGCCCAAAATCCGGCGCGTGCCAAATCGAGCCGTCTGCCCCAGGCGAAAATTACGAGCGCGGTGAGAGCGGCGGCGATCGCTGTCGGGAAACGCGCGGCGAAAGCGTTCTCGCCAAATACGCGGAAGCTCGCGACTTGGAACCAATAAGTGAGCGGCGGTTTGTCGAAGCGATAACGATTGTTAAAAAACGGCACGACGTAATCGTTGCGCTCGATCATCTCGCGCGACGCTTCCGCGAAGCGCGGCTCGTCGCGATCGACCAGCGGCAGCGACCAGGTGCCCGCGAGATGGAAAAGCAACGTCGCGAAGAAGAGCAGCGCGAAATTGCGGGTTGCAGCTTGCAAGCCGCGATTGAAAGATGGCGCTCGCCGAAAAACAACCGGCAAATTCCTAATGAAACGAATCGCGCCGCGCTGGAAGTGGTTGCTCCTCCTGCTTCTCGCCGCGATTGCGATCGGACTCGCCTTTTATTTCGACGGCGCGCTACGCACCTGGGTCGTGAATCATCCCAATCGCGCGGCGAAAAATTTCATGGGCAACGTCAGCCGCTTCGGCGACTGGCCGTATCACATTCTCGCCGGCCTACTCCTGATCGCACTGGCGTATTGGCGCGGGAGCAAACAATGGGTGCGTCTTGGCCTAACGATGGTGCTCGCGTGTGCGCTTGCGGGTATCGCCGCGCGCGGAGTGAAAATCGCGACCGGCCGCGCACGGCCTTCGGTGACGCGCGAAGCCGGCTGGCACGGCCTGGAGCTGCGCGCGAAATATAATTCTTTTCCGAGTGGTCACACCGCGGCGACGACCGGTTTCTTCGGCGTCCTCCTCTTCGCGCGTCGTCGCCTTGGACTTTGTCTTCTGCCCATCCCGCTCCTCATTGCGGCGTCGCGCATTTACGTCGCTGCGCATTATCTATCCGACGTCGTCTGCGCCGCGGTGCTGGGAATTTTCTGCGCCTGGCTCTGCGCGCGCCTCGCGCAAGTGAGTCGTTAGGCCCTAACGAAAAACTACGAGACCGCTTTTGGCGGAGGGGGTGGGATTCGAACCCACGAGGGCTTGCGCCCTGCCAGTTTTCAAGACTGGAGCCATCAACCGCTCGACCACCCCTCCGGTGGCGGATTGAGAGTGTAGTCTGGCATTGCCAGAGCGAGGAGCAAGGCGCGGCGCTGGACAGAGGGCGGTGTTCACATGAACGTATACCCGTGAACGGTGCGAAATCGGAGTTCGATGAAACCTTGGAGCCGATCATGGCGCCTCCGCCGCCCTTGCCGCTCCATGGTCGCGGGGCTTCGGCCAATCCTGCGAACCGCTTCGAAGCGCTCGCGTTTGAGCCCGACGCCGAAGATTTGCCTAACGATGAAGAACGTCCGCGCCTAACGACGAAGTTTTATCGCGATTTCAGCCGCACCATCATCGCCCATAACGACAGTCCCGATGTTGGTTTTGAGTCGAGCCTGAACCCGTACCGCGGCTGCGAGCATGGCTGCATTTATTGTTACGCGCGCCCGACGCACGAGTTTCTCGGCTTCTCCGCCGGACTGGATTTCGAGAGCCGCATCATGGTGAAAGAGAACGCATCCGAACTCCTCGCAGCGGAACTGGCGAAACCCGGTTGGAAGCCGCAGGTGCTGGCGATGAGCGGGGTGACCGACCCCTACCAGCCGGTCGAGCGTCGCTTGAAAATAACCCGGGGCTGCCTCGAAGTGCTGGCGCGCTTTCGCAATCCGGTCGGCATCATCACGAAAAATCAATTAGTCACGCGCGACATCGATTTGTTAGGCGAGCTCGCTGCTTATCAGGCGGCGGCGGTGAATATTTCCGTGACTTCGCTCGATCCGAAAATGCAGCGCATTCTCGAACCGCGCACTTCGACGCCGCGGGCGCGGCTCGATGCGATTGCGCAGTTGCGCGCGGCGGGCATTCCGGTGGGCGTGATGGTCGCGCCGATTATTCCTGGCCTGACGGATCACGAGGCCCCCGCAATTCTGCAGGCGGCGGCGGAAGCCGGTGCGCAGTGGGCCGCTTATACAGTCGTTAGGCTGCCCCTCGCGGTGGCGCCGCTTTTCGCGCGCTGGCTGGAAGAGCATTTCCCCGAGCGCAAAGAAAAGGTCCTTGGGCGGATTCGCCATCTGCGCGGTGGCGAACGGTTGAATGATCCGCGTTTCAAATCGCGCATGGTCGGCGAAGGAATTTTCGCGGAACAAATCGCGGCGCTTTTTGCAGCGGGCTGCAAGCGCGCTGGGATTGGTGGGAGGGCGAAGCTTTCGACGGCAGCGTTCCGCCGGCCTAACGAACAGTTGGCGCTGTTCTAGCGCGCGGCCTAACGAGTTTCCCGCCATGAGCCTCAAACAACTTTGTCATCCCTCGACTTCGCTCGGGAGGACTTGATCTCCGCGGACGTGGTGATTTTGAATTCGTTAGGCCGCGGTCGAATAAAGCGCGCCCTGTGATAGTCTCTTCTTCATGCGCGCGATCACTTGGGAGGTTGATGGAAACAGCATCGACCTAACGAGTCGCGGCATGATCATGGGCGTACTCAATGTCACGCCCGATTCCTTCTCCGATGGCGGGGAATTCTTCGCCACTGAAGCCGCGGTGGAGCACGGTCTCAAGATGGTCCGCCAGGGCGCCGATATCATCGACATCGGCGGCGAATCGACCCGGCCCGGCGCAGAACCGGTTTCGCCTAACGAGGAACTCGATCGTGTTTTGCCGGTTGTGCAAGCGCTGACAAAATCCACGAAAGCGCGAATCTCGATCGATACCTCGAAGGCAGCGGTCGCACGCGCAGCAGTTGCGGCCGGCGCGGTCATCATCAACGACGTCACCGGCGGGCGAGGGGATTCCGGAATGTTCGCGCTCGCCGCGGAAACGCGCGCTGCGCTCATCATCATGCACATGCAGGGAACGCCGCAGACGATGCAGCTCAATCCGGTTTATCGAGATGTCGTCAGCGAGGTGGCGGATTTTTTTCGACAGCAATTCGAGCTGGCCGTACGCTCGGGCATCGACCCGCAGCGCCTTGCCTTTGATCCTGGAATCGGTTTCGGCAAAACAGTCGCGCACAATCTCGCGTTGCTGGCTAATCTCGAACGGCTGCGCGTTGACGATCGTCCAATAGTCGTGGGTGTTTCGCGCAAATCTTTCCTCGGCAAAATCTCGAACGAATCGTTAGGCAAAACGAGTGCCACCGTGGCCATGACCTCGCTCCTGCGCGAGCGCGGCGCGCAGATTCTGCGGGTGCACGACGTGGCCGAAAATGCCGACGCTCTTCGCACTACTGAAGCTCTTCTTGCCGCCACCCGATGACCTTCCATCAAATCACGCAGATTTTTTTCGAGCGCTGGCGCAGCGCGTTCGAGATTCTTCTCCTCAGCGTCGTCGTCTATTACGGCTATCTCTATTTTCGCGGAACTCGCGGCGCCAAAGTGCTGACCGGTCTGGCGATTGTTTTTCTCACCCTCACCCTCGTCACGCAGTTGCTGAACCTCGTCGTGATCAGCTTCATCATCCGAAGCTTTTCCGTCTTCATCGCCGTCGCGCTGGTGGTGATTTTTCAACCGGAATTGCGCCGCGGTCTGGCCGAGCTGGGGGGACATCCGATTTTTTCCCTAACGAGTGAAAAACGCGAGACGGTCCATGATCTGGCGGAGGTCGTAGCTCAGCTCGCGAACAAACAATTCGGCGCTCTCATCGCGATCGAGCGCGATACTTCGATCAAGGTTTATGAGGAAACGGGCGTGATCGTGGACGCGGCTTTTTCGACGGAGTTGTTGCTTACTCTTTTTCATCCGAAGTCCGCCCTGCACGATGGCGGCGTGATCGTGCGCGACGGCCGGATCGCGGCGGCGGCTTGTATTTTCCCCGTGAGCCAGCGCGAGACGCTCGACCGCAGTCTCGGTTTGCGGCATCGCGCGGCGCTCGGGATCACGGAAGAATCGGACGCGGTCGCGGTCGTAGTCTCGGAAGAGACCGGTGGGATTTCGCTCTGTTATCGCCGGCGACTCGAACGTAATTTTACTCCGGAATCATTCCGGCAGCGGCTCGGCGAAGTGCTCCTCCATCGCAATTATGAAGAAGATGATCCTGAACAACTGGCGCGCGAAGGTGATCTCCCTCCTGCTCGCGACCGCGCTCTGGTATCTCATCAAAAAGAACATAGCAACGACTCCCTCGCCGTCTGATCTCAACCAGGCTCCGGTGGCAGAGGAGGTTCGTTAGGCGGGGCAAATCGCTTTTCGTTAGGCGAAAGAATCGCGCGCGTCATGGTCCGGTTGCTCAAGCTGCTTCTCTGGCTCGGCATCGGTGCGCTCGGCGCGGCGGCCGTGGCGTTGGTCGCGCTGGCGCGGAGCGAGCCGGTGAATGCGCTTTGGATTGTCACGGCCGGTCTTTGTGCGACCGCGATCAGCTATCGCTTCTACAGCAGATGGCTCGCGACCAAAGTGCTCGCGCTCGATGACAATCGGGCCACGCCCGCGCTCGTGGTCGATGATGGAAAAGACTTCGTCCCGACGAATCGCTGGATGGCGTTTGGTCATCACTTCGCGGCTATCGCGGGACCGGGTCCGCTCGTCGGGCCGGTCCTCGCCGCGCAGTTTGGTTACCTGCCGGGGACGCTTTGGATTCTGATCGGGGCAACGTTAGGCGGCGGGGTGCACGACATGATCGTGCTTTTCGCCTCCGTGAGGCGGCGCGGGAAAACGTTAGGCCAAATGGTGAAGGAAGAGATTGGCAGCGCGGTCGGTGCGCTCGCGATGGTGAGTGTGCTCTCGATTATGATCATCCTGCTCGCGGTCCTTGGCCTCGTCGTCGTGCAGGCGTTGGCCAAAAGTCCGTGGGGCGTTTTCACCATGGCGACGACGATTCCCGTCGCGGTCATCATGGGGATCGGCCTGCGCTCGGGCCGGGTCGGGGTCGGATGGATGACAGTCTTTGGTTTGTTAGGCCTGATCTTCGCAGTTTGGGGTGGACAATTTTTGCACGGATTCCCGGCGCTCGAAAGCTGGTTTCAACACGATCAGAAATGGCTCGCCTGGGCGGTCATCATTTACGGATTTGCGGCTTCCGCCTTGCCGGTGTGGCTACTGCTGACGCCCCGCGATTACCTGAGCACGTTCCTCAAACTCGGCGCGGTCGCGGCGCTCGCGGTCGCCGTGCTCATCATTCACCCGACGTTACAAATGCCCGCCCTCTCGCGCTTCATCGACGGCACCGGCCTCGTTTTCGCCGGTCCGGTTTTTCCTTTCGTCTGCATCACGATCGCCTGCGGCGCGGTCTCTGGTTTTCATTCGCTGATTGCTTCCGGCACGACGCCGAAAATGATCGAGCGTGAAGCGCGGATTCGTTCCATCGGCTACGGCGCGATGGTCACCGAAATGATGGTCGCGCTGATGGCGTTGATCGCGGCCAGCGTTCTGCAGCCGGGCGAGTATTTCGCCATCAACGCGAAAGGCACACCGAGCGAAGTGGTGGCCAAAGTTTCCGCCGCCGGATTTCCGGTGAGCGAGGTCGAGATGCAGCAGTTGGCGACGAACCTGGGCGAGAGCACGATGTTCAACCGCGCTGGGGGCGCGCCGACCTTCGCCGTCGGGATGGCGCGGATGTTTTCGCGCGTGACGGCAAACCCGACCGCGCTCGCGCTTTGGTATCACTTCGCCATCATGTTCGAGGCACTTTTTATTCTGACCACGCTCGATGCCGGGACCCGGGTCGGGCGATTTTTGCTCCAGGATTTGTTAGGCCAGCTCTGGCGGCCACTCGGCAACACACGCTCCTGGGGCGCGAATCTTCTCGCGAGCGTGCTGCTCGTCGGCGCCTGGGGTTGGTTTCTCTACCAGGGCGTGCTTGACCCGTTAGGCGGGATCAACAGCCTCTGGCCGCTTTTCGGGCTCGCGAATCAACTCCTCTCGGTCATCGCGCTCTGTCTCGGTACGACGATCCTGATCAAGATGGGCAAAACGCGTTACGCCTGGACGACAGTCGTTCCTCTCATTTTCATGATCGTCGTCACGTTCTCGGCCGGTTACCTGAAAATCTTTTCGCCCGATCCGAAACTCGGTTTCCTGAGCGGAGCGCGGATGTTGGAAGCGAACGTGGCGGCGCAAGTCACGAATGTGGACTTCGCGCGGCAGGCAGTCATTTATCGGCTCAATGCGCTCGTTGCTTTGGCGTTTTTGGTTTTGGTCTTTCTGATCGTGGCCGGTTGCGCGCGGGAATGGTGGCGACTGCTGCGGGGGACGAAACCGGTCGTGCTGCACGAGAGCGAGTTCGTGCCGCTGGCGCATGTCGCCGCGGCAACTCGTTAGGCGAATTCGTTAGGCGGTTTCCGGCGAGGGCCGTTAGTGACGGTGCAAAGGCACGACCACTTCCCCGCCTTGATAGCCGAGCACGACCTCACCATCGCGAATCGTCTCCACCTTCACCTGATAGACCTGCGCTCCCATCTGCAATCCGAACTGCTGGCCTTCGCCGACGATTTTCCCGTTGAGAATCGCGAAGTGCGGACCGCTGCCGATGGTCACAGAAGTCAGGTTAAAGGACGCAGGCGAAATAAGCGGTGCCGCCTGGTTCGCGTCGGCATTTTTTGGATTCGGTTTCACATACCCGATGGGCCAAAACGGGTTGTGCGTCTGCTTGGGATCGAAGGCCGATTTCTCCCTCGCCCCGATGGCCGCCGGCGGCGCCTCCGCCGCGCGCGCGAGAGGGACGAGACTCGTTAGGCAAAGGATTAGGAAAATCGCTTTCATTGGGCAAGCAAGGCAATCTGCACGTTGAGTTTGACCTCTTGAAATTGCTGCTCCTCCGGCAAGGTGCGGATCGCAATTCTTTGCACGGCCAGCAGAGGTTCCTGGTTTTCCAGTTTTGCGATCGCGTTGCCCAGCGTGTCGTATCCGCTTAACGGCAACTCGATCGCCCAGGTGTCGCGAATCCAATCGGAGAGCTCAGGCTGCTTGTAGCCTCCGCTCGAATCCAGCTTCACGTTCGCTTTTTCAATCCCTTGTGCGGCGAAAAAGTTGCGCATCTTCGGCGGAAACCAGGCGATGGGAGCGCCGGGCATAGTCATCGCCTTCAACGCCGCGTAATGACTCGTGGCCGCTTTCGCCTGGAGCTCGAGGTTGGCGGTTTTCTTGAGCTCGCTCTTGGAGGACGCCGTCTTGGCCTGCGTATCGGCGATCGTCTGCGCCATCAAGACGCGACTGCGATCCAGTGGACCGAGGAAGAAGGTAAAATAGCAATAAATCAGCGCGATGAATCCGATTATGCTCAGGACGATCTTCTGGATCTGATCCTTGTTCATTTTCTTTATCTTCACTTCGCGGCCTCCTTCGTTTCGGGCGTCACCGGCGCGGCGTTTGGCTCGGGCGGTTTTGGATTAAAGGAAACATTGAGGATGAAACGCGCCTCTGGCGTCGGCACGCCGGCGAGGTTCACGGATGTATCCATCTCTTCCAGACTGCGAAATTCCACTTTCACTTCGCTGTAATTCTTCATCAGTTGTTGGCCGAAGAGACGGCGGAATTCCTCCGCGGCGGCGCGCGGTTCCCGGGCTGCGCCGACGCCCTCGAGAGTCAAATGGATGGAGCTGTTGTTCTCCATGACGTTCCCGTCGAAGGCGAGCAATTGAATGTTAGGCCCGACGCAGCCGGCGAGTTTCGAGAGAAACGGCGCCCAGTAAAAGCGGGCCTCGATGATCCCGTCGAGGACCTTGCTGCTGTCGATGATTTTGCGCAGTTCGTCCGCGCGTTTTTGCGCTGCGGTCACTTTCGGCTCGACCTTTTGCCACTCGGCTTGGGCTTCGTTTAGCTCTCGTTTGATTTCAAGCGTGCGATAGGCATTCCAGCCGTAGTAGAGAAAAAGGAGGGCGCCAAAAGCGCCCAGCGCCATCAACCCGAGCTTGAGCGGATCGCGCTGGCGCTGCCGATGCGCGGCAATTTCTTCGTGCAGAAGGTTGAGTTGCAGGGCCATCGTTAGGCAGCTTTTAGGAATGAAATCGCGGCGCCGCAGGCGACGTTGAGAGAGACGAACTCCTGCGCGAGCGACTGGCGTTTCGCAGGCGGGAGCGCGACTTCGCAGCTTTCAAGTGGATCCCAAATCTCACAGGGCAAACTGAGTTCGTCGCTCAGGACTTGCAGGATCATCTCATTCCGCGCGAGGCCGCCGGAAACGAAAATGCGATGAATGCTTTCTTCCTGCTGGCCTTCGAAAAATCCAATGGAATTGCGGACCTCAGTAGCGAGGCGGAAGAGCGAGCTGCGACAGATATCGGACATGCCGGCGTCTCCCTGTTCGATCAGCAGACGAGCGGCCGTGGGATCGACCCCGCCATGAGCAACCAGGTCCTCGCTGAAAATTTTTCCGCCGTAATCGATGCTGCGCACGAGCGCGAGTTCGTTTTTGTTTCCGATGAGGACGGTGCTTTGCTCGTGGCCCATGTCGAGCAGGAGAAAAGCTTCGCGCGTAAACACATCCGGGTAGGCAAACTCGAAGGCATTGTAAGAACAGATCGGTGCGAGCTGAAGGACGTTGCAGGCGCGTTTGGCTTTCGCCATCGCTTCAGAAATTTGTTTCACCGCGGGCCGAAGCATCCCTCCGACGACATAACGCGTTTTGCCCGAGCGCGGCGCACTTTCCGCGGCCTCGCCGTCGGGAGTGACGGGCGTGAGGGTGACCGCGGAAACGGCCGCGCAATCGAGCACGAAATCCTTGCATTCCTGGTTGAGCACAGCGAGGCCGTTGAGCTTCAACGCGCTGCGCAAAAGTTGCACCGGCGTAGTCGGCTGCTCGATGATGCGCAGGAGTGAATCGGGATCGGAGGCCGCGATCGCACAGGCTTTCGCGCTTCCGCCCATTTCCTTCAGGAGCAATTTTAGCTGGGCCGCGAGCGCTTCGGGAGTGTTGAGGTCCTCGGGCACAACACGCGAGGCGTAGTTGGTGAGGACGAAACGCTCGTCGCCCTTGCGCTGGAGCAGGACGCTTTTAAAGACATGCTTTCCAAGGTCGATGCCAATGACGGAGTTCGCGGGTTTGGCCATGGTGTTAGCCCTCCTAAAGCGAAAACCGTGCCGATCGGCGCAGCCATTCCGAAAAATTTTGGCGGGGCGATTTCCGCCGCCTAACGAACCGCCGCTGGTGCGACTTGCGGCGACTTAGAGACGGACCCGCTCCGCGCTGTTCGCGGGAATCCAGCCACGTAAATCGTTAGGCAAAGCGGCGTAGCTCCATTGCCCGCGCGTGCTCAGGATTTTCACCTCGCTCCCGGGCGGCAGGACGAGGACGGTGCCGGCGTTTTCCGCGGTCGCGAGGCGAGCCTGGACCTTTGGCGCGATGACGATTGCGGCGTCGCGGCCATTGCGGCCGTTCTCAAAGGCCGAGATGGCAAAGACCGAGCCGCCCGCGAGCGAGGCCAGCAATAACAAAGTGAAAATCCAAACGACCGGCCGTCGTCGCGCAAAAAGAAGTCCACCGACGATGAAAACCGCGGACCAAAAAGCGATCGCAGCCGTAACGGTGTAC
>JACDGS010000027.1 GCA_013821455.1 Chthoniobacterales bacterium
TCATCCTGCGCGCACAGCACACTATACTTCTTGTGAATATCGATCCCAACATAGTTCATAGAAACAGTTCCTTTCTTTTTCCTCAGAGACTACGCTCTGTGGAACTGTTTTCATGTTACCTGACCCCGGAGAAGACGCACTCGATTGGCTTGCGTTCGGCGGCGGTTGGCTCATCAATGTAGCCGTCTTGTGTTAAGCGCGGATCAGGAAATGGCGGTGCGTCTGGCTGCGGCGTTGCTCGCCGGTGGCATTCTCGGCCTTAACCGTGAGTTGCACGGGAAACCGGCCGGCTTTCGCACGCACGCGCTCGTCAGCCTGGGCGCGGCGGTGGCTACGATCGCAGTGCTCCGTTCCGGGGACGGATCGCTGGCCAGCGATGTGAACGCCATCGGCCGGGTCGCGCAGGGCATCCTGACGGGAGTGGGATTCCTTGGCGCAGGTGTTATCCTGCGCGATCCGGTCGGGCATGTGACGGGCCTAACGACCGCGGCGACGATCTGGATCTGCGCCGTGCTCGGGATGGTCGCGGGTCTGGGGCACTGGAATCTTCTTGCCATCACGGTCGGCCTGACCGGGTTCGCATTGCTCTTTGGCCGTCCCTTGGAGCGCGCGGCGGAACGCCTGTTCAAACGGAACAACAGCGGCCCACCGGATCACACTGTCTAACTCGCAAGGACTGCGATGTGGCCGGCTTCGTCGTCGGCGCGGAGTAGGGCCACAATACCAGCTTTAATAATGGAAGAATGTCGAGATTCCAGGCCTGCCCCCCTGTTCCTCTGCACACAGCCGATTGGGAAACGACTCGATCACGTGGTCGGTGGCGACGCCGAGATGTGTGGCTCTGACCACGTGAGGCGAAGCCTTTTACCTGGGGACCACGTGAGGCAGGGCCTTTTACGTTCTCGATCATTTGGAGAACGGTCTGTAACACGCCGACGACGGCGCCGTGGGGGGCGGTCTTTGCCCTTGTTGAATCGGCGCAAGCCGTAGAAGTCACGGAACACTTCGTAAGTGCCGTCCACGAGATGGACGATCATATTCGGTCAACGTTAGATCTCGTACCAACGTCGTGAAAGGCGTCAAATATATAGACACGACAGCGGCCTCACCGTTTCTAACCACGATTGAGCCAAGCGCGGACCAGCGATATGAATAGATTCTTCCGTTTATGAACGCTTCTTTAAATTCACGCCGCGGCCCTTCTTGTTCTCGTTAGGCACGGCATCTTGATGAACGCGACCAAAGCAAAAAAACTTAAGCACCTACAATGGGCGATCGAAAGCCGTGCCCAAAATCAACGGTGTGCGCTGCGGCTTTTACGCCTGTTCATGGAATACGAGGAGAAGTGGAAAACCAAGAGCTGGGCTGGCGCTGCACAGGGGCTGCTTTCGGTTTCCTTTTCGCTTTGGCGTGCTGCGTTCTTGGCCGACAAGATCGCTAAACGCGCTGCCGTTTTCTCGCACGCGACGGATTTCCTCGAAAAGATTATCGAGGACAATGCCATCTCCTATACGCAGGATCGGAAATGCAACGAGTGGACCTTCAACTACTACACAAGGAACGCTAGAACCGCTCTAGAAACCCTTAACGAACACTGGCCGGAGCAGGTTCCAGTGTACGCACGCCAAAGACTAACACCGACAGAAAGGTGGCGATATTGCCAAGAGCTCCTGGACGTGGCGGTGGAACAGTTCGACCTCGCCGCTCGCGACCTCCAGGCCAAGAAGACCTCGACCGAACAAGCGAAACAGAAAGCGAAAGCGATACGTTCAGCTTCTAAGGCTCGGAGGGGAAAAGTGCGGGTTCACCTTTGCGAGCAGAAGGGCAAAGGAATGAAGACTAGCTCTCGGAAAGCGGAGAGCTCTACGCGGAAGCCTAAACCTGAGTATGCGCTTGCTGGACAGGTGCCGAGTCAAAAGTAGTCAGCGTTCCGAGGCGTCAGATTACTTAATGGCTCAATGTGCTTCTTATTGTTCGTGAGAATGGTGCTAGAGACGGGGGATTCGTGGACTATCAACGCGTCGGAAGATCGGAAACAGGCCGTTTTCGGGAAGTCACGTTTGGGCACTCGGTAAAGCTCGCGTAGATACTTGATCCGAGCCTTCGTCTCGGCGTCCGGACTGATTATTCTTGCGAGGCCGTCACGGATCCTCCCTAAGTCCACGCGATACGAATAGGCGTATCCTTTGAGCCCACACGTTTCGTGCTTTCCACACAGCTCCGTGCCAAGCGTGTGTTGGTATAATCCGCCATCGTCTTCATACGGAGTCCCGGCATCGCGACAACCGAGCTGGTTGATTATTACATCGGCAACGGCGGAGATTCTGGCGAAACCGCGTCGAATTTCCTTCCGAAGGAAACCACGGAAGTGAACAAGTCGGTCTGGGTCCGATAACTTCGGATGGTCGCCGTCAAAATACTTTTTCATATTACCCAGCACAGCACCAACGTACGACGGCATGTAGTGAAGGCGCCCAACGTATTCAAATATCTCGCTAAAGCCGTTGAGCTGAAGCGTCTTGTTGTGCAGAAGCCGAAGGTATCGGAGATAGCCGCGGTAGACTTCGTAGATCACATACTGCGAGGTGATTCTTCGACTGCCGCTAGGGATGTGAGAGTTGATATGGCCTTTGGCGTCGTGATTGCCAAAGGCCAGCCCAATTACCGCGGTCGTCTCGAGGAAAACGTCACTCAACGGAAGGGAGCCTCACCATCGGGGCCTGAAGATCGAAGTCCGAGTGTTCCAACAAGTCTTCTACTGCGTCGAGACTTCCATCAGCGACGTTGATTGAATCCATCAGTAGTGAAAAGCACTGTTGAAGCGCGGAGACTTTTCGCTCGTCCAACACTCCTCGCGCACCGGTCGGAAGGGACAGCAACGTAGCGATCAGCTCGTCATGGGCTGCAGATATTCCAAAGAAGCGGTTGAGATTCCTCAGCTGCTGCCACAGGTCGATGGTCTTCAACTCGAATTCGACAGCTTCAGAACTATTGGCAATGACATTGCAGACCTGCAGTAGATCGCCAAATACATTCAAGAGATCAATTCGCGGCGCGTCGGAATACCCGTACAGGTCCGACGGCTTCCACTTAGCAACTTGTAGAACCGAGCGCGTGTCGCCTTGTCTTACTTCGGCATAAAGGTTGATCTCGGCGCTGTCTACCGGTTTTTGCGCTATACGACGCTTCGTTTGTTCCGCCAACTCGTGGGTCAACCACTTGCTGGAGAGGGCGAACGTCTCTTCAAGCTCATCGCTTCCTGCTTTTATGATCGTTTCAGCCATCAGTCAGTGAATAGCGGCAGCAGCCGGGTGCTCACCAGCTTATCATTGCTCCGAATCAGTTCGGAAACAATCAATTCGGCGGCTGCAAGCGGCTGCTTGGTGTAAATGTCCGCGCTGAAAACTAAAAAATACTTCGGGGGTGGAATATGCGGCCGCAACTCGTCACTATTCGGACCGGTGATGTTGAAAACGCTCTCACCCGCTTTAAGTGTGATGTTAATCCCGGTCTTCTCGTCCTCGAATCGTAACATCAGCTCTCTAAGCTTTTTCGCCGAGAGCCTTTCGTCCCCGCTAGAGCTGAGCACATTAGCACCAGCGTGATGCCGCTTCGCAAATTTTTCTAACCGTTCTTCGGCTTCAGCCTTCGATTCGGTGAGAATGTGGTAGATCACGCGTTGAGCAACGCGAGTCAGCGTCTTCACTTCGAGATTGCGCAGAACGATGTTAATGAACTCGTTGGCATAATCACCGAGCTTGTCAGATTGCGCAGACTTAGGGATAAGTACCACGCGCGCCAATTGTACGCCGTAGACGAACGTGACCTGCTCGTCTTTGTGACTTAGGGTGACTTCGGCCGGACTTCCTTCGTCGACCTCGATGCCCGGAAATCGCAGCAGCAGGTCGTTCGCGATCTTCCCTGATCGATCCCAATGCAAATAGCCACGCGGGTATCGCACCTCGATCACATCTTGTGCAACTTCTGTGACAACAGCGCGAAGAATAACGATAAGGAGAACGGCAAGCAAATCTAATCCAAACCGCTCTTTGAGGGATTCACCAAGCTTATTGCGCGGACATTGTTTACGTCTGTCTGGCGTTCCTCCTGCACTGCACCGTGCGAGGTTTCGCGACTTTGACTTGGCAACAACAGAGGAAAATTAGCTTTTCGGTGTCCCGCTAGTCGCGATCACTGGCGATCTACTACAGAATTTTTTATTCTTGTGCGGCGACCGAGCGGCACGCGCATCGTATAGGCTGACGAGAGAAAACTTGGTGCTCATTAGCTCCTCGATTTGTGCGCGATCCCAGGCGGCTTTGGCTAGGCGGGCTATGATCGCATCCCGCGTGTCATCATTGGCGGCGGAATCGGAGACGAATGCGGCCATGGCCAGGTGTCGGCCATCGGGCAGAGTGATAAGGCCGATGTCGTTGGTCGCTGAGGTGATGCCGTTGCGCGTGCCGCCGGTGCCGGTTTTGTGCGCGACTACGGTTCCAGGAGGCAATTCGCCTTTGAGGCGCTTCGCGCCCGGGATGGCTTCGGTCATCAACTTCAGGAGCAGAGCCTGGCTTTCCCGCGAGAGACCACGCTGAGATTGCAAGGCCCCGAGGAGGGCGAGCGCGCCTTTGGGCGTCGCCCAGTTTCGATACTGCGTTTCCCAGTCGCGGCCGATTTCCTTCTCCGAGTTAACCACCTGGATGTCCGGCACCTGAATTTCCTTCAGGAACGCCATGACACTGCCCGGACCGCCGATGAGTTTCATGAGAACATCGCTGGTGCTGCCGTCGCTCTCGCAAATAGTGTAGCGGAGAAGTTCCGCGATGGTCAGCTCGGTCCCGGCCGGATATTTATCGCGCACCGGGCTATGCATTCCCTTTCGCACGAAATCGCTCGGCTCGACCTTCACTGGCTGATCGAGCTTCAGCTCTCCGCGATCGACGCGCTGCAAGACCGCCATCGCGATCGGCAGCTTGTAAACGCTATGCATCGGGAAATGCTCGTCGCCGTGCAGGTCCGCCGTTTCGCCCGACTCGAGGAGCTGGGCCGCGACGCCGACGCGCCCTTGCGCCGCGGGAGCAATCTTTTCGAATTGACTGGGCAAGCCAGGGAAAGGGAGCGCAGCGGCGAGAAAGGCAGCAAAAAAGAGATGTCTCATCCTCGCTGGACGCTAGCTGGGAGTTGCATTTTCACCAAGGGTCAGAGCTTACTATCGATTGATCGTTAGGGGTGGACGATCTTTGCGGCATGTCATCTGCGACGTTTTTGAGGAGGTATACGGGAGTCACGTATACCATGCCGTCTCGGAAACGGAATTAAGTGACCAGCGCGGGAAGCGCACGGTGTTTGCAGTGACCAGAAGCGAGACTCGTGGCTAACGATATTCGATCGATAGACACTCGGCGGCGGAGAGCTCATCGAGAAAATCGCGGGCGTCGAAGGCTTCGGCTGCTGGGACCGTGCCGGGGCGGGTGAATTTCCCGGCGAGAATTCGCTCGACTGCTTCCACGACGATGGGTGCTGTGACCCAATATATGTCACGCCCGCGCGCGATCGCTCGGCGTTCCTCCGGGCCGCGCTGGACCACGACTTCGACCAGAAACACCTGGGCGGAACGTCCACGCTCATCGGCCGGTGTCGGCGCGGGCGTTTCGGGATTACTCAAGTCCGCTAACGGCGCGACGTTAATGTAGGGATAGATGTCCGATATCCGCAGGTGACGGGGCATGGTGATGCTTTCGGCGAGGGGCACGCTCACGACATCGTGGAGACCGAAGGGCTCGGGAAACGTCCACGTGCGGCTCGGTGGCGAATCGGCCCGCGCCAGTTTGCCGTGGGAAAACACAAACCGCTGCCCGGGATTGCGCTCGCCCGTCAGGCGCGTGCCTAACGTCGGCTGCCAGCTATCGAGCGCGACCGCCACGCTAATCGTATCCGCGGATTCCCAGTCACGCATCGCCGCGGTGGCGAGGAGATCACTCAATCCGCCATAGAAGGCGAGCGCGGGCGTGACCAGAATCCCAGCCTGCCGCGCCCGCTCGTCGTAGCGCTCGAAGGTGTTGAAAACGGCGGTTTGTTCGGCCGCGACGTCGACGTAGTGAATGCGCGCGCGCAAGGCGGCTTCGATCACGGGCGCAGCCGTATCCAGAAACGGCCCGGCGCAGTTCACCACGGCCTGTGCTGCTTGCAGTGCGCGGTCGAGGGACACCGGGTCTTCAACCGAAGCGACACGCCTTGGCAGGGTCGGGTAATTCTCCGCCAGCGTGTCCAACTTGGTCGGGTCCCGCCCGGCAAGAATGGGCGTGATCCCTCGTCGTAATAATTCCGCGATAACGAAGCGCCCGGTATGACCGTAAGCGCCAAAGAGTGTCACTGTGCCTTTCGCGCGCGAGCTGGAGTCTGAAGGTTTCATGATTTCGCGGAGAGAATGTTTACTTCAGCGACGCAATCTATCCGGGTCGATGAGCTATGCGAAGGTTCCGAGCTGGAGGAACCCGCGCCGGCCCGGCACTCCGAACCAGAGATGTTCGGTGAGCGATCTCATGCGGTCATACTACAACCCGAACGCCTCAATCGCTGCGCTCTGACCCAATTGAATGACCGTGAGATGGAGCCATACGTGATTCACGCTTTTGCCGGACCGTGAGCTTTTTAGACGCGTGCCGATCGCGCCTCGCCAGCGGCGACCATTTTCGCTAAGATTGCCTTCGAATGAGCGAGGAACCCTCCGCGATTCAATTGGCGGACGTCCTGCGCGGGGCGAACGATCTCGTCGCCGCTGGTCTGATTGAGGATTACGCGCTGGGAGGTGCGCTGGCAGCAATCTATTACGTCGAGCCTTTTACTACCTACGACGCCGATATCATCTTTGTCGCCGCCGAGAAAGGATTGAGCGCCGGCATTCCGGCGATCTAAGCACACCTTCTGAAACGCGGCTGGCGGGTCGAGCGCGAGCATCTGCTCGTCCATGAGTTCCCGGTTCATTTTCTCGCAGCGGTAGGCCTCACTGAAGAGGCCGTCCGCGCAGCGCGGACGATCGAATACGAAGGAGTCCCTACGAAGGTATTCCGTCCCGAGCACATCATCGCCATCGCCGCCAGTGTCGGGCGGCACAAAGACCTGGCGCGGATCGAGCAACTCCTCGAGCAAGCGGAGATCGAAAGAACGCTCTTGGACGAGATCCTGGGCCGGTATAATTTAACCCTACCGAAGCCATGAAGACCGACATGCGTCGTGCGCTCGCACAACAATCTTTCGAGGAGAAGATCCGGGAAGTCGACCAGCTCATACACCTTTCGGCGACCGTGAAATCGGCGAGAGATCGTGAACGCGCTGTTGAAACAACCGACGCTCGGCCGCCAGCATTACGGGCGAAAAAAATCCCATCCGGCGCCCGGTGAGGCAATAGATCACGCGGGTTCGATTCAAGCGGTGCAGGCAATCGACAGCATGTGTGATGGCATCGAGACTAACCACGGCGATCGGCGCGCGCCAAGGGACTATCAGATTTTTTCCCAACTTCGGTCGGCGACGGGATCGCGGCCTTCGTCGAATTCGATGTGGTCGATGAGGGTTTCGATCGGTTTGTCGGTGAGGCCGCTTTCCTGGATGCGTTGGGCGAGGAGATCGCTGCGTTCGTCGCGCCAGCCGAGCTTGGCGACGAAACGGTTCCAGACGTGGCATTCTTCGTCGGTGCGCGGAGTGCCGTGGGCGTGCGCCCAGGTCAGCACCGCCTCATCGGCCTCGCCGGCGAGGGTGCGGCTCTTAATCTCGGAGTAGGGCACGCCGAGGAAACGGCAGCAGCGTCCGTCGAGGGTGAAGGGGTGTGGCTCGCCCAGCTTCTCCTGGTAATCCTGCGGGAGCTGACCCGAATCGTGCAGGTGAATCTTGTCCAGCATCCGCCCGAAATAGATGAGGCGGCCAACTTTGTCGTAGCAACTGCGCAGGCCCGGAATGTTTGGCATGAGAAAATAGTAGCGAAGAGCTGAGAATTGTCATCGCCAGTTCGCCACGACGACGAGGGTCTTCAAGTGCAGAACACATGGCGACTTTACCGTTCGGAGTGAGGGATTTGGGATGAGAGCTCACGATCTGGGTTTGGCTTGGAGGAAGAGGGGTCAGAGCTCACTATCGACACTCGCGGGCGCGAACCTTGTCGGGTTGGCGGGTTGAAAGTAGGAAGGTGAAAGTAGGAAGGCGGAAGTAGGAAGGTGAAAGGGGTACAACTGATGCGATGGCGCGGGCAAAAAGCTGGGAAAAGCGAGAGCGCGCGACGATGCCTAACGAGTGAGTTAGCCTAATGCCTAACGAATCGGGCGAGCGCGTACTATCCTGTCATCCTGAGCAAAGCGAAGCGGAGTCGAAGGATCCCGTCGAGCTTCCGAGGCCGCGACGAACTCTTCCGGGTTAATCGGCGGGATCCCTCGGCTTCGCTCGGGATGACAACTGCGTCACGCGTGCGCGTTGCAATTTAAACCGCGAGTCGAAGCGCCCGCGATCATGCGCTTGGCAGCAGGCGAGGCAGGCGGAAGCGCGTCGCAGCGGTTTGGTCCGCGGAAAATTGCGGCGGCAATTCGGACAAATGTAAAGATACGGACGCGCCCGCCGCTTGATCGGGAACGGCAAAGTGTGACAGCGCTCTTCGCCGGCAATCCCGAGATCGGCGCAGGCGCGGCGCCATTCCGCGCCATGCGGATCGATCCGCCGGCGACCGGCGCGGAAGGCCGCGAGCAGATGCGCCAGCTCGTGACGCAGAGTGCGATCGATTTCCTCTTTGCCGCATGCGCAAAGGCGGGGATTGAGCAGCACCCGCGACGAGCGGGAATCGGCCCGCCCCGCGGCGCTCCGCAGGCGCGAAGACCATTCGACGCGGAGGCGTTCGCCTAACGACGTAGCACCAAGCGGCGCGAGGAGGCGGTAGGCCATCTCTTCGAGGGCGGGATCGCGGCCAGCCGGTCGTTTAGATTTCGGGGAGGTGAAGAGCAGATCAAGCTGCTTAAACAAGAGCATGTGGGGGGTGAGCGGCGCGGCGCGCGAAAATTCGGCCGAGAATCGCGATCGTCTGGTCGATCTCGGCCGCGGTCGTGTCCTTGCCTAACGAAAAGCGAATGGCTGAACCCGCCTCCTCCATTGGCAAACCCATGGCGAGGAGGACGTGCGAGGCGACGACGGAGCCGACCATGCAGGCCGAACCGCTCGAAGCGCAGACGCCTTCGAGGTCGAGCGCGATCAATAATGTTTCCGAGGAATAACCGGGAAAACTGACGTTAAGCGTGTTCGTTAGGCGCGGCGCGGTGAGGCCGTTTTGGCGCGCCGCAGGGAAGGCTTCGACGAGACCGCGCCAGAGTTGGTCGCGCAGAGCAGATTCGTTAGGCTGATTTTCCAGAATGAATTTCGCCGCCGCCGCCATGCCGGCGATCGCGGCGACGTTCTCGGTTCCCGGGCGGCGCTCATTCTCGTGTGCGCCGCCAAAGTGGATCGAGTCGATCGGCAAGCCGCCGCGGAGATAGAGCAGCCCGGCGCCTTTGGGACCGTAGAATTTGTGGGCGGCGAAGCTCGCGGCGTCGGGTCGCAAGTCACCAAACCAACTTCCCCAAGTGCCGTCATCCCGAGCGGAGCGGAGCGGAGCCGAGGGATCCTGCCGGATTTCCAGGAAGCTTGTGATGTTCTGGCTCTCGGACTTCACGGCAGCCCCACGGGATCCCTCGACTGCGCCTTCGGCTTCGCTCGGGATGACAGCGTGGGTTTTGCCTAACGACTTGGCGAAGGCTTGCACCATGTCGCTGTGCAGGAGCACGCCGCGCTCCCGGCAACGCGCGGCAATTTCTTCCATGGGCTGAATGACACCGGTCTCGTTATTAGCCGTCATGATCGAGACGAGAATGGTGTCCGGCCTGATCGCCGCGGTGAGCTCGTCGGGGTCGATGAGGCCGTCGTGTGAAACGTTGAGCCAGGTGACTTCGAAGTCTTCGCGGTCCTGCAAATGGTCGAGCGCGCGGAAGACGGCGTGGTGCTCGGCGCGGTTGCTGATGAGATGCTTTCCGTTAGGCGCGAGTTTCCGCGCGAGGCCGAGAAGGGCGAGGTTGTTCGCTTCCGTGCCTCCGCCCGTAAAGATCAATTCGTTAGGCCGAACGCGCAGGAGCGCGGCCAGCTCGTCACGCGCGTTATCGATGGCGGCGCGAGCCTCACGCCCGGCGCGATGGACGCTCGAAGGATTGCCGTAATGCAGCCGCAAATACGGCTGCATCGCTTCCCAGGCCGGCTGGCAGAGGGGGGTGGTGGCGTTGTGATCGAGATAGATCATTGAGGCGTTCCCATTTTAGCCACGGATGGACACGGATGAAACACGGATGCGGAAAAACAGAGGGGGAACACTTTTACAATCCGTGTTTCATCCGTGTTGATCCGTGGCCGCCCTCTCTCGCGCCGGTGCGCGCAGACCTTCGTTAGGCTTCAACGGAGATCGACTCGTTAGGCCGAGACACTCGCGGCTGTTTGTGCACGACTTGCAACTGATTCGCTTCGTAGGAAACGAGGGAGTCGGGCGGAACGCTGTGCGTGAGAAAGACATTGCCTCCGATCGTGCTGCGCGCGCCGACCACCGTCTCGCCGCCAAGGACGGTGGAGTTCGGATAAATGGTGACGCCGTCTTCGACTTTTGGATGGCGTTGGCCGCCCTTTTTGATGTTGCCGCGTTCGTCTTTCTGGAAGCTGCGCGCGCCTAACGTCACGCCATGATAGAGCTTCACCCCCGAGCCGATAATACAGGTTTCGCCGATGACCACGCCGGTGCCGTGATCGATGAAAAAATGGCTTCCGATTTTCGCGCCGGGATGAATATCGATTCCGGTTTGGCCGTGCGCCCATTCCGTCATCATGCGCGGGATAAGCGGGAGATTTTGCTGATAAAGAATGTGCGCGAGACGCTGGATCGCGATCGCCTCGAGCGAGGGATAAGCCAGGATGACTTCCTCGAAACTAGTGGCAGAGGGATCGCCTTCGAAAGCGGCGTCGAGGTCTGACCAAAGCATCTCGCGCACGGGCGCGAGCTGGCCGAAAAAATCTCCGAGAATACGTTCCGCCTCGCCCGCGATCGACTCGTTAGGCTCGGGACGGCGCTCGAGACTTTTGATCATCTCGGGCAGAAGGCGCGCGCGCAACGAACGGATGCGCATGCGCGTGACGTCGGGCAAATCCCCGGGATCGACCAGCGGCGCACCATGAAATCCCGGGAACAAAAGACTGAGCAAATCGACACACGCGGAATCGATCGCGGGCCGCGAGGGGAGCGTCGCGGCGGCGGCGAGGTAGTTGATTCCCCCGCCCACGCTGTAGGTGAGAAGAAGAGCTTCCGCGGGATCGTTAGGCGTTCTATCCATCGCGGAATTATCCCTCAGAAGGACGGGCGAGGGAAATCGAAAAAGGGGTGTGCGCGACCGATATGCCTAACGAGTCGATCTGCGCGCCGGGAAATTGCAATGCCGGGTGGGGCCGTTAGGCTGGCGGGCACTGCATGAGTTCCTTCGCCATCCATCCGCTCGACCCGCATGAGATCGCTGCTCTTCTCCACGGCGCGCATGCCGATCCTTTCCGCGTGCTCGGCCCGCATGGCGCGGGCGAGGATCTGGTGATCCGCGTTTTTCGACCGGAGGGGAGGGAAGTTCAGATCGTTGCGGCGAACGACCCGACGCAAATTTTCCCAGCGGAACGGCTCCATATCGAAGGTCTGTATCAGGCGACGGTGCCGAAAGAAACGCGCGCGTTTTCTTACCTCGTGAAGGTGATCGCGTTCGATGGTTCCGAGCGGACGTTTCGCGATCCTTACAGTTACGGGCCGATTATGGGCGAGATGGATTTGCACCTTTTCGCCGAAGGCAACGACAAGAAGCTTTACGAAAAATTCGGCGCGCACCTGCGCGAGCTCGGCGGCGATCGCGGAGTCTCGTTTGTGGTCTGGGCGCCGAACGCGGCGCGAGTGAGCGTGGTCGGCGATTTCAACGTCTGGGATGGGCGGATGCATCCGATGCGCAAGCTGCTCGCGAGCGGGGTTTGGGAAATTTTCATCCCCGGTGTGGCGGAAGGCGCGCACTACAAATATGAGATCAAAACGCAGAGCGGCACGTTGCTTTTAAAGAGCGATCCCTTCGGATTTTTCAGTCAGCACGGCACCGAAACTTCCTCGATGGTTTACGATTTGAAGCGTTACTGCTGGGACGACGACGGCTGGATGCGGGAGCGCGCGGCGAGGCAGCCGGAGCAAAGTGCGCTCAGCATTTACGAAGTGCATCTGGGCTCATGGCGTCGCGTCGCGGAGCAGGGGAATCGCTCGCTCAGTTATCTCGAACTGGCGGACACGCTGCTCCCATACGTCGTCGAAATGGGTTTTACGCATATCGAGCTCATGCCGGTAGCGGAACATCCCTTCGAAGGTTCCTGGGGCTACCAAGTAACGAACTACTACGCGCCGACAAGCCGCTTCGGCGCGCCGGATGAGCTGCGTCATTTTATCGATGCGTGCCATCGCGCCGGCGTCGGCGTGATCATGGATTGGGTGCCGGCGCATTTCCCCAAGGATGCGCACGGTCTGGCGGAATTCGACGGCACCGATCTTTACGAACACGCCGATCCGCGGCAGGGCGAGCACCAGGATTGGGGGACTTTGATTTTCAATTTTGGCCGCAATGAGGTGCGTAATTTTCTCACCGCGAACGCGCTCTTCTGGCTCGACCAATATCACTTCGACGGACTGCGGGTGGACGCCGTCGCCTCGATGCTCTACCTCGATTATTCACGCCAGCCGGGGCAGTGGATTCCCAACGCTTTCGGCGGCCGGGAGAATCTCGATGCGGTCTATTTCCTGAAGCAGACTAACGAACTCTGTTACGAAGGTTTTCCCGGGGTGATGACCATCGCAGAGGAATCAACCGCGTGGCCCGGCGTTTCGCGGCCAACCTATCTGGGCGGCCTCGGTTTCGGTTTCAAATGGAACATGGGCTGGATGCACGACTTCCTCCATTACATGTCGCTCGATCCGATTTACCGGCGCTTCCATCAGAACAATGTCACGTTCTCTATTATGTACGCTTTTCAGGAGCACTTTATCCTGGTGCTGAGTCACGACGAAGTGGTGCACGGCAAGCGTTCGCTCATCAATAAAATGCCGGGCGACGAATGGCAGAAGTTTGCGAACCTGCGCATGTTTTACGCGTGGATGTTTGGCCATCCCGGAAAAAAACTCATCTTCATGGGCGGCGAATTCGGCCAGGTGCGCGAATGGAATCACGACGGCGAACTCGATTGGAGCCTAACGAACTTGCCGCGGCATGATGGCTTGCGCCGTCTTCTCCAACATCTGAATCACACCTACCGCGAGGAGGCCGCACTGTGGGAGATGGACGACACCCATGAAGGCTTCGAATGGATAGATTTTCACGATGCCGATAATTGCGTCGTCGCTTTTTTGCGCCGCTCGCGTGCGGGCGAGATCCTCGTGTTTGTGATTAATGCGACGCCGATGGTGCGCTACAATTATCGGTTAGGCGTGCCTAACGATGGCTTTTACCGTGAGATCATCAATACCGATGGCGAGACTTACGGCGGGAGCAACGTAGGAAATCTCGGCGGCCTCGCGGCCGACGCCGTGGAATGGCAGGGGCGTAAATTTTCTATCGTGGCCAACCTCCCGCCTCTGGCAGTCGTCGCCTTTAAGTGCGAAGATGCAGAGCCCGCGGGAGCGCCGGAAAAAGAAAAAGAAAAAACTCTTGACGCAATTTTGCGCAATCGACATTCTTCATCCGTCAGCACCACGAATAAATAAATATGAAAAAAAATCAGTCAGCCTTCACACTTATCGAACTGCTGGTCGTGATCACGATTATCGCGATTTTGGCCAGCATCGCCCTGCCCGTTTTTAACGGGGTCACCGAACGAGCCAACCAGACCAAGGATCTGGCGAACGCTAAACAAGTCGCCCTTGCGTTAAAACTCTTCGCTGGCGATAACAACGGCAGTTTTCCAACCTACAAAGATCCGGACGGACAGACCGGGGCTATTACGACTGCTAATCAAGCTTTTC
The DNA here is from genome assembly GCA_013821455.1 of Chthoniobacterales bacterium. Taxonomy (GTDB): domain Bacteria; phylum Verrucomicrobiota; class Verrucomicrobiia; order Chthoniobacterales; family UBA10450; genus Palsa-1392. Next base: position 14,075 of record JACDGS010000027.1, read on the forward strand.
GTGAACTATTCCCGAACTATCTCACGTCTGAAGTCATCTTTTATCTTCCAGGTTCCGCGTACACACCCAAAGCTCCCGATAATTCCTACGATCTTGCTCCCACGGGCGGGACTTATGCTCAAACGTTAAAAGCTGGCGAAAACAACTTCGCCTATGTCACAAATCTGACTGAAACATCGAACCCCTCGTTTCCGCTCATCGCCGATGGCTTTGATACCATTGCGAAATACACAACTGATAAAACCAAAAAGGGTGGGGCGTGGGCCGCCAAAAAGGCGATCGTGGTTTTTTGCGACACGAGTGGCCAGATTATGAAGGTCGATCAGACGCTTCTAGCGCCTACCCGCATTGTCAGCGGTGGTTCGACCACGGGAAGCATTTTTGACACTACCGGCACCGACACGGCCTGGCTGGGCACAGGTAATCTCGTCGTCGATCCTGAGTAGTTTTAAGTTATTCGGACTGTGATTCAAATTCGCCGTCGCGCAGTCGGGTCTTGATTTTCATTCTCGACTCGACTGCCGCGACTGAGCGGATGATCTCTCCGCTCTCGTTGGTCGTAATGCTGTAACCTCGCTCGAGCGTCGCAGCCGGTCCCAAAATCCGCAGCATCTCGCTCGCCCGTTTTTCGCGTTCGCGAGCTTTCGTTAGGCAACGCGCCGCGCTTTCATCTAAGCGGCGCCGCGTGATCGTGAGTTGATTTTGCCGCGCGGCCACCTCGCGTCTTGGGTTGTGGGCCTTGAGCACAGTCAGCGCACTCGTTAGGCGCGTCGCCGCAAGAGCGCGGCGGCGGTCGAGGTGACGCTGGAGCGCCTCTTTGGCGAGGTCGATCTGTTGCCGCGTCTCACGCAGACGCTGGCGCAGTTCGCGCGCGAGGGTTTTTTCCGAGAGCGCTCGCAGGCGGCTGCGTGCTTGCAAAATGAAATTCCGCCAGCATTTCTCGACGCAGTTTTGCAACTCGCGGAGACGCCGTTCCAGTTCACGGACGTCGGGCACGATCAATTCCGCTGCTGCGCTCGGTGTCGGTGCGCGCAGATCCGCCACGAAATCGGCGATCGTAAAATCCACCTCATGGCCAACGGCAGAGACCACCGGGATGGGCGAGTGAAAAATGGCGCGAGCGACCGCTTCCTCGTTGAACTCCCATAAGTCCTCGATGCTCCCGCCGCCACGCGCGAGCACGAGCAGATCGAGCGGCGGCCAGGCATCGTTAGGCGCGCCCAGCTCGCGGATCGCCGCCGCGATCTCGCTCGCGGCTCCCGCACCTTGCACGCGGACGGGATTGATCAATACCTCAACGCCGGGCGCACGCCGGTGGAGGATGTTAAGGATGTCGCGAATGACTGCGCCGGTGGGCGAAGTGATCACGCCGATGCGGCGCGGGAATTTCGGCAAGGCGCGTTTCCGCGCGGTCTCGAAAAGGCCTTCTGCTTCCAGCTTTCGTTTCAGCGCTTCGAATTTTGCCTGGAGCAAGCCAAATCCGCGCGACTGCAGAATCTGCACGTTGAGCTGATACTGTCCGCGCGCTTCGAAGACCGTGACTTGGCCGTAGATTTGCACCTGCATCCCATCGGTCAGCGGTTTTGGGAAAGGAGGCAGCGTGTTGCGGAAGAGGACGCAACTGATCGCGGCGCGCGCGTCCTTCAGAGTGAAATATTGATGGCCCGATGGAAGCAGCCGGTAGTTGGAAATTTCTCCCTGCACCCAGACCGCGCCGAAACGCGTCTCGAGAATGCCGCGAATCGAACGCGTCAGCTCAGCGACGGTAAGGACTTTCGTTAGGTTAGGGAACAAGTCTGTCATCCTGAGCGAAGCGCAGCGAAGTCGAAGGATCCCGTCGAATTACCATAAAGCGCCACCGTCAGTTCGTGGATGCATCGGGGTGGCGCCGTTCGCGGTTCCTGCATCGCAACGAAAACTGCAACGAAACTCCACGGGATCCCTCGACTCCACTGCGTTCTGCTCGGGATGACGGCGTGACGCATTCGTTAGGCCCCAAACAACTCGTTCTGGGCACCGGAACCGCTGGGCACTTTCAAACCCAGTTTTCGGTAGGCGTTGGGCAGCGCGACACGTCCTTGCGCCGTGCGCTTGATGTAGCCTTCCATGATCAAATACGGCTCGTTCACTTCCTCCAAAGTCCCCGCTTCTTCTCCCACCGCGACGGCGAGCGAATTCAATCCCACGGGTCCGCCGTTAAACTTGTGAATCAACGTCTCGATGATCCGCTTATCCCATTCATCGAAGCCGTCGCGATCGATTTCCAGCATCGTTAGGGCGCGATCGGCCAGCTCCGCCGTGATGCGTCCGTCGGCTTTGACCTGCACGTAATCGCGCACCCAGCGCAGCAGATTATTCGCCGTGCGCGGCGTCCCGCGCGTGCGGGTGGCAACCTCGGCGGCGCCCTTCGCATCGATCTCGACATTCAACAGGCCGGCGCTGCGCAGGATGATTTTCTGCATCTCTTCGGCGCTATAGTAATCGAGCCGCGCCGTCATCCCGAAACGCGAGCGCAACGGCGCGCTCAACATCCCCGAACGAGTCGTCGCGCCGATGAGTGTAAACTTGGGCAGACGCAGTTGAATGTTCCGCGCCTGCGGTCCCTGATCGATGATAATATCGAGTTTATAATCCTCCATCGCGGGATAGAGATATTCTTCGATCGTTGGTTGGAGCCGATGGATTTCGTCGATGAAAAGGACGTCGCCTCGTTCCAGGCTGGTCAGCAATCCCGCGAGCTCACCTGCTTTTTCGAGCACAGGTCCGCTGGTGTTTTTGATATTCACGCCCATGGCGTTGGCGATGATATGAGCCAGCGTCGTCTTGCCTAAACCCGGCGGGCCGCTGAGCAGAATGTGCTCGAGGACATCGCCGCGCATCTTCGCCGCTTGGACCAAAACTTCGATCCGCTCGCAGACCTTTTCCTGCCCGGTGAATTCGCTGAAGAGCGGCGGCCGCAGCGAGATTTCAAACGCGGGGTCGGGTATCGGGGCGACGGCGGGCATGAGGAAATTAGACAGGATTTACAGGATTATGAGGATTGAAATTTGCGCGGGGCGCGCCCGTTTATAAAATCCAAAAAATCCTGTGAATCCTGTCTAAATTCTTACTCCAAATTTTTCGTCAGGACTAGTTCAGTGCCGCGGCTGCGCAACACATAATCGACCTGATCGAAAGCATTACGAATGAGATGCAGCCCGAGCCCGCCGGGTTTAATCAAATCGGCCGGCCGGCTCTTCATCGAATTCGGCCCGGCTTGCTGACCATAATCGCGCAGGCGCAGACAAACGCAGTCGTTGCCACCTTCGAGCGAGAGTGAGATCAACTGATCGTCCCGCAGCCGATAGGCATAACGAATGATATTCGTGCAGGCTTCGTCCACGCCCAGGACCATGAGCGTGCGCTGTCTCTCAGAAAAAGGAAAGCGCTCCAGGAACGCGCGCACGTAATTGCGCATGAGCGCAAGATTGCCGGTGTGGCTGGAGAACTCGATTTTCTTTTTCGTCCTCTTCATCGCTTCTACGTTGCCTAACAAACAAGCACGGCAGCGCGAAATTCAAACTCGGAAAATCATTCCGCTATTGGCAGTCGCTGGGAGACCATGCACTATTTTCTTATGTGGAAACGCTTTCTTTTCCTGCTCGTAGCCGTGCCTGCTCTCGCGCAGGAGCGGCCGACCGCCTATCAAGCCTTGCGCACTGTCGGCACGCAGCTTAACCGCGAATACGTTAACCACGTCATCTCGGCGACTGGTCTGAACGGCAACCCACAGCCCGCGTCGTGGAAAATCCTCTTCGACGATCCGAAAGCGCGCGGCGGTGTGCGCGAGGTCGAAGTCGCGAACGGCCGCATTCTTTCGGAACGCACCCCGTTGCGCGACGCGGTCGCGGGCTCGTTAGGCGCGACCATTGATACCGCGAAACTCAACCTGGATTCGAGTGGCGCCTACACGGTCGCGCAACAAACCGCCGCGAGTTCGCATGTCACCTTTGCGACCGTTGATTACGTTTTACACGTCGATGATCGCGGCAATCCGGTGTGGCAAGTGACGCTGCATCGAGATGATGGCGAGCCGGCAGGCACCATTTCGGTCGGCACGAACCACGGCACGATCACGCGCACCGAAGGGCTGTTCACCGGCGGCGATCACGCGGCCTCGGCCGCGCGACATAGCGACGAAGCGCCCATCGAAGACGCCGCCAACGATGATGACGATGGCGATACCAATCCGGTGAAGTTGCGGATCAAGCGCGCCTTCCACCAGGCACGTGATGATGTGAAACGAAGCTTCTATCGCGTGCGAAAATCGTTCGTCGATTTCGTCGAAACGCACTAGAACTGAGGACTCGTTAGGCTGAAACCGCAAAGCGAAAATCGCGGCAGAGACCGAATGGCATTCTTGCAATCTTCCCTGCAGGCCTCGAACATCACGCGATGAGTTCCGAAGCTTCCGCGCAAGCTGCCTGGGCGGATGCGCGCCATGGGTGGCAGCAACTTTATGGCGGCTTCGACGAGTTGGGCGTGAGTCTCGAGTCGCATGATTTCAAGACCAGCCGGCCGTTGGATTGGGGCGAAAGCTTTCGCGCGCGCAGTGTCGAATTTTGCCTCAATCTCGAAGGGCGCGGCTCGATCGGGAACGGCCGTGGGATCGCTCTTTCCTACCTGCCGAGCAGCTCCGGATATTATGCGGTTGGGAGCGAGCCTTTGCGTGCGACTCGTCAGGCGCACGAGCGCCATCGTTTCGTGACGCTGAAATTTTCCCGCGCGCATCTGCAATCGCAACTCGCAGCCACTGAAGGCGACCTCACTCCGGCGATGCGCGAAGCGGTGTTTCCCACACGAGAGCAAAATGTCGTCTCGCACCCGCATCCGATGTCGGCCGAGCAGCGCGCAATTGTCGCCAGCCTCGCCGCGCCGCCCGTTCCGAAAGCCGCGCGGATTCTTTGGTACCAAAGCAAGGCAACCGAACTGATGTCGCACTTCCTCTTCGAAGCAAAGGACCCGGAAATGTTTTGCGCGCGCCAAAAACGCGTGGCGCGCGATCGGGTCGTGCGCGCGCAGGAACTGATCCTGCGCAATCTCGCTGACCCGCCCTCGCTCGAAACGCTCGGGCAGGAAGTTGGCTGCAGTCCTTTTTATCTCAGCCGGGTTTTTTCGCGTGAAGTTGGCCTAACAATTCCGCAATTTCTGCGCAATGCGCGCATGGAACGAGCGGCCGAGCTGCTCCGGACCGGCCGCTACAATGTGACCGAAGCCGCGACGGAAGTCGGCTACTCGAGTTTGAGTCATTTCAGTAAGAGCTTCTGCGAAACGATCGGTTGCTGCCCAGTGCTTTATCCCGCCGCCAGGCACATCGTGCTCGATCGTTAGGCGCTCGTTCGCTATTTTCGCGGATTGACCGACCCGTCGGGCTTTGGTTTTCCTTTCCTGCGAAGCACCCATGAAAATCACGCGCGCAATCATTTCCGTTTCGGATAAAACCGGGGTCGCCGATTTTGCCCGCGCGCTCGCCGAGCAAGGCGTCGAGATTATTTCGACCGGCGGAACAGCCGCGCTGCTGCGCCAGGAAAACATCGCAACGCGCGACATTGCCAGCTTCACTGGCTTTCCTGAAATGCTCGAGGGCCGGGTGAAAACACTTCATCCCAAAGTGCACGGCGGCCTGCTTTATTTGCGCGGAAATCCCACACACGAAGCGACCGCGCGCGAGCACGGCATCGAGCCGATCGATCTCGTGGTGGTTAATCTTTATCCCTTCGAAGCAACGGTCGCGAAGCCTGGAGCCACGCTCGCGGAAGCGATCGAGCAGATCGACATCGGCGGGCCTTCGATGTTGCGCAGCGCATCGAAAAATTATCAGTCGGTCACCGTCGTGGTCGATCCGGCGGATTACGCTGCTGTCCTGGCGGAGATGCGCGATCGCGATGGCGAGACCACTTTGAAACTACGCGAGCGACTCGCGATCAAGGCCTTCATCAAGACCTCCGATTACGATCGCGCGATCGCGACTTTCCTTAACGACAACCAGGAAACGGAAACTTCATTTTCGGTTTCGCTGCCGCTCGTTAGTCGTTTGCGTTACGGAGAAAATCCGCACCAAAGCGCTTCGCTCTACGGCAACTTTAACGAGCACTTCGAAAAACTTCACGGGAAGGACCTGTCTTTCAACAACCTGCTCGATATTACCGCGGCGGCAGACCTGATCGATGAATTTGCCGAGCCCACGGTGGCGATTTTAAAGCACACGAATCCCTGCGGCGTCGGGAGCGATCCCGACCTGCGCGAGGCTTGGATGAAAGCGTTCGCGACCGACAAGCAGGCGCCGTTCGGCGGCGTCATTATCTGCAATCGCCCGCTCGATCTCGCAGTGGCGAAAGCGATCAGCGAAATCTTCAGCGAAGTGATTATCGCGCCCGACTTCGCCAGCGATGCGCGCGCCCTGCTCCAGAAAAAGAAAAACCTGCGTCTCATGCGCGCCCTGCCGTTTTCTCAGCCTAACGAGAAGCCGCAAATGGACCTCCGCTCGGTGCGCGGGGGATTACTTGTGCAGCAGAAAGACGCCGCCGAAATCGGCGAGATTGAAACCAAAGTCGTGACGCAACGTCCACCGACGCGGCAGGAAACCGCGGCCATGCTCTTCGGCTGGCGGGTCGTGAAGCATGTGAAATCCAACGCTATTGTTTACGCCGGTCCGGATCGCACCTTGGGCATCGGCGCCGGGCAAATGTCGCGCGTGGACGCTTCTCGCATCGCCGTCTGGAAAGCACAGGAGGCTGGTCTTTCTCTGCAAGGGTGCGCCGTCGCGAGCGATGCGTTTTTTCCTTTTCCTGATGGACTCATCGCCGCCGCGGAAGCGGGAGCGACTACGGCAATCCAACCGGGTGGTTCCATACGCGACGCCGAAGTCATCGCCGCGGCCGACGAGCGCGGTGTCGCAATGGCGTTCACCGGCGTCAGACATTTCCGGCACTGAAGCTCGCGCGGGAGCGGGGGCAGACTGCACTAAAAATGCGCATCGAAATATCGACGACCTTCGGCTATAGCTCTCGCTTGGACTAACGAACAATGATTTACCACGTAGCGCGCGACGGTGAGGTGCTGGGCGAATTTTCCGAAGACGAATTTCGCGCTCGCCGCGCGCGTGGTGCGGTTCTCCCCACCGATCATTACTGGACGGAGGAGATGTCGGAGTGGAAGCCGGTCTCCGAGTATCGCGTCGTTGCCAAGACTCAACGCATCAGGATCGCGCCCGAGCTCGCGCCGCCTACTCCTATTGTCATCGCGGTCTCAGCCCAGCCCGAAAAACCGGTGCAGCAATGGTATCGCTCACTGCCGTTAGCGGGTGGCGCCTTGATCCTCCTGGCGATCGCGTTGTCTTTTGCCGCCGGACCACTTTTCTACGCCTCCTTGTTCCTGCTCGCCGCGGCACTGGTCATCGCCATCCTCTCGGTGGTGAGAGGCGGACTCATCGGCGGAATCGTGCTGCTCCTGTCTCTGATCGTCGCGACCGTCGGTATCGTCTTGTATAGATAGCGAACGGGGATTGCCTGGAGCCCTGTATCGGCTGAAAAACCAGCCGAAGAAACAACGATGCTTCAGCTCCGGGGGAGCGCACGCGCCTCGCGTGCTGGTTTCGGCGCCTCAGCCCAGTTGGGGCCGGGGCATAAAGTTCGCGATGGCGGGGCGCCATCGCCAGCACGCGAGACGCGTGCACTCCCCGGACGCCGCTTGCGTTTCCAAGAGCGCAGACCACCAGTCCTTAACTCGTTAGGCGAGTCCTCCACCATGGTTTAAGGGACGGGCCTTGGAAAAATGTCTGCCTCGGCGAGACTGGCCGCTGTCTTGGAATCGAACTCCTGCCACAACGCGAAGCTCGCCGAAGCGAGCACACAAAGTGTTTCGTTAGGCACAAAAGAGCCTCCCCTTACCCTCAATCGCCGTTGGGTCCCGCTGGCGTGGATCGCGCTTTGCCTGATCTGGGGATCAACCTGGCTCGCGATCAAGATCGGCCTGAACGATCTGCCGCCGATTTCCTTTTGCGCGCTGCGCTTTGTCATCGCCGCCGCGGTCCTCTTCGCCATTTGCGCAGGGCGTTTTCCTTTGCCGCGCCATGCGGCGGATTACGGATTTCTCGCCTATACCGGCGTTCTCACCTTCGCGGTGAATTACGGCCTGCTCTTCTGGGGCGAACAACATATCTCCTCCGGTCTCGCCGCGATTCTGCAAGCGACCATCCCAACGTTCGGCTTGCTCTTCGCGCATTTCATGTTGCCGGCGGAACCGATGCGCTGGGAACGCATTGCCGGCGCGCTTCTCGCTCTCGCGGGCGTCGCGCTGATCTGCGTGAAGCTGCTCGATTTCCACGGGCTGTGGGCGTTTTGGGGTGGTATCGCGATCGTCGCGGGGGCGGTCTCCGTCGCCTACACAAATGTCCTCATCAAATCTCGTCCGCGGCAGTTCGCGCCGGCGGTGATGGCGGCGTGGCAAATGATCTTCGCGCTCTTGCCCCTTTTGCTGGTTGGCTTCTGGACCGAAGGAAACCCGCTTCATTTTCATTGGACCGCAGTGGCGGTGGGTTGCCTTTTCTATCTCGCGCTCGTCGGCTCTGTCATCGCGTTCCTTCTTTTTTATTGGCTGCTCAATCGCGTGGCGGTGACGAACCTTCTCACCATTTCGCTAATCACCCCGCCGCTCGCGGTCGGTCTCGGTTGGCTCGTCGCGGGCGAAACGCTCACGCTCTGGGCATTGTTAGGCGCGAGTTTGGTTCTACTCGGCGTGGCGCTGATTTTGTGGAGAAGCGCAGCCCCGGCGCGCTAAATTTTTCCGCGAGCTGGATGCACGTTCCCACTGTCATCGAGCGCAAGCGCGACGGCGCCGAGCTTTCGCCGAACGAGATCGGCGCGCTCATCGACGGCTTTACGCGCGGAGAAATTCCCGCCTACCAAATGAGCGCCTGGGCCATGGCGGTTTTCTTTCGCGGGATGACGCCTGACGAAACTGAGGCGCTGACCAAGGCGATGCTGCAAAGCGGGCGCACGCTGCGCTATCCTGAAGGCTCGCCACCGAAAGTGGACAAACATTCGACCGGTGGCATCGGCGACAAAGTCTCACTCGTCCTCGCCCCGCTCCTCGCCTGCGACGAAGTCTGGGTGCCAATGATCTCCGGTCGCGGCCTCGGCATCACCGGCGGAACACTTGATAAACTCGAGAGCATTCCAGGGTTCTGCGTGGACCTCGAGGAAGCGCGCGCCCTTCGACAACTCGAAAACATCGGCCTCTTCATGATCGGACAGACCGCTGATATTTGCCCGGCCGACAAAGCGCTCTACGCCTTGCGCGACGTGACCGGCACCGTGCCGTCGTCACCGCTCATCATCGCCAGCATCTTGAGCAAGAAACTCGCGGAAAACCTCGATCGGCTTGTGCTTGACGTTAAATTTGGGAGCGGCGCCTTCATGAAAACGCGCGAAGAAGCCGCCGGCCTCGCGCACGGCATGAAGACGATCGGCGAGCGGATGGGAGTTAGAATTTCGCATCGGCTCAGTCCGATGGAGGAACCGTTAGGCAAAACCGTCGGCAATGCGCTCGAAGTCGCGGAAGCCGTGGCGACCCTGCGTGGTCGCGGGCCTAACGACTTAGAGACGCTGATCCTCGATCTTGCGGCGGAGGTCGCCAACGCGACACGGGATCAACTCGCGCGCTGGCTGCACAGCGGAGCCGCCTGGGAAAAGTTTATCGCGCTGACGGAGGCGCAAGGCGGCGATGCCGGCGCGCTGGAAAAGATCACGGAACATCATCGCGCGCCGTTCGTTAGGCCATTTCTCGCCTCGCACAGCGGTCGCGTCGCGCGGATGGACGCGGGAACGCTGGGCCGCGCGGCACTTCTCCTCGGCGCCGGGCGCGCCCGGACGGAAGATACGATCGATCCCGCAGTCGGCTTCTCCGGCATCAAAAAAGTGGGTGCGGAGGTCGCGCCTAACGAACCATTACTTTTTGTGCACGCGCGTCGCGAAGCGGATCTTGCTGCGGCATTATCCATGCTCGGAAAAGGGGTGGCGATCGCATAGAAAGCAGAAAATGGCAGGCTATTCCGGAAAACCGCTGGCGCAGAAGTTGGGTCTAAAAGTCGAAGGGACCATCGCGGTTCTCGATCCGCCGGAGAATTACCGCGAACTACTCGCGCCGCTGCCGGACGGACTTCGATTTTGCGAGGTGAAAGATCGTCCGGACGTAATCCATTTCTTCTGCACGGAACCCTCCCGCCTAACGAAGACACTGCCGTCGCTGCGGCGGAAGATGCGCGATGATGCGGCGCTCTGGATTTCCTGGCCGAAGAAAAATGCCGGCCTCGCCACGACGATGACAGAAGACGTAGTGCGAGAACTGGCGCTCCCGCTCGGGCTGGTCGATAACAAAATTTGCGCGGTGGATGAAGCCTGGTCGGCCGTTCGCCTGGTGGTGCGATTGATTCATCGAAAATCGACCCGGACTTCCGGCCTAACGAAAGGAACCAGAGAGAAAAACTGGTCTAAAAATGCCACCCGCCGTATTAGAATGAGTCGTGCGCTGTTTCTCTTTGCACACTTGGTGACGACGTAACGACCGCGATGTCCTATTCGACCGAGCTGACCGACGATTACATGGGCATCCTGCATTACGGCGCAGGTTTGGTCACGGGAGCCGAGCTGGTTGAGGCCTGTCGGGCCACGCTGCAATTGCTGCAGAACACCGAAAATTTTCACTTCGACTTCATCGATTTTTCCGAGGTCACGGAACTGCGAATCACGGCCGACGAGTTCGATCAAATCGTGGCCAACGATCATTTCGCGGCCGTCTTCCGTCCCGACGCGGTAGTCGTGATCGTCGCGCCGCGCGACGATGTCTTCGAGACTGCAACAGAATGGGAACGCAGGGTGCAGGATCTCGGTTGGAAGACCTATATTTCCCGCTCCCGCGCGGACGCGGACGAATGGCTAAGGCAAAATTATCCGTCGCCGAAAAAAGCGCAGGTTGCTCCAAGCGAAAGCGAATCGTCTCCGGCTTGACCTCGAACTTTCCCTAACGATAAGCTTTCGTTAGGCGTGTCGTCTTTGCGGTGGACGCTACCGCCGCTAAAGTCATCGCCGGCACGATGGCTTACCTGAACGAAAATTATCTCAAGCTCCAGGCCGGCTATCTTTTCCCAGAGATTGCGCGCCGCGTCCGCGAGTTTTGCGAAGCCAATCCCGAAGCGGCCAAGCGCCTCATTCGTTGCGGCATCGGCGATGTGACGGAGCCCCTGCCGCCGGCCGCAGTGCAGGCGATGAAGGCCGCGGTCGATGAGCTTTCTGTGCGCGAAACCTTTCGCGGTTACGGGCACGAACAGGGTGGCGATTTTTTACGCAGCAAAATCGCGCAGATCGATTATCGCGCGCGCGGAATGGAGATCGCCGACGACGAGATTTTTGTCTCGGACGGTTCGAAGAGCGACTGCGGATTCATTCTCGACATCCTCGGCGACCGCAATCGGATCGCGATCACGAATCCGGTCTATCCGGTTTACGTCGATACGAATGTCATGGCGGGCCACACCGGTTTGCCTAACGAGTCGGGCCAGTACGAAGGCATCATTTATTTGCCCTGTCGGGCGGAGAACGAATTCGTGCCGGAGCCGCCTAACGAACACGCGGACGTGGTCTATCTTTGTTTCCCTAACAATCCCACAGGCGCGGTCGCGACGCGGGCGCAACTGGAGCGCTGGGTTTCGTACGCGCAGGAACACAAGGCGCTGCTCCTCTACGACGCTGCCTACGAGGGATACATCAGCGATCCGCAAATCCCGCGATCGATCTTCGAAATTCCTGGCGGGACGGAATGTGCAGTAGAGTTTCGCAGCTTCTCCAAAACCGGCGGCTTCACCGGCGTGCGGTGCGGGTTCACGGTGATGACGAAACGTCTGCTCGCGCAGACTGCGGATGGCCGCGAGCTGCCGCTGCATAGTCTCTGGCATCGGCGCTGGAGCACAAAGGCGAACAGCGTGAGCTATCCGGTGCAACGCGGCGCGGAAGCGCTCTACAGCGAGGAAGGTCGCGCGCAGGTGCGCGGGTTAATCGAGCATTACATGGGGAACGCACGCGTCCTGAGCGAAGCGGCGAAGGCGGCCGGGATGGAAGTTTACGGAGGGAAAAACGCGCCCTACATCTGGGTCCGCACCCCTCGCGGCCTAACGAGTTGGCAGATGTTCGATCGCATGCTGCAGGAGCTGAACGTCGTCGTCACGCCCGGGAGCGGTTTTGGTTCGGAGGGCGAAGGCTATTTTCGCATCTCCGCTTTCAACAGCCGCGCGAACGCCGAGGAAGTCGCGCGTCGCCTGCGCGGCGCTTCCTTTTCCTAATCCTGCTCTTGCTCTTGATCTTTTTTCACCTGGCGATTGGGAGGAGCAGGAGCAGGAGCAGGATTAGGATTAGCGCATTGCAGCCGGTGGTCTTGCACGAGACGTTCGCGGCCTCCAAGTTTTAGCACTTTGCAAAAAGAAGAAACGCACCTGCTCTCCCGCAGTCTGCCGCAGTTGTATCGCTTCTGTTTTCTCATGACGGGTCATACGGAAAGGGCGCTGGCGGCATTCCAAAACACACTCCAGGAAGCGGCGCTCCTCGCCTCGCGCCGGCAATTGGTGGGCGATCGGCTTTGGTGTTTTCACGAGGCGCGTCATCAATGCCTTCTCGTCACGAAAGACGATGTGCAGGCTGAAGCCGCGACGTTTGCCGAGGAAGTTGTCGCGCCCGAGGCGGCAGCGCGAGTTGCGCAACTGGAACCGGTGCAGCTCGCGGCCTGGATCGCCGCGACGCCCGAGCCGCAACGGAGCACTCTCGCTTTTTTTTACCTCAACGAATTTTCGCATCGCGAGATGCAAAATCTGCTCGATGTCAAAATGGACGAACTGGCGCGCCTCATCTCCCATGGCCGCGCGCAATTCCAAGCGTGGTTGAACGCAGTGACCGCGACGATTTCCACGGAATGAAACGCTGGCTCTCACGGCGCAAACGCGCACTCGTGGAATGCGCGCCGATCAGCGAGGCGCCGCCTAACGATCGCGCCATGCGTTCGGCGCTCGAGACGGCGCGCACCATTCCCGAAGCCGCGGCCAGCCTAACGACGCAACAGCAATTCGATCAGGCACTGGCCCGGCTGGTCGGCCAAATCGAGGTCCCGCGGGTGGCGGCGGAGTGGCGGGTCAATGTCGCGTCGATCAAGGGCATGAAGCGGAGTTGGAAAAAGACTGCGGCCCATCCCGCCATCCTGGCGACGGTGCTCGCTGTGCTCGTGATGGCCGGGCTGACGGTTTATTTCCTGAATGAACGCCTGCATGAATTTCCCGGGTCGGTCACGGCGAAAAAAATGCTCGTGGTGGCGAGCAACACCCGGCGCGCGCAGCTCGATCCGCTCGATACCGACGCGATTAATCTGGGGGATTATTTTTTCATGAAATTTCAGCTTGAGCACTTCGATGTTCCGATGTCGCTGGCGGATTTGCGCGCGACCGGCGCGCGGGTTTTCGACGACGATGAGGGTCATCGCGTGGCGCAGGTGTCGCTGGCGGAGAGTGGGATGCAATTTTTTCTCTATCCGGCCGAACGGCCGAGTGCAGAGAGTGCGGCGACCGCAAAGAAGATGCGCTGGCGTTATGTCGAGGATGAAGGCTGGTCCGGCGCGGTCGAGGAACACAATGGAGTTTGCTTTATGGTCGCGATGCGCGGGAGCAAGGAAGATCTGGAGCCTTATTTGACGAGTCGCGCGAAGTGATTTGTGGCGGAGATGTCCGGTCGCTCACGGCATCCTTCGACTTCGCTGCGCTTCGCTTGGGATGACAACTGTGGCCTTTCTCCGGGCGGTCGGATGCGTTGACACGACTGGCGGCGCATTCAACTTTATCGGCTCGCGTCGCCAGGGTAGCTCAGTGGTAGAGCAGGGGACTCATAAGCCCTTGGTCGGGAGTTCAACTCTCCCCTCTGGCACTTTCTCGCGTGGGATTTTCTTCGCGGCCGAGATTGACAATGAATGAACGTTCATTCATTGTGCGCTTCCGCGATGTCCGAAAAAACCCTGACCCTTTCTCTCGATCGGCGCGAACAGATTCTGGAAGCGGCCATGACTTGCTTCGCGGAATGCGGGTTTCACCAAACCAGCATGCACGACATCAGCGCGAAAGCCGGGATCAGCGTCGGCTTGATCTACCGCTATTTCAAAAGCAAAGAAGAGATGATCGCCGCCCTCGCGGCGGAGCATAAAAAGGACATCGCCTCTCTCCTCGAACGCGCGGCGGACGCGCCCAGTTTGCTCGAGGCGATGGAGGTGATCTTCACCTCGCATTGTTGCGCGAGGTCGCCTCACATTCTCTCCGCTTTTGTGGTTGATCTCTTCGCGGAGGCGAGCAGGAATCGGCGCGTGGCGAAGATCGTGCGTAGCGTCATGCGGACAAAAGCCGCAGGCGTGGCCGCGCTCATCGCCCGCTCGCCGGAATTGAAAAAGGCGAAATCCGGGCTCGACGCGCAAGCGATTGCGGAAATGATTTTCGCGCTGAATGATGGCACGATGATGCGCAGCGTCCTTTCTCCCGCGAATGTTTCTGTGAGCCAGCAACGGGAAGGCCAACTGAAAGTCGCGCGCTCCCTTTGGCATCTCCTTTTTAGTCACACATCCCATGGAAACGGTCACCGCTAGATTACCTCAACGTTCAGTCAGCGGCCTCGGCGCGCCTCCTCCTCCGCGACGGAGTCAAAAAGGCCCGATCTTCTGGGTCATTCTCGGCTTAGTCCTGATTTTTCTTCTCTTTGCCGGGATTAAGGTTTTGCAGTTCATGACCATGGGCAAGGCGTTCGCGAAGATGGTTCCGCCGCCCACGACGGTGACGAGCGCGGTAGTGAAGGAAGAGAATTGGCAACCCGCTCTGCGCGCGGTTGGTTCGATCTCGCCGGTGCAGGGCGCGACGATCAGCGCCGAGCTGGCCGGTCGCGTGGACGAAATTAATTTTGAGTCGGGTGGCCAAGTGGAAAAGGGACAGCCTTTGCTCAAGCTCGATGTTGCGTCCGAAGAAGCGCAGTTCCGTTCCGCCAAAGCCGAAGCTGCCTTGGCGAAAGCGGAGCTGGATCGCTCGACCGACCTGTCCAAGGGCAGCGTCATTTCGAAATCAGAGTTCGACACTGCGCAGGCGAAGTTCGATGCGGCGCAGGCGGCGGTCGATAACATGCAGGCGATTATCAATAAGAAGGCGATTCGCGCGCCGTTCGCGGGCGTGGCTGGAATTCGCTACGTGAATCCCGGGCAGATGGTCGCGGTGGGCGACAAGCTTGTAACGCTGCAAACGCTCGACCAGGTCTTCGTCGATTTCTCGCTGCCGCAGGATGAGCTTTCCAAAATCGTGGTGGGCCAGAAGGTCAGTATTACCACTGACGCGATTCCCGGCCGGGAGTTTGGCGGTACACTTACGGCGATCAATTCCGCGATCGATACGGCGACCCGCAGCGTGCAGTTGCAGGCAACCCTTGAGAACAAGGATCACAGTTTGCGCGCGGGGATGTTCGCCCGCGTGCAGCTCCTTCTCCCGGAGAAAAATTTGACGCTCTACATTCCCGCGACCGCGGTGGCTTACGCTCCGTTCGGCGATTCGGTTTACGTGATCGAGAAGAAGCAGAACGAGAAAACGAAAAAAGATGAACTCATTTTGCGTCAGCAATTCGTCCGGCTCGGTGAGACACGCGGCGATTTCGTGGCTGTCACCGGGGGAGTGAAAAAAGGTCAGGAAATTGTGAGCACGGGTGCATTTAAATTGCGCAACGGCATGGACGTGGCGGTGGATAATACTCTCGCTCCCAAAGCGCAGCTGGCTCCCGCGCCCGACGATACCTAACGAGCGCCTAACGAACTCGCTTCCGCGTGAATTCCTTCACTGATCTCTTTATTCGCCGCCCGGTGCTGGCGATCGTCGTCAGTCTCGTCATCATCATTGCGGGGCTGCAGGCGATCTCTTCGCTCAACGTTAGGCAGTATCCGCGCAGCGACATCGCCTCGGTTTCGGTGACGACGGTTTACGTGGGCGCGAGTGCTGATCTGGTCCGCGGTTTCATCACTACGCCGCTGGAGCGCGCCATCGCCGCAGCGGATGGGATCGACTATTTGCAATCGACGAGCGCGCAAGGCGTCTCGACCATCACGGCCCATCTCAAGCTCAACTACGACTCGACCAAGGCGCTCTCCGAGATCAGCTCGAAGGTTAATCAGGTGCGCAACGACCTGCCGCCAGAGGCCGAGATTCCGGTGATTAATATTGAGCCGGCCGATTCGCAATTCGCTTCGGCTTATCTCAGCTTCACCTCCGATATTCTCAAAGCGAACGAGATCACCGATTATCTCACTCGCATCGTCCAGCCGCGCCTGACCGCAATCGCCGGCGTGCAGCAGGCGCAGATTCTCGGCGGCCGCACTTTCGCCATGCGCATCTGGTTAAAACCGGATCGGATGGCCGCGCTCAACGTCAGTCCGGCCCAAGTGCGGCAGGCGCTCGGCGCGAATAATTTTCTCTCCGCGCTCGGCAGCACCAAAGGCTCGCTCGTACAGGTCGATCTCACGGCTAACACCGACCTGCATTCGGTGAAGGATTTCCAAAATCTCGTCGTTAGGCAGGAGAATAATGTTCTCGTTAGGCTGGGCGACATCGCGGACGTTGTCCTCGGCGCGGAGAATTATGATTCGGAGGTGCGCTTCTCGGGCGAGCGCGCCGTTTTCATGGGCATCTTTGTGTTGCCAAACGCCAACGCAATCGACGTCGTCAAGCGCGTGCGCGCCGATCTTGCGGATATCCAGAAGGAGCTGCCCACCGGCCTGCAGGGCCGCATCGCCTACGACGGCACGGAATACATCAACACCGCGATCCACGACGTCTTTCACACTCTGCTCGAGACGCTGCTCATTGTGGTCATCGTTATCTTCCTTTTCCTCGGCTCGTGGCGCTCGGTTATCATTCCGTTGGTCGCGATTCCGATTTCGCTCATCGGCGGAGTCTTTTTGATGCAGGTATTTGGCTTCACGATCAATCTGCTCACGCTGCTCGCGATCGTGCTGTCGGTAGGGTTGGTGGTGGATGACGCCATCGTCGTGGTGGAAAATGTCGAACGACATTTGCGTGACGGTCTCAGCCCGCTGGACGCGTCATTGTTGGGCGCGCGCGAATTGATCGGCCCGATCATCGCGATGACGATTACGCTCGCGGCGGTTTACATTCCGATCGGACTGCAAGGCGGACTTACCGGCACGCTCTTTCGGGAGTTCGCCTTCACCCTTGCGGGCGCAGTGGCGATTTCCGGCGTGGTCGCGCTCACGCTTTCACCGATGATGACGGCGACTTTTCTGCGGGCGGGCGAGAGCGAGCATGGCTTCTCCGGCCGGGTCAACCGCTCCTTCGATCGCCTGCGCGATTGGTATGGCCGCAAGCTCGACCGCACTCTGCAAATGCGTCCAGCCGTTTACACCGCGTGGATTGGCCTTTCTCTAATCGCGGCGATCCTGGCTTACGTCTCTTTCACGATGAACAAAGAGCTCGCGCCGCAGGAAGATCAGGGCGTCATCTTCGGCATCATCAACGCGCCGGCCGATTCGACCATGGAGCAAACCCAAACCTACGCCGATGCGGTGGGAAAAGTTTTCCGCAGCTTCCCGCAGGCAGACTTTACTTTTCAGCTCACTTTTCCGTCGAGCGGTTTTGGCGGCATGGTGCTGAAGCCGTGGAACCAGCGCAAGGAAACTGCCTTTCAATTATTGCCGCAGGCGCAGGCTAAGCTGGGTGGGATTCCCGGGATCGAAATCTTTCCCGTCATGCCTCCAGCTCTTCCTGGTGGCGGCCAATTCCCGGTGGAGTTTGTGATGCTCTCGACCGCGGAGCCGGAGCAAATGCTTGTCCTGGCGAACCAGCTCAAAGACGTCGCGGTAAAAAGCGGGAAGTTTTTCTTCCCACCGATCATTGATACCCGGATCGATCAGCCGCAGGCCGAGCTCGTGATCGATCACGATAAAGCCGCCGCGCTTGGATTGAACTTGCAGCAGGTTGGCGCGGACGTTTCCGACATGCTCGGCGGCAACTATGTCAACCGCTTCGACATTGCCGGGCGCGCCTACAAAGTCATTCCGCAAATAAAGCGCGTTGATCGGCTCAATCCGGATCAGCTCAAAAATATCTACGTCACCGGGCCGAATAACCAACTCATCCAGCTCAGTACCATCGCCACTGTTCGGACAAAGGTGGTGCCGCGCTCGCTCAACCGTTTGCAACAGCTCAACGCCATCACGATCAGCGGTGTCGCCGGCGTTCCGATCGATCAGGCGCTGAAGATTTTTGAAGACGAAGCCGCGCACATTCTGCCGAAGGGTTACTCGATCGATTACACCGGCGAGTCGCGCCAGCTCCGCGTTGAGGGCAACAAATTTATCCCAGCGTTCTGTCTTGCCGTTGTTCTCATTTTTCTCGTCCTCGCGGCCCAGTTTAACAGCTTCCGCGACCCGCTCATTATTCTTACTGGCTCGGTTCCTCTCGCCATGTTCGGCGCGCTTATTTTTACCTTCCTCAGGATGCCAAACCCAAACATCCCTTTCTTCACCAACGGCTGGACCACGACCTTCAACATCTATTCGGAAGTTGGCTTGGTTACCCTCGTCGGTTTGATTTCCAAAAACGCCATCCTCATCGTCGAATTCGCGAACAAGCTGCAACAGACCGGTCTGGACAAGGTCGCCGCCGTCGCCGAGGCGGCACGAACACGCTTGCGCCCGATTCTCATGACGACCATCGCGACGGTCGCGGGCCACTTCCCGTTAGTTCTTGTTACGGGTGCGGGCGCGAAGGCGCGTAACTCAATCGGTCTCGTCCTTGTCGGGGGAATGAGCATAGGAACGATCTTCACCTTGTTCATAGTCCCGTCGATCTATGTCCTAATCGCGCGCACTCACAACGAGGGTGTTCCCGAGAAAACTCCAGAGCCGGCTGTTACTCCCTCGCGCCAGCGAGAGTTAGTCGAAGTATAGACGCCCGGCCAGCGAAGCCTTTAGCCTAACGACTAAAGGAAGATGTGAGAGCAAGGGTTAAACGGAAGGAACCGCACCCGAGTTGAAAAGATTCGCCTGTTTGAGTTTTTGTCCATCACACCGGCTTTCACTGTACCGCGCCGCTATGGCCTAACGAGAATAAGACCAGCCGGCTTATCCACGCGGAATGTCGGGACACCCTTTCCAAAAGTGGTGGATCGTGAAATCGCCGAGCGAAGTTGAGGAGGGAATTGCGGGGGCGGGATTTGAACCCGCGGCCTTCAGGTTATGAGCCTGACGAGCTACCAGACTGCTCCACCCCGCGATCTTTGAGAGCAGCATTATCATCGCGTTTTTGAGGAACGCAAACTCAGAAATGCTTCAGGCAAACAAGGCGGACAAATTACTTGCCGCTTCGATCTTCAGAGGCAAGATATATGCCCGTTCGCGACGGGAAATTCCAGCGTAGCTCAGTGGTAGAGCGATCGGCTGTTCACAGGACCTCGGTCGAATCTCTCATTTTCTCTCACGTGTTCGCACGTTATCATGCGAGGGCAACCGCATCGGACACGCTTTCTCACGTGTTCTCTGGTATGCTTAAAATTGGCTCATCAGAATCAGATTGAGTATCAGAAGTGCTCCCCCGAGCGCGAATCACACGCGCCAACTCAAGGCATTCGTTCGGTCCTGCCGGACGCAGCACGTGCCAATCTCCAGGCTGGACCTATCAAGGAAACGTCACAGCGAACTTCTCATTCGAGTAGGCGGAATCGATCGTTCCATTGGTAGCCCGAACCCTGTAATAATATCGTGTGTTAGGATCAAGGCCCGTGGTGTCGCTATAGCCTTGAACGTTGGCACTCACCTGCGTGATCTGAGCATAAGTGCCAGCTGCCGTTGTCTTCCGCTCGATCTTGTAGCCTGTCTCAGAGCTTGAGTTATCCGCCCAGGAAATGTCGATCCGATCGGAAGACATGGCCGTGGGCGCGAGGGAGGTCGGTGTTGCCAAAAGCGTAGAGCCACTTATGGCGTTGGAAAAAGCAGAGTCTCCCGCCGAGTTGGTAGCAGAGACGCGGTAGTAGTACACCGTGCCGTCTTTAAGGGCACCATCTTTATCGGTGTAGGAGGTGATGTTAGCCACCGTCGTTTTGATGTCGGCATAGGTTCCTGTCGCACCTGTCTTTCGCTGGATTCGGAAACCTGATTCATTATTAGAATTGTCAGTCCAGGAGAGGCTGACTTTGTCTGACAGGAGGGAGGTAATGCCGAGCCCGGATGGTGCTGTGGGAAGACCGTGGAGCGTCGTAATCGGTTTCGCATTCGAATAAGCGGAGGTCGCGTTCGCATTGGACGCGCGCACCCTATACCAATACTTGGTCGCTTCACTAAGACCTGTGTCTGTGAAAGAGGTTGTATTGGCGCTCACCGTTGCAATCGGAGCGTAGTCTGTGTTCGTGATCGGGCTGCGCTCGATCGTAAAACCGCTTTCCGTCGCCGAGCGATCGGACCACGTCAGGATGACCTGAGATGAGGAGAGAGCCTGTGCGGTCAGGCTGGTGGGGGAATTGAGGACGGTCGTGGCTGGAAGTTCATTGGAAAAAGGAGAGTCTCCAGCCGAGTTCATGGCACACACCCGATAGTAATACAACGTGCCGTCTTTAAGGGCGCTATCGTTATCAGTGTAGGAGGTGATGTTAGCCGCCGTGGTCTTGATGTCGGCATACGTTCCTGTAGCACCTGTTTTTCGCTGGATGCGGAAGCCTGATTCGTTGTCAGAGCCATCGATCCAGGAGAGGCTGACCTTGTTGGACAGGACGGAGGTAGTCTTGAGCCCGGATGGCGCGGTAGGAAGCTCATTGAGCGTTGTTGTTTGTTTGGTATTGGAGTAACCGGATGTGGTGTCGGCATTGTATGCGCGCACTCGATACCAGTACTTGGTCCCTTTGCTAAGGCCGGTATCTGTGAATGAGGTCGTGTTGGCGCTTACCGTTGCAATCGGCGTATAGTCCGTGTCGGTGACCGGGCTTCGCTCGATTGTAAAGCCGGTTTCAGTCGCTGAGCGGTCGGACCAGGTCAGGAGGATTTGAGAAGAGGAGACGGCCTGTGCCGTCAGGGCGGAGGGAGAAGTCAGAATGGTGGCGGCCGATGTTTCGTTAGAGTAGGTGGAAAGGCCCGCGGCATTAACCGCTGCGACCCGAAAGTAGTAATCGGTTCCCTCGCTTAGTTTGGTGACCGTGACGCTGGCTACGTTCGCGCCGAAAGTACTCAGAAGTTCATAAGTGCCAGTTAGCCCGATTTTAGACTCGACCCGGTATCCGAGCTCATTATTCGCATTGTCATTCCAGGTAAGGACGATCGCCGCGGAGGAACTGGAGGTCGCATTGGCGCCGTCCGGGGCAGCGGGAAGCGGGGGAGTAGTGGCAAGAAGAGCATTCGCTGTATCGATGACAGAGCTCAGAGCCGGGTTGTTAAGATCCGACTCATAGATTTCCTGATACTGGGTCCCATAATGTGCGCCGGTCGTGACGGCTTGAAGGAGAACGGCCTCCGGGGAGGCCGGGACGCCACCGTTCATGCGACCCGTCGTATCGTTAGTTACATTCCAGAGCATTTGTGCCGCCACATTCGGGGTCTGATCGAAGAGGACCTGCCAGTTACCTAATGAGGTAGCATCAATTGTTGGATCACCGGTGGTGGCAGAAAGTGAGTTCTTTTGCGTGATAAAGCGCCCGTAGGTCTGGGCCGCGTAATCCACCACTGTTGCGGCGAGATAGTTCGAGCCTGGATCGAGATCGGAGGAGCCGGAGCCGATCGCGAGGGTGACGTTCTGATTGGGGAATGCAGCCATCGTGGCATCGATGATGAGCTTGCCTGTGGCTATCATTGTCTCGGTGCTATAGCCCGCTGCCCGCCAGTTCACTATGTCTTCTGGGGTAGAGGGTATGTTCCAGTCACCGGTTATGGCGTTTGCGAACGAGCAAGCCACGACTTCGATGCTGGAGTGACCAGCGAAATGAGCGCCCGCCGCCGCAATCAGCGCCAGTTTCTTTTCGAGAAAAATCGGATCCCAGAAGAGAGGCATCGTAACGAGCTGCCCGTAGGTTGGTTGGTATGGGTTTTGATCGATGAATGAGAAGGTCTTGACATTGGGATTTGCCAGAAGCCAGTCGGGTACGTTCGCACCGCCTGAGTTGATGCGAAGAAGCACTTTCTTTCCATGGCTCTCTGCCTTGGACAGCTCACTGTCCACAGCCGACCAATCATATTCACCCTCGGTCGTCTCGAAGTCCCTCCCCCAGGAGCCTCCGAGATCGACTCCGACGATTCGCGGATCGTTCAGGATTTGATCTGGGAAGCCATCCTTTTCCGAGGGAGGCATGGAGAAGATGCCTTTCGGGATCGGCGGAACCGCAGCCTCTCCGAGGCAAATAAGGCAGATCATGAGGAGGCATGCGGTTATCCAGACGTTGAGTTTGCGGGTTGAGTTTCGGCGTTGGCGCATAAACACCGAAATGGAGCAGATGCGATACCAAAAGTATGGTAATTATAAAAGCTATTGTAATTATACTTAAGGGCTTTCGTTGGTTCCCGGCGCTTCTCGCCACGTAGCCGGGCGGTGGAGGCCGGACTTCATCGCAGCTTCTCGGCGCTCGCTAAGCCGGCTTTGCCGGCTATCGCTGGTTCCACGCAATAAGGCCTAGCCTTGCTCTTCTCGGCTCAAAACTTTGCCGATCAGAAGCATTGGCGGTGAAGAAGATGGCAGCATCGGTTGGTCTGATAGTCTCACCTCGCCAATTTCGTTTTTCGAGGCGACAAGGGCGTCATACAGGGGTTTAATTGGCTCAGGGACTGGCTGGCCTTGTGTCCAGCCTGGATTCACAGTATCGGTATCAGATTTCAGTATCAAATTGATTCTTTTCGTGCCTAACGGTTCGTCGTAGGTGCCTTGGAGTCAGTCCTTAATCCAGCGTAGCTCAGTGGTAGAGCGATCGGCTGTTAACCGATTGGTCGTAGGTTCGAATCCTACCGCTGGAGCCCCTCACGATGCTGCAGCTCTCTCCCGCCGTGAGAATCATCCCAGATTTCACATCGCGAGGCGGGTTCGCAAAGTGACGATGTTTTTGAGATCTACAGGCATTGTCCCACGTGTTTTCGGTTGACTTCTGGTCATGGGTGGCCTGCGGCGTGCACACTTCGGCTTCGCGATGGGAAGAGATGTCCTTGCTGAGCGCGCGTAGCGAAACATGATTTCGATCGAATTCCGGATTTGCTTTGCTTCGCGCCGCGCCGGCGGCGACGTGCAGTCCTTGTCTCGTTAGGCGATTCGCACCATTGACCCAGACGGCGTGATCTGGGCTTCGATTTCGTCGATCGACTTTTCACCAAAGGTGAGGCTGGAACTTTCCAAGTCCTTGCGAAGCTGGTCGTGATATTCATAGCGTTTTCCACGCCAGGGCGGGAGGCCTTCAGCAAGGCCCAGGAGACATCGAGGTAAGTGATGTGAAATGGTCAGTCGGGGCGAATTAAGCGGCAGTCTTTTACTCGTTAGGGCGCGCCTCTACTAGAGGCGCGGCCATTCCCCAGCGAGCCAGACGAAAACGGAGCGCAGTCGTGCAACATCCGAAACCATTGACGCCAACGCTGGGATTAAGCTTGGAGTGTATTGATAATCCGGGTGGATCATCACGACGATGTCCGCCCCGGCTGCGAGAGCCAGCCGGTAACATGTTTTTTGGTTGCCGCCATAGCCGCGGTTGAGCGGATGCACTTCCACCTGCACCGACCAGTCGCTTTCGCGAAGCACTGCGCTCGACCACTACCTTCTGCCAAGCCAGTAGCGTCATCACAACCAGGAGCAGGCCGCCCAGCCAACCTGGCTGCCGCAAGAACCACGGCCGCGGAGAAAGCGCTCCTGATTTTCTCTTCTCCGGCTCATTCGTTAGGCGGTGTTTCCTCGATCAATCTGCGCGCTTCTTGCCTAACGAAAATAGGCGCGCTGTTTTTCGCTGATCGGGCGTTCGAGCCGCTCGAGCACGAGGAGCATATCTTCCCAGACCTTTCGCTTCTCCGTGTTGCTCTGATTTCGAAGCAGGTAGGACGGATGATAGGTGATCATGAGCGGCGTCTCGCGATAGCTGTGCCAGCGGCCGCGGAGCTGCCCCATCGCTTCGCGCTTTTCCAGTAATCCCTCGACGGCCGTGGCGCCGAGCGCGACGAGGACGCGGGGCTGAATGATCTCGATCTGCTCGGTCAGGTATGGCAGACAGGTCGCCATCTCGTGAGGCGTAGGCGGTCGATTGCCGGCGCTTCGTCCCGGCGTGTCAGGCCGGCACTTGAGGACGTTCGCGATATAAACATCGTCACGGCTGAAGCCCATGGCGGAAATGATTTTAGTCAGCAGTTGACCGGCGCGCCCGACGAACGGCTCGCCTAAGCGGTCTTCATCGGCGCCGGGTGCTTCACCGATGAACATCAGTTCGGCATCGTAATTTCCAACTCCGAAAACGGTCTGAGTGCGCGACTGCGCGAGGTGAGGGCACCGCAGGCAAGTGGAAACACGCGCGCGCAGCGGCTCGAGCCGTCCCCCTTTGTTACTGGAATCCAGGTGAACCGGGACTGTCGTTAGGCGAAGCCGGGCGAGCGCCGCGATACTCGCGCGCGGACGATGGTCGCTCTCCTGCTCAAGCCGCTCGAGCGATCCGAGGACTTGGTCGAGAGCGCGCAAAAATTCACTCATGCTGCGAAGCACTTTGAAGGTTTTGCGCGGCCCGGCAATTCCTTTGATGATGTTCGGGAATGAGCACGCTCCTGGGGGATTATGAGTTCGACCTGCCGGAGGATTTGATCGCGCAACGCCCGCTGCCGCAGCGCGAAGACTCGCGCATGATGGTCGTCGATCGCGCGGGCGGGACGATCGCACATCGGCATTTTGCGGAGTTGCCGGAGTTCGTTAGGCCGAAGGAGTTGCTGGTTTTGAACGATACGCGGGTGCTTCCGGCGCGCCGCTTTTCCGACGACGGAGCGATCGAGTTTTTGTTTCTCGAACAAGTGAGCGAGCTGAGCTGGAAGTGCCTCGTAAAACCGGGACGAAAAATGCGCGTCGGCGCCGTCGTACTCCTCAATGGAATTCGCGGCTGGGTGGAAAAGATTTTCGAAGAAGGTGAGAGACTCGTTCGGTTCGAGCGCGCGATCGATCCGTATCGCGGGGGCCAGATTCCGTTGCCGCCCTACCTCAATCGCGCAGCCGACGCGGAGGATGCGGCGCGCTATCAGACCGTCTATGCCAGCGTACCCGGAGCGGTCGCGGCGCCAACGGCGGGTTTGCACTTCACGCCGGAAATCCTCGAGCGGCTGCCACACACATTTGTGACTCTACATGTCGGCACGGGAACTTTTCGCCCCGTGCAAAGTGAAACGATAGAAGAGCATCGCATGCATGCGGAGCGTTACGCGATCACGGAAGAGGCCGCGAGCGCGATCAACGCTGCGGAACATCTCCTCGCGGTCGGAACCACTTCCGTCCGCGTGCTGGAAGCGGCCGCGCGGCCTAACGACGGCCGGCTCGTCGCGCAGGAAGGCGCAACCGACATCTTCATTTATCCGCCCTACCAATTTAGGGCCGTCGATCGGCTGCTGACGAATTTCCATCTCCCGCGTTCGACTTTGCTCATGTTGATCAGCGCGTTTGCCGGACGGGAATTGATCTTGCGGGCCTACACCGAGGCGGTACGGGAACGCTATCGCTTTTACAGCTACGGCGATTGCATGCTGATCCTCTAAGCCCCTGCGACGTTTGGCCCTCCTCCCGTTCGAGTTTTCTCTACACCGTTGGCTGTGCGCGAGCGGAGGGGGAGGATGCTTAACGCTTGAGCGCGCCTGAAAGCTGGCTTGCCTTGGCCAGGGAACGCACGAGCCTAACGAACAGACTTCTCATGCCTAACGACGACGCCGAAAATTCCGAGCAGCCGAAAGGCGAACTGGTCATCCGCACGATCGCGATGCCGGCCGACACCAACCCCAACGGCGATATCTTTGGCGGTTGGCTGATGGCGCAGATGGATTTGGGCAGCGGCATTCTCGCCTCGAAAATGGCTAAGACCCGCGTGGTCACCGTCGCGGTGGAGGGCATGTCATTTCTCCAGCCGGTGAAGGTGGGCGATACGGTGGCGTGTTACGCCTGGGTCGAATCGGTCGGCCGCACCTCGATGAAGATTCCCGTCGAAGTGTGGGTGCAACGTTACATGCACACCGAGCAGACGCGCGTCACGCGCGCGGTCTTCACTTACGTCGCGGTCGATCCGTCAGGCCGTCCCGTGCCCGTGGAGCGTCTTTAGTTCGTTAGGCAACTACGGAACATTTTCCGCCACGGCTTGCGGTCCGGAAGACTCCATCGGCTCGGTTGTTGTCACAGGCATCTGGGGATGGTGGGAATGGAACAGCTTTTGTTGAGCGACACGGTTCCGGCTCGATTTGCGGATATATTTTTCGTAAGCCGCCTGCTGGCGCCCGCTTTTCGTAAAACTGGAACAGCCGGTTAAGAAGAGGAAGGCCAGAGCAATCGCGACGCTGCCTGGTCGAGAAAAGTTCGTGTTCAACTCGCCTCCATCTTCGCGAGCGCGACGGAATTCTCGATCGTGACGAGACCGTTGCGAACCATTTCCTCGACCGCTTTGTAGATTTTTAGATCGCAGAAATTGTTCGCGCGACAAAGCTCGCCCAGTTTAGCGGGCTGGTTGTAAATGTGTTGCCAGATCGCTTCCGCCACGCGGCGCAAGTCTGCCAGTGCGGCGTTGTCCCAGAGCAGGTTGACCTCTTTACGGCGCACTTTGGCCGCATCGTTAGGCAGACGTTTGCGCACATCGTCGAACTCGTCGCGCATGTGGATGGCGCTGATGAGCAGTTCATCAGCCTGGTGCTTCAGCGCGCTTTCCTTGCCTGGGGATTTTCGCTCGGGCCCGTTGGCAAATGAAAAAGTTGCGGCCTGGTCGTCGTGCAGAAAAAGCTGCCAGAACGCTTCTTCGCCGGTGAGATGTTCGAAGCGACCCCAGCGCGGAGTGCCGCTTGCGAAAAAGAATTCGGAGATTTTTTCCCCCTCGTTGTTCGCGATCGTGAGGAGCCCGGTTTGTTTCGAATGCAGGATAGTTTGGTAAATCGTGACCACGTCGAAATTGGCGAGGCTGCCGGTGAGTTCGAGCGCGGGCGCCTGCGAGCGCACGAGTTCCGAAGTTTGAAAAAGACGGGTGGCCAGCCTCTCGCAGAGGAAAAGAAAAAACGACGGCACCTTGCGGAGCAGTTCCGGGAAATCGCTGCGGCGAAAGCATTGCACACTCAGCTGGGCACGAGCTTGCGCGGAGTGATCCCGCGGCTGGCCCCGCAAAGGGCCGGCGGCGCCGAAGAGGTCGCCCCGCGAGAGGACGATTTCCGGAATGCCCGAACGCCTTCCGGCTGAGAGTTCCACCACGCCGCGATTGATGATGAAGAACTCTTCCGCTTCGTCGCCGGCTGAGTAGATGCGCTCGCCCTCGACAAAATGCCTCACCTGCGAGAGTGCGCCGATGGCCTTGAGCTCAATCGGGCGCAGCGAAGTGCAATAGGCGAAGAAAGCGCGATGCTTCACCATCGCCTGTATAGCAAGACCCGTGCAGCGCTTGCAGAAAATGCATGAGCATGTGCCAACCGCGCCTTCCAAGCAGCTCGCGTAACGGCTAATTCTCTCTATGCCGGGCTTCGCTTATCTTTTTGAAAGGTTTCCTTCGTTTACGCAGACTTTCTGCTATCGCGAGGTCGCTGAGCTGCGAAGGCAGGGTCTCGACTTTTCGATTTTTGCCCTGCGTTCTCCAAAGGACGAGCCGCCGCAGGATTGGGATCCGGCCATCGTCGCACGCGTGCAAAATCTTCCGGCTGAAGACGCGCTCGTGCCCGAGATCGATCGCTTGGCGCGTAAAACCCAACTCCCGGCCAAGGTGACGAGCGAGCTGAAAAGGTGGGGCCGGGAGAGCGATTTTTTGCGGCTTTACCAGGCGGCGTGGCTCGGGCCGCGCCTGCAGCAGCTTGGAGTCCGGCATCTGCACGCGCACTTCGCTGGGATGGCCGCACGGACCGCTTACTGGGTCGAGCGGTTTTGGAATATCGGGTTCAGTTTTACCGCGCACGCGAACGATGTTTTTGCTCCCAAGCCGTTTGTCATTTCGTTAGGCAAAATCATCGGCGCGGCGCGCGCGGTCGTGGCGGTGAGCGATTTCGAATTGGAATATCTGCGCGCAAAATTCCCCGCCGACGCCGCGAAAATGCTGCGGGTTTACAACGGCGTAGAGCTAGATCGTTTTGCGCCGCTTAATCCTCCTAACTCGACCTCGACGATCGTTTCCGTTGGCCGACTGATTGAGAAGAAAGGCTTCAACGATTTGATCGAAGCCTGCCGGCTCCTCGCCGGGCGGCGAGTCAATTTCCACTGTGAAATTATTGGCGAAGGTCCGCTCGAAGGGACGCTGCGCGCCGAAATCGAAACCGCTGGCCTAACGAAAAGTGTCGTGCTCACCGGACCGTTGCCGCAGAGCGAGGTGATTCGGCGGTTGTCGCGCAGCGCCGTTTTCGCGTTGCCCTGTGTGGCCGAAGCCGGGGGGGGAATGGACAACTTGCCGACCGTGATCATGGAGGCAATGGCGGCGGGCCTGCCGGTGGTTTCGACTGCGTTGGCTGGTGTGCCCGAGATGGTGCTCGAGGGCGTCACAGGTCTTTTAATTCCAGAGCGTCAGCCCGCGGCTTTGAGCGAAGCGCTCGCGCGCGTTCTGCTGCAGCCGGAGTTGGCGCATTCGTTAGGCGCGGCCGGGCGGGAGCGTGCGGCTGCACGTTTCGCCGTCGAACGAAACGTCCGGGAACTGCGCGCGTTCTTTGAGAAGTGCGCCGGCTAAGGAAGGTTGCGCCCGCGGCTTCGCGACGGCAACGTGCCCGATGCGAATCCTTTCATCGTTAGGCATTTGTTTTGCGCTTCTCCTCATCCCCGCAACCTTCGTGCGGGCTGAGAATTCTCTGCCGTGGGTCGAAACCTATAACGGCCTTCTCGGCAAATACGTCACCGCCGACGGTGTTCGCTACGCGGCTTGGAAAGCAAATTCGGCCGACATGAAAGCGATCCAGGAGGTGGTGGACGGCATTGGCAGCCAGAAAGTCGACGGTCTAAGCAAACAAGAACAGCTCGCTTTTTACCTCAACGCTTACAACGCCTGGATCCTGCACGAAGCGCTTGGCAAATATCCAACCAAGAGCGTGAAAGATGTGCTCTTCCGTTTTTTCCTCGGCCAGCGCATCAAAGTCGCGGGCGAGCCGATGAGCTTTAACCATCTCGAGAAAGAAATCATTCGTCCGAAGTTCGGCGAGCCGCGCGTGCACTTCGCCTTGAACTGCGCGAGTCAGAGTTGTCCGCCGCTGAATCCGGAAGCGTTTCGCGCCGAGAAACTCGATGCGCAGTTAGAGAAACTAGCGGTCGCTTTCGTGAACTCGCGCAAAGGCGTGGACTATTCGCTGGAGAAAAAAAGCGTCGCGCTCTCGGCCATTTTCAAGTGGTACAAGGACGACTTCGATCACGCCGGCGGCGTCCTGGCGTTTATCAACAAGCGGCGGCACGAGCCTTTGCCTAACGACGCTCAAATCGGCTATCAGGACTACGACTGGTCGTTGAACGTAGCGAAGTAGCTCGCCCCGGGAGCCTGCCCTACAGAAACGCGCGCACCTTCTCGACCGCGCGCAAATAGACGCGATGAGGTCCGCCGCGTCGCAGCTCTTCCTCGACCAGGCTGACCGGGTCGCTTTTTCCCGCGGGCAGGACCTGCTGCATGTGGCGTCCGCCTTTGCGCCCAAACCAGACCTCGAGCAGGTCTTCATCGCTTTTGTGGTTCACTTTAAACTCGGCCGTTTCGGTTCGCACCGTCACGTTCCCGATTGGTTCGCCCGCACTTTCGCCTAACGACACCTTGATCGCTCTCTCGCCCTCCGAGGTCCTCTTCTTGAAGCCTAACGAATCATCGCGCGTGCCGGCATTTTCCCAGTCGAGTTGCGCGGCCAGCCAGCCGACGAGCAGCAGCGCTGTCGAGCGGTAGCCGGGCGCGTGCAGAATCTCCACTTCATTCAGCTCATCGAGATGATGATGCGTAATTGGATGATCGAAGAACTGCGCAAGTGCGATGCGCACATGCACCAGCCGGACCCAGTTGAGATCGCAGAGTACGACGCGCTGGCGCGCTTCTTTTTGCGCCGTCTCCACGAGACTCATTTGGGCGCCGAAATCGCTCCACTGCTGGCTGTCGTAGAGGACACGATCGACCCAGGCCCAAAGCTGCGGATCCATCGGCGGAGAAAATTCCTCCTGCCACCAGAGGTTGAGCGGAAGATCGGAATCGAGCTGTGCGAAGACGATGTTGGGCAAAAAGCCCACGGACTTCCCCTTGAGTAAAAAGGAAAGTTGTTCGGAACAAATTTGTTTGCTGCCCGCGCGACTGACGTGGCAGTGCGCGCTGATCCAAGCTTCAACTCCACTCTCTTCCGCGTGCGGATCGGCCGCGATGACGATGGCGCGACAGGCGTGGTTTTCAGTGATCTCGGAAACGAGCGCGGTGTTTTTGCCTAACGAGTCCCGCTCTTCGCTGTAAACGGCGAGATTGATGAGCGAGGCGCGGGTCATCTCGCTCCCCGCTTGCGCCCAAAGCTTTTTGAACTCGCGATCGATTCTGCCGATCTCGACCGGCATGCCGGGGGCAAAAGTTTCAGGGGCGGCGGGCATAGAGCTAGAGTGTCATCCTGAGCCGCGCAGCCGGCGAAGGACCCCGCCAGCGTATTTGGGCGTCGTTAGGCAAATGAACTCGGAACACGCTTGCGAGGTTCCTCGCGGCGCTCGCGATGACAAAAAGTTGCGTGCCACTTTTCATCGAACGTTTCTACAAACGTCTCCAGGCACGGCCGTCGCGTGCGAGCAATTCGTCGGCTTCTTCCGGCCCCCAGGAGCCAGCCGGATACGTCGCGAGCTTCGGTGCGTTTTCCTTCGCAGTCCACGCTTCCTCGATTGTGTCGATAAATTTCCAAGCTTGCTCCACTTCGTCGCGGCGCGCGAAGAGCGTCGGGTCGCCGCTCATCGCATCGAGGAGCAAGCGTTCGTAAGCCTCGGGGCTCGCTTTGCCGAACGATGTTCCATAATGGAAATCCATCTTCACCGATTCGATGCGGAAACTCGTGCCCGGCACTTTCGCCTGCATGCGCAACGAAATTCCCTCGTCGGGCTGGATGCGAATGACGAGCACGTTTTGGTCGAGCGCCTGTGATTCGCGGTTAAACAAAACCTGCGGCGCTTTCTTGAAGTGTACGGAAATTTCGGTGCCGGATTTAGGCAACCGTTTCCCGACCCGGATGTAGAACGGGACATCGGCCCAACGCCAGTTATCGATGCGCACGCGAAGCGCGACGAAGGTTTCGGTCTGCGATTTGGGATCGACGTTTTTTTCCGCGCGATAGGCGACCACTTGCTCGCCCGCGATCGCGCCTTCCGCGTATTGGCCGCGCACGACGTCGCTGCCGACTTCGTCGATTTGAAACGGACGGAGCGACCTAACGACCTTTACTTTTTCATCGCGAATGCCGTCGGCGCCGAGATCTGTCGGCGGCTCCATCGCGACGAGACAGAGCAATTGCAGCAGGTGATTTTGCACCATGTCGCGCAATGCGCCCGCGCCCTCGTAGTACCCAGCGCGGTTTTCTACGCCTAACGTTTCCGCGGCCGTGATCTGGACGTGATCGATGTGATCCGCATTCCAAAGCGGCTCGAAAATCGCGTTCGCGAAACGCAGGACCAAAATATTCTGCGCCGTTTCTTTCCCGAGAAAATGATCGATCCGATACGTTTGATTTTCCGAGAAAGCGCTCTGCACAACTTTGTTCAGGTGCCGCGCGGATTCGAGATCGGTGCCGAACGGTTTCTCGAGAATGACGCGCGCCCAACTGCCTTCACGCGTTTTGTTCAAGCCAGCTTTCTGCAAATTCTCGATGATCGTCTCGAACTGTTCCGGCGAGGCGGCGAAATAGAAAAGTCGATTGCCGCGCGTGCCGCTGGTCTCGTCGAGTTTGTCGAGCCGCTCGGCTAATTTTTTGTAACCGGCTTCGTCGCCAAATTCACTCTGGTGATAATAGAGAGTTTCGGCGAAGCCTTTCCAGATTTCGTCGCGCACGGCCTGACGGGAAAACTTTCGCGTCGCCTCTTCCATCTCCTGGCGAAATTCGTCATCCGTTTTCGGCCGGCGCGCGAAACCTACGACGGCGACGGCAGGCGGCAGCTCGCCATCGGCGGCGATGTTGTAAAGAGCCGGCACGAGTTTGCGATGCGTGAGATCGCCGGTCGCGCCGAAAATGACGACCGCACAAGGCTGGGGGACAGCCTTGTTGGAGAGCCCTTCGCGCAAGGGATTCGACTGGGACTTTTCCTTCATGTTTTTGTCGCTCAAGCGATGCGCACCTTACGCAGATTCGAGAACGGGCGAAAGCGGCGAGGGGAAATCCTCGGCTTTCGAAGGGGCGTGTGTCGCGCCGCCTTTTGTCAAGATCGCGAGAGTGGTGGCCGGTGAGCATCGTTAGGCAAGTTGCTGCGATTTGCCTAACGACGCGCTCTCGACAGGCGAAGTCACTCAGCTCGGCAACGGAAATTTCCGCGTCAGCTGCTGCACTCGCTCGCGCACTTTCCCGATCGCGTGTTCGTCCTCGCGCCCGGCGAGCGCTTCGCCGATGAGATCGGCGATCTCGAGCATCTCTTCTTCTTTCATCCCGCGCGTCGTCACAGCCGGCGTGCCGAGACGAATACCGCCGGGCTTGAAGATCGGATAGGTATCGAACGGAATCGCGTTCTTGTTCACGGTAATTCCGGCGCGGTCGAGAATGTTTTGTGCATCCTTGCCGTTGATTTCTTTCGGACGCAGATCAACGAGCATGAGATGATTATCGGTCCCACCGGAGACGATGCGGAAACCTTGCTTGGCCACGCCGGCGGCGAGCGCCTTCGCGTTCAAAATCACCTGCCGTTGATAAGCGCGAAATGACGGATGCAGCGCTTCTTTGAAACAAACTGCTTTGGCCGCGATCACGTGCATGAGCGGTCCGCCTTGCACGCCGGGGAAAACCGATGAGTCGATCGCCTTGGCGAATTTCTCCTGGCACATCACGATGCCGCCGCGCGGGCCGCGCAGGCTTTTGTGCGTGGTGGTGGTGACGAAATGCGCGTGCGGCACCGGGCTCGGATGTTCCCCGCCCGCGACCAGTCCCGCGATGTGCGCCATGTCGATGAAAAGCAGCGCGTTCACGGAGTCAGCGATCTCGCGTAGCCGCGCGAAATCGAGAAAGCGCGGATAGGCGGAAGCGCCCGCGGTGATCATGGCTGGGCGAACTTCTTCGGCTTGTTTCGCCAGGGCATCGTAGTCGATCAGCTCGGTCTTCTCGCTCACACCGTATTGCGTAACCTGGTAGAGCTTGCCGGAAAAATTGGCGGGATGTCCGTGCGTGAGATGGCCGCCGTGCGCGAGATTCAAACCGAGGATGCGATCACCCGGTTTGATGCCGGCGAAATAGACCGCCATGTTCGCCTGCGCGCCGCTGTGCGGCTGCACGTTCACGTGTTCGGCGTCGAAAAGCTTACGTGCGCGATCGATCGCCAGTTGCTCAACGACATCGACATTTTCGCAACCGCCGTACCAACGTTTTCCGGGATAGCCTTCGGCGTATTTATTCGTTAGGCAGGAACCTTGCGCTTCCATGACGGCGCGGCTGGTGAAATTTTCCGAAGCGATCAGCTCGATGTTTTCGCGCTGGCGTTTTTCCTCTTCCTCGATGGCAGCAAAAATCTCCGGATCGACTCGCCGCAAACCGCCGCCTAACGATGGGCCATCGTGCTCGCGGCCGGCTTTCGATTCCGTTTCTTGAGGCGTAATTTCCATACCGGATTTTTCTGGAGCGTTCGGCGTGGACGCGTGCTGCGTCCGGGCCATTCCGCTGTTTTCTACGTAGGCGAGCACGCTCGGTAAAGCCTTTTCAATCGCATCCGCGCAATCGTGATAGACATCATAACCCATCCCGATCGGATCGGGCAGATCGCGCCAGAGAGTAGCGCCCGGTTCTTCGAATTCGCGCAGCAGAAAAGTCTTCTCCGCACTTTCCGGAAAGAGGAGGTGGATGGTCTCAAGATGCGACGCGGTCATGGCGAAAATGTGCGTTGCCCGATCTACCAACGTGGCGGTGAGCGGCTGGCTGCGGAAGTCGCTGATATCGACGCCGCGCTTTCGGCAAACCTCGATCGCATGCATGCTCGGCAACTGGCCGCGCACGGCGTGGACGCCGGCGGCATCGACCGCGATTTCCTTGCGATTATCGAGGAGACGGCGGAAAAGTCCCAGCGCCATGGGGCTGCGGCAAATGTTCCCAGTGCAGACGAAAAGAACGTGTTTCACAATCTCGAGACGCGGGGGTGGCGACGCCTTCGCGAAGGTAAAATCAAACCGGTTCAAGTCAACGCGCGCGCCCGTGGCCTAACGAATCGGGGGAAATTATGACGCTCTGGAAATCGTTTCGTTACTGGCTCGAAGTGGGGAGCGTGCGGTTGCTCGCGGCGATTATACCCCGGCTCCCGCGGCCGGTTGTTTTTCACCTCGGTCATGGCGTCGGTTCGTTGGCCACGCGACTGGATCGTCACGGCTCAAAGGTGGCTTTAAGCAATCTGGAGGCGGCCTTTGGTGATCAATATTCCGCAAACGAACGCCAGCACATCGTCCGGCAATCCTACCAACAATTCGCGGGCACGATGATCGACCTCTTCTGGAGCCCGCGGCTGAACGAGAAAAACTTCCGTCAGCTCATCGAGTTTGAAGGCTTCGACCATTTCGAGAGCACAGTGGGAAGAGCCAACCCGCACATTTTTGCCTGCTATCATTATGGCAACTTCGAAATCCTAAGTCTGGGTTGCGGCTGGGTGGGGATCACGCCGCACATCATCACACAGGAATTTAAAAACGGCGCGCTCGACCCGATCTTCAATCAACTGCGCACGCGTTCGGGCCATCGGATCATTCCGCGCGACGGAGGAATCGTGCGCCTCTACAAAGCGCTCCGCCGTGGCGGCTCGGTCGCAATCCTGGTCGATCTCGCTTTGCAACTCCACCAGCCGACAGTCGCGATCGATTGTTTCGGATTGAAAACGTCCGTGACTTTCGCCCACGCCTGGCTGGCGGAAAAAACCGGCGCGCCCATCGTTCCGGTCCACGCCGAACCGCTGCCCGGCGGTCGTTGCCGGATCGTGCTTCATCCGAAACTCGAGATACCAACCGGTGCGACTCACCAGCAGGTCGCGCAACTTTGCTGGGATCGCTTCGAGCCCGTCGTTAGGCGAAACCCCGCGCCCTGGATGTGGATGTATAAGTATTGGCGCTACCAGCCGAACGGCGCTGCGCGCACTTATCCCGGTTATGCGCGCCCTTCCGCGCGCTTCGACGCTTTGCTCGCGGAGAGTGCCGGTTAATGGCGAGCGATTGACAAATCGGCCGCACGCTTTCCAGTTGTAAACCTTATGAGTCTTATCTCTCGTTTTTGTTTCCTTCTCGTTCTGACAGGCTTTGTTTTCCTCACAAGCTGCAGCACCTTTAATTTTACTCCTAAGACCGCGACCATCTACCATGTCGTCGCGCATAAGCCGCACGACTCTTCCAGAGTGCGAGTGGATGTCTCTCTTTCGAAACAGAATGTCTATGTCATGGAAGGCAATCGTTGCCTGATGGCCGTCGCTACTTCGGTGGGGTTGAATCAACACCCCACACCGAAAGGTCACTTCCATATCACGAACAAGATCGAGAATAAGCGTTCCGGTGCTTATGGCTTTCGTGTGCAGGGCGAGCATGTCGTAGCGGCCGATGCCGGCGCGCATGTTCCCGGAAAATATGTGGGTTATCCGATGGGTTACTGGTGTGAGTTCGCGCCTGGCTACGGGTTCCATCAGGGCTTTGTCCATCCGGTGCCGCGGACACATGGTTGCCTGCGTTTGCATGGCGAAGCGGCGCCTAAATTCTTTGCGCTCGTGCACGAAGGCACTCCGGTTAACATAGCTAACACTCAACCGGAAGACGCTGCCATCGGCCCGAAAGTAGAGCGGGTAGATGACTCGAAAAGCCCCGATCCCGATCCGGCTCTGGAGATTACTTCCGGCGCATTTCAAAAGCCTACCGGCGCGTTATTGGTAGAGTAAGGTCGCGACCCGAGACCGGAGTGAGGCGGCGCGACTAACGAGTTGCGACACCTCCTTCGCGCGGCGACATTGCAGGGTGAGCGCAAACCTCATCTCCAGCGGCACGACCGCGCGTAACAAGGTTAACCTCCGCACGCCGGAGGTGATGACGGCGGTTCAGGACCAGGTGGAAGCGCATTATCGCAGCGACATCGTCGATAAGGTGCGCCGCACCGGTAGTATTCTTTCGGTCGGGGGAGTTACCGTTAGGTTGGCGAAACAGTTTGGTTTTTGTTACGGGGTCGAGCGCGCGATCGACCTGGCCTACGCCGCGCGCAAGGTCTTCGCTGATCGCCGGCTCTTTATCGTCGGCGAGATTATTCATAACCCGGAAGTCAACGAACAGATATCCTCGTTAGGTATCAAGAATCTTACTGGTACTAACAAGCAGGCCGATATTTCCGATCTAAAGCCGGAAGACGTTGTTATTCTGCCGGCTTTCGGAACCGAGGTATCTATCCTCCAACAAATCAAGGATCGCGGTTGCCAGATTGTCGATACCACTTGTGGCGACGTCATGAGTGTCTGGAAGAGAGTGCGCAAATACGCGAGCGAATCTGCTACCTCCATTATCCACGGCAAAGCCGAGCACGAAGAGACCAAGGCCACCAGTTCGCGCGCGCTTGGCGATGGCAAAGGACATTACCTCGTAGTTCTTACCCTGGCTGATACTGACTATGTCTGTTCCTATATTCGACATGGCGGAAACAAGGAGGAATTTTTGGATAAGTTTCGCGGCGCTTATTCCGCCGGTTTCGATCCCGATGTGCACCTGCGCACGATAGGAGTAGCTAACCAGACTACGATGTTGCGTGGTGAGACCGAAGAAGTGCAACGGCGTATCCAAAAAGCGGTCGCCGATCGCGACGGCGCAGAGTTAGCGAGCCGGAACTTTCGCTTCTTCGACACCATTTGTGGCGCGACGCAAGAACGGCAGGATGCCTTGCGCGAGTTATTGGAGGTAAAGATGGACCTCCTTCTGGTGGTAGGCGGTTATAACAGCTCGAATACCTCTCACCTGGCCGAGATGGGCGAAGAAAAACTCCCTACTTACTTTGTTCTCAATGCCAGCCGGCTTATCTCGGAGCAAGAAATCCGGCATTACGATTTGCACCAGCGCGGAGAGGTTGTCGCGCATAACTGGCTGCCGCCAAACCCGATCGTCGTCGGCATTACCGCAGGCGCTTCCTGCCCGAATAATCTGATCGAAGAGACACTTATCCGCCTCTTCCAATTGCGCGGGATCAATGAGGCACAACTCATCGCCGAAGCGAACGGCGTATCCGGGAAGTCCTTTACTCGTTAGGCAGATTTCCACGGATGCCCGTGAATAATACGCCCGCTCCCGACTCACTCCCGCCGTCCGCACTCGTTCCTCGGCCGCAGAAGGATGAACGCTGGAGGTTTCTGCGGGATGTCCTCGTCTTCCAGCTCAAGATGTTCCTCGATAACGTGCGGGACTTCGCTCTCATGCCCGTGTCGTTAGTCGCCGCGCTCCTTGATTTGCTCTTCAAAGGCGAACGGGAAGGCGACTTATTCTATCGCGTCCTTTCCTGGGGCGCCCATAGCGAGGACGTTATTGATGTCTATAGCTCTATCGAACATAAGCCCGGTAGTCTGGTTACAACGGACTATACGGTCGATTCGGTCGTGGCGCGGCTGGAACGAGTCCTGCAACGCGAGTGCGAGAAAGGTGGCACGGCGGCGAGCGTGAAAGCCGCCGTAGATAGAACAATCGACCAAATCCATCGCGAGACCCGAGGACCGCGCGACGCGACAGTGAACACCTTGAGTCGCGCCAGCGGCGCGTTGCGCAAGAGTTTTCGGCGCGATGAGACGGCGGAAAACGAATAGGAGTCACCTACTCCTGGCGCGCACGGCAAGCCAGCTTGTGTATTGTGGCGGGAGTTGGCTGCTGTGACTTATTGGAAGCTTGTATCCTCTAACCGTGACTCCTGACGCGCGACAAAAACTGAGACGATCCATCGGCCTGGGAGCTACGCTTAGTCTGATCTTCGTCATCGTGGTGCTCCTGGTTACTGGGTGGGTGTCCTACCAAAACCTGCGGCGTATTTCCCGCAACGAGGAATGGGTCGTGCACACTCACTACGTCCTGGATGAGTTGCGCGACATCCTCGCCAACTTATCGGCGGCGGAGAGTAGCCAACGCAGTTATCTCATCACCGCGGATAAGCTTTATCTGGAGCCGTATAACAAAGCGGGAAGCCTCGTCGTGCAACAAGTGAAACATGTCCGCGAGTTAACGGCAGACAATCCTTTGCAGCAAGAGCGGATCGCACGTCTCGAGTCGGCGATTGAGAAGCGCCTCGGTTTCCTTCACGCGGGCGTGGAAGCGCGCGATACCCGCGGACTCGACGGCGCACGCGCATATGTCTCCGCGGGCCAGGGAAGGGCGCAGATGAAAATAGTGACCGCGCTGCTCAACGAGATGCAGGCAGAAGAGTCAAAGCTTCTGGTCCTTCGGGAGCATGAGTCCCGCTTGAGTTATAGTATCGCCATCGTCACTCTCTTAGTTTCGACGGCGCTGGGTCTAGGTCTCGTCCTGGCGGCTTACCGGGTAACTATCCGCGAGCTAAGAACGCGTGCGAAGAGCGGAGAAGCTCTCGCGCGCGCGAACGATGAGTTAGAGGATCGCGTGACCGAGCGCACCGCGGATTTAAATTCCGCGAACGAATCGCTCCAGAGCAGTAACCGCGAGCTGGAACAGTTTGCTTCTGTCGCCTCGCATGACTTACAGGAACCTTTGCGCAAGATCCAGGCGTTTGGCGACCGGCTGCAAACGCGCTGCTCGCAAGAGTTAGGCGAACAAGGCCGGGACTATCTCGCGCGCATGCAGTCATCGGCGACGCGCATGCGCAGCTTGATCGATGCTTTACTTAGCTTCTCGCGCGTGACGACTAAGGCTCAGCCTTTCGCGCAAGTCGATCTCTTTGCCACTGCGCAGGAGGTGGCTTCCGATTTGGAAGAGCGAGTGCAACGCATGGATGGCCGCATCGAAATAGGAGACTTACCGACGCTCGAAGCCGACCCATCGCAAATGCGACAGCTCCTGCAAAACCTCATCGGCAACGGCTTGAAATTCGCGCGGCCTAACGAGCCGCCGATGGTGCGGGTCGAGAGCCGGCTCTTGCCGCAGGAGAATGGGGAGATCCCGCGCTGTGAGATTTCGGTGCGGGATAACGGCATCGGTTTTGAAGAAATCTATCTCGATCGTATCTTCGAGCTCTTCCAGCGGCTCCACGGCCGGCAGGAATATGAGGGCACAGGCATGGGACTGGCTATTTGTCGTAAAATAGTGGAGAGACACGGAGGTGACATTACGGCGAAGAGCGCTCCGGAAATGGGCGCCACATTTTTAGTCACACTGCCCCTGCGGCAACAATGAAAGGAAAGTAGGAAATGGAAGAGGAAACTAAACCTATCACTATTTTGATGGCGGATGACGATGCGGATGATCGTTTGATGACCAAGGAAGCCTTCGAAGAAAGCCGCTTGGTGAATGACCTGCGTTTTGTCGAGGATGGTGTCGAGCTGCTCGACTATCTAAAACGGCGCGGTAAGTACGAGGATCCCGCCAGCTCGCCGCGGCCCGGACTTATCCTGCTCGATCTCAACATGCCGAAGAAGGATGGTCGTGAAGCACTTAAGGAGATCAAGTCTGATCCTAACCTGAAAAGCATCCGTGTAGTTGTCCTCACTACCTCTAAGGCAGAAGAAGATATTTATCGGACTTATGACTTATCGGCTGCTTCCTACATTACTAAGCCGGTAACCTTCGCCGCCATGGCGGAAGTAGTAAGAGTCTTGGGTAAGTATTGGCTCGAGATCGTCGCGCTCCCGGGCGAAAACGGCAGCAACGGAGGCGGGAATGGATAAGGGCCAGTTGCGGGTCCTCCTGATCGAGGACGATCCCGACGACTATCTCTTAACGACGGAACTGCTGGCGGAAATTCCCGGCAGCAAAGTCGCCTTTGAATGGGCGACCGATTTCGACGCGGGTCTCGCGGCACTTAGCCGATGTGAACATGACGCCTGCCTGCTCGATTATCGTCTTGGACAACAGGATGGAATCATACTTCTGCGCGAAGCCTTGAGCCGTGGTTGTAAGGCGCCTGTTATCCTGCTTACTGGAGTAGGAGATCGTGACCTTGCCTTACAGGCGTTAGAAGCAGGTGCTGCGGACTACCTGGTTAAAGGTGAGATAGATGCCGCTGCGCTTGAGCGTTCGATTCGTTACGCGTTGCAACAGAAACGGAATGCTGCTGACTTACAGGAAAAGGTGGCGGAAAGAACGGCGGAGTTAGAGCAGGTCAACTCCGCTTTGCGCGAAAGCGCGAAACAAATCCGCGCGCTCTTTGAATCTGCCGAAGCCGCTCGCCTAACGGCTGAAGCAGCCAAGAGTCGGGCCGAGGCCGCCACTCGCGCCAAGGATGACTTTCTCGCTGCGCTTTCTCATGAGTTGAGAACGCCACTCAATCCTGCTCTGCTTCTGGCCACCTCGCTCTCGGAGGATCAGACTTTGCCGCAAAACGTCCGCGACGATATCGATGTCATTGCCAAAGGAATTGGCCTGCAGGCGCGACTCGTCGATGACTTGCTCGATATCACTCGAATAACAGGCGGTAAGTTGCGGCTCGAGCTGCGTCCGATCGATGCGCATGCGGCACTTACTCACGCCTACGAAATTCTGCGCGCGGATATTAAGGAACACGCGATAGAGTTAGAACTCGATTTGGCCGCGGCTCATCATACCATTCGTGCTGATAGCGTGCGCCTCCAGCAGATCTTTTGGAACGTGCTCAAGAACGCGGTTAAGTTCACACCTCACGGTGGCATAGTAACCGTCCGCACCTGTAACCCGCCGGAGAGCCCCGATACCTTTCTCGTGGAAGTCATCGACAACGGCATTGGGATCGAACCGGAAATGCTAAGTCGTGTCTTTGACGCCTTCATCCAGGAAGAACACGATCGTGGTCATCGCTTTGGCGGGATCGGGTTAGGATTGGCGATAAGTCATCGCCTGGTAGAGTTACAAAATGGCCGGATCGAAGCCGAGAGCAAAGGTAGGGGGCACGGCGCGACCTTCCGTATTGAGTTACCCTTGGCTGCCGATGACGCTCTGAGCGATGCCGCGCCGGCCGCGGCCACTCCAACGGTCGTGGCACCGGCGACGCGGCACATCCTTCTCGTGGAAGACCACGAACAAACGCGCGTGACGCTGGGGCAGCTTCTACGACGCCGCGGCCATATTGTCGCCGGGGTCGGTACGATCAGGGC
>JACDGS010000080.1 GCA_013821455.1 Chthoniobacterales bacterium
CGTTGCGCGATGAGTAAGCGCGACACAATTCTGGGGAGCGCACGCGCCTCGCGTGCTGCAATCGCGCCTCGCCGATTGCTTCTGCGGGCATGGCGCTGGGCGCGAAGAGCATTTCGGCGAGGCGCCGAAATGGGCACGCGAGGCGCGTGCGCTCCTCAGGCTTCGCCACGCCACGCCAACTCTCATTGTGAATGACCTTCGCTACGCCTGGCGCTCCCTCTGGAAAGCGCCCGGTTTCACTCTCACCGCCGTGCTCGCTCTCGCGCTCGGCATCGGCGCAACGACCGCGATGTTTGGTCTCGTTTACGGTTTTCTCCTGCGGCCTTTGCCTTATGCGAATCCGGACCAGCTCGTCACGCTGCAATCGCGCCAGACGAAGTCGGGGAGCGATCTCGGCGTCAACTTTCTCGATTTCAAGGATTGGCAGGAACAGGCGCGGAGTTTTACCGCGCTCGCATTTTTTAATCTGCGCTGGAACGGCAACCTCGAGACCGGCAGCGGCCAGACGGAAACGCTCAAGACGACTTTCACGACCTGGAATCTTTTCGCGCTCCTCGGCATCGAGCCGGTCCTGGGTCGTGGCCTAACGAGTTCGGACGACGCGCCGAATGCGCCGCGGGTCATGCTCATCAGTCAAAGGCTTTGGCGGAGCGCTTTCGCCGGCGACCCGAACGTGATCGGCCGCGTCGTTAGGCTGGACGGCGACGCGCGCACCATTATAGGAGTGATGCCGCTCGATTTTCGTTTTCCTTCGCAATCGGACCTCTGGG
Source organism: Chthoniobacterales bacterium (assembly GCA_013821455.1). GTDB lineage: Bacteria > Verrucomicrobiota > Verrucomicrobiia > Chthoniobacterales > UBA10450 > Palsa-1392. The sequence goes on from JACDGS010000080.1 coordinate 771, forward strand.
TGCCAATGACGCCGTTCTTCGGACAGATCGGCGGCCGTTCCTGGCGTGCCGATCAAGCGATCGCCCGGATGAAACCACTAACCACGATCGCGCAGGCGCAGGCCGAGATGCGCGTGATCGCCGAACGACTAGCTCGCGAACATGCGGAAACGAATCGCGACATCGGGAGCGCGGTAGTGCCCTTGCGCGCGCCTTGGACGGGCGAGGTGCGCCCGTCGTTAGTCCTGCTCCTCGCAGCCTGCAGCGGCATTTTGCTCCTCGGTTGCCTGAACGTGAGCCAGCTTCTCCTCAGTCGCGCGACGACGCGCTCACACGAGCTGGCGGTGCGCGCCGCGCTCGGGGCGAGCCGGGCACAACTTGCCCGCCAGCTCTTCGTCGAGAGCGCGCTCCTCACCATCATCGGAGCGGCGGCCGGAGTCGTGCTCGCTTTCTGGATGATGGGCGCGATCCGCTTTTTGATTCCCGTCGAGCTGCCCTTCTGGATTCGCTTCGATGTCAACGGCGCCGTCCTTTCTGTAACAATAATTATTTCGGCGGTGGCCGCTCTTCTCGCCGGATTGTTGCCAGCGTGGAAAGCGATGCGCGTGGACGCGACGCAGGCGTTGCATGCCGGCAGCGGCCGGATGAGCGGTGACAAAGCGGGCGCGCGCACGCGCGAGTTTTTGACCGTCGCGCAGGTGACGCTCTCGCTCGTCCTTCTCATCGGCGCGACCCTCGTCCTGCGCAGCCTAACGAATTTGCGTGAAGTCGATCCCGGCTTCGATCCGCAGCGCGTGCTCATGATGATTGTCAATCCGACCTGGAACAGCGCGGAATCCGCGCCAACCAAGGTCGATCGTTTCGCACGCATCCTCGATCGCATCAGCGCGCTTCCCACGGTGGAAGCGGCGGCGGCCAACAACAGCCCGCCCTTTGTGCTGCAGCATCCGTGGAATCGCTTTGAGTTCACCGGCGAAGGGCAATCCGCCGCCGCGCAGAGTCTCAATCCGCGCTCGAATTTTCAAACGGTGAGCGCGGATTACTTTCGCGTGCTCCACATCCCGTTACTCCGCGGGCGACTCTTTGATGCGCGCGATCACCTCGGCGCGCCGGAGGTTTGCATCGTTAGCGCGACGCTTGCGCAACGCCTCTGGCCCGGGCGCGATCCCATCGGGAGGAGGCTGCGCTTCGGCGGTTTTGTGCCGGATGAACCGGAAGAGTGGAAAACGGTTGTGGGCGTGGCCGGCGATGTCCGCCATCAAACGCTCGAGGCGAAACCCGGAGACGATATTTACACGCCCGCCCTGCAACTCGCCTGGAAGCAGACCTACTATCTTGTGCGGGTCCGGCAGGGTTGGGGAAAGAATCCGCTCAGTCTCTTGTCCAGCTTGCGCCGCGAGATCGCGGCGGTCGCGCCTAACGTTGGTGTCTTCGACGCCGTCGCACTGGAAAACGAGGTGGCCGATTCGCTCTGGCAACCGCGCCTGCGCGCCTGGCTTCTGGGATTTTTTTCCGGCCTCGCGCTTCTTCTCGCCGCCTCGGGTTTATACGGCACGGTGGCCTTCGGCGTCGCACGACGCACGCGCGAGATTGGCATTCGCATGGCGCTCGGAGCCACCCGTCACGGCATTTTGCGTTTGGTCGTTAGGCAGGGAATGCGCGCGGTTCTTTGCGGTCTTGTTCTCGGGGTGGGCGTCGCGTGGTGCTTGTCGCGGGCGCTTCAGGCGTCGCTCTATGGAGTCAGCGGAAGCGACCTGACGAGCTACGGCGTGGCCTCTCTCCTCCTCGTCCTCGCCGCGACGACCGCTTGCTGGCTCCCCGCGCGCCGCGCCGCACGAGTCAACCCAAATGAGGCATTGCGCCATGAGTGACCGCCGGGGAGCGCACGCGCCTCGCGTGCCCATTTCGGCGCCTCGCCGAAATGCTCTGCGCGCCCAGTGCGATGCCCGCAGAAGCAATCGGCGAGGCGCCGTTTGCAGCACGCGAGGCGCGTGCGCTCCCCGCAAGAGGAGCTGCCGCTCTTCGGACACTGTGAACGTCGAATCCAAAGACGGCCGTGACGGCATCAAAACTACAGTGCCCGCCTCTTCCACTTCCCTTTGCAGGCAGCACGCATTCGTTAGGCAAGAACCACTCACATTATGACCTCTGACCTCCGCTTCGCCCTTCGGCTGCTCCTCAAATCGCCCGGCTTCACCACCGTCGCCATCCTGACGCTCGGCCTCGCCATCGGCGTGAACACTTCGATCTTTAGCCTGATCGACACGCTCTTTTTCGCGCCGCCGAGTTACAAACAGCCTAACGAAATCGTCCAGCTCTTTTCGCAGGACGTGAAAAATCCAAAAACGTTTCGCGGTTTTTCCTATCCGACCTATCGCGACATTCGCGAGCAGAACACGGTCTTCTCCGGTCTGCTCGCGCATAATTTCGCGATGGTCGGCCTCGGCGAAAAAGGCGACACGCGGCGCGTCTTCGCCGATGCGGTGAGCTCGAATTATTTCTCGGTTCTCGGCACCGCGCCCGCGCGTGGCCGCGCCTTTTTGCCGGAGGAAGAGACGCCCGGACGCGGTGCGGCGGTCACGATCGTAAGTCACAACTATTGGAAGAAAACCGGATTTGATCCGGCGGTGCTCGGTTCGAAAATCCTGATCAACAGCCGACCCTTCACGGTCGTGGGGATCATGCCGGAAGGGTTCACCGGCACCACGACTGTCGTCTCCGCTGAAGTCTGGCTGCCGCTGGGCGTCTACGATCAAGTGGCAAACGACTACGAATCGGACAATCGCAAATCGTTAGGCGATCGCGCCGGCTCGCAGTTGCTGCTTATCGGACGCCTGAAGCCTGGAATGACCGCGGCGGCAGCCTTACCCGCGCTCAAAACGCTCGCGACCAACTTGGAAAAAACGTATCCGGTCGAACAAAAGAATCAGACTTTCACGACCACGCCGCTCTCGCGTTTCTCGACCAGCACAAACCCGCAGGATGACAGCCTGCTCGCGCCGATCGCACCCCTTCTTCTCGGGATGGCGTTCATCGTTCTCCTCGTGGCCTGCCTCAATCTCGCGAACATGCTGCTCGCGCGGGGCACCGCCCGGCGCAAGGAAATCGCCATTCGGCAGGCGCTCGGCGGGGCGCGCAGCCGCATCGTTAGGCAGTTACTCATCGAAGGATTTGTTCTCGCGCTCGGCGGCGGCGCGATGGGAATTATTCTTGGTTTATGGTCGTCGGATCTGCTCATCGCGTCGTTAGGCCGGATGGTCCCGCTCGATCTGGTCTGGCACGGCGGTCCGAATCCGGCATTGTTAGGCGCGACCCTCGCCTTTTGCACCCTGGGGACAATTTGCTTCGCCCTCGGGCCGGCGCTGAAGCTTTCCCGCGGTCTCGTCATCGGCGATTTGAAAGAAAACGCGGCCGAAGATGTCGTTAGGCGGCACTGGAAATTTCTCCCGCGCAATCCGCTCGTGGTCGCGCAGATCGCCCTTTCTCTCGCGCTCCTGACCGCGGCGACGCTTTTCATTCGCGGCGCGCAGAAGGCGGCGCGGGTCGAGACCGGATTAAAAACCGAGCGCACTTTTCTTCTGGAAGTTGATGCCAGTCTCGGCGGACACGATCAAAAACAGTCGCAGGCACTTTACCAAAAGCTCGGAGAACGCCTCACGGCACTGCCGGGCGTCGAAGAAGGCAGCATTTCGTCCACGATGCCATTTGGCATGATGTCGTTAGGCAGAAAAGTGCAGCGCGCCGGCATTCACCCAGCGCCCGACACGCATGCTGCAACCGCAGCCGATGGGCTTGCCTTCGAGGTGCATTACAACAGCGTCGGCGCGGATTATTTCAAAACGGTCGGCCTGCACTTTTTGCGCGGACGCGCCTTCACCACCGCGGAAGCGGATCATGGCGGGCCGGCGGTCGCGATTATCGACGACGTTCTCGCAAAAAAACTTTGGCCTAACGAGGACGCGCTCGGGCAGCGCCTGCAAATCGTGGCCGACAACGCGCCCGCGAAAGGCGGGGGCAGCGCCAGTTTCGGGATGAGTGATGACAGCAGCGGCCGGCTTAAGCCTAACGAATCGATCGAAGTCGTCGGCATCGTCCCGACGACGCCGGACGGATTTTTCGAAAAGGAACCGGAAGGCCACTTTTACCTGCCATTCGCCCGAGGATTTCAGAGCGATGTTTTCTTCATTACGAAATTCGCTTTTCTCAATCACGCGGACGAAACAGCCACGGCCGATCTCGTTAGGCGAACGGTGCGCGAACTTGATCCGGCGCTGCCGATCCTCTCACTCAAAACCTTCGCACAACATCTCGAAAGCAACGCCGATCTCTGGCTCGTTAGGGCAGGCGCGGCGCTTTTCTCCATCTTCGGCGGCCTCGCGCTCACTCTCGCCGCGATCGGCATTTACGGGGTGAAAGCCTACGCGGTCGCGCGGCGGCGACGCGAGATCGGTATCCGCATGGCACTCGGCGCGCGGCCCGGCGCAGTGCAGTGGATGTTCATCCGCGAGACCGCAGTGATGCTGATGAGCGGCGTCGGGCTCGGGCTGCTCTTCGCGGTTTTCACCGGACGAATCGTGAGCGGATTGCTCTACGAAGTCGGCGCGCTCGATCCCATCGCCTTCACCGTCGCGCCGCTCGTGCTCGCGGTGGCGGCGTTGCTCGCCACCTGGCTGCCGGCGCGCCGCGCGGCGCGGGTCGATCCGATGGTCGCACTGCGCGCGGAATGATTTTGCCTAACGACTAACGAATAACTCTTCCGTCAATGTCGAACGTCGCTGTAAGTCGTCCCCACACGGACCTCGTCGAAGGTAAAGGTGCCCATGCTGTAACCTTCTTTGAGGACGATCCGGTCGAAACCGCTCGCCTGAAATTCGGGTGTCATCGCCAGCGTCGCCTGCGGTTGCAGGTCAGACTCGTTTGCACTCGACGGATTGAGGAAAAGCATTTGCTGCCCAGCGGTAAAGTCGAGTTTGACCACGACCCAGACGGTGGCCGTTCCAGCGCGAACAGTGGAATAGCTAGTCATCCGCGGGATAATGCTGTTGTCGATGCCGTAGCGCTTCGATTCGAAAATGACTCCGAATTGCGGCGCAGCCGGACCGAAGCCGTCATTAAAAGTAAGCACCCCGAATCCCGGCAATGCGGCGGCGCCCTGGCGCATAAGGAAACCGAGCCAGACGTTACCGCCGGCGCTTCCGCCGACCGGGGTCAAACTAGCGGAGGCGGCATCGCCGTTCGCGTCGTTGCTGTCGCTGAGAGTAACGGAGTTTCCGGCAGAGCGAATAGGGCGATGACGAAGAGAAGACGCGACCACCTGCGGATTCAGGTTGAGCGAGGTCCATCCGCTTTGTCCCGGCGGGCTATTCGGGGGAGGGCCGTCGCCGGCCAGCGGCCCGACCGGGTAGGCGAAACTATCCGAGAAAAGCAGTTCAGCCCGAGCATTGGAAAACGCGAGTGCCGCGCCGAGAAGAACGAGGGTCAACCATCCCCCTCGCGAAAATCGTCGTTGAATTTTTGTGAGATTCTTCATTCCCAAAAGTATCAGCCGCGCTTCGAAGAGCAAAGCGAGGATTCTGCTAACTCGACCCGACTCTTGTGAAATTATTTTGCCTAACGACTAACGACTAACGAACTCATCCTTATGAAAGACTTCACCTACGCCTTCCGCATGCTCGTAAAATCGCCGGCCTTCAGCGCGATCGCGATCATTACGCTCGCGCTCGGGATCGGCGCCAATAGCGCCATCTTCAGCGTCGTCAATACCGTCCTCCTTCGGCCGCTGCCCTTCAAAAATCCAGAGCAGCTGGTCATGCTTTGGGCGCACAACGCTGCGAGTCCGCGTGACAAAGACGTGGCGTCGATTCCCGATTTTCTCGACTACCAACAACAGAGCCGAAGCTTCAGCGCGCTCGCGGCTTACACTCGTGCGGGCGCGATTTTGAATCGCGGGAATGATTCGCAGGAGCTTGAGGGTCTCGCGATCACGCCGGGTGTTTTCGATGTCCTCAGAGTCCAGCCGATACTTGGCCGCGCCTTCACGAAGGACGACGACAAAACAGGCGCGCCGCTGGTCGTGGTGATCACGCACAGTCTTTGGCAGCGCGCTTTTGGCGGCGACCCGAAAATTGTCGGCCAGCAAATTCTTTTCTCCGGTCGCAGCTATACCGTGCTTGGGGTGATGCCGCCGGGTTGGCGTTATCCGATTGAAGGCACCCCGATCGATTATGTCGTTCCGCTGATCCCGATGGTGCCGCAGGAAGTGAATAGTCGCGGCGGACATTTCGCGACCGTTCTCGGCCGGCTGAAACCCGGCGTGACCACGAAAGCGGCGGAAGCAGAAATGAACGCGATCAGTTCGCGTCTCGCGCAACAATTTCCCGACACCGATCTCGATCGCATCATCTCGATCGTTGGGATGCATGAAGATGTCGTCGGCGAAATTCGGCAGGCGCTGCTTGTGATGCTCGGGGCGGTTGTGCTCGTGCTTCTCATCGCCTGCGCGAATGTCGCCAATCTTCTTCTCGCCCGCGCCGCCGCGCGCAGTCGCGAGATTGCGATTCGCGCCGCGCTCGGCGCCGGTCGCGGACGGATCGTTAGGCAACTGCTCGCGGAGAGCTTGCTCCTCGCGCTGCTTGGCGGTTGCGGCGGTTTGGTCCTGGCCTGGTGGGGCGTCGATCTCCTTCGCGTGATGGGTCCGCAGGATCTTCCACGCGTGGGCGAGATTGGAATCAGCTCCTCGGTCTGCGCGTTTACTTTCGCGCTCTGTGTTCTCAGTACGCTGGTTTTCGGTTTGGTTCCGGCGTTGCAAATTTCCCGCTCGGACGTGAGTCAGGCTTTGCAACAGGGAGCGAAAGGTTCGACCAGCGGCCAGGGCAATCGTGCCCGGAGTGCGCTCGTCATCGCGCAGGTTGCCTTGTCGCTTCTCCTTCTCGCGGGCGCGGGTTTGCTGATAAAAAGTTTCCTGCAACTGCGCGCGACCAATCCTGGATTCGATCCCGCGCGCGCGGTGATCGCGGATATTTCGCTGCCCCGACTCCATTACTCCGAGGCGGATAAACAGATCCGTTTCTTCGATCAGCTGATGCCGAAGCTGGCCGCTTTGCCCGGGTTGGAGGCGGTCGGGGGAGTGAACCCGCTGCCCTTTAGTGGGAACAGCCGCGGCTCTTCTTTCATCATCGCCGGGCAATCGTCGCTCGCGAAGGGGGAACATCCGGGCGCGTCGCATCTCACGGTGAAGCCCGATTATTTTCGCGCGATGAATATTCCGTTGCTCGCCGGGCGCGCGTTTAACGAACGGGACAACGAGACGGCGCCGAAAGTGATCATGGTCAACGCCGCCTTCGCGAAGAAATTTTTGCCTAACGAGAATCCGATCGGCCACCAAATCGTCATCGATCGGGACGATCCGAATCCGCCGGCTTGGGAAATTATCGGCGTCGTCGGAGACACCCATCACGACACCTTGAAGGAGGCGCCCGAGCCGGAATTCTACGTGCCCTTCCCACAGAATCCCGAGCGCCGGGTTTATCTCGTGCTCCGGACGGCGTCGCCGAATCTCACCGGACTCGACTCTGCGGTCGCGCGCGCGATTCACGGAATCGATCCCGATGTTTACCTGCCGAGATTGCGTCCGCTCTCCAGCCTGCTCTCGGAATCGCTGGCCGCGCCGCGTTTCGACATGTTGCTCCTCGCGATCTTCGCGAGCGTCGCGATGGCGCTGGCTGCGATCGGAATTTACGGCGTGATCGCTTACAGCGTCACCCAGCGCACGAAGGAAATCGGCATCCGCATGGCGCTCGGCGCGCAACGTCGCGACATGCTCCGGATGATTTTGCGGCAAAGCCTAACGATGGTGGGGATTGGCCTAACGATCGGCTTGTTGGCGGCTTTTCTCGGCACACGTTTACTCAAGAGCCTGCTCTACGGCGTGAGCGCAAACGATCTCACGATTTATGGCACCGTCGTGCTCTTGCTCAGCGCGGCGGCGCTGCTCGCCAGTTACATCCCAGCCCGGCGCGCGATGAAAGTGAATCCAATCGTCGCGCTCCATTATGAATGACCAAGCACGGTTACGCGCGAGCGAACTCCGGGGAGCGGTCGCCGCGGCGACCTGGCGATGGCGCCCCGCCATCGCGAACTTTTTCCCGCACCCAGAAGTTTTCGGCGAGGCGCCGAAAACAGCACGCGAGGCGCGTGCGCTCCCCGGATATTTGCCTAACGAACCTGACCTATGAATGATCTCTACTTTGCCGCGCGGTCTCTCTGCAAACGTCCGAGCTTCACCCTTGTCGCCGTAGCGACCCTCGCACTCGGCATCGGCGCGGCGACTTCGATTTTTAGTGTGGTTGATGCGGTCTTGTTGCGGCCGTTGCCCTATCCGAATCAGGATCGTCTGGTGGAAGTGAGCGAGCTGAGTGCTGCGGGGCACACGATGCCGTTCGCGGAACCGAATTTCGACGACCTCGCGGCGCGTAATCACAGCTTCGAAACGGTCGCAACTTACGCGCGCAGTCCCGAAGCCGTCGCCGGCGGAAGCGAGCCGGTGCGGCTGGACGTCGCTGGTGTTTCCGCGGATTTCTTTCGCGTTCTCGGCGTCGCGCCGGCGATTGGTCGTCTGATTTCTGCGGAGACGTTGCACGGAGGAAACGAAGTCGCGGTGGTGAGCTATGGCTTTTGGAAACAGATGCTCGGAGGCCGAACGAATTTGGAAGGAACGTCGCTTCGTTTCGAAAATCACAGCTTTGCAGTGATCGGCGTGCTGCCGCCGCAGACGGAGTTCCCCGCCGGAGTGGACGTTTGGTTCCCGAGCGCAACCGTTTATCCGCACTATGAATCGCGGACCGCGCACAACTTTCGCGTCATCGCTCGTCTGCGGCCCGGTGTTTCCTTTTCACAAGCGAACAGCGAAGCCGCGGCGATCGGGCATGCTCTAAAATTGGAGCATGGCACGCAAACGGACGCGGCCAGTTTCGGTCTGCTCGCGTTCCGTGAACGTTTCGTGCGCGACATTCGCAGCGTGCTTTTTGTTTTGTGCGGCGCGGTTGGGTTATTGCTCGCGATCGCGTGCTCGAACGTGGCGAATCTCCTGCTCGTGCGCGCGACGGCGCGGCGAAAAGAAGTGGCCTTGCGGGCCGCGCTCGGAGCGTCGCGTGGCAGACTGGCGCGGCAATTCATCACCGAGGCGCTCCTTCTCACCTTCGTCGGCGCCTCGCTTGGCGCATTACTCGCGTCATGGAGCGTGCGGCTAATCGTTAGTCTTTATCATGGCGACCTGCCGCGTATCGGGGAGATCGGCGTGAACATGGATGTTCTTCTTTTCACCATCGCGGTTTCGCTTTTGATCGCGATTGTGCTTGGTCTCGTGCCGGTGTTTTACGTCTCGCGCCGTCAGTTGCAAAACGATTTGCAGGACGCGGGCCGCGGCACTTCCAGCGGCTCGCGGCAGACGCGCGGGCGCAGTCTGCTCGTCGTCGCGCAAGTGGCGTTGACTTTGATGCTGCTCGTCGGCGCCGGTTTGCTCGGGCGAAGTTTTCTCCATCTGCTCGCGGTCAATCCAGGTTTTCGCACGGAAAGCGTGCTCGCCATGACGACGTTGCGATCGGACTCGAGTGATGCTGCGGCGCAGCGTGCGCTCGCGCAATCCAATCAGCGGTTGCTCGAACGCATCGCGTCTTTACCGGGTGTGAACAGGGCCGGCGGCATCAGCGCGCTCCCGATGAGTGGCGACGGCGCGAATGGCACTTTCATCGAACAGCGCGGCGGCAAACCAGCCGCGACCCTGCAACAACTCATCGTGCAATTCGACGCGCTGACACCAAGCGACCGCACGCGCGACGCCGATTATCGCGCGGCCAGCGGCGGCTATTTCGCGGCCATGGGTATTCCACTGCTGCACGGCCGGCTTTTCGAGGAGCGCGATGGGCCGGATGCGCCGCCCGTCGCACTCGTTAGTCAGGCGCTCGTAAAACGCTTTTGGCCTAACGAGGACCCGATCGGCAAGCAGATTCAATACGGCAACATGGATGGCGATTTGCACCTGCTGACGATCGTCGGGGTCGTGGGCGATGTGCGTGACAATGGTTTGGACCGCGACCCGCGGCCGACGGTTTACACCGACTATCTGCAACGCCCCGCCACGACCGCACAATTTTCCATCGTCGTGCGCGGCCTTGGAGATGTTGCTGGCCTAACGAATGAGATGCGAGGTGCAGCGCGAATTTTAAATCCCGAATTGCCGACGAAATTCGAAACGATCCAACAGATCGTCGCCGCCTCCTTCGATAATCGCCGTTTCAGCATGATTATGGTCGGGGTCTTCGCGGGCGCAGCGTTGCTCCTCGCGATGGTCGGGCTGTACGGCACCATGTCCTACATCACGGCGGAACGAACAACGGAGTTTGGCATTCGCATGGCCCTGGGCGCGCAACGCGGCGATGTCTTGCGGCTGATTTTGCGGCAGAGTTTCGTGCTCGTCTCGGCTGGTATTCTCGTCGGAGTCGCGGCCGCCCTGGGTGGAACGCGTCTGCTCGCGAGTTTCCTCTACGGCGTCGGCGCGGCCGATTTCCTCACTTACGGTGGCGTCATTTTATTGTTAGGCGCGGCGGCGTTCCTGGCCAGTTACATTCCGGCGCGGCGGGCGACCAGGGTCGATCCGGTGATCGCCTTGCGCGCGGAATAAATTCGTTAGGCGAAAACGTCCGCGCGATTTTCCTCCTCGCCGGCAATCGCGCCGCTAAATTCGGCGGAATGAAAACGACTCTGCTCGGCGCGATTTTTCTTCTGCAATTTCTTCACGGCGTTCACGCGGCCGAGGTCGATCGACTCCCATCGCTGGCCGCGGATTTCTGGGCGTGGCGCGCGCAATATGCACCTTTCAGCGGCGACGATGTAAATCGCTTCGAGCGTCCCGGCGGAATTCGCGACTGGTCGAGCGGGGCCGTGGAGAAACGGCGCGCGGATCTCGCAGGATTCGAGACGCGCTGGAAAAAGATCGCGACCAGCGGCTGGTCGATTGCGCAGCAAGTCGACTACCGGTTGATCGGGTCGGCGCTCGCACGCGTGCACTGGGAGCTGGAAATCAATCCGCGCTGGAAACGCGATCCGAATTTTTATCTCGAGCAAACGCTCACCGCCGTGACCGAGGCGTTGACGGTGCCGGGCCCCTATGACGAAGCGCGCAGCGGCGAGATTCTCACACGAATCGAAAATATTCCCGCCATCCTGGAAAGCGCGAAGACCAACCTAACGACGACGCCCGCGCCTTTCGCCGGCGTCGCCATCCAGGCGATGACCGATATTCGCCCGCGCCTGCAAAAAATGGCGAAAGCTCTGCAACCGGCAACGACTGTATCAGAAACGACCCTAACGAGTGCGACGGACCGAGCTGCCACGGCGCTGGAAAATTTCCGCGAGTATTTACAGAAACAACTTCCTTCGCTCCCCACGCAAACCGCGCTCGGCCGCGATGCGTATCTCTTTTTCCTCAAGAACGTCGCGCTCAATCCCTACACGCCGGAAGAAATGCTTGCGATGGGGCGGCAGGAATGGAATCGCGCGGTCGCCTTCGAGGCTTACGAAAAGAATCGGAACAAAGATGTGCCGCCGCTTTCGTTAGCGAAAGACATCGACGGTTGGGTGAAGGACGCCGCCGCGAAAGAAGCGTTGATCCGCCAGTTTCTCGATCAGCGCGGGATTCTCACGGTCCCGTCCTGGCTGCAGCATTACACCTTTCGCGCGATGCCCGCTTATCTGCGCGCGCTCGAAGGATTCACTGAGATCGATGATTTCACTTCGCCGTCGCGCTTGACGGAAAGTTGCATTCGTTACGTCAACGAGCCTTCACCGAATGCGGGATACTTTCTGCGCGCGACCGCGCAGGATCCGCGACCGCTGACGGTGCACGAGGGAATCCCGGGGCATTACTTTCAGCTCTGCCTTTCTTGGAAACATGAGGACCCAATCCGGCGTCACTATTATGACTCGGGCGCGAACGAAGGGATTGGCTTTTACGCCGAGGAGATGATGCTGCAGGCCGGTCTCTTCGACGACAGTCCGCATACGCGCGAAATCATTTACAACTTCATGCGCCTGCGGGCGCTCCGCGTGGAAGTGGATGTGAAACTCGCGCTTGGAGATTTTTCGCTTGAGCAGGCGGCGAAATATCTCGAAGAAAAAGTGCCGATGGATGCGGCGACTGCGCGCGGGGAAGCGATCGCTTTTTCGACCGGGCCCGGGCAAGCCATCACCTACCAGATCGGCAAACTACAGATCACAAAATTCCTCGCCGAAGCGCGGCTGCAGCAGGGCGAAAAATTTAACCTGCGCGCCTTTCACGATTTCGTTTGGAAGAATGGCAACGTGCCGATCGCGTTACAGCGCTGGGAATATCTGGGAGTCAAAAACGAGTTAAACGAATGAGCGCGAGGAACGGAAGGTGCGTCCGTTGCCAATGACGAATTTATGAATTCGTCCCGGTTTGACGAGGTCCCGACGCCGCTGAGACCGTGGTTTTCTTGACGGTGGTCGTCGTAGTCGTGGTCACGCTGTTCGTCGCCGGCGCCGTCGCGCAGGCGCTTAAAATGAGGGCGACACCGCAAAACCAGGCAGAGGGAACGAGAGACCGTTTGAGCATCGATTCAGCCATCAAAACGATCGCAGCGAGCCAAGGAGGTTCGCGGGCGCAAAACGATTCTCGCCAGTCGTTAGGCGGAAGCCTGTTTTTCCGCATAGCGGGCGAGCAACCAGCACAGGTCAGAAAGCCGGTTCAAGTAGCGCAGGATTTCGGCGTTGGTATTTTGGGGTAAATCGAGCGCGGCGACGCGACGTTCCGCGCGGCGACAAATGGTGCGCGCGAGATCGAGCGCGGCGGCGAGCGGCGTCTCGCCCGGTGTCGCCCAACCTTTGCCGTAAAGCGTTTTGTCCTTTTCCAGTTCGTCGACGGCCATCGTTAGGCGATCGACCATGGCCGCCGTCGTGAGGGGGAATCCATCCTTTTGGTAACGCTCGAGGTCTTGCGGCGCGGTCGCCAGCTCGCCCATGACGGTGACGAGCTCTTTCTGAATCGCCAGAATTCGCTCGCTGACTAACGACTGCGTGTCCGCGGCCCGGACGACGCCGAGCACGGCACTTAATTCATCGACGCATCCATAGGCATCCACGCGCGCGTCCGTTTTGGAAACACGCCGGCCATACATGAGCGAAGTTTCGCCGGCATCACCGGTTTTGGTTGCGATCGACATTGCGGTTGTAGCCGGGGGCGTTGACCCCGGC
>JACDGS010000109.1 GCA_013821455.1 Chthoniobacterales bacterium
CGGGTACGGACTGGACTACATGGAGCAGTACCGCAATCTTCGCTGCGTCGGGGTTTTGCGGACAGACCTGGTCGCTTCGGCCTAACGAGTGTTCGATGGAGATCAAGGTTCAATTTTTCTCCCAACTCAAAGAGCTCGCGGGCGGATCCGAGAAGACACTCGAGCTGGGCGACGGGGCGACCGTGGAGGACTTGCTGGCGGAGCTCTATCGGCTCCATCCGGAGCTGGCAAAATGGGAACGTCAGATTCTTGTCGGCGCGGGCGTGGAGTTCGTGGGGCGCAGCCACGTCCTCCGGCCTAACGATGAGATCGCTATCATGCCGCCCGTGCAGGGTGGGTGAGGAACTAGAAGCCATCTCAATAGGATCGTCATTCTGAGCGCAGCGAAGAACCTCCCGGATAACCCCGAGATGGCCCGTGAGGTCCCTCGCTGCGCTCGGGATGACACGCTTCGCGGCACATTTTAGAGATGACTTTTAGGTCTTTTTCTTCACGGGCGCGAGCAACACGTCGCGGCCGACGAGGTAAAGGAGAACGCAAAGGACCACGAACGGAATCAGCGCGAGCAGATCGGCATGCGGTCCGGCGAAGAACGGATTGTGCGCGTTTGCCCATGTTGCGAGGCGCTCATTCGTTGGAGCGAGACTCGGCCAACCCGCCATGATCGCGATGACGATGCCGGCGAGCGCGCCGCCCGCGATGTAACCCGAGGCGAGCAGAACGCCGGAACTCTTGTCTCCTTCCGCGACCAGGGCGTCGTGGGTCAGGTCGTGATCTTTAAACTTGTGTTTGCGCAGCCAGCGATCGACCAGCCAGCGAAGCATTCCGCCGACGAAAATCGGCGCCGAAGAAGCGAGCGGCAGATAAACGCCGACGGCGAAGGCGAGTGACGGAATCCCGCTCATCTCGAGCGCGATCGCGATCATCACGCCTAACAATACCAGCGTCCACGGCAGTTTGTGACCGAGGATGCCTTTGATGATGTAGGACATGAGGGTCGCCTTGGGCGCGTCGAACTTCGTCACCGCGGAACCGTCGGGTCGGGTGCGATGGGTCCCGTTGATTCCTGGATCAACGAGATAGATCGCTTCGCCTCGGTCATTCACGAGGAAGCGCTGCGCCGGTCCGCCGTTGGGATCGCTTCTCTGCCAGGAACGGTAAAGCTGCGGATCCATGTTGGCCTGCGCGCCCTTGACATGTTCCGGCGGGCCAAGCTCGGCGTCGTTAGGCGCGTGCAGGTCGGCGGGGAAGTTGTGCTCGAGTTTGTAAACGACTTCGCCCTGGTCGTTCACCAGGTAGTCGCCCGGATCGAGACCGGGAACGATCGAGTTCACCCCGCCCTTCTCGTTATGCAGAAGTCGATAATGTCCGGTTGTATCGGGCTTCAGCTTTTCTTTGAACGGCGGGAGGTTGGCGGCCTGCACCCGCGGCGGCGTCGCGCCGGCTTCGATTTTTTGGAAGGTCGTCGCCGGCACATAGACCGTGTAGGAATTATTCAGGAGGAGCAGAATCGGTCCGAGGGCGAGGGCGGACGCGAGGGAACCTGCGAGAATCGCGATCTGCTGAAACTTTGGAGTGGAGCCGACGAGGAAGCCGGTTTTTAAATCCTGCGACGTCGTTCCGCCGTTGGAAGAAGCGATGCAGACGATGGCACCGATGGAGAGCGCGGTGACGAAATATGCCGGCCCCGTCCAACCGACGATGAGAAAGACGAGACAAGTGAGGAGCAGCGTCGCCACCGTCATCCCCGACGTCGGGCACGATGAAGAACCGATCTCACCCGTGAGATGCGATGAGACCGTGACGAAAAGAAATCCGATCACGACGATGAGGAGCGCGGCCAGGAAGTTCCACTGCAGGTGCAGTTGCGGCGCAATCATGATCACCAGGAGCAGCGCGATCACTCCACCGATGACGAACTTCATCGACAAATCCTGGTCCGTGCGTGGCGTTTTGCCGACGGATCCATGCATGCTGCGCAGATCGGCCAGCCCGCTTTTCATCCCGTGCCAAATGAGCGGGAGCGAGCGCACCATGCTGATGATGCCACCGGCCGCGACCGCCCCCGCGCCGATGTAAAGAACGTAAGCCTCGCGAATATCATCGGGAGACATTTGGCTGATCAGCTTTGTGCCGGGCGCGATGATACCCGCGGCGCTTTCGCCGAAAAACTTGATCGCGGGAATGAGCATCAGATAGGCGAGGACGCCGCCGGCGCACATGATGGAAGCGATCCGCGGTCCGATGATATAACCCACGCCTAACAATGCCGGCTCGATCGTGATGGAGATCGATCCGGCCTTGAAGGGCGCGCCGAAAATCTTCTCGGGCGAGTTTTTCCAGGCGTCGAACGCATTCATGGCCGACTGATAGAGGAAGCCGATCCCGAACCCGGTGAAAATCGTCTTTCCACCGGTGACCGCTTCGTCGTCGGGTTTGCTCTCCAACCCTTCGCGGGACGCCGCCGCCTTGAGCACTTCGGCACAGGCGGTTCCTTCCGGATACTTGAGCAAACCATGTTGATCGACGATGAGCGCGCGCCGCAACGGGATCATCATGAGAATGCCTAACAATCCGCCGAGCGTTGCCACGAGCATGACGCGCGTAATCTCGAGATCGAAGCCGAGGATCATAATCGCCGGCATCGTCACCCCGAGGCCGAAGGCGATCGATTCGCCGGCCGAACCGGCCGTCTGCACGATGTTGTTTTCCAGGATGGTGGCGTCGCGCATGCCGAACTTGGAGAAAAACCGGAAGAGCGTGATGGAAATGACGGCGACGGGAATCGAAGCGCTCACCGTCAG
>JACDGS010000110.1 GCA_013821455.1 Chthoniobacterales bacterium
AGACCGCGCTCTTGAACTTCTCCACATACTCGGAGATGCGGCCGCGCCGGACGTTTTTCAGGTCCATCACGAAGGCGAGCTTTTGATCGGTGAACCCGGCTTCATCGTAAATGTAACCGCCGGAATCGGAAAACGTGACCGGCTTCGCGCCCATGTTGATCAATTTCTCCGCGGTGTATTGCGCGACATTCCCGCTCCCGGAGATGAGACAGGTCATCCCTTCCAGACCTTCCTTGCGCGTCTTTAACATCTCGGCGGCGAAATAGACCGCGCCGTAACCAGTCGCCTGCGGACGAATAAGCGAACCACCCCAGGTGAGACCCTTGCCGGTCAGGACGCCGGTGAACTCGTTCCGGAGTTTTTTGTACATGCCGAAGAGGTAACCAATCTCGCGGCCGCCGACGCCGATATCGCCCGCGGGCACGTCGGTGTAGGGACCGATGTGCCGGAAAAGCTCGGCCATGAAAGCCTGACAGAATCGCATCACTTCGTTATCGCTTTTGCCCTTCGGATTGAAGTCGGAACCGCCCTTGCC
This sequence comes from Chthoniobacterales bacterium, assembly GCA_013821455.1. Classification (GTDB taxonomy): domain Bacteria; phylum Verrucomicrobiota; class Verrucomicrobiia; order Chthoniobacterales; family UBA10450; genus Palsa-1392. The sequence continues at coordinate 536 of JACDGS010000110.1, forward strand.
TCCGCCCATCGGCAGCGTCGTTAGGGCGTTTTTGAAGACCTGCTCGAAGGCGAGGAATTTCAGGATGCCGAGGTTAACCGAAGGATGAAAACGCAGCCCGCCTTTGTAGGGTCCGATCGCGCTGTTCATGTTAATGCGAAAGCCGCGGTTCACCTGGACCTCGCCCGCGTCGTCCAGCCAGGGCACGCGAAACATGATGACCCGCTCGGGCTCGATCATCCGCTCGAGGATTTTCGCTTTTACGTATTCCGGATGTCGCTCGAGGACGAGCTCGAGCGATTCCGCCACCTCCTGCACCGCCTGATGGAATTCAGGTTCCGACGGATTCTTGGCCTTCACCCGGGCCATCAACTCTCCCACGTATTCAGTCATAATATTTTTGTGCCCGCTGCGGCGCGCGTTTGCCTAACGACGTTAAAATATGAGCCTACGGTAGCCCCGACGCGGAGTAGAACAGAAGAACAAAGTTGTCCAGAACGCGAATCCCATTCCTCTCTTGCCTAAGAAAGCAGACCCCGCTTTTCTTCCACGCAACGTGAGCGGTTTTCTCGACCAGATCTTTGTTATCGCCAAGCAGCGCGTCCTCGCGCTGTTCGCCGGCGCGCCCGACTGCCTCGGGCAGATCGTTTCCAGCCTGCTCAACATCGTTGCGCTCCTCGCGGTTTTTCTTTCGCTCTTCGCCATGATGTCGCTCTTCGAGAGAAAGATTCTCGCGCGCATCCAGAATCGGCTCGGGCCAAATCGGGTCGGGCCTTTCGGGCTGCTCCAACCCGCGGCGGACGGGATCAAGATGCTGATCAAGGAAGACATCGTGCCGTTGCGCGCGGATAAGGTCGTGCACTTTCTCGCGCCGATCCTGATGGCGGCGACGGCCATTCTCGCACTCGGCGTTATTCCTTACGGGCGAAACATGACGCCGTTCGCGATCGACGGCGGGATTCTGTTTTTCTTCGCCATCGGCTCGACCACGGAGCTGAGCGTGTTCATGGCTGGCTGGGGGAGTAATAATAAGTTTTCCATGCTTGGCGCGATGCGCGCGATCGCGCAGATGATCAGCTACGAGCTGCCGCTCATCATCACCGTGCTGCCGGTGGTGATGATCGTGGGCTCACTCACGCCTGATGCGATCGTCGCGGCGCAAGACGGCTTTTCGTTAGGCATCGTCCCACGCTGGTTTGTTTTCACGCCCTGGGGCGCGGTCGCGTTCCTGTTGTTTTTCATTTCCGGTTTGGTGGAATCGAACCGCACACCTTTCGATGTACCCGAAGGCGAATCCGAAATCGTCGCCGGGCACATGACGGAATATTCCGGATTCAAATACGCGACCTTTTTTCAGGCCGAATATTTCGGCATGTTCGCGATCAGTGGCCTGGCGGTGACGCTCTTCCTTGGCGGCTGGCACGCGCCGCTGCCGTTTCTGGAAATCGTTCCGTCCTACCTCTGGTTTTTCGCCAAGCTCGGCCTGCTCCTCTTCGTTTTCATCTGGGTCCGCGGCACGCTGCCGCGCGCACGCGTGGATCAGGTGATGAATTTTGCCTGGAAATTCATGCTTCCGATGGCCTTTAGCTGCCTGCTTGCGGCGGCGCTTTGGCATTATACCGGCCGCGGCCTGGCGGGTTGGCTTTGGTCGTTAGGCTTCCTTCTTGCGATTTATTTCGCGCTCTCACGCGTCCTCGAGACCGGAAAAAAATTCGCGCCGCGCACTTATCGTTTCGCCGAATGAACAGCTTCGCTTTCGTCGTCATCGCCCTTCTCACGCTCGGTGCTGCCCTCGCGGCGGCGACGTTGCCGAAGCTGGTTCACGCGGCGCTTAGTTTTGCTTTGTCCTTCGTCGGCGTCGCGGCGTTTTACTTCTTGTTAGGCGCGGAATTTGTCGGGCTGGTGCAGATCTTCGTTTATGTCGGCGCGGTCGCGGTCTTGATCGTCTTCACCATTCTCCTCACGCGCCGCGACACCGACAAAGATCGCGGCTTCAACTGGAGCGGCGGCGTCATCGCCCTCGCCGTTTTCGGCGTGCTCGTTTATGCGATCGCGAAGACGCCCGGCCTAACGAGCGCTTCACAACCGATCCCGCCGCTTTCCGTTAGGCAAATCGGCCAGGTGCTAATGACCGATTACGTCTGGCCGCTGCAATGCGTGGGCCTCGTGCTCACCGCCGCGTTGATCGGAGCGCTCGTTCTCGTGCTGGAGGAAAACCGATGAAGCGTGCGCAAATTCCGGGGAGCGCACGCGCCTCGCGTGCTGTGATCGGCGC
>JACDGS010000028.1 GCA_013821455.1 Chthoniobacterales bacterium
AGGTGATGCAGATCGCGCATGAGCTCGGTTTGAAATCGAGTGCGACGATGATGTTCGGCCATGTGGAGACGATCGCGGAGCGGGTGGAGCATTTGCAGCGTGTGCGCGACCAGCAGGATGCGAGCGGCGGCTTCACGGCTTTTATTTGCTGGACGTTTCAGCCGCAACACACGGTCTTGAAAGTCGAGCACCCGACGGGCTCGGCGGAATATCTGCGGATGCAGGCGCTGGCGCGGATTTTCCTCGATAACATCCCTAACATTCAAAGCTCGTGGGTGACGCAAGGTCCGCAGATCGGGCAGGTGGCGCTGAAATATGGCGCGAACGATTTTGGCTCGGTCATGATGGAGGAAAATGTGGTGAGTAGTGCGGGCACGACTTTCCGCCTCGATGCGGACAAGATCGAAGCGCTCATTCGCGCGGCCGGCTACGAGCCGCGCCGGCGCAATAATTGGTATGAACTCCTCTAGGCTGGCCGTTTGCCGCAGCCGGCGTCGCTGTGCCTAACGATGCCGCGGGGCGCTCGCGACGAACGCGAAAAGCCGCACCAGAAGGAAAATCTCCAACACGAAATTCGCAACTCCTGCCTTGACGTTATCGTCCGCGTTACCCATCTAGTACGCCAATTCTCCATCCGCCTGGCTTGGCGGTCGCTTTTCTTATGAAACTATTCATCTCGTTAGGCCGCTTCTCGGCGCTATGTCTTTTGTCAGGCCTGATCCTCGTCTGCGCGCGGACGGCTCGGGCGCAGGGTATCGAGGGAGCCACGATCACGGCGATCGAGGTGAGCTATGTCGGCCCGCAGACCGTGAGCAAGGATCGGGTGCTGGCGAACATGCGCACCAAAGTTGGCGCGCATTATTCCGAGGCGACGGTGGAGGACGATATTCGTGGTCTTTATCAGACGGCGAAAATTCAAAATGTCCGCATCTTTGGCGAGCCAACTGCGGGCGGCGTGCGGGTGCAGGTAATTCTCGCGACGCGCGCGCTGGTGACCGAAATCGAGGTCGACGGAGCGCATGAGTTGTCGGCGACCTCGGTGCGCAAGCGCGTGAAAGTCAAACTCCCCGCGGCGGCTGACGCGGAGAAGCTGGAGGAAGGCCGCGAGGCAATTAACGATTACTACCAGGCGAAGGGCTTCACCGATGTAAAGGTCGATCTACAGTTAGTGAATAACGAGGCGAAGGGGACAGCGCGGGCCGTTTACACCATCCAGGAAGGAGAGAAAGGGGCCGTGCGCGTGGTTCGTTTCGAAGGCAACAAGACCTTCGGCGCTCGCAAGCTGCGGAAGGTGATGAAGACGCGGCCGAAAACAGTCATCTCCTTCCTCGATAAATCAGGCCGGCTCGATCAGGCGCAATTGCAACAGGATCTCGATAGTATTCGCGAGTACTACCAAAACCATGGCTACATCGACATCGCCATTCCCGAAGTGCGGCAGGAACGTTTCGCCGGCGGCGTCCGCCTCGTCATCGTGATTAAGGAAGGTGTTCAATATCATGTGCGCCAGGTGGGTTTCTCGGGCGAGCAGGCGACGAACGAGCAAAAGCTGCGTGCGATTTTGAAAATGAAGGAAGGCAGCGTTTACACTCCGGAGGCACTGGGAAAAGACACGAAGGCGATCACGGATGGTTACGGCACCGGTGGCTATGTTGATGTAGACGTGCATCCGGATGGAACGCCGGCTGGGCAGGGCCTGGTTGATCTCCACTACACCATCACGGAGGGGGAGCGCTCTTTTGTCGAGCGCGTGAATATAGTCGGCAACACCCGCACGAAAGACAAAGTCATCCGGCGCGAGGTCCTCGTTTTGCCGGGGGATGTGTACGACACGGTGCGCGTCGATATTACAAAGCAGCGTCTCGAGAACCTGGGTTACTTTGAAAAGGTCGAAACCTTCCCAGAGCAGACCGGGATTCCGAGCCGGCGCAATCTGCTCGTGCAGGTAGAAGAGAAGCGCACCGGTTCCCTGCAATTCGGCGCGGGCTACAGCACGATCGACAGCGTGATCGGTTTCGTCGAATTTTCCCAGGGCAACTTCGACTTGCTCAACTATCCGACCTTCACCGGCGCCGGCCAGAAGTTCCGCGCCCGGGCGCAGTTCGGATCGCAACGGCAGGATTATGAAGTTTCGCTCACCGAGCCGTATTTTCTCGGCTATCGCTTTTCGTTAGGCGGCGACGTTTTTTATCACGGAGCGAGTTTCCTTAGCTCGGTTTACGATGAGCGCGATTACGGGTTTTCGCTCACGTCGCGGTTGCCTCTCACGACCTTCTCTTACGGCACACTCACTTATCGCTTGGAAGACGTAGAGATTTACAATGTTGATCCGAACGCTTCGGCACTTATTCAAATCGAAGCCGGCACGCGCTTGAAGAGCGAGCTAACGCCTTCCTACGTTTACGACACGCGCGACAACGTTTTCCTTACTCGTCACGGCCACCGGTTCATTTTCACGCCGCACGTCGCCGGTGGTTTCCTGGGCGGTGACGTGCAGACTTATGGGTTTGATTTTCAAGCGTCGCAATACTTCCTGCTCCCGCTCGATAACATTCTCCTCTTCAACGGCGAGGTCGCGGTCATCGACACCTGGGGCAGCGGCAACGAGGTGCCGATTTTCGATCGCCTCTTCCTCGGGGGCGCGAACGATTTGCGCGGCTTCAATTACCGCGACGTCTCACCGCGCGACGTGAACGGCGAACCGCTCGGCGGCAAGACTCTCGCGCGCTTCACGGTGGAAGACACGTTTCCGGTTATTCCCAAAGTGCGCGTCGCGGTCTTTTATGATACCGGTTTTGTGCATAAAGACGCCTATGACATCGATACCGCCGGGCTCGCGGGCGACGTCGGCGTCGGCGTTCGTCTCGACCTTCCGGTCGGTCCTCTGCGCCTCGATTACGGGTTTCCGATCCAAGGCAGCAAGGGAAGCAACGGCGGCAAGTTCAACTTCAGCGTCGGCTATCAATTTTGAACGGTGCCGGGCACTTGCAGTCTAAGGCCTTCCCGACTACCTGTCTGACCTTACATATGAAAAAACTCACCCTCGTGCTTCTGATTTCTGCTCTGGTACTGCCGATCGCGGCCTTTGGCCAGGGCCTTAAAGTCGGCACCATCGACATGAATCGCGCGTTCAAGGAATACAACAAGACCAAGGACGCCGAAGGCAAAATCAACGACGCCAAGAATGCCGCGAAGAAAGAGTATGACGATCGCGCCGACACCTACAAAAAGGCGATCGATGAAATCAATAAGATCAATCAGCAGCTCGAAGCACCGGCATTAAGCGCCGACGCCAAGACGCAAAAAGCGAAAGACCGCGACGAGAAGATCGCGAGCGTCAAGAACATGGAGCGCGAAATCAACGAGTTTCGCCAAACCCGCGAGAAGCAACTCCAAGAGCAAGCCGTGCGGATGCGCGATGGCATTGTGAAGGAAATTACCGATGTCGTGATGGTCAAAGTGAAGGCCGACGCCATGGATCTCGTCTTCGACAAATCGGGCGTGAGTCTGAACGGCGTCCCGACCGTGATGTATGCGAAGGACACCTTTGATTTTACGAGCGATGTCATCACCCAACTGAACAAAGCCGGTGCCAGCGCTCCGGCGCCGAAGGCTGCGGCGAGCCCGGTGAAAAAGTAGCACCGCGCGCAACGACGAATTTGGAACGCACGCCACGAGGCGTGCGTTCTTTTTTTTGCTCTGATCGCGTGCGAAGATCGCAAATGCTTTCCCGGGTCGTCATCGCGTTCGGAATTTTTGCAGTACTTTCCGGCCACGCGAGTGCCGCCGCGGCTTGGGAGAAAACCATCAGCAGTTCGGCCCGTGGCATTTTTCCAAATCCCCGGCCGATGCGGGCCACTTATCAATTTGGTTGGAACGAAGTGGTCGCTGCGACGGCCGAGATTAATTTTAGCGTCGTTAACGGCCATCTCGAATTAGTCGGCACCGGCCAAACATCGGGAGTCGTCCGTGCCCTCTGGAAGTTCGACGTGCAACATCGCGCCACCGCCGACCCAGCGACTCTCCGGCCGCTACTCATGCATCAGGTCGATGCACTGCGGAGCAAAACCGTCACGACCGATCTGGTTTTCAGCGCGACCGGCGTTACTCGCATCCGCTCCGACACAAAGACAAAAAAACCTCCGACCCCAAAGAGCTTCGACTTTCCCGGGTTGCTGGATTTGCACTCGGCTTTGCTCTGCCTCCGCAGCCAGCCGCTCACCGATGGAGCGGTGCAGCGCATCGTCGTCTATCCCGCGACCAACGCCTACCTCGCCACCGTCACGGTCGCGAAGCACGAAAGCGTGAAAGTGGGCGCCGGCACTTACAAGGCCATCAAACTCGATTTGCAGTTGAGCAAGGTCAACAAACAGCGCGAGCTGGAGCAACACAAGAAGTTCAGCCAAGCGAGCGTCTGGATTTCCGACGACGCCGACAGGCTCCTTCTGCGCATCGAAGCGCGCGTCTTCATCGGCACCGTTTTCGCCGAATTGCAGTCTGTGCAATTCGCGAGCGAGAAACATTAGCGCGCGCTTTGGCCTGGCCGCTTTGACATCCGCCTAACGAGTGGCGCTGTTATTCCGGAATCCACTGGCCGCGATAAACCGGCCGGCGAAAGATGGGACGTCGCCCAAGGAGACGAGGCCCGTGCTGACCCGGAAGCAAACCAAGCGTCGAAAGAGTTTCCATCGTTAGGCGCCCGTCCGGCACGAGGCCGTAGCGCCGCTGATAAGCTTGCAAAGCCGCCACCGTCGCCGGGCCAAACTCTCCGTCGATCCCGTTGCGATAAAATCCGAAACGCGCCAGCAAAGTTTGCGTCCCGACAATCACATGCCGCTGCACGTCCGGAGGCGCCTGCTCGTAGGGCGTGCCGCCAAAAACTCCGGCCGCCCCGGCGCCAAAACCGGGAGGACGGGGCGAACCGTTGTCGTTAGGAGTCCATGGCCGGGCTCTATTTCCCGGCGGCCGCTCCGGCGGCAGTTCGGCGGATTGCCCTTCTTCCTCCGAGTTGCGCTCCGCGGGCGCAGGCGCGGAACGCGCCGGCGGAGCGGCCGGTGCGGCCTTGCCCGCCCCCACGCCTAACGATCGCAAAGTTTCCGCATCGATCTGGCCGGTGATCTGGAGCCCGTTGCGAATCTGATAGCGCCGGATGGCGGCCGTCGTGTCGGCATTCTTCTCACCCGTGACATCGCCGTAATAAAACCCCTGATCTTTCAAGACCTGCTGCACTGCGGAAGTCGTTTGATCCGCGCGCGCCGTCGACACGATCGTTAGGCAGAAAAGAACAAAGGCCAACCATCCCAGTTTCATGACGAAAATCGGACGCTTCATCGAGCACAGTTATTCAGCGGGCGCCGCCCAGGCCAGCGTCGGTTCGTTAGGCAAACTCGCCTCGCGATAACGGCAAATCCCGTCGCAGATCGCGCTGGCGATCTGCTGCCGATAGCCGGTCGTCGTCAGTTTCGCGACATCCGCTGGGTTGGTGATAAAGCCGCCCTCTACCAAAGCCGATGGATGTCGCACTTGGGCGATGACATAGAACCGCTCCGACTTGATTCCGCGATTCAACGCCTGCGTCCTTTCGACCAGCGCGGCTTGGAGAAAACGCGCGAGACTTTCACTCTGGGCGAAAAGCGGTTTTGATTCGCGGGGTTGCAGGAACGAAAACCAACCGAAAATCCCAGGGCTCGTCGCGTTTTGTCGCGCAGCAAAGTATGTCTCCACGCCCGATGCGGCCGCGCGTTCGCCGTCGTTAAAATGAATGCTGACGAAGAGCGAATTCTTCTCGTGGTTCGCGACCTCAGCGCGTTGCGCGAGCGAGAGATAACGATCCGAATCGCGCGTCAGCCTCGTGGTATAACCGGCCGCGCGCAGAAGCATCTCGGCGCGCCGCGCGACATCGAGCGTGAGATCTTTTTCCAGGACTGCGCCGCACATCGCGCCGGAATCCTGTCCACCGTGACCGGGATCGAGCACAATCACCGGCGCTGCTTCGTTCCCGCGCGCGATGGGACGTGATTTTGCTACCGGCTGCAGCGGCGGCGTGACCAGCAGGAAGCAGACAAACGATATCGCCAGCAGGATCAGGCCGAACCAGGAGAGAATGGGCCGGAACATTAAGTCCTTTACTCGTTAGGCCGAAAGCGTCGCCAACTCGTTAGCGGTCAGCGCACGATAACGAATTGCGGTCGTCACGTTACGCTCGAGCACGCAAGCTTCCAACGTCGCGCCGCGTAGCTTTTCCACCCGGAAATCAAGCAGCGCCGGATGCGACGGCAGGTCGCTGGCCGCGTCCTCGGCGATCGGCATCGCGCCCACGCTCCAAGCATCGAGCGCGACCTTCATCGCGCCGTGCAATGTTGCCTTCGGATCATGATCGCGCCGGAGCAGTTCTTCCATCGCTTCCGTGGCGCGCGTCGTCCCGCTGATGGCGCAAAAGCCGGGACTCGTTAGGCCAGCCTCGGCTGCGATCGCGCCGTCATATTCGACCCGCAGGAAAAGATCGGCTTCTGGCTCCGGTCCGACTTCCGCGAAAATCATCCGCGCCAGATAAGGCGCGCCGTAAACCTGCTCGAAGGCCGTCTTCAGCAGCGGGCTGAGCGAATAGAAAGCCAGCCGCCGCAAAGACACGTCAGCCGCCGAACGCGTGAAACCCTCCGTGCTCGCGAGCTCGATCGCCGCCATGCGCAAGCGCTCGATATCGCCCGGATGCCCAATCGCGCCCAAGGCGATTCGGTCGTAAATCTCGAACAGCTTTTGCCGCGCATGTCCAACCGTCACCAGCAGAATGCCGTCGCGATAGTTCAGCGCCGCAATGGGACTTCCCGGCGCCAGTTGCGTCTCGATATACTCGCGGCGATTCGCGATCGCCTCGACCCAGCGATAAGGCTCTTCAATCATGCGACCGTGCTCTTGAAACGCGCCGCAATTTCCGCTTCCGGCAACGTCCTGATTCCATCACGGGAAATGATCTTGATGATCGGAAATATTTTCGCCGCCCGATCGACGCCGCCCGTCGCGGTATCAGATTCGGCCGCGGTATCGAGCGCGCGCAAAGCAAGCGTGACTGCGTCTTCTTCACGCAATTTCGGAAGCTTCTTCTTCCCCCAGTGATTTTCGTAAAACAGAACCCCGCGTACCGCTGGCGATCCGGAGCCGGTAGCGGCGTATTCCGCCACCTCGAAATTCGCGCCCATCGCGTCGTAAAAGTAAAGGCGTGCCTGTCCGTCGCCCGCAAAATCGTAGGTCGCAAAAATGGGCACGACCACGCCGACTCCCTGAAGGACGAACCCGAAATTATCGCGCAAGAGTTTTGAAAGCGCGCGCACTTTGCCGTCCACACTCATCTCTTGCAGTTGGGTGCGACGAAAAAATTGCAACGAATGTTCGAGCACGCGTGCCATCTCCCACGCGGTCGCGGGCACACCTGCGATCGCCATAATGGAATGGCGATCGATCTCGAGAACCTTGTCCGCGCGATCGTAAACCACCGTATTACCCGCGGTCGCGCGCCGATCGCCGGCCACGAGCACGCCGCCACTGAATTTGAAGGCAAGGATCGTGGTCGCGTGCGTTTGCATCAGAGCAGGGGCATCCGGCGAGGCCACCATGGGTCCTATACGACCTATAGGTCCTATGGGACCAATAAGACCATGCCTTCGCAAGAGCGCCGGGAAATCCGCCGCCGCGCCTAACGAGTCGCTCGTCACTGGCCCGTGCGCTGGCGGTAGCGCTTCGATTGGTTCGGATCCACCTTGCGCATTTTCTTCAGCAGATCGCGCGTGTCCGGCTTCGAAACGTCAGGCGATTTCGGCCCGCCGCCGTCTCCTGGTTGGGGAGCCCACGGCACTGGCGCCACCGGTTTTTCCGTCCGCTCAGGCATGAAAAAATGCTACGAGCGAACCCGCCGAAACGCAAGCTGGGGCATGCTTGCCAGCCTCCGGCGGAGATGCCAAGCTTCGGCCATGAAACCCCGTTGGCTCCTGGTCTTTTTCGCTTGCGTGTGCCTAACGATCGCGTCCGCCCGCGCCCAGGGCAGCGGCTCCACGCTCTCGGACCTTTCTCAAAAGATTGATGCGCAAAACGCCAAGATCGACGCGCTCTCCCAGCAGATTCTCAAATTACAGCAGACGATCGAGCAGGGGAAAGGATCCACCGCTCCCACCACTGTCGGGGTGTCTGAGGAAACGCCCGCGGCCAGCGCAATCCCTGTCGGAAGCGGGAACACGCACGTGGTCGCGCGCGGTGAAACTCTGACTTCCATCGCCAAACATTACAAAGTCGGGATCGATGAGTTGCAGAAATTCAATCACATCGAGGACGCGCGAAAGCTGCAGCTCGGGCAGACACTCATGATTCCAGGCGCTGCGACGCCCTCCCCCACCGCCACGCCTAACGAGTAATGGACGCGGCTGCCAATCAGTCCTGGTTTTTGCGCAAGCACGTCGATGGCAGCGTTTTTGGGCCGCTGCGTTTTGAAGAGGTCCGGCGTTGGGCCGACGGCGCGCAGATTGCGCCGCATGACAAAATATCCCATGACCAGGAGATATGGCAGAAGGCGCCGATGTATCCGGAACTGGGCATGGACTGGCTCGTGGAAATTACGAGCGATCGGTACTATGGACCGACGACGTTAGGCGCAGTGCGCGAATTCATCCGCCTCGGCGAAATCGGCGAAGAAACTTTCGTCATCAATTCCTGCGATGGGTCTCGGCGTCAGATCGGCGAGCTGGCGGAGCTGGCACAGGAGCCTAACGATACTTTCGAGCTTTCCGCCAATGCGCCACCCGCTACCCCGATGTCGATCGACGTCCGCGACCGCATTACGGACCTCGAGCACAGCCTCTTCGAAGAGCGTCGCGCTTTCGACGAATTGGAAGCGCGCTATCGGGAGTTGGAAACGAGATACCAGGCGGTCCTCGCGCGCGAATCCTAATGGGGCGAGAACTCTCATCAAGATACGGCGCGTGAGTGTCATCCCGATCCGGCGAAGCGCGGAGAGGGACCCCTCAATGCAAATTGCGCGGCGCGCTTCCTGCAGATGTCTATTGCATTGAGGGGTCCCTCTCCGTCCGCCGGCGGAGCGGGATGACAAGCAAGGCGTGGAGCGTTCTACGAATGACGGCCCGCACCTGGCTTCTTCCCTCACCTCGCCGCCAGCGCCGCTTCATTCTCCGGCACCTCGAGCAGACTTTGCTCGCACAAGCGCGCATACTTTCCGCCTAACGACAGCAGCTCGTCGTGTGTCCCGCGTTCGATAATCCGCCCGTGATCGAGCACCAGAATCTGATCCGCCCTAACGATGGTGGAAAGCCGATGCGCGATCACAATGCAAGTGCGGTGAAACATCAGATTTTCCAGCGCCTGCTGGATCAGCCGCTCCGTCGTCGTATCCACGCTCGCGGTCGCTTCATCGAGGACGAGAATCGGCGGATCTTTCAGCAACGCGCGCGCGATCGAGAGCCGTTGTTTTTCCCCGACGCTCAGTTTTACTCCGCGCTCGCCCACCACGCTGCCGAGCTTATCCGGCAGACGATCGACGAAGGCGCGCGCATTCGCCGCCTCGACGGCCTCGAACAATTCCTCATCGGTCGCATCCGGTTTACCGAGGAGCAGATTTTCCCGGATCGTTCCGTTAAAGAGAAAACTCTCCTGCGCGACGACGCCGATTTTCTCGCGCAGTGCGCGCAAGGCAAAGTCGCGAATCGGCCGGCCGTCGATCGTGATCAATCCCGAGGTGTATTCGTAAAAGCGGGTGAGCAAGTTCACCAGCGTGGACTTGCCTGCGCCGGTCGCGCCAACGAGCGCGATCGTCTCGCCCGGTCGCGCGTGAAAGGTCACGTCGCTCAGCGCCGGAAGACCTTTCGCGTAGGCAAAGCTGACCTCGTCGTATCGAATCTCGCCTTCGATCTGCGCCATCGCTTCGCCGCCCTGCAAGCCGGGCTCTTGCGGCTCATCGAGGATTTCGAAAACGCGCTCGCCCGCTGCGCGCCCGGCTTGCACGAGCTGGTTTAACTGATGCAACCGCGTCACCGGCTCGTAGAGAAATCTCGTTAGGGTAATAAACGCGACCAGCGAACCGACCTGCATCTCGCCGCGCAAAACGGCGCGTCCGCCGAAACCAATCGCGAGGGCCAAGCCTAACGAATTCACAAAATCCATCGACGGGCTGTACAGCGCCCACGCCCGCATAATCCTCAGCGTCGCCTGGCGAAGCGCTTCGCTCGCCCGATTAAAACGCGCATGCTCGCTTGCTTCCCTAACGAACGATTTTATTTGCCGAATGCCCGCGAGGTCATCGAGCAGGAGTGCGTTCAAGGCCGACGCGGCGCGGCGCTGCGGCCGATAGCGGCTCGGTCCTGTCAGGGTATAGGCGAGCGCGCCGCCGAAGAGCAACGGCACAGGCACGAGCACGCACCAGGCGAGCCGGCCGTTAAAATAAAAGAGCGTCGCCATAACGATGATCACCTGCAGCACCGCGATCACGCCCTGCTCGATGCCGTCGATCAGGACGCGCTCGACCGAGTTAACATCCTCGACCACTCGCGTGATCAGATCGCCCGTGGCGCGGTTATCGAACCAGCGCAGCGGGAGCAGCTCGATGTGCTGAAAAAGATCGCTTCGCAGATCGAAGATGACTTTTTGCTCGAAGCTGTTGTTGAGCAAAATCCGCAGCCCGTTGAGCACATCCTGGAGAAAAAACGAAAGGAGCGCGAGTCCCACCATCGGCAGTAACAGCTCCGGCCGATGACCGGCGATGACGTCGTCGATGATGAACTTCGTCACCGCCGGGAAGACGATGATCATGAGCGTGCTCACGACCGCACAGCCGAGCGTGCCCGCGGCCATCCACGGGTAACGTTTGAGATAGGCAAAGACGCGCCAGACGGTTCTCATTTGGTGGGTGGGAAAGTCCGCGCCGCGCGTGCCGAGTGCAAGCCGCGCTGACAGGTTGCGCCGACCGGCGCTTACCGGCATCGTGATCGAGCGAACGCTTCCGCGATGATCATCGAGCAAATTTTCACCTCTCCCGGCCACAATTATTTTGGCCACTTCGACCGCGCGCCGGACTCTTTTCCTCTCGAAGAACAAACCGAAATCGAATGCGTCGCCGGCCACGGCATTCGTGGCGATCGCTTCTTTGATTTTCGCGATGATTACCAGGGCCAGATCACGTTTTTTGCCCGCGATGTTTTCCTGGAGCTGGCTAAAACTTTTGGCCTAACGAATAAATCTCCGGGCATTCTCCGGCGTAACGTCATCGTCTCCGGAGTGCAGTTAAACGATCTGATCGGCGCCGAGTTTGAGCTGCAAGGTGTGCAATTTTTCGGGACCGCGCATTGTAAACCGTGCGCCTGGATGGATATCGCCTGCGCGCCGGGCGCGGAAAAATTTCTCGCGCGGCAGGGCGGGTTGCGGGCGCGGATCGTGACCGACGGCCGGATCAGAGTCGGCGACGCTCGGCTGCAAGTGTCGCGCGCGCTGGCCTAACGATGCGCTGTAGCGCGGTTCTGCTCGCCGGGGGAAAATCGACCCGCATGGGCCGGGATAAAGCGACGCTCGAGTTCGAGGGGGAGCCGCTTTGGCAGCGGCAGCTTGCGACTTTGCGGGGACTCACGCCGGAATTGCTGATGATTTCGGGCCCCCCGCGACAGGGCGCGGAAACGGTGACTGACGAAATGGAGAATGCCGGGCCGCTCGCAGGCGTGTCGGCTGCTTTGCGGAAATGTCCGTCTTCGCATCTGGTCGTGCTTGCAGTCGATTTGCCGCGGATGACGACGGCGTTTCTGCTCGTCCTCCTCGCGTTGCGCCACGAGGGAAAAGGCGTGGTTCCCCGTGATCCGGAATTTTTTGAGCCACTGGCGGCGGTTTACCCTGCGGCCTGCGCCGAATTAGCTGCCTCACATTTGCGGCGCGGCGATTTTTCCATGCAAAATTTCGTGCATGCAGCGATCGAACAGGAGTTACTGACAACGCGCGCCATTTTGCCTAACGAGCAAACACTTTTCGTTAACCTGAACACTCCGGCCGATCTGTGAGGACGAATTCTGCCACAGTCGTGCGCTATCGCGATCGCGTTTGGCGTTCTCCCGAAGCGGATGAAGTGGCGGCGGAAGAGCCGCTCGAAATCCGCGTCGAAGGAAACAGCGTCGCGGTGGTGATGAGAACACCGGGCGACGATCGCGAGCTCGCCGCCGGCTTCGCCTTGACCGAAGGCATCGTTAGGCGGCGCTCGGATATTTTTGAGATCACAGCTTGCCTAACGAACGATCCATCGCGCGGGAATGCGGTCGATATTACGCTGACCAATCCCGCGAGTTTCGACGCGGCTAAACTGAGCCGCCATGTCTTCAGTTCCTCGAGCTGCGGCATTTGCGGGAAGGCGACGATCGCAGCGGCGATGCAGCAGTTTCCCGCGATCGGCGACGCGCCGCAGATCGCTGCGCCGGTCTTGCTCGATCTTCCCGAAAAATTACGCGCGGCGCAGGAGACTTTTGCGCGCACCGGCGGCCTGCATGCCTGCGCGTTGTTCGATCCGCAGGGGAACTTGTTGCTCTTACGCGAGGATGTCGGCCGGCATAACGCGCTGGATAAGTTAATCGGGCACGAGTTGTTCGAAGACCGCTTGCCGTTAGGCAACCGCATCCTGCTTTTGAGTGGGCGCGTTTCGTTCGAGATGGTGCAAAAAGCTCTCGCTGCCGGAATCGCGATCATCGCGGCGATCTCCGCGCCGACTAGTCTCGCAGTGGATTTCGCACAGGCGAACAATCAGACGCTGATAGGGTTTCTTCGTGGCGAAACGCTCAACGTTTATGCGGGCGCGGGACGGTTGCTCGGGTAGCGCATGCGTCCCGCGTGCTGGCGACGGTGTTCCACCGTCGCGAACTTTTCGTTAGGCGTGATGGTGGGAACGGCCGTACCGGCACATGGGACGTGTGTGCTACCCGAGCAAGGCGAGGGCGGCCATTGTGGCCTAACGAGTCCCGGAAATCTCCGGGGAGGACGGGCTGGTAGCCCGTCGTTCGGTGGAGTCTCCACCGAACTTCCCAGAGGGTCGCGCCACCCGAAAACTGCGGGCCACGAGTTGCGCTGCGCGCAAATGCATGGGGCGAGACTCGCCCCATGCGAACGGGCTGGCAGCCCGTGCTCCCCGGACTTTGAATTCCGCGCCTAACGAGTAGACCGGAACCCTTCGTGGCTCGGAGATACGATTTATCGGGCGAAGGCGAACTTATTTTCGGGTAGCGCATGCGTCTCGCGTGCTGGCGAGGGTGCTTCACCGTTGCGAACTTTTCGTTAGGCGTAACAACTGGGAACGGTCCAACCGTTCAAAAGTTCGTCGCGCTGGAACAGCGCGACCAGCACACGCGACGTGTGCGCTACCCGGATCTTTCCGCGCCGCTCAACTCGAGCTGCGGCGCCCTCTCAGGCGACCAGGGATTTTTGCGATGATCGGATGCGACAATAGCGTCCACTTCTTTTCGCAAAAGGCCGAGAAATTTCGCCACTTCAAAACGATGCCGCACCGGCGCAAACGGCGTGAGATTTTTCCCCGCCAAGCGAAAGAGCCGCACCGCCGGGAACATCCGCCGGCCATCCTTGGGATGCGTCGGTCGCAGGAATTGTTTCTGCAAATGAACGAACCCGCCCGCGGCCTGAATCAACCCTTTGAAATAATTGGCGTCCTCTGTTTCCGTGCGCAGCCAGAGGTGCTCGAGGACATCGTGCGCTTCGTAGTAACGCTGCGCATTCCAGCAGCGGAAAAATCCGAGGTAACAAGGATGATCGGCCACATCGTCGCTCGCTCGATTCGCGGGCGCGCCGCTTAGTTCTTCGACCAGACGGGAAATTCTTTGGTCTTTGTTCACGAAGAGTTTAATCTCGTTCCGCAGAGATGACCGGCAACCGAGCAGGCAGTATTTTCGTGAGGGAGGGCTCGTGCGCGCGCATAGCCGCGGGCACCGGATGACGGAGATCGGTCTCATTCTTCTCCTCGGCGCGATCGTCGTTCTGATTTTTTGTTCCGCGCTTTTTTCCGGTTTGGAGACGGCGCTCTTCTCGCTCAAGAGCCATCAGATCCAGCGGCTGCACGAGCATCATCCGTCGCTGACTGATTTCCTGCGGCTCTTCCGCGACAGTCCGCGCCGGGTGCTCAACGTCCTGCTTCTCGGCGGCGCGCTCGTCAATGTGCCGCTGGTTATTCTTTGTCTCGTTCTCATTTGGGAAGGGCCGCTGGCGGGGCGAATGCCTTCGTGGGTGGCGGCGCTCGCGATTTTTGCTGTCATCGTTTTGGTTTGCGATTTAACTCCGAAACTCCTCGCGATTTCGAAGCCGTATCGCCTTTCCACGCTGGGCGTGTTCACGCTCAAGGTGATGATGCCCGTGCTCGATCGGGTCGGGCGCGCGCTGGAGAGTGTTAGCGCGGGGGTGATCGATCGACTGACCCCCGCGCACCTGCGCGTGCGGCGGCGGATGAGCGACGAAGAACTCGAGACGCTCGTCGAGATGGGCGAGGAGGAAGGCACGCTGCAGGAAGCCGAGGGCGAGATGATTCAGGAAATCATCAAGCTCGGCGACAAGACGGCGAAGGATTGCATGACGCCGCGGGTCGATACCTTTGCGGTGCCGAACGATTTGCCTAACGACGAAGCGATCGCGCTTTTTCAGGAACGGCGGCATCGGCGCGTGCCGGTGTATGCGGAAACGCCGGACAACATTATCGGCATCGTCGATGTGAAAAAATTTCTGCTCGATCCCGCGCGGCCCTACACGGAGGCATTGATCGCGCCTTCTTACGTTCCCGAAACGATGGCGGCGGCCAATCTCCTCCGGCGTTTTATTTCACACCCGCCAGGACTCTTGATCGTGGTCGATGAATTTGGCGGCACGGAAGGGATTATCACCCTGGCTGATATCATCGAAGAGCTCATCAGCGACGCGGCTCCGTTAGGCGACGCCGATCTTTACATCGAGCCGCTGGAGGAAGGGCGCTTTCTTGTCAGCGGCAACGCGCGCCTCGACGACCTGACCGAGCACCTCGGCTTCGAGCTGGAAGCGGACGGCATCGATACCGTGGGCGGTTACGTTTTTAATCGACTGGGTTATTTGCCTAACGTTGGCGCGAAGCTGGAAATGCCGCGCGTCATCTTCACCGTCCGGCGCGTGAGCCGTAAACGGATCGAGGAAGTGCTCCTCGAACGGACCAACGCCATGGCCGAAGAAAACCCCGCGGAGGATGACGCCCTCGCACCATGATCGCCTGGCTCGGAATCGTTTTTTGCTGGGTCGTTTCGTTTGTTTTTTCCGGCATCGAGGCCGGTCTTCTCTCGCTCGATCAAGTGCGGCTGCGCCATCAAGTGAAGCTGCGCAATCGCTCGGCCATGCTGCTCTATCGGCTCCTGAAAAAGCCGGAGCGCCTGCTGGTGACGATTTTGCTCGTCACGAACTTGGCCGACATCGCGGGCCTGCTCCTGCTCACGCGCCGGCTTGTCTTTTCGTTAGGCTGGTGGGCCTATCCCGTCGCGCTCCTGCTCGCCGGACCGATTTATCTTTTCATGCTCGGCGTTCTCCCGAAGTCGCTCTTTCGTCGGTTTCCCTATCGCGCGCTCGCGGCGCTGGCCGGTTTGCTGGAGTTTACTTCGCGTCTTTTCTGGCCGGTCTTGGAATTGGGCGCGCGCCTCGGCGGGCTCTGCTTGCCGCGCAAGGAATCGACTCCGCGCATGTTCGCCGCGCGCGAGGATCTGAAGCAGTTGACGGTGGAGAGCGAGCTGCAGGGATCGCTCACTTCCGCGGAGCGCGCGATGATTCATAACGTTGTGGACTTTCGCACCGTCAAAATTTCCGACGTCATGCGACCGCTGCGCAGAGTCATTTCCGTGCGGCCAGAGACGACGTTGCCGGAATTGTTGCAACTCAGTGCGAAAACAGGCGTCGATCGGGTGCCGGTGATTTCCGGGAAAGGCGACGCGCTCGGGCTGGTCAATGTTTTCGACGTACTGCTCGATCGGCAACGCCGCAGCACTCTGCGCGATTACACCCGGCGCATCGTGACCGCGGGCGAGAACGAATCCGCCTACCGCATCATCCGCCGCTTGCGCGCGGCCCGGCTGACCCTCGCGGCGGTGGTCGATTCGCGGCAAAAACTCACGGGCATCGTCCTGATCGAAGACCTGATCCGCCGCCTCGTCCAGAGCGCCTAACGACTGCCTAACGAATCCTCAATAAGCCGGCGAGAGGTATTGGAAGGCGATCACTCGTCCGCGCTGAAACGAAACCGTCTTCACCGGCTGAGTTACGGTCTGGGCAAACGGATAGTAATACGGGTCATAGAAAGGATCGTAGAAAGCCCCGTAAAAACGGCGCCCGCCATGCCTGCCGTAGTAACCGACGGGGCCGGAAAACCCGCCGCCATAAAAGCCACCACCGTATCCATAGCCGTAGCCATAGGGAGTGGTCGTCGCAATCAGGTAGACCCACGTTTCCGTCGGGACGCCATGGATTTCGCCCACCGCCTTTTGCTCCGGCCGGCCCCACGCGATGTAAACCGCTTCCTGCGACATGCCGCCGCGGATTTTCCCCTCAGTCACCAGCGCTTTATCGCTGGCCGAGAGACGATCGAAGTTGGTGCGATTTTCGTCGATCCGCGACTTCACCGTTGAACAGCCGGTAACGACTAACGCGCTTGCGGCCACCCACGCCAGCAGCGCCCGGGAAAGAGAAGGCCGACGTTTCATCCTTCCATCATCGGTGACGTAAAAACTTCGGTCAACCGTCGCGCCGGGCCTCCTCATCTTGCGCCGCGAAACGCACCATCGTAGCCTCGCCTCATGGAGGACCGCTTCGGCCATCGCATCTCGTATTTACGCGTCTCCATCACCGACCGCTGCAATGAGCGCTGCACTTACTGCATGCCGCAGGAACTTCAGGAATGGCTCCCGCGACACGACATCCTCACCTTCGAGGAAACGCTCCGCCTCATCCGCATCGCGACTGATCTCGGCGTAACGAAGATCCGCCTCACCGGCGGCGAGCCGCTCACCCGGCGCGACGTGATCCAGCTCTTCCGCCAGCTTCCCAGCCTAACGAGACTCCGCGACATCGGTCTTTCCACCAACGCCACTTTGCTCACGCGCGAAGTCGAGCCCGGCCTAACGATGGCCCAAGCCGTGCGCCGTTGCGGTTTTCGTTCCGTTAACATTTCCCTCGATACCCTTGACCGCGCGGAGTACGCGAAAATCACTGGCCGCGATTTGCTGCCCGCAGCGCTCGCGGGGATCGACGCCGCCATTGCCGCGGGTTTTCCGCAGGTCAAAATCAACTGTGTCCTCATGCGCGGGCGCAACGCTTCTGGCCTAACGAAGCTGGTCGATTTTGCAGCGGAGCGGAATCTTCTCCTGCGCTTCATCGAGCTGATGCCCGTGAGCACCACCGATGTCCTGACCGAAGAAAATTTCCTGCCTGTGGCCGAAGCGCGACGCACTATCGAAGCGAAATTTGGCAGCCTCATTCCGCAACCGGAGTTCAAGACCAACGGCCCGGCGATCTACTACCAACTGCCGGGACGCTCGCAACGCATCGGCTTCATCGGCGCCATGACCAACCTGCACTTCTGCGAGAGCTGCAATAAACTCCGGCTCACTTGTGACGGAAAACTGCGCCCGTGTCTCGGCAGTTATCTCGAGTTTGACATCATGAAGCCGCTCCGCGCCAACGCGAGCGACGACGAGCTGCGGCAATTCTTCCTCGACGTCGTCGAGCGCAAACCGGAGCAGCACGACTTCCGCACGACCTACAAACCCGACCGCAAAATGGTCGCGATCGGTGGCTGAGAATGATCCACAGATTTCACAGAAAGGTCGAAGACACCTTGCTTCTAATCTGTGTTCCTCTGTGAAATCTGTGGATAAGTCTGCTTCCTTGCCTAACGAATGCCGCAACTGACACATATCGCGAGCGACGGCAGCGCAAAGATGGTCGATGTCTCGGCCAAACCGGTCAGCCGGCGCGAGGCCGTGGCTAGCGGACGGATTGAGTTACAGGCAGCGACCCTCGACTTAATCGCGTCGGATCGTATCGCCAAAGGCAACGTCTTCGCGACCGCGCGACTCGCCGGGATTCAGGCGGCGAAACAGACTGCGCAGCTCATCCCGCTCTGTCACACGCTGGGCTTGAGTCATGTCGAGATTGGCCTAACGAGTAAAGGACTTGGTGTAACTGCCACCTGCACCGCGCGCACGACCGCGCAGACCGGCGTGGAAATGGAAGCGCTCACCGGCGTCGCGGTGGCTTTGCTTACGATCTACGACATGTGCAAAGCCGTCGATAAGCAGATGCGGATTGGCGAGATACACTTGGTTTCCAAGACGAAAAAGAGACAGGATTTACAGGATTAACAGGATGGGGAGAGAAGCTCTGCCAAATCCCTTCCTCTTTGCTTCAATCCAGTAAATCCTGTTAATCCTGTCTCAAAAATGCAAATAACCGTTGGCATCGTTACCATTTCCGACCGTGCGAACGCCGGCGTTTACGACGATCTCGGCGGTCCGGCGTTGCAAGAAGCCGCCGCCAAAAATGGCTGGCAAGTCCTGAGCGAAGCCATCGTCCCCGACGACATTACCCGCATCCAGGAAACCATCCGCGCCTTCGCCGCCCAGGGCTGCGGCCTTATTCTTACTACCGGTGGCACCGGCATCGCGCCGCGCGACGTCACTCCCGAAGCTATCCGTGGATTGATGCGGATAGAGCTGCCAGGTTTCGGCGAAGTCATGCGCGCGGAGTCGATGAAGATCACGCCTAACGCGATCCTGTCGCGCAACCTCGCCGCGCTCGTAGAGCAATCACTGGTCATCGCGCTACCGGGCAAACCGAGCGGCGCGGTCGAATGTCTCGGCTTCGTCACCGGGGCTATCCCGCACGGTGTCGCTCTGGCGCAACGCCTGCCGACTTCTTGTTAGAAGCAATTTTTTTGAATCCAAAGGGCTTCCCCGTCGCATCCCAATCGAGATAATGCCATGAAAACAAAAACTCTTTTCCCTACTCTTGTCCTTACACTTCTCTTCGCTGGTTGCGACTGGCACCACGTTCGCGGTAACGGGGAGACTAAGACCGAGACGCGCCCGGTCTCTGCTTTCACCCAGATCGAGGCGTCCGGTTACTATGAGTTGGAGTGGAGTCCCGGAAACCCTTCCCTAAGTATCACGACGGACGAGAACCTGCTTTCTCATATCAGCACCAGCGTCCAGGGTAGCCAGCTTAAGATAGATATCGATGGACCGATCGCGCCCTCGCACGGCATCACAATCATCGTCTCAAGTCCGTCGCTGACTACGGCAGAACTCAGCGGAGCGGTGGACTTCACGGCCAAGCCGATCAACGGCGCGAAGTTTAGCCTGGAAACAAGCGGCGCCGCCAAGGTAAACCTGGGCGGTAAGGTAAGTCGCCTGCTCGCCAATCTCACCGGCGCATGCAAGCTGGAAGCGGCAGATTTATCCACGGATGACGTCGAGTTATCCGTCACGGGCGCGGGGAGAGCAGATGTAACTGTGGCTAACTCACTGCGCGCTGCGATAACGGGCGCGGGCAAAGTTACCTACGGTGGAAATCCCAAGACAGTCGATCGAAATGTCATGGGCGCGGGCAAGATCGAGCCGCGCGATTAGCACCTGCGAGCAGTTGGACATCTGGGAGTTAGTTAGCAGGACGCCTTTAACGTTGCGTTTAGGAGATAGGCGCGACTAGGCTACCTGAGTCTGCCCGCAGTGGCGGAGAGTGCCGAGCCTACTTATGCAACCCGCGCCAGTGTTCCGGCTTTTTGGCCCGGCGCATCTCGTAGTCATCCTTCTCACGATCGCGCTTCCTGTAGGTTTGGGTATTGCCGTTCGCCTAACGAGATCTCGGCGCGTCGATCGTGCGGTGGCGACCTGTCTCTCTCTGCTCCTTGTTATCAACTACTGCGGTTACGCGATCTATCTCATGCAGCGCCAGCAAATGGTCTGGCAACAGGCGCTGCCTTTTCAGCTTTGCGATTGGGCGATGGTTACAGTTATCGTCGCGCTCCTTACTCGTCGCCACAGTTGGACCGAGGTTTCTTACTTCTGGGGAATAGGCGGGACCTTCCAGGCTATTCTCACTCCTAACTTACAAGTCGGCTTTCCTGATATTCGCTTTCTCAGTTTCTTTATCGGTCACTGCGGAATCGTGGCGGGCGTTATCTATCTTCTCGTGGCGCGACGTTTTCGGCCATCGTTAGGTTCCATCTGGCGCACGCTCGCCTGGTCGGAGCTTTATCTTATCGCCACGCTGCTGGTGGATCGCCTAACGAATGTTAATTACGGCTTCCTTCTGCACAAACCGCAAGCTGCCTCTATCCTGGATTGGCTCTCTAATGTTCATTGGCTCTATCTGGTGGAACTCAATGGCCTGGCCTTACTTTTCTTCGCGCTCCTTTATCTCCCCTTCGCGATGGGGGACGTGCGCGGTCTCGCTAGACAGCCGAAGAGCTAGGGAGTCTTACCACCAAGAGAAGCAACGATCTGCTCCCGCATCGCCTTATTCCAAGTCTGGACATTAGTAGTCTTGGAAGCGCCGCGATCGTATAACTCCTCCTGCATGGAGCGGGCCGCGCCGTTGGAAAGCATCCAGCCAAGTGGCAAAGGAACCGGGGCCGGCGCGAGCGAGAAGAAGTAAACCTGAGTCTTATCGCTCGCGGAATCCTTGCGACTTAGCTTCTCGTAGAAGGTCTTCTGCGCTTCGCCGATCTCGCGCTGCGCGTAGATACCCCGAGCGTCGCGGGTGGAAAGCAGGGCGAAAACGGGCGCCAGCGCATCCTCGAGGAATTGGCCTGGCTTATTATGCGCCGAGTCTCGCTTCGTTGTCGGGGCCTTATCGGATTGGTCCTTGGCCGCTGCGACCGTGCGCGTACCGGCGCCCGCGCCGCGCGGATCGTTGCTAATCATGATGAGTTTTGGAATGACATCTTCCATCTGACTATCCGGCGCAGTTATCTCTCGATTAACCTGGCGCAGGATATCCAGCGCCGTGGTCGCGCCGGAGTTTTCGAAGTAACCACCATCAACCACATGACTGCCATCACGAGCGAAGCGTCCGGCCGGACTGACGTAAGTAAACCTGGCGCTAAGATGCGCAGCCGTACTTAATGGTAGGTCCAGGTTTGACTCATACTTACTCGCGCCTTCTTCCGCCGCGAGATAGTCGGAGTTAATAGCCATATTAGAGACGATAACGCGGTTGCCAGTCTCGACTGAGGTGCCATTTAGCAGAAGCGCCGGCACATAGGAGTTAGGATCATTCCATAGGTCGAGAAGTGGCTCGGCGAACCTGTTGTTATGAGTAGCATGGCGCCAGGACTGCTCCCAACTCTGCTCCAGCCAGCGACCTCGATCGAGGTAGGGAAATGGCCAGGGAATAAAGCGCTGGAGGAAATCAGGATAAAGCATCGCTGCTATCGCGGGGGATAGGAAATCCTGCCCTAACATAGTCTGAGCGGTCTCAGCCATCTTTCCTGGGGGCGGTGGACTGGCGACGAGGGCGGCAAAGACCGCGCCTCCGACGCTGCCTCCCGAGACACCACTTATGACAAAGACATGATCGGCAAAGGACGGCTCTGCATCCTGCAAGGACCCAAGCACACTCGCTGTCCAATAAGCCGCACGAATCCCGCCGCCTTCCGAAGCGACAATGAACAAAGGCTGCACCGTGCGCCCGGGATATTTCTGGTTGATCCGCATGTGCCAGTCGCGGAGCGCAGTCGCGATATCCTTGGCTGGAGTAGGATTTCCCCGCGCGATGGTGCGGACCTCATGATTATCATTATTAAAGCTGCAAAGAACTATCCAAAGGGCGAGGAAAGTAAGAACAGGGAGATGATGCCGGCTGCCGAAATAGATCAGCGCGCTACCCCAAAAAGCCCACGAGGCCGCGGCGAACATGAGGATGGCTCCTGTGCCCAGGCTACCTGCGCAGCGGACCGGATTTAGGGTGAAGAGAAGTAGCAATAAGAGTGAGAGAAATGCCATCGTACCCAGGACGAAGTGACTGGTGCGTTCCATTTCGCCCAGCTCGGAGGGTATCGTTTGCGGCGGAGTAAGAGCTAGGTGGCTCCGTTTCAGAATAGAGCGTCGCAAAACAAACAGAATCCACAGAACAAAGCCGCCCGCGATCGCGCATATCCCTCCATAGAGTAAGGTTGGCGGAGGGTTAGCCTCATAAGTGCCGCGTGCGCGCAAGAGACTTATCCCTACGAGCCACGCTGGCGCGGCTCCCAGGATGCGCGGGACATTGCGTTGCGACCAGTTATGCAGCCCTAGCCACCAGCCTTCGCGGTCAGGATGCCAGTCCTCGGAAGTCGCAAAGTCGAAATACAGAAGGACACGCGCAGTGTACCAACTAACAAGGCACCATATCAGTAAGCCAATCCAAAAGGCCGAGAAGCGAGCAACATTGGTCGCGCCCGTAAGACTGCCCGCCTCGGCGAGAGCGCGCAGCACTTCCGTCCCTTGATCGACGCAGAGAAAGATAGCTCCACCGATGAGCGCGACGATAAAACTAAAGCGGCATGGCTTTAGTTGGTGATAGAGATCCTGCAGGTGCCAAAGGAAGACGGTGAACTTATTGCCGGTTCGTTTCATTTTAATTGAAGGATCCATATCCTGGAAACGCGCATCACCTTAAAGCTCACAGCAACCAGAGCTCCGACGGTTCGTAAGGCGTTATTCTTAGCTTGTTAGATCTAACTCTGATTACAAAAGCTTTTAAAGAGCGCACGACCTAGGCTCTCGACCTCGGCCGCACTCCTTTGCGAGCGAATCGCGCCTGGCGGAACATCACTCGACCCTACAAACACGATATGCATCACTCCCTTTCCCATCTCATGGATATCTCTATCATTGAAACCACCATTGCTGGGGTTTGATGGGATAGCTAGTGAATCAGCCATCTTGATCGAGCCTTCACCCAACGCGTTCGGTGGCCCTTTATCGGCGTAAACGAAGACTGCGCTCTGCTTACCCCAGAACGCAATCCCTATGTCGCCAAGACGAAGCCCTACCCCGCCGAAATCCGGAATCCCGGGAAGTTTCATGAGACCTTCTCTACGCGCCTCCCCAGCGTCTAGCGGTATGACTCCGAACGAATCTTTTCGCGCATCCAGACTGCTATTATCTGCATGTCTCAAACTGGTCTTACCCTGATGGTCCGGATCGCTCGCGTTCGAACTGCCATCGCTATCGATAGCGAACTTACACTCATAGATGGCTGCGGTGCTCACTCCAGGCAGCGGCATCTTTAGCAGGTTGTGGAAGAGGCAAAAACTCCCTGCCATGATTCCTTTGTAAGAGTCAAATTGGGGCATCGCTCCTGCCTTCGCCCATGGAATCCCGGCCGCGGCACTGAGGATATCCCAAGCATAATCGGGCAGGCGCTTTGGTAAACCGCTTGGGACTAAATGTAGTTGTTTTAAGTCAGCCGTGTCATCGCTATGTGGATCGATCGCATCGTCCGGAAAAACCGGAAGCGGCACGTTACCCTTCCCGATGCGCATACTTAGGAAATGGGCGAGCAAGGCTCCCATCCAGAGCAGACGGGGTTTCATCCACTGCGCCTCCTTCAATGAGCCGAGGTCACCGAACTCGATCAGAAATTCCGCATCGGTCGTGATGGTAAATTTGAATCCGTAATAACCAGACTCATCCGCTGTGAAGTTATCGGGCATGAATCGAAAGGGGAAGAAGGTCCCATAAAGTTTCTTCCACTCTAAGGCGGCCGGCTGATCACTTAGTCCCTTATAACCCACGGAAGCGCCGCTCTCTCCGGTATCTGGGTCATCAAAATGAAGGAAGACGGCCACCTTTACCCGGAAGCGTTCGTTCCTGCGCTCCGGCCGTTTTAGGCTCGCGTCCTCGCGAATGGTGCAAACTCCCGCCGCGCGCAGAATCCGCGTGGCTTCGTTAGCAACCACGGGAGTCCATTCTATTTCCCTACCCAAAGGTCCTTCTCCACCTGTCTTATCGTCGGGAGTATTCTCGTGGCCAGCCTGGATAAACACATCCCCGTCGAAACCGTCCTCCGGCGTGGGATTCACCGGCGGTGTTACAACGAGACTGACTTTCTTCTTTCTCCGAGGCTTACTCTTGGTTAGTGCCTTGCTCTTCGCCGGGGCCTTGCTTTTTGTCGTCTTTCGTTTCGTAACCATAAGAAGGGTTGCTTTATTATTCGTGTATCTTTCTGACAAGGTCTCCTACTACGAGATATCGTCGCGTCGGCTCAAGTTATAGGACATGTTCTAACTGTTAGGCGTTCCGGTCGATCGGCACCTGGGCTAGGGAAAGCGAGCTCTGCGGACGACGCTCGATCAGGGTAGCGACTGCGGGGCGAAGGTTCATCAGGTTCTTGAGCAGATTAAACCAAAACGGCGCACCAAGAGTAAGAAGCGCCGCGGTAATTAAAGTACCCGTAAGATGATCAAAAAGATGCAGGCGACGCGGATGACCCCAACGACCGAGGAAGGACTCGGGCACCAAGTCAAAGCCCGCGTCCGCGAGCCTCTGTTGTAAGTGGTCGACGTTTTGCTGTTGTTGCTTAAACAATTCCGCTGCGTCGTTAGGTGCGCGGCTGCCGCTCAGGATAGGCTGAGCATCTGTGACCGAGGCGGGAGCTGACTTTACCAAGGCAGCGACCATCACAGGTTGGGTGCGAAGCTGACGCAGGATGTTGATCGTATCCAACTGCAGGAGGAGCGCGATAACGACAGAAAAGAAAATAGTTATTCCGCGCACATGAATCTGGAACCATTGTTCGGCGCGATCCTGAGCGCTGCCGAACCAGCGTTGGAATCTGTCGTAGGCCTGAGTCGTCGCGCCTTCTACCGCCAACCCAAAGTTAGCTAGAGAATCGAGCACCGCTTTTTTCTGCTCGGGGGTAGCGAAGAGGTCCGCGACATTGGCAACCGCTTGCAACTTACTTTTTGCTTCTTGCGCCGTCTGATCGGGAACGGCTAGCGCGCGCAGAAGATCGCTCGCCTTTTCCGGTAGGATAGCCGGGATTTTATGAAGAGTCGCTTCCGTAGGCGTAAGATGACTTATATCGTGTAGGATACGGTAAACCTCGCCAGGCCTGATCGCGGTCGCTAACTTCATGCTTTCGTTGCGACTGAGAAAGCTCCAGGCTTGTGTCGAGATAAGTGCCACTTTGTCCGGCATCTTGCCTGCAGGAACGAGCGCCTTAGCCGCAGCGACGTTAGTCTCAGCCGTAGTTATATCGGCGGTCTTATCTCCAGCTTTTGCGAGAAACGTAGTCGCGATAAGCTGCTTTTCCGCACTGATAACTGCCGCCAGATGTGAGCCCTGAGCTGGTATGACCGGTGAGCGATCCTTCGGTGCGAAGAGCGAGTCGCTTAGTATCGGATCACTTAGAATCTGAGCGGCCAGCGCATGGGCGTATTCTCCGAGCGTTGGGTCGATAGTTTGAAAGGTGAGTGAGAGCGCATTCGCGAGGTTCTTACCGCGCAGGGCGAGGGCGGAGGAGGTCATCTGCACCAGGGTGGTGATGAGCAGGCTCACCACGGTCATGATGACCGCGAAGGCGATGACGGTATCGAGGGTTTGGAGCATCGGTTATGAGAGATCGCGAGATCAGTTCATGGCGCAGGGGAGGCAGTGATTGCTGGCGTCGCGGGAGCTACGGAGGGTGGCGGGAGAACTGGGTGCATTCGCGTGCAGCGCCGGAGCGGCTGTTCCGCTGGTGTTTCCTGCCGATTCTTTTAGGTCTTGTAAGGCTGGAATATTTCCGGCGAGGGCATCGTCAAGGACTTTGAGAATTTTGGTTATCTTGTAGTAAAGCGTCTCGCCGTCCGGAGTAAGAATGGCTGAATTAGGAATGTTTTCCGGTTGGGCATCGGCGATCTTGGAGTAATCCACCATGACCTTGCCGCATTTGGCACGATCGTCTTTGAATCCGCGGGATGTTGATAACCGGCCTCCGCGGCCTGCCTGTCTTCTACGGGCGAGTGCGATGGGGCGGGGTCTCTGCATGTTCCCATCTCAACAAATGGAACGTAGATCGCCTATCGGGTGCATCACCTGAATTACGCATGTGGAACGATCCGCGTGCGGCGCCCATCGACTATCGGGGATTACCTGACATCTGCCGTCAGGGATGTCAGGGATGAAAAAATCTTTCGCTCCCACAGGATTTTTCTTTTTTGTCAGAGGCTCTCCTGATAAATCACTGATTTCTCGCGGCATAGAATCAAATGGGTTTCCCTGAAAAACTCTCGGTGTTGATCGTGCATCACGCTCCGTTGATGCGCTTCGGCTTGGCTACTTTAATTCGCTCGAGCCGGCGTTTTCGAATTGCCGGTGAAACGGGCGAAGCGCCAACTGCGCGCCGCCTTTTTGCGCAGACTAAGCCGAGCCTGGTCGTTCTCAGCCTGAGTTTGCGGCAGGGTGATGGCTTTTCGCTGCTGAAAGACTTTCGGAAGATGGACTCATCCGCGCGGGCGGTGGTGGTGACGGCACGGCAGGATTCTCTCTCGCTCCAGCGCGCGTTTAAAGCGGGGGCGCGAGGCTTTGTCGTGACCGAGGATGAGGCGGTCGAGGTTCTAGATGCCCTTGAGCAGGTCGCCGCGGGAGAGCTGTATGCGAGCGGCACGGTGTCGCGCCGGCTTTTGCAAATGCTGGCGCGCGGGCAGGTGGAGATTCCGCAAGATGGTTGCGGGAGATTGAGCGACCGCGAGTTGCAGGTCTTCCGGCTCATCGGCAGCGGACTAGGAACCTCGCGTGTCGCGAGCGAGATGCATCTCAGCGTGAAGACGATTGAGACGCATCGCCAACGGATCAAGCAGAAGCTCGGCCTAACGACGGGGACGGAGTTGACCCAGCGCGCCACGCAATTCTTGCTGGAGGCGGCGCGTCGCCGCAGCCGGCCCGGCGGTTTCAGCCTCTCCTCTTCGCGCTGATGGGAATGCGACGGCCCTTTCGGATTCTTATATTCCTAGTCTTTGCTTCGCCACTTAACGAAGGTCAGGGCGCGAGCGATTTGTCGCCTCCCATCGACGCGTTGATTCCGTGGTTGCTGCGCGAAGACACGCAACTGCGGGGGATTCCCTTTGCGGAAGTGATCTTCGATGCCACGGGCAAGAAGGTAATCGCGATCGGTCCGAAGAATGCGACGGATCGCCGCGTCGTCGGACAGATCTCGACCGTGCTCGATGAAGTCGTTAGGCGACTGAATGCGCCGGAAAGCGTGATCCAAGGTATCCCGAGGATTAACGAGGTGAGCAGTCACTTCGAGGATACGATGCGGACGCTACTGGATGCAGTTCCGGGATTGAGCTGCGATTTCCCGCGAACGGTCGAGGGACACGTGCAGCGCTCCGGTTATCCAGATTTGCGCCTGGTCGATAAGGAAACCAACCACGTCTTCTATCTCGATCCGAAGCTTTATGCGGCGGGCAGCCGGGACAGCAGCTTTCGCACGTTTTATTTTGAGCCGAAGAACTCGACCAACAAGGTACGCGAAGACGCGGTCCACTTCATCGTCGGGTTCGAGCACGCGCCGGGAAAGGATGGACACTGGAAATTTACCCGCTGGGATTTGGTCGATCTGGCGCATTTTCAAGTGAAGCTGAAAGCGGAGTTCCAGGGGAGTAATCACGATATGTATCGCCCGGATGCCATCGTGGCGAAGAGTGCTCGTTAGGCTGAGCTAAGTCTCGGAAGGAGTCGCTGCGATGGCAGCGGGTTTCGCAGCGTGCGCCGACGCCTTTGTGTCGGAGGCAAAACCGCGAATCACCACGTAGAAAACCGGCGTCAACAACAGCCCGAAGAAGGTTACGCCGAGCATCCCGAAGAAAACCGCTGTGCCTAACGACTGCCGCATTTCCGCGCCCGCCCCGCTCGCGATGACCAGCGGGACGACGCCGAGAATGAAAGCGAACGAGGTCATGAGGATCGGGCGCAAACGCAGCCGGCACGCTTCGACTGCGGCGGCGAAACGATCCTTCCCTGCGTGCTCCTGTTGTCGTGCGAACTCAACGATGAGGATGGCGTTTTTGCTCGCCAACCCGACGAGCACGACGAAGCCGATCTGGGTGAGAATGTTGTTGTCGAAGCCGCGCAACATCACGCCGACTATTGCACTCAGCAGACACATCGGCACGATCAGGATGACGGCGAGCGGCAGGGTCCAGCTCTCGTATTGCGCGGCCAACGTGAGGAAAACGAAGAGCACGCAGAGCGGAAAAATATAAAGCGCGGTGTTGCCCGCGGCGCGCTGCTGGTAGGCGAGATCGGTCCACTCGAAGCTCATTCCGTTAGGCAAATTTTCGCGCGCGAGCCGCTCCATGGTGTCGAGCGATTGCCCGGAGCTGAAGCCTTTCGCGGTGTCGCCGTTGATCTCCGCCGCGGGGAAAAGGTTGTAGCGCACGACGCGATCGGGGCCGGTCGTTTCCTTGATGTTCATGACCGAACCGAGCGGCACGATGCCCCCGGCGGCGTTGCGTGTTTTCAAACGCGCGATGTCGGAAACATCATCGCGAAATTGTGAGTCGGCCTGCGCGGTCACGCGATAAGTGCGGCCGAAAAGATTGAACTCGTTCACAAAAGTCGAGCCGAGATAAATTTGGAGCGTGTCGAAAATATTGCCTAACGGGACGTTCAACATCTTCGCTTTGGTTCGATCGACTTCGGCGAAAAGCTGCGGGGTCGAGGCGCGAAATTGGGTGAAGACCTGGACCAAACCGGGATCGGCGCGTGCGGCTTGAATCGTCTTGTCGGTCGCGGCCTGGAGCGCGCGCAGGCCGGCGCCGGAACGATCCTGCACTTCCATTTTGAAGCCGCCGCCCGTGCCGAGCCCGCGCACCGGCGGCGGTGGAATGACCGCGATCTGCGCGCCTTGCACGCTGGCCAGTTGCTTGCGCAGATTGCCGATCACGGCGGGGCCATCGAGCTTCCGTCCGCGTTGGTCGAAAGGTGCGAAAACAGGAAAGAGCGCGGCGGCGTTCGAGCTGTTCGCGCGGGTCGCGCCGGAGAATCCGGTAAAGGCGACGACCTGGCTGATGCCGGGCGTTTTCAGGGCGAGCGCGATGGTTTGCCTAACGACGG
This sequence comes from Chthoniobacterales bacterium, assembly GCA_013821455.1. Lineage (GTDB taxonomy): Bacteria > Verrucomicrobiota > Verrucomicrobiia > Chthoniobacterales > UBA10450 > Palsa-1392. Next base: position 29,118 of record JACDGS010000028.1, read on the forward strand.
CATCGGTCCGCTCGAGCGACGCGCCATCCGGCAATTGCATGGCGATGATCGCGTAGCCTTGGTCGAGCGCGGGAATGAATCCGACCGGCACGCGCTTGAAAGCGAAGAAGGTGAGCACGAGCAGGATCGCGTAAACGACGAGGGCGAGGCCGCTGCGCCGGATCAGTCGCCCAACTGTGGGCACATAAACGCCCACGGTTTTTTCGAAGAACCGATTAAACCCGCGGAAGAGCCAGCCGAAAACGCGGTCGAGCAAGCGGCCGAACCAATCGCGTTTTGCCTCGCGCGGCTGGAGCAAAATGGCTCCGAGCGCCGGACTCAAAGTGAGCGAAACGAAGGCCGAGATCATGGTCGAAACCGCGATCGTTAGGGCGAATTGCCGGTAGAATTGTCCGCTGATTCCGCTGATGAAGGCGGTCGGGACGAAGACCGCCGCGAGCACGAGCGCGACCGAAACGACTGGGCCGCCGACTTCGTCCATGGCTTTGCGCGCGGCGTCGGCGGGCTTGAGTCCTTCCTCGATGTTGCGCTCGATATTTTCGACCACCACGATGGCGTCATCGACCACGATGCCGATGGCAAGAACGAGGCCGAAAAGTGAGAGGTTGTTGAGCGAAAATCCGAGTGCCGACATGGCCGCGAAGGTGCCGATGAGCGAGACCGGAATCGCCACCAGCGGAATGACCGTCGCGCGCCACGATTGCAGGAAAATCATGACCACGAGCACGACCAAAATAACGGCCTCGAAGATGGTGTGGAAGACCGCGTTGACCGATTCCTCGACGAAGACGGTTGGGTCGTAAACGATGGTGTAGCCGAGACCTTTCGGGAAATCCTCGGCCAGCTTCGCCACGGTGGCCCGAATGGCGTGGGCGGTGGCAATCGCGTTCGAGCCGGGCCGCTGCTGGACGACGAGCGCGACGGCCGAGGTCGCGTCCTTTTCGTTAGGGAAACCGAGGTAGCTGTTGACCGAATAATCGAGCCCGCCGAGCTGGACGCGGGCGACATCTTTTACCCTAACGACGCGGCCCTGGTCGCCGGTCTTGATCACGATATCGCCGAACTGCGCCGGATCGACCAGCCGGCCGAGCGTGTTCACGGAAAGTTGAAAAGCGTGCCCGGGCCCGACCGGTTGCTGGCCGATGACGCCGGCGGCGACCTGCACATTTTGCTCGCGCAACGCGGTCACGACGTCGGTCGCGGTCAGGTTGACCGAGGAAAGTTTCTCCGGATCGAGCCAGATGCGCATGCTGTATTCGCGCCCGCCGAAAGCATTCACGGCGCCGACGCCGTCGAGCCGCCGCAGCACGTCGATCACATGCAGCGTGGCGTAGTTGCTGATGTAGAGCTGGTCGTAGCGTTTGTTAGGCGAAAGCAGGTGCACGACGAGAAGCAAATCGGGTGAACTCTTGTCGGTCGTGACGCCGATGCGCTGCACTTCCTCGGGCAAGCGCGGTACCGCGGTGGCGACGCGGTTTTGCACGAGGACCTGCGCTTTATCGAGGTCGGTCCCGAGCTTGAACGTGATCGTTAGGGTCATCGAGCCGTCGGTCGTGCATTGCGAGGTGAGGTAGAGCATGTCCTCGACGCCGTTGATCGCCTGCTCGAGCGGCGTGGCCACGGTCTCGGAGATGACCTGCGGATTTGCGCCTGGGTAACTGGTGGTCACGACCACGGTCGGCGGCGCGACTTCGGGATATTGCGCGATCGGCAAGGTGAAATAGGCGATGCCGCCGACGATCATGATCACGATCGAAATCACCGCCGCGAAAATCGGACGGCTGATAAAGAAGTGAGAAAAGTTCACTGGCCGGACGCGCTCTTCTTCTTCGCGTCGGTGCTCACCGGCGCCGTGGTATTCCCGGCCGCGCCGGCGACAAAATTCTGGATCGGTTCTTCCTTCGCCTCGACCGCGATTCCGGGTCGGACGTTTTGCAATCCGAGCACGATCACGCGTTCGTTAGGCTTGAGTCCTTCGCTCATGACGCGCAGCCCGTCGTTCAGCGGACCGGGTTTTACCTTGCGATATTCCGCCTTGTTTTCGGCGTTCACGATCCAGACGAATTTTTGCGATTGATCGGACACGACCGCTTCGTCCGGGATCAAAACCGCCTGGTGAGGTGAACTTCCGAGCAACTGCAGCCTAACGAATTGTCCCGGGATTAAAATGAAATCGGGATTATCGAAAACGGCGCGGCCCTGAATCGTCGCCGTGTCCACGTCGATGCGATTTTCGACGAAATTCATTCGGCCCTGATGCGGATAACCTTCCTCGTCGGCGAGAGCGAGCCGGACCGGATTGGCTACGTCGCGCGAGCTGCGGCGCTCGCCTGATTTGTCGAGGCGGACGTATTTCATGTAGGCCTGCTCATCGGCTTCGAAGTAGGCGTAGATCGGGTCGAGCGACACGATGGTGGTGAGGAGCGTAGCGGTCGCCGCGCCGCCGCTGATCAGGTTGCCTTCGCTCACGACATGGCGGTTGATCCGCCCACTCACCGGCGCGGTGATGCGGGTGAAATCGAGATTTAATTGGGCGGCTTTCACTTCGGCCTGCGCCACCTGCAACGCCGCCGCAGCCCCGAGTTGCTTGCTCCGCTGATCGTCGAGATCCTGCGAGGCCACGACTTTTTTCGTAGCGAGCTCTTCCGTGCGCTTGAGGTTGGCGTCGGCGAGCGCGAGCCCCGCTTCGGCCTCCTTCTGTTGCGCGGCCGCGCGATCAAAGACCGCCTGATAAGGCCGCGGATCGATCACGAAAAGAAGGTCGCCCTTTTTCACCATCTGCCCGTCCTTGAAATGAATAGACTCGAGGTAGCCGCTGACCTGCGCGCGCACGTCGACTTCATCCACCGCCGCGAGCCGGCCGGTATAATCATCCCAATCCGTCACCTCTTTTTGCAAAGCCTTGATTACGGTGACCGCAGGCGGCGGCGGTCCCGGCGGCTTCTTCCCGCCGCCGCAAGCGGCTAAGAGCAGGGCCAACCCGAGCGCCATGCTTCGTGCAAATATTTTCATGACGTGGTAGTCTTCAATGCCTCCGAGAACGACTTGGGGAAACGAATCTTTAAAGTGTAACGGAAACAATTACAGTTTTACCTCGTGGTCAACCAACAGTTCACTTTTGCCGTTCATATCCTGACCGCGCTCGCATTTGCGGACGAGACGATGGATTCGCAAGAACTGGCCGAAAGCGTCAATACTAATCCCGTGGTCATCCGCCGGCTTCTACTGGGGCTGCGCCACGCCCATCTGGTCGAGACTTACACGGGCAAGCATGGCGGTACCAAACTGAGCCGCAAGCCGGCGCAGATTTCGCTGCTCGAAGTCTACGACGCGGTCCAGCCGCGGCCTGTCATCGCGATTAACGAGCGCAAAGCGTCGAAGCATTGCCGGGTGAGTTGCAACATGCGCGAGATCATGAGCGGCGTGGCCGCGGGTGCGGAAGGCGCGGTGCGTGAGCATCTGCGTGGGATTACTTTGCAGAAGCTGCTGCGCAAAGTGCGCCGCGCTGCCTAACGAGCGAACTTCGTCAGGTCTTTGGTCGATCGCGCAACTCCGTGCGACGGCGTCGCCCATCTGCGTCGCGTAACACAGGCTTCCAGCCTGTCAGGTCGAGCGGGCTTCCAGCCCGGCGTTTCGCAAGCTGCGGGCAAGATGCCCGCGCGACCTGACGGCCAGGATGGCCATGTTACGCCGTCGCAGTCATTCCCCCGGCGGTGCTATTCTCGTTAGGCTGCCCCTCTCTGGGCCATGCCGCCATCGACGAGCAACTCGGTGCCCGTGACAAACGCACTATCATCGGAAGCGAGATAGGACACAGCCTTGGCAATCTCTTCAGACTGGCCTATCCGGCCCAAAGGCACTTTGGCGGCCATGCCTTTTGCCATCTTCTCCACTTCTTCCTTCGCCAAACCCATCTTCCCGAAAATCGGCGTTTCGATCGGCCCGGGACTGACGACGTTGACGCGGATCTTTTTGCTCGCGAGTTCGATGGCCAGAGTCTTGGCCAGACTGTTCAGGGCCGCTTTACCCGCGGCGTAAATGCTCGCGCCCGGCATCCCCAAATGGACTGCCACGGTGGAAGTGAAGATGACCGACGCGCCGTCGCTCAGCAGCGGTAGCGCGCGCTGCACGGTGAAGTAGGCGCCTTTGAAATTCGCGTCTGTCATTTCATCGAAGAGCGCTTCGTCCGCCTCCGCCAAAGGCGCGAATTTGCCGATCCCGGCATTGACGAAGAGCACGTCGATGCGGCCGACTTGCGCGCGAATGGTCTCGAAGGCGCGATCGAGATCGGCCACGCGCGAGACATCCGCGGTCACGCCCAGGGTGTCGTCGCCAATTTCTTTCGCCGCTTTTTCCACGGCGTCGGCCTTGCGGCCGATAATGACGACCCGCGCTCCCTGCGCCTTGAATTCGTGCGCGGTGGCGAGGCCGATGCCGCTGTTTCCGCCGGTGACGACCGCAATTTTATTATTGAGTTTCATAAGGTTGGTTTGTTGGAGTTGTGACGCGCTTGACCCACTGGCCAGTTTGTAACGAACATTATTACAGTTATCCGAGAATGGTCAAATCACGGTTGCTTTTCGTCGGCCCCGCGGGCGACCGTAGAATCAACCGATGACTAATTCGCTCCCGACTCCTTGCGCGGAGACTTCCGTCCGCCCGAGCGACGGTGCGGGCGTTTGTTCGAAAGCCTCCGCGCGCTGGGTTCTGGCCGCGACCATTCTTGGCTCCAGCCTCGCCTTCATCGATGGCACCGTGGTTAACATTGTCCTCCCGGCGCTTCAGCAGAAGCTCCACGCCACGGCGACCGATGTGCAGTGGGTGGTGGAAGCTTACTCGCTCCTCCTTGCGGGGCTTTTGCTCGTTGGCGGTTCGTTAGGCGATCACTACGGCAGACGGCGGATCTTTATTATCGGGGTGGCGCTTTTCGCGCTCGCTTCCACCGCTTGTGGACTGGCGGCGAACATCGCGCAATTGATCGCCGCGCGCGCGGTTCAGGGTCTGGGCGCGGCGTTGCTCGTCCCTGGCAGTCTCGCCATTATAAGCAGCTCATTCCGCGAAGAAGAACGCGGACGCGCCATCGGCACGTGGTCGGGATTCAGCGCGATCACGGCGGCGATCGGGCCGGTCCTTGGTGGTTGGCTGATCGAGCACTTTTCCTGGCGCGCGGTGTTCTTCATCAATCTTCCGCTGGCCGCGATCGTGATCGCGCTCTCCTACTGGCACGTGCCGGAAAGTTCCGCCGAAACGAAAGAGCCGCTTGATTGGTGGGGCGCACTGCTGGCTGCGCTCGGTTTGGGCGCGCTGGTTTATGGCTTGATCGAGTCGTCGCGCCTCGGCTTCCGCCATCCCGCCGTCGTAAGCGCGCTCGTGGCAGCGGCGCTTCTTCTCGCGCTCTTCGGGTTACGCGAGAGCCGGGCGAAGAATCCCATGCTGCCCTTCGACCTCTTCCGCTCGCCGACTTTTACGGGCGCGAATTTGCTCACGCTTTTTCTCTACGGCGCGCTCAGTGGCGCGCTTTTTTTTCTGCCACTCAACCTCATCCAAGTGCAGCGCTACTCTCCCGCCGCGGCCGGCGCGGCCATCCTGCCGTTGATCCTCATCATCTTTTTTCTTTCGCGCTGGTCGGGCGGACTCGTGGAAAAATACGGCGCGAAAATTCCATTGATCATCGGTCCGCTGATCGCGGCGTGCGGGTTCGCACTTTTTATTTTGCCGGGAATTGGCGGGAGTTACGCGCGCACTTTTCTGCCGGCGGTCTTGGTCCTGGGAGTCGGCATGGCGATCAGCGTCGCGCCCCTCACGACGGCGGTGATGAACTCCGTCGCGCAAAGTCGCGCCGGCATCGCTTCCGGGATTAACAATGCCGTCTCGCGCGCGGCCGGCCTGCTTGCGATCGCGGTTTTCGGCATCGTCATGCTCCAAACTTTCGACCGCGCCCTGCAGAGGAATCTGGCGCAGCAGAATTTGCCTAACGAGATCAAAATGTCGATTGCCGGCCAGAGCGCGAGACTCGCCGCGATTGAGCTGCCACAGGAACTGAACGGAGCGCAGCGTGCCGCCGCGACCGAGGCGATCGATCAGTCTTTCCTGCGCGGCTTTCGCCTAACGATGGCGATTGCCGCCGGTCTGGCGCTGGCCAGTTCTTTCAGCGCTGGCACCCTGATCAGCGGTAAGACCAAGCCTCGGGCTTCGCCTTGACGTCCCGAGCCTTCGCAGCTCGGTCACGCTGTGGAATCACCCGCCACTTGCAGGGACTGCTCCTCATCCACCACGATGCGGCGAAGATCTTTCCCGAAACGATGGCGAACGCGCAGCAGAAGTAGAACTGCGACGACGCCGAGCCCGGCCACTAATCCGTCCCAAAGCCCGACCGCGCCTAACGAAGTCCGGAAGCCAAGAAAAAGCGAGAGCGGCATCATGACCAACCAATAAGCGACGAGATTTATCAGCATCGGCACACGCGTATCGCCCGCGCCGCGCAGAATTCCGCCTGCGACCACTTGGAGGCCGTCGAAGACCTGGAAAATACCGGCCACCGGAATGAGCTGCGCCGCCAAAAGAAGAACCTCGGCCTGCTTCGTGTAGAGCGATGCGAGCTGTGCCGGAATGGCGATAAAAGTGATCGCGCTTAGAACCATAAAACCCGTTCCGCAGACCAGCGCCGCGCCGGCTTGGCGACGCGCGGCCGCGGGATCGTGACGTCCGATGGCGTTCCCCACCAGCACCGCCGCCGCCGCGCCCACTCCGAGAGGCACCATAAAAGTTAGTGCGGCCAGATTGATCGCGACCTGATGGCTCGCGAGCTGTGCGGTGCCGATCCAACCCATGAAAAAACCGATAAAAGCGAAAGCCCCATATTCGATCTGAAGTTGCAAACCGATCGGCACCCCGAGCGAAAGCATGCGGCGCAGCGGCGCGAATTCGAAGGCACGTTTGCTCCACGGAAAAAGGTGAGCGCGGAGACTGCGCCAGCCCACGCCCAGCATGACCACCGCCATGAACCAGCGGCTCAGCGTGGTCGCGATGGCCGATCCGGCGACTCCTCCGGCCGGCATCCCGAGACGCCCAAAAACCAGCACCCAGTCGAGCCCCGCGTTGAGCAAATTCGCGGCGACGATCGTAATGACGATCGACCGCATCCGATGTTGCGCTTGCAGCGTTTGGCGGAGAACGAGGAAGGCGAAAAATGGAAAAATTCCCGGAATGGAAAGCCGGGCGAAACGCGCCGCCACCGGCACGATCGAGGCCGGTTGTCCAAGCCAACGCAAGAGCGGCTCAGCCGGCAGCATGATCGCGATCGCCGGGATGGTGAAGAGGACGGAGAGAATCAAACCGCGCTGTAACCCGCGACTCACCGCCAGATCGTCCTGCGCGCCGACGGCTTGAGCGATGATTGGATCGAGCGCCATGAGCGCGCCCATGCCGAAAATCACCGTCCCGAAAAAATAAATATTGCCCAGCGCAACCGCGGCCAGCGCCATGCCGGAGACGTGGCCGACGATGATGACATCGACCACGCCCATCGTCGTCATCCCGACTTGCACGAAAGCAACCGGCGCCGCGAGGCGGATGGTGCGACGCATATCGTCGAGAGTGGGAATGAAAGCGCGCATGCGAAGGGCAGAGTCTCGACTTCGTCGAGGATAACGGCATTTTGCCCGAGAAAAAATTATGATCGACGAGACAAAAATTCCGACCCGCGACGAGATTCCCGAAGCCGACAAATGGGATCTCTCGCATCTCTTCGTCAGCACCGATAAGTGGAGCGAAGACTTCGCCTGGATTCAGGCGACTTATCCGAGCCTAACGAGTTGGAAAGGCCGGCTCAGCGAAGCGGCCGCGACGCTGGCGGAGATGCTCGAATTTGAAAAGACACTCGACTTGAAGATCGAGCGCGTCGCTCATTTCGCCTCGCTCCAGCTCGCGGAGGACAGCGCCAATCCCGAATACCTCGCACGCATGGGTCAACTGCAGAATCTGCTCACGACGATCGGCGAAGCGACGGCCTTCATGGGCCCTGAAATCCAGGCGATCGCGGATGACCGCTTCGCGCAGCTTCTGGACGATCCGGCGCTCGCGGCGTGGCGGATTAGCCTAACGAAGATTCGGCGGATGAAGCCGCACGTCCTTTCGGAGAAAGAAGAACGCCTGCTCGCGCTCGGCCGTTCCGCTCTCGACGGCTACGACGACGCCTTCTCGCAGCTCACGAATGTCGATATGAAATTCGGCCTGCTCGTGGATGAGAAAGGCGAGGAGCGCCCACTCACGCAAAGCTCCTTCGGCTCGTTCCTGGTCAAGCGCGATCACGAGCTGAGGAAGCGCGCGTTTCATCAGTTCTACGAGGAGTTTCAGGATCATCAGTTCACGCTCGCGGCGGCGCTTTCCTATTCGGTGAAGGCCGATGTTTTCCGCGCCAAGGCCCGAAATTATCCGTCGGCGCGCGAGGCATCACTCTTCAAGGACGACATCCCGGTTACGGTTTACGACAACCTCATCGCATCCGTTAGGCAAAACTTGTCCCCGCTCTTCCGCTACTACGAATTACGCCGGCGCGTGCTTGGGCTCGACGAGCTGCATCATTACGACACCTACGTCCCATTGGTCGCAGAGATCGAAACGGACGTTTCCTTCGACGAAGCGATCGACAAAGTGCTCGCTTCGTTGGCGCCGTTAGGCCGCGAATATGTGGACTCGTTAGGCGCAGGTCTGCGCGGACGCTGGTGCGATCGCTATGAATCGAAAGGCAAACGGAGCGGCGCTTTTTCCAGCGGGAGTTACGGTGCGCCGCCTTATATCCTGATGAACTACAAGCCGGATGTTTTCTCCGACGTTTACACCCTCGCGCACGAGGCCGGCCACTCCATGCACACCTGGCTCGCGCAACACACGCAGCGTTATCAGGATTCCGATTACCCGATCTTCCTCGCGGAAGTGGCGTCCACTTTTAACGAAGAGTTGCTTACCCATCATCTCCTCGCGCAGACCGACGATCCGAAGATGCGCGCCTACATCATTAATCGCCAGATCGACGACATCCGCGGCACGCTCTATCGGCAAACCATGTTTGCCGAGTTCGAGAAAGTCATTCACACGATCGAAGAAAGCGGCGAAGCGCTGACCCTCGATGTTTTCAAAAGCGAGTATCGCAAACTTCTCGAAGCCTATTTCGGCGACACCGTCGCGCTCGATCCGCAGCTCGATCTCGAGTGCCTGCGCATCCCGCATTTCTACAGCGCGTTCTATGTTTACAAATATGCCACCGGTGTTTCCGCCGCGATCGCTTTGGCTGAACGCGTGGTCGCCAGCGCGCCGGGAGCGGTCGAGGCGTATCTCGGTTTCCTGAAATCAGGCGGCTCGAAATTCCCCCTCGAGACATTGCAGAAAGCCGGAGTCGATATGACCACGCCCGCCCCCGTGGAAAGCACGCTCGCGCTCTTCGAACGCCGCGTCGCCGAGCTAGAAACGCTGCTGTAACACAGGCTTCCAGCCCGGCGCTTCTCACACTGCGGGCAAGATGCCCTCTCGACCCGACGGCCAGGACGGCCATGTTACGCCGGCTCACCCCAACAAAAAACGCGCGGTCCCAACAGGCGAAAATCCGCGCAGGCGCGACATTTGCTTTTACCTCGCGGATGAAGCTCGACTGGCTCCTTCGTTCCGCCTGCGGCTACGCCGAACTCGGCATGGATCGCGAATCCATCGCCGAGCTCAACGCCATTCCCAAAACCCAACAGGACCTGCCCGAAGTGCTCCTGCTACGCCTGCACCATTTGATGCAGCGGAAATCGTGGACGCGCGCTCTCACCCTCAGCCGTCGCCTCTGTCGCGTCGCACCGGAAAGCGGCGCGGGATATCTGCACGCCGGTTTTTGTTTAAACCAACTCGGCAAAACCGCGGAGGCGCGCCAGACCTTGCTCAAAGGTCCATTGGCTTTGCGCAGCGAACCGATTTTTTATTACAACATGGGCTGCTACGAGGCGCTTCTCGGCAACACGCAAAGGGCGCGCAAGAATTTGCAGATCAGTTTTCAGATGGACGCGAGTTTCCGCGACGTCGCCAAATCCGATCCGGATTTGAAGGCCGTGCACTCGCTCTTGTGAGGAGTGCGAATCTGGAAACCAGGAAGCCAGGAAAAGCGGGGAATTAGGAAATTGGAACAAAGGAACCAGAGGCTGAGCGAGATTCGGCAGCTTGGTTTGATGCCCGATGGCATTCTTAAATTCCTGGTTTCCTGGCTTCCAAATTCTCTTCTTCTTCTTCCTGCCGCATCGACGCGCTGGGGAGCGTCTGCGAAGGTGCGCCCATGGCGCGCGAAGTGGAACTGGTGATCGACGACATCGCCTTTGGCGGAAAAGGCGTCGGCCGCGCGGAGGGCAAGGCAGTCTTCGTCCCCTTCACCATTGACGGCGAACGCGTCGCCGCGCGCATCGTTAGGGAGAAGAAGTCCTTCGCCGAAGCTGAACTCGTTAGGCTGGAAAAGTCGTCGCCCGAACGCGTCGCGCCGCCGTGCCCTTATTTCGGCCGTTGCGGCGGTTGTTCCTACCAGCATATGGGCTACGAACATCAGCTCCATTGGAAGTCCCGGCAGGTCGCGCAAGCGCTGCAGCGGATCGGGAAATTTCGGGAGCCTCCGCTGCAGCCGATCGTCCCTTCTCCGCTCGAATACGGCTATCGCAACCGTATCACCGTTCACGTGGAAGACGGTGTCGTCGGATTTTTCCGGCGCGATCTCCATCGCCTGATCGATATCGAGCAATGCCCCATCTCCGCTCCGGAAGTGAACGCGGAACTAACAAGCCTGCGCGCACGGCGTCCGCGCGACGGGCATTACACTTTGCGGGCGCGCTCCGGTCCGCGCGTTTTTTCCCAAAACAATGACGCCGTCGCGGAAAAATTGGCGGAGGCGATCGCCGGGCTCGTTCCGGCGGGACAGACGCTGCTGATGGACGCTTATTGCGGCGCGGGATTTTTTGCCAAGCGATTGTTAGGCAAGTTCGCGCGCACGGTTGGTTTGGATTGGGACATCCACGCCATCGCCGCCGCGGAAGCCGGCGCCGGGCCTAACGAAAAGTATTTTGCCGGCGATCTCGCGGGCCGCCTCGCAGCGGAATTAAGCCAGGCCGATCCCGCCCTAACGACCGTGATTGTCGATCCGCCCGCGACCGGTCTCCAGGAGGAGGTGCGGGAAGTTTTGCGCGCTTATCCGGTCGGGACATTGCTCTACGTCTCCTGCAATCCGCCGACCTTGGCGCGCGATCTGGCGGAGCTGGGCGCGCGCTGGACGCTGCGCAGCGTCCAGCCGTTCGACATGTTCCCACAGACCGCCGAGATCGAAGCGCTCGCCCATCTCACTTCCGCTGCGTCATCCTGAGCGAAGTCGAAGGATCCCGTGGAACAACCGGGAAGCGATCGCAGTCATTGCCCTCACACCGTGGAGCACCGCGCGCAGAGTGCGGTCGGCGCTTAGGAAATCTCCGCCCGCAGATTTCAGACGGGCCGCCGGGAAACTCCCGGCGGCGACGGGGTGACACCCCGTCCTCCCGGATTCCGCACACCTCGTTGAAGATCGCTCGGCGTTGCGCTTGTTCCGCATCCGTGAACACCGGCTGCAACTGCAAATCCGCCGGCGGCTCCGGCAAATCGACCCACGAACGACACCCACCGTAGCGCGACGAATCCGCGAACCGCCACGGCCGCTCCAGCCGATAAACGCGCACCAACGCCACCTGCACCCCGGGCGCATCGTCATAGTCGAACCGTTCGCGCACCACGCTTTCCTGCAAAATATGGAGCGGCTCGAGTCCTCGCGCGGTTGGCCAATCAGTTACGACTCGTGTCTCCTCAATTCTCGCGCAGAACCGAATCTCGATCTCGTTAGGCAACTTTTCCGGCAACGGCGCATTCGTTAGGCAAACCCGCTCGATCTGCTCATGGAAAAAAGTCGGGAACAGAAAAAACTCCCGATGCCGGAATTGAAAACCGTCACGCCCTTCCGCGATCCCGCCTTTGCGCACGAGGACGCATTGCCGCCCGTCGCCCAGCGCCGCGCAGACCAACGCCCACTCTTTGAAACCAACTCTTTCCATTGCCCGGCGCGCAAACTAGCCTCCTGCCCATGCCCTTCAAGATCGACCTGCACACGCATTCGTTCTTTTCCGGCGACGGCGTTTCCAGCCCTGAGCAGAACATCGCGGCTGCGCGCGCCAAAGGCCTTGATGGTTTTGCCCTGACCGACCACAACACCAACGAAGGCGTCGATTACCTGCGCGCCAAAGGCTTGATCCGCGAGGACGGTCAGGCGGTGGATGGGTTCCTGATTATTCCGGGAGTCGAGGTCACCACTGCGGAGGGACATCTGCTCTCCATCGGCGCGTCGCTGCCATTTCTAAAAGGCCATCCCGCGCAAGAAGTTTGCGACCTCATTCACGAGCGCGGCGGCCTCGCGATTCCGCCGCACCCTTACGATCTTTTTCGCGCCGGCATTCGCTTTTCCACGCTGGAGGATTTGCCGATCGACGCGCTCGAAGTCTTTAACGCTGCGACCACATTGCGCCGTTATAATCGCTATGCGTTTAAGTATGCGCAGGAACGCGGCCTGCCGATGACGGCGGCGAGCGATGCGCATCATCACGCGGCCATCGGGACCGCCTATACGATTTTGAACACGGAAGACTTTTCGTTAGGCGGAATCCTCGCGCAGATCTTGAAAAGCAACGAGCTGAATCAGGAATATCTCACGCCGAAAGACAGCGTGCGGAAGACGTGGAATAACTGGATGCGCCTGCGCCGCCGCCGGCCGCAGAGCACGGCCGACGTCTCGAAAAACGGCGGCTAGTCAACCTTCCTCCGGGTAGCGCATGCGTCTCGCGTGCTGGTCGCGCTGTTTCAGCGCGACGAACTTTTGAGAACGTGCGAAGCGCCTGGCGGGTGGAAGGATTACGAAAGTTCGCGACGGTGAAACACCGTCGCCAGCACGCGAGACGCATGCGCTACCCAGACAGTTTGCCTAACGAGTGAGTAACTTTCGTAGGTCGTCGGGCGACGTTACCGGAGCTTTGCAGGTGAAATTTTCGCAAACATACGCGGCGGCTTTTCCATCGACCGGCTTCATCTCGCGAATTTCCGCCAGCTTTTCGCCCAGATATTTCTGCCCCTCTGCGCCATCGGCCAGGAGCATAATCGTGTCCGGCAAAAAATGACGCCGCGCTTCCGCCAAAAGCGCGACGGTGTCCGCGCCCTCGCGTTCGCCCGCGATCACGATCTGTTTCGGCTTCGTTAGGCTAAAATCGAGCGCGACCAGCATTTGCGGCAGCGCAGTCGGGAAATGTTGCAAGGCCGGCGCGAAAGCCGCGATCGTTTTCTCGCCGCGTTCGCGCAGATCCTTCGCGTCGCGCATCTGCGCGAGCCGGAAAAGATTGAGCGCCGCGACCGAACTCGGCGCCGGCTCGGCATTGTCGTTATCCTCTTTCAGGCGCAGGAGAATGCTCGCGTCCAGCCCGGTGCTGGTGAAATAACCGCCCGCTTTTTCATCCCAGAAAAGGCGATCCTGCGTGGTCTGAAGTTGTTCCGCGAGGCGCAGCCACTGCACATCGAAGGAGGCTTCGTAGAGATCGAGCAATCCCTGAATGTAAAAAGCGTAGTCGTCCGCGAAGCCGGGAATGTCGGCCGGACCGTTGCGATAACTGCGCAGCAACGTGTGCTCGGATTCGCGATAAAGTTTTTGCCTAACGAACTCGGCGGCGCGAATGGCGGTCTTCAAATAAGCGTCGTCGCCCAGCACCTGCGCGCCGCGAGCGTAGGCGGAAATCATCAGGCCGTTCCAGGCCGTGATGATCTTGTCGTCGAGATGCGGCCGCGGCCGCCGGCCGCGCACTTCGAGCAGCTTGGCCGCGCTCTTGCCTAACGAGTCGCGAACTTCGGCTTCCGTCAGCCCGAATTTCTTCGCCGTTTTCGCCAGAGAATGGCGAGCGAGAAGCACGTTTTGCCCGCGCAATTCTCCATGTGGGTCGCTCCCTTCCGGCGTATTGCCGCCGGCTTCCACCCCGTAGCGGAAATCGAAAAGACCCGCCGCCGAAGTGCCGAGGATTTCGTCGATCTCGTCTTTCGTCCAAACGTAGAAAGCGCCTTCCACTTTCTCGGTGCTTTTCTCGTTAGGCAGACTGTCCGCGTCCTCTGCGGAGTAGAAGCCGCCTTCCGGCGAAGTCATGTCGCGCCGCACGTAATCGAGCGTGTCGCGCGCGATCGATTCGAAAGTCGCGTCGCGCGTGATTTGAAATGCAGTGAGATAAGCGCTCGCGAGCTGCCCCTGATCGTAGAGCATTTTCTCGAAGTGCGGCACGTGCCAGAGCGCGTCCACGGAGTAGCGATGAAAGCCACCGCCGAGCTGATCGTGCATTCCGCCATCGGCCATTTTGCGCAGGGTAAAAAGGTTCATCGCCAGCGCGTTCTTGCCGGCATCTGAATTAGCGCCGGCGCGCTGGTAGTAGTGAAAAAGAAAGTTGAGCGTAACCGGCCGCGGGAATTTCGGCACGCCCCCGAAGCCACCTTCCACTTTGTCGAGGGAGCGAGCCAGTTGCTCGTAGGCCGTCTGCAAAACCTTCTCGTTAGGCTGAGCCGCTCCGCCGGCCGCGGGCGCATTCGATTTCGCGAGCGCGGCAACGATTTGATTTCCGCTCTCGACGATTTTGTCGTGGTCTTTTTCCCAGGCGTCGGCAATGCGCTGCAGCACCTTGGGAAAACCCGGCTGCCCGTAACGATCGTCCGGCGGGAAATAAGTGCCGCCGACAAAAGGTTTCAGCTCCGGCGTTAACCAAACGCTCATCGGCCAGCCGCCGCCACCGGTCGTGGCCTGGACGAAAGTCATGTAAACGCGATCGACGTCGGGCCGCTCTTCGCGATCGACTTTGATGTTCACGAAATCTTTGTTCATGATGGCGGCCACCTCCGGCTTCTCGAATTCCTCGCGCTCCATCACGTGGCACCAATGGCAGGTGGAATAACCGATCGAGAGAAAGATCGGTTTGTTTTCCGCGCGCGCTTTCGCGAAAGCTTCTTCGCCCCAGGGAAACCAATCGACCGGATTGTGGGCGTGCTGGAGGAGATAGGGCGATTTTTCGTGGAGCAGCCGGTTGCTGTGCTCGCCCTGAGCGGGCTGGATTTCGGCGGCGGGAGTAGGCGTCACGCGGCGAGTTTAAGGGCAAACTGACGGCTACGCGATTGGCGGTCCAAGTATGCCGTCATCCCGAGCGGAGCCGAAAGGCGCAGTCGAGGGATCCCGCCGGGTTTCCGCGACGATTCGATGGCCGGCCGCGGAGCTGCGAGGAGATGCGACTGGATCCCTCGACTCCGCTTCGCTCCGTTCGGGAGGACGGTCATTGTTAGGCGGGGGCAGAGCGCGCCGCTTGTGCTCGGCACCCGGGCCGCGAAGATTCGCCGGTGCAACCCGATGAATGGCAAGCCGTGCGTTTCACTCTCGCGGCTTGCGCGGGCAGCACGCTGCTCATCGCGCCTTTCGGTCTCGCGATCGCGTGGCTGCTCGCGCGGCCGCGATGGTTAGGCAAATCGTTCGTCGAAACAATCGTCACGCTCCCGTTGGTCATGCCGCCGGTCGCCACCGGCTTGATTTTACTCAAGCTCCTCGGGCGACGCGGTTCGTTAGGCGGCTGGCTTCATCGCGCCTTCGATTTCGATATCGTCTTCACCTGGCGGGCCGTGGTCATCGCCGCCGCGGTGATGTCGTTTCCACTTCTCGTTAGGTCGTCGCGCGTTGGTTTCCAGGAAGTAAACCGTCGTTACGAGCAAATGGCGCGAACGTTAGGCGCGGGTGAGTGGCGTGTCTTCTGGACGATCTCGCTGCCGCTGGCCTCGCGCGCAATCTACGGCGGCGTGCTCCTCGCCTTTGCGCGCGCGGTCGGCGAATTCGGTGCCACCATTTTGCTCGCGGGAAATATCCCGGGCGAAACGCAAACGCTCTCCTTGCGCATCTACGAAGCGGTGCAGCTTGGGCACGATGCAACCGCTTATCGCTTATTGCTGGTCTGCGTCTGCATCGCATTTGCGGCGGTTTTCAGCGCGGAGTGGCTCCTGCGAAAAAAGGAGGTGCGATGAAGCTGTCGTTAGGCAATGTACGGCTGCCGCTCTCGGCGTTCGATCTCGAAGTGAATGCCGAGTTGACCGCCAGGCGCACGGGAATTTTCGGACCATCGGGCGCTGGAAAAACCTCCCTCCTCGAGACGATTGCCGGCCTGCGCGAGACGGCTTCTGGCGCGATTTATTTCAACGAAACGAGTTTCACCGGTCTCCCGGTGCGGATGCGGCAGATCGGTTATGTGCCGCAGGACGACTCGCTTTTTCCGAATCTCGATGTCCGCCGAAACTTGCTCTACGGCCGTCCGTCTGCGGCAAACCAACCGGCCTTTTCCTTCGAGCACGTGACGCAATTTCTCGGGATCGAGCCGCTGCTTGCGCGCGATGTGCGGCAGCTCTCGCGGGGTGAGCGGCAGCGGGTGACGATAGGCCGCGCTCTTCTCTCGGAGCCGCGCTTGCTCCTACTCGACGAGCCGCTCACCGGACTCGATCGCGACCTGCGCGAGATCATTCTCAAGCAGTTAAAAAAACTGCCTAACGAATTCGATTTGCCCATGCTCTACGTGACGCACGATCGCGCGGAAGCGATCGCGTTGTGTGACGAAGTACTGTTGATCGAGCGCGGGAAGATCGTCGGGCGCGGCGCGCCGGGCGAAGTTTTGCGTTCTCACATCTCCGGGTAGCGCATGCGTCTCGCGTGCTGGCGACGGTGTTCCACCGTCGCGAACTTTTTCTGGCGCGCCACCCGTCCGTAAGCTCGCACCGGCAAAAGTTCGTCGCGCAGGAACAGCGCGACCAGCACGCGAGACGCATGCGCTACCCAGAAGGCGAAACCCTACGCGATTTTCGTTTTGCGCAGGTGCTTCTCGAAAGCCTGGAGCGTTTCCCGGCTGACGTGATGTTCGATCCCCTCGGCATCGGATTGCGCGACCACCTTCGGCACGCCTAACGACTTGAGAAAATCGACCACAGTGGTGTGCCGGGAACGGGATTCCTCGGAAAGTTTGCGCCCGCTCGGTGTGAGGAAAATCGAGCGATAAGGCAAGCTGGTGACGAGACCTTCGCGTTGCAGCCGTTTGATCGTGCGCGCGACCGTGACGTGCGTGACTCCGAGGCGACGGGCCAGATCGATGACACGCGCTTCACCGGTCGAGGCGATGAGCTCGGCGATGATCTCAACGTAATCCTGCGCGGTCTCGTGTGAGTGCTCTTCGCGGGTGCGTCGCGGGTGACGATGCGGGAGCGCGAGACTTGATTTCTCAGCGAGAGCGGAGCGCGCCATGCCCGGGAGCTAACCAAGGAATCTCGCTTTCGCCAGCCAAAAGATTAATGTGTAGCATTAGCTACAAAAGTAAGCGTTTGCTCCCAGATGAAGAACCTGCTAAGTCAGAGCCCAATGCCGGAAGCGCCTGACCAACTCGCGGCCACGTCTGCGCCCGGGTGGCGGCGCGGGGGCGGGCTGGTCTCGCTGCCCGAGGTGCACCGCAGCGTCACCATCCCCGCGGGCGCTTCTTTCTGGCGCAAGCTGGCGGCTTTTTCCGGGCCAGGATTTTTGGTCGCGGTTGGTTACATGGACCCGGGCAATTGGGCGACCGATCTCGCGGGCGGTGCGCAGTTTGGTTACACGCTGCTCTCCGTCGTTCTGATTTCGAATTTGATGGCGATTCTGCTGCAGCATCTCGCGATCAAGCTTGGGGTCGCGACCGGCCGCGATCTCGCGCAGGCCTGCCGCGATCATTACTCGAAACCGGTCGTGATTTTCCTCTGGATTCTGTGTGAGATCGCGATCGCAGCCTGCGATCTCGCGGAAGTGGTCGGCTCGGCCATCGCCTTGCAATTGCTTTTCGGCATTCCGCTGATCTGGGGTTGCCTGATCACGGCGGCGGATGTTTTCGCGGTGCTTTATCTGCAGCACAAAGGCTTCCGGCGCATGGAAGCGATCGTCATCATTCTCATCGGCACGATCGCGCTTTGCTTCGTCTCCGAGCTGTTTTTCTCCCGGCCTAACGTTGCCGGCGTGCTCGCCGGTTTTATTCCGCGCGCGCAGATTCTTTCCCAGCCTGCGATGCTCTACGTCGCCATCGGGATCATCGGCGCCACGGTGATGCCGCATAATCTCTATCTGCATTCTTCGATTGTGCAGACGCGCAAATTCGCGCAGACGCCTAACGGAAAGCGGGAGGCGATTCTTTTTGGGACGCTCGATTCGAGCGGCGCGCTCATGTTCGCACTGCTCATTAATGGCGCGATCCTCGTCCTCGCGGCCTCGGCTTTTCACTGGTCGGGGCATCAGGACGTCGCGGAAATTCAGGACGCGTTCAAGCTCCTGAGTCCATTGTTAGGCGTGGGCGCGGCGAGCGCGCTCTTTGCGGTCGCGCTGCTCGCGTCGGGTCAGAATTCCACGCTCACCGGCACGCTCGCCGGACAAATCGTGATGGAAGGTTTCCTCAATTTCCGCATCGCGCCCTGGCTGCGGCGCGTTATCACGCGCGCGCTCGCACTCGTGCCCGCGATCGTGGTCATCGGGATTTTTGGCGAGAAGGAGACGACCAAATTACTTATCGCGAGCCAGGTCGTGCTGAGCATGCAGCTCGGATTCGCCGTCTGGCCGCTGCTGCGTTTCACCGATGAAAAAACGAAGATGGGTGAGTTCGCGAATCGCCCGTGGATCAAACTTCTCGGCTGGGCGACGGCCGTGATCATCATCGTGTTGAACGTGAAGTTGCTCGGCGATTTTTTTGTGCCGGCCACCTGGATGTCCGCCATTTACGGCGCGGTGGGTCTGCCGCTGCAGTAGAAATTTAGCCTAACGAAAAGCGGCCTTCGCTGGACAGCGCGCACGATTTGGCTTAACCAACCGAACTTTCCCCATGCTCTCTCCCGCCAAGATTTATTTCCTCGTTTTCGGCCTGCTCACCATCGCGGGCGGCGTTCTCGGTTACGTCAAAGCCGGCAGCACGGCGTCCCTCATCGCGGGTTCGATCAGCGGCGTGCTTCTGCTCGTGGCCGCATTCCTTTTGCCTGCGCACCTGGTTGTCGGCCTAACGATCGCGATTGTGGTTTCCTTTCTTCTCGCGGGGCGTTTTGTGCCGGCGTTTTTCAAGACCGGCAAGCTCATGCCGAACGGGATCATGGCGCTTTTGAGCATCGTCGGAATCGTTTTTGCGATTGTTGCCTGGGTGCGCAAATAGCAGCGGCTTCGCGTGCGCAAATTCCGCTTGAGGACGCTGCGCTGGTTTGCGCTGCTCCTCTTTCTGGGGCTGTTCGCGGCCATCGTGCTGCGCTGGATTTCGCTCGAACGTTTGCGCGAAAGTCTGCTGCGATTCCCGACGCAACAGATCGTCCCGACGCCCGCGCCGCCCTCGCCCGTGCCGATGGCGACGCGCCCGCCTCCGATTGGCGGCAAACTCGATACCGCGAAATTGTGGAGCGGGATCACGGTGCACGCGCAGGTTGACCCCACGACCGGAGTCGCGGCGTCGGTCGAGCGGATGGACCCGCAGAGTTACACCATCGATTTGAACCTGAAGGTGCGAGTGCCCACGCCTAACGACAGCATGGACGAGCTGGCGACGGTGACGCCCGAGCTCGCAAAACTGCTGCCCGGCCTAACGACCTTGATTAAGAGCGGATCGGTCTCGCCGCTTTTTCACGAGCTCTACGACGTGAAGGTGCAGGAACTCCGCCAAAATCTCGTGCGCCTCGAGCAACTCCTCTCGCGCCATAACTTCTACGATTGTCAGACGATCCTGCAGTTGCGCGATCCGACGACGAAGCGGCAGGCAGTGCTGCTGCAGGCGGACATGGATGTCGATGCCGACGGCTCCGACGCGGATCGGTTGCCGATCAGCGCGGGCGATTCGATGAATTTCAAACCGTTCACGAGCTATCGCTGGAAAAAGAAAACCGCGGCGCCAAATGCCTTTCTCGTTCCGGCGGAAGCGACGCTGTTGCGCTACCAAACGGAGTTCGCGCACAAAGGCCTCACGATGGAGCGGAACCGTGATTTGCGCATCGGCATCCAGCGTGTGCGCGAAGAAGTGGACTCGCTGAAGGGGTTCAGTTTTCTCATCGCGGCGACCGATCCTTACATCGTAATTCCGGGAATCATGGCGCGCGCGAAGGGAGCGGGCGGTGTAGGGGATTACGCGATCGTGGCGGTGGGGAGCCAGCTTTATCCGGCGATCGTGGGGGACGTTGGGCCTAACGATCGAGTCGGCGAAGCGTCGCTCCGCATCGCGCAGGAGGTCAATAAACTGGCCACGCCTAACAATCGGCCGGTGAGCGATCTGAAGGTGAGTTATGTCATCTTTCCCGAGACGGCGGAGAAGCCTTTCGGTCCGCCGGACCTCGACAAAATTCAGGCGCGTTGCGAGGGCTTGGTAAAGGAGATCGGCGGCGCGAGTGTGCCGTTGCATCATTGGGAGAATCTGATTCCGCCCCCGCCGACCCCAACTCCGTCGCCAACCGCGACTCCAACACCAACCGCTTCCGTTTCTTCGTCGCCAAGTCCGACCGCAGCGGTCTCGCCGACGTTCGCTTTTCCTACGCCGAGCCCCAGCTTTTCGCCGTCAGCGAGCGCCCCCTGATCCCCGACGCCGACCGCTGCTCCTCTCGTCACGCCTTCCGCCTAACGAAAAATCGTCGCGCAATTGTAACAATCCAAGTTTTGCCGCGTCCTCTCCGTCCAGCTAGAAAGCGGCGTGGTGACCAATCGCACGAATCACTATCGTGCCGCCTGGATTTCCGACGTCCACCTGGGCACACGCGGGAGCAACGCCGCCGCCTTTCTCGCTTTCCTGAAAGAGAACGAGTTCGAGACCCTTTATGTCGTGGGCGACCTGATCGACATCTGGTCGCTGCGGCGTGGCATTTATTGGCCGCAGGAGCATAACGACGTCATCCAAAAAATCCTGCGCAAAGCCCGCAAGGGGACGCGCGTTATCTACATTCCGGGGAATCACGACGAGTTCCTCGGTGGCCATCTCGGCGCGTACGGCGCGATCACCATCCAGAAGCACGCGCTCCATGTGACCGCGGATGGCCGGCGCATCCTCGTCATGCACGGGCACGAGCTCGACACCGTGGTGCAGAACATCCGGTGGCTCGCGTTTCTCGGCGACGTTGGTTACCAATTCCTGCTCGCGCTCAATCCGCTCGTGAATGCCGTGCGCCGGCTTTTTGGTTTTGGTTATTGGTCGCTCAGCAAAGCAGTGAAGAAGCGGGTGAAGGACGCGGTCAGTTTCATCGGCGCTTACGAAGATGCGATCGTTAGGTATGCGGAAAAGTTTCACGTCGATGGCGTGCTTTGCGGGCATATTCATAGCCCGGTCGTTAGGCAAATCGGGCCGACGACCTATTATAATTGCGGCGACTGGGTGGAGAATTGTTCCGCTCTGGTAGAGCTGGATGATGGTAAGATCGAGCTGCTGACTAACTGCGTCGCACCCCGCCTCGAGCCGATCGAACCGGCCCCACCGCTCTCAGGCCGACTCGGTTTGAGCGAGAGGAAATATTATGAAAAAGAAACAAAACGAACGCCGGACGAAGACCCACGAGACCTCTCCCGCAAGATCATTGATTACCGACCTCGTTAGCCTGCGCCAGACTTTGCGCCAAACCGGACGCGCCTACCTGCGGCGCTTGGAATCCGAGATCGACGAAGTGACGGCGTGGGCGAGCGAGCAGGCGAAGGAAGCCGATCTGCCCAAAGCGCGCATCCGCGATCTCGGCGACATGATCACGCTCGTGCGCAAAATCGACGCCAAGCCCCTCAAAGGCCGGCGGCGCGATCTGAAGAAAATCGATGCCACGGTGGGCGATTTGCGGGAGCTGAGCGGGAGCAAAGCGGATCGTTAGGCATTGTTAGGCAACGGCGGCGCGGGCCATTTTTTGGCGTAGCGGAGCAGGCGTTTCGCAAAGTCCTTCGGTTTTTCGGCAAAGAAGCGCGCCCCGAGATCGAGCACGATTTCCTGCAATTCGCTTTCGCGGGCGCAAATCAAACCGAGCAGCAACGCCCGCTCGGGCTCGGGCAAGGTTTCGGTGGTTTCGAGGCGGGCGCGGAAAAATGCGAGATCGTGCAGCTCGCCCAGATGACGACCGAGGGTTTTCGCCCCCGCCGCCAGTTCGTCAAGGACGATTAATTGCAGAGGTTGCAGCAGCAGCGCCTGATACCAAACGTCCTTCACCCGTTTGCGCCATCGATGGAAATTTTCCGCCGTTGGATCTTTCTCAGCGAGACGCAGCGCCCTGCGTCCGCGCCGGTAGAAGCGATGCAGCGCGCAGCTGAGATTTTCGGCAGTGAGGCCATCGAGCGGCCAGCCTTCTATGCGATCGCTGATCGCTTGGAGGGTTGTTCGCGCGGCCTGCTGTTCCGCGCCGAGATCGTGCGAAGCCGCGGCGATTTCGCGGCGCAGCAGCGCCGTCGTTAGGCGAAACGCCGCTTTCGGTTGGCTTGCCCGCTCACGCAGTTTTCGCAGAACCTGTAACTGCACCGCGGCGTCGCGCGCGCCGGAAAGCGACTGGCCGATATCGCGGAGACGGCGATTTTCCTCCGCGAAAATTTCCTCGCCCATCTGATCGCAAATCAGCCGGAGAAGAGCGCGGATTTTTTTGATGTGCTTGCGGGCAGAGTGGACGGATTTCGCTGTCTTGGCGGTCTGGAGTTTAGAGATTTCTTCGAGGGATTTTTGCAATTGCTCCCGCGCGATGCGGCGCACGCCCTCACTGGGGATTTCGCCGGGTTCGAGCTGATAACTCATGCAGAGATGATTCGCCCCGCACGGTGCGGCCGGCCTTTTCTCCGGGGAGCGCACGCGCGACGCATGCGCTACCCGGACGAGTGCCTCCGAAAAGTATGGGGACGATCGTCGCTCTTGTTTGCAACGAGGGCTAGATTCGCCGGATGGACGTCGCTGCACTTCGCGAAACCGAGCGGTTCCTCCACGAGCAAATCCCGCTGACGCGCGCCATGCAAGTGCGCGTGGAAAATTACGGCGCAGGGCAACTCACTTTGACCGCGCCGCTGGATGCAAATCACAACCACCTCGGGACCGCTTTCGGCGGCAGTCTCGCTGCGTTGGTGATGGTAACGGGTTATGCGCTCCTCTGGCTGGAACTCGGCGATCGCACTGCGCACATCGTCATCAGCGAGAGCGCGCTGAAGTTTCGCCAGCCGGTGCGCGACGTTCTGCGGGCTATTTGCCTTCGACCAGGGCAGGCGCCGCTGGCGCAATTCAAGGCCGATTTCGCGGCGAACGGGAAAGCCCGGCTTCGCCTCGAAGTGGTGATCGAAGAGAACGGCGAGACCGCAGTAGAATTCGCCGGAACCTACGTCGCGCGTCGGTAACCGGAGCTTTAATCTTACACTTACACCTGCACTTACACTTTCCGAGAGAGTGTAAGTGTAAGTGTAGGTGCAGGGATAAAGTGGGCGCTACGCGCCGCTACCCCGCATGGATTCGAACCATGAATAACGCCTCCAAAGGGCGCTGTGTTACCGTTACACCACGGGGTATTGGGATGACCGATTCTGTTCGCCGGTTGCTGATTTAATTTCGGAACCGCCCGTCCGCAATCTCTAATCCCACTCGCCCGGTTTCGCCATTCGCAAAACTCCCGATTCTCGCGTAGATTGAAGGTTCAATATGCAGCAGCTCTCCATCGAAAATTTGCACGTGTCGATCGGCGACCAGGAGATCATTCGCGGTCTCACCCTGAGTGTTCCGCGCGGTGAAGTCCACGCCATCATGGGCCCGAACGGCTCAGGCAAAAGCACTCTCGCCAAGGTCCTCGCGGGCCATCCCGATTACATCGTGACAGAAGGCTCCGTGACGATGGACGGCGAGAATATTCTCGAGTGGGAACCGGACGAGCGCGCGCGCAAAGGCATCTTTCTCGCCTTCCAATATCCGAGCGAAATTCCCGGTGTGACGATCGCGAATTTCCTCCGCGCGGCGGTGCAGTCGCGCATGCCTGACGGCGAAGAACTGGAGGCGACCGATTACTACGCGCAGCTCTATAAAAAAATGGATCTGCTGGCGATGGATCGCTCTTTCACCTCGCGCTCGGTCAACGAAGGTTTTTCCGGCGGCGAGAAAAAGCGCAACGAAATTTTACAGATGGCCATGCTGGAACCGAAGTATGCGGTGCTCGACGAAACCGACAGCGGCCTCGATATCGACGCGCTGAAAATCGTCTCGCACGGCGTGAACTCGCTCCGCGGACCGAATCTTGGCGTGCTTTTGATTACTCATTATCAGCGGCTCCTGAATTACATCGTGCCCGATCGCGTGCACGTGATGGTGCGCGGCCGCATCGAGCTCAGCGGCGACAAAGAGCTGGCCTTGCAGCTCGAAGAAAAAGGCTACGACTGGGTCAAGGACGACATCGACGAGCCCGCGCTTGCCTAACGAAAAGGAACAAATGGTCAAAGAAAATACCTCACTCGAAATCGAACGGAACATTGGCGATTTCGCCTATCCGGAAACCCACACCCACGACGCCGGCGTCGGTCTGACCGAGAAGACAATTCATTACATTTCGGATGTGAAACAGGATCCCGATTGGGTCCGCGAATTTCGTCTCAAAGCCTTCAAGATTTTCCAGAGCAAACCGATGCCGACGCATTGGGCGAGCAGAGATTTGGAAGCGATCGTCTTCGATAACATCCGCTATTATCTCAGCGGCGGCGTGCAGCCGAAACGCAATTGGGAAGATGTGCCCGAGGACGTGAAGCGCACCTTCGAGCGGCTCGGTATTCCTGAGCAGGAACGCAAATTCCTCGCCGGCGTGGAAGCGCAGTTCGACAGCGAGGCGGTTTACTCC
>JACDGS010000081.1 GCA_013821455.1 Chthoniobacterales bacterium
GTCTGACGCGACGAGGCCGCAGGCGAGACTCGCCTGCGCGCGACGGGGTGGCACCCCGTCCTCCCCGGAAGCTGCCGCCGTAGCTCGACGCGCGAAAAATTAATCGCGCCAAACGAAAAGCGCGAGGGTCCCGACGATGCCGATCGCGTAAATCACCAGGGTATTTTCGATGAAATACGGATAGGCCATAAGCGCGATCCCGATCAGGACCGGCTTAAGCAGGTTCATGCGGCGGCCGTAGAAGAAGCCGATAAAACCAATGCTGCTGAAAATCGTTCCCGCGATGATGTTAGCGAGAGAGAAGTTCGGCATGGCGGGCATGAGAAGAATGAAAGCGATATTCGAGCCAAGTCATCCGGGTGACTTCGAGCGCGCGGCGCCCGCCAGCCTCCGGCGCCTGACGGCGAGCAGACGCGAAACCTAACTGGCTGGGCTCGCCACCGGGTTCGCGCGCATCACCCCTCCAAGGAAGCTGCTTCTCGTTAGGCGGCCGTTTCTCCGAAACAAAGGATTGACCACGGCGCGCACGCGGTGAGACCATGCCCGCGCTTCTTCCAAAGTCGCCGCGCAACAACCTAAAACACTCATGGCCGCCAATCTTTTTCGCACCAAAAGTCCCGAACTCCTGATCCAAGAATCGGAAGCGTCGGATCGCAAGATGAAGCGCTCGCTGACGGCTTTCGACCTCACCTGTCTCGGGATTGGCGCGATTATCGGCACCGGCATTTTCGCGCTCGCCGGCACCGCAGCCGCCGGCGAGGCGGTGCACGCCGGAGGGTCGATCATGAAAACGCCGGTACTCAACTTCATCATCTCGTGGGTAAATCACACCGACCTCGTCTTCGGGCGCCCGGCCGCGGGACCGGCGGTGGCGCTCTCTTTCGTCGTGGCGGCGGTCGCCTGCGGTTTCGCGGCGCTCTGTTACAGCGAGCTGGCTGCGATGATTCCGGTTTCCGGCTCGGCCTACACCTACTCCTACGCGACACTCGGCGAGATCATCGCTTGGATTATCGGCTGGGATCTGATCCTGGAATACGCCGTCGGCAACATGGCGGTAGCGGTCGGCTGGTCAGGATACTTTGTGCAGCTCATGGGCAATCTGCCATTTGGATTGCATCTCAAGTTTCCACTTTGGCTGGTGTGCGATCACACCACCGCTCTTACCGTCCTCGCGAAAGGTGGCGCGACGCTGACCGATTACTCTTCAACCGTGCTGCCGGTGGTCGCGGGCTATCAGATCGCGTTCGATCTGCCGGCGTTCATCATCGTCGCCGCGGTGACGGTGCTCCTAATTTTCGGCATCCGCGAGAGCGCCACGGCTAACACCGTGATCGTCATCATCAAACTCGCGGTCGTCGTTTTCGTGATCGCGTTCGGCTCTTTCATGGTCAATCCCACGAACTGGCATCCGTTCATGCCGAGCGGATTCGGCGGCGTCATGGGCGGAGCGGCGATTGTCTTTTTCGCCTTCATCGGCTTCGACGCCATCTCGACCACGGCCGAGGAAACGAAGAATCCGCGGCGCGATCTGCCCATCGGAATGATGGCCAGCCTGATCATCTGCACGTTGCTCTACGTGCTCATGTCTTTCGTGCTCACAGGCATGAAAAAATATACTTCGTTCGTCGGTGACTCGGCCGCAGTCGCGACGGCGTTCGCCGCGAAGCCCTGGGCGCAGGCATTGATCAGTGCGGGCGCGCTCGCCGGGCTGACCTCGGTCTTACTTGTGTTCCAATTGGGTCAGCCGCGCATCTTCATGGCGATGGCACGGGATGGCCTTCTCCCACAATATTTCGCGCGCATTCATTCGCGCTATCGCACGCCCTACATCACCACGATTTGGACGGGCGTCGTCGTCGGGGGGGTCGCCATGCTCACGGATATTGGCTCACTCGCCGACCTAACGAACATAGGAACGCTTTTTGCCTTCGTGCTCGTTTGCTTCGGCGTGATCGTGCTGCGGCGCAAAGATCCAAACAGGCCGCGCCCTTTCCGAGTGCCGTTTGTTCCGACCTTCCCTCTGCTCGGAGTTTTCTTTTGCGGCGCGCTGATGCTTAGTCTGCCGATCGAAACCTGGGTGCGTTTCTTCATCTGGCTGATCATCGGGCTCGTGATTTATTTTTTCTATAGCATAGGACATAGCCGGCTCCGGCAAGGGATCGATAGCGGAGATACAGAGAACGATTTTCCGCTCATCGGGCGCTGAACGTCGCGCATTGCTTTCCTTTACTCGTTAGGCGAACAGCGCCTCCCTGGTGACGCCGGAAACCACTAGAGTCATCGATCTGCTCGGGACGCCATTGCTCGCTACGAGCTACGACGAACTTATCGCTCTGACCAAGCACATGGCGAAGAGTGGCGATACTCATGCGATTGATTTCACTAACACCCACATAGTCACTCTCCGCCGGCATGACACCAAGTTTCGCGAAATCACCGGTGTGTTCGACTACTTTGTGCCGGATGGGATGCCTTTAGTTTGGTGTTTAAATCGCCGCGGCGCGGGGATGAGTGATCGCGTCTACGGACCTACGTTCATGCGACGATGTCTGAAAGCTTGTCCAGCGCCCTGGACTCATTACTTGTTAGGCGGATCGGAAGAATGTCTTTTCGCTCTGAGACAGCGCTTCGCACACCGGCAAATCATAGGTGCGCATCACGGTTACTTTTCGCCTAACGATGAAAGGGCAATCGTCGAGGAAATAAATCAGCTTTCGCCTGACTTCGTTTGGGTCGGACTCGGGACGCCCAAGCAGCAGGATTGGATCTACAGGTATAAGTCTGAGCTTAAGCGTGGCGTCGTCTTTGCTGTGGGCTTTGCCTTCGATGTCAATGCAGGGATGAAGAAGGATGCACCGGCCTGGATGCAGCGCGCAGGATTAACCTGGGTATTTCGGATGTTCTCCGAGCCGCAAAGACTTGTCACTCGCT
Source organism: Chthoniobacterales bacterium (assembly GCA_013821455.1). Taxonomy (GTDB): domain Bacteria; phylum Verrucomicrobiota; class Verrucomicrobiia; order Chthoniobacterales; family UBA10450; genus Palsa-1392. Next base: position 2,932 of record JACDGS010000081.1, read on the forward strand.
ATCTTTATTATAACTCATTGTTCCTCTATTATCTGGCCAAGGATGCTCTTACTTCGTCGCCTACTTTGTAAGTTGCGGTTATGAGCGGCAATGCGATCAGCACTGTCATCTCAAGCAACCCGCGCAGGAGAGGCAGGATCTGTAAATACGGGATCAGGTGTCTGGTAAGTCTTATCCTGTTCATTTCTCTTCCCTTGGCGCGCGCAGAGTTCATCAAAGGTGTCACTGTCTCCGCCCAGACGTGGGGCTGGGAATGGGCTACTCCGGAGATGGAGCGCGCCCTCGATGAGTTAAAATCGTTAGGCGTGAATAGCATTGCGATTCATCCGTATGCGCAGATCGAAAATGATGGGCATGTCCGCTTTCAAGTCGTAGATGATAATCGTCACATCACCGTACCCCTCGAGTGGGCACGCGAGCGCGGGCTATCTGTCATGCTCATCCCCCACGTCGCTTACTGGGGCTCAAAGTTTCTCTGGCGCGGCGAGATTAATTTCCAAACCGCCGAAGAATGGAACCGGTTCTTCAGCGACTACGAGACTTGGATCGTGCAAATGGCGCAGCTCGCCGAAGCGCATCACGCAGGCACCTTCTGCCTAGGGCTGGAGTTCACGGAAGCGCAGAAATTTGAGGCGCGCTGGCGTAAGATTATAGCCGCGGTGCGCGCGGTTTATCACGGGAAAATTACTTATGGCGGGAATTGGGATAGCTATGAGCAGGTGAAGTTCTGGGATGCGGTGGATTACATCGGAGTGCTGGCTTACTTCCCTCTCACGAAAACTGAGAATCCTTCTGCGACGGAGTTAGCTGCCGCCTGGGATAGTAAGTGCAAGGACTTAGAGAGCTTTTCCAAAAGTCACGGTGATAAGAAGCTTCTCTTTGTCGAGATAGGATATAACGAAAGCGCGCGAGCGGCGGCGGAACCGTGGGCTTTCAAGACTGGCGGCGAGCATGCCGAAGCAATCCAGCAGCGCTGCATCACTACAGCCCTCGATTTGCCGAAACGCCATCCTATCCTTGCCGGTATGTTTTGGTGGAAATGGTTCCCAGAATTACCGAGCCACGAGGAAGAGAATTACCGGCTGCAAACTCCGGAAATAAAGGCCTTGATCGCGAAGCACTGGCGCTGACTTAGCGGTCATGTTCTAACTTCCCGTAAACCTTGTCATTCGAAACTTAGTCAGAGGTAGATATAGATTCCTCTTTTAGATGGTTGTAAGTCTGACTTAGACTCCAACCGCCTCGGCAGAGTTATGTTCCTGCACGCGCTGGACCATCGCGGCAGCGCCGAGAAGGATAACGCCAGCTATTACTTGATGAGGAAGCAACGCCGCATGGAAGAAGCCCCAGGTGATGCAGACCGCGGCAAGCGTTTGCATCATTTCAAAATAACCGGCGGTCGAAGCGCGCGTGAGACGCAGACCTTCAAAGTAAATAAGCAACGGAATCCCACCCGAAATCGTGGCTAGGAGAACAAGCGCGCCAATCGCTGTGCCGGGATGCCCTTGTGCCGCGGGCGGCCAGAGACTGGCGACCGAGACTTTGCCCCCGACGAGCAGAATCAGAGTCATACAAACTAATCCGACGACTACGCGCAGACTCGCAGCTAGCGAGAGAGACATCCCGACCATGACCCCGCGCCCGGCGACCGTAGAAAGACCCCAACACACAGCGCAGACCAGGGCAAAGCCTACTCCCCGATTCAAGCCAGTCTCAGCAAAGGACCGCCCGATAAGTGAAGGATGTTCGACCGATAGGAAGATGCCGGCGACAACGGCAATACCGGCATAGAGAAAAAATCGGCGCGCCAATCGATCGCCGAAAAGCAGGCATGCGCCGATGGTGGAAAACACGGGCTGAATATTTAGGATGACGTTGACGACTGTAGGATTGCCCGACTTCAGCGCGAGGGTGAAGAAAACAGTCCCTACAGCTGAGCCCGCAAAGCCGGAGAAAATTAGGTAGCCCCAGGTGCGCGCGTCGATTTTCGGCAAATCCGCCAGGCGCCGAACGAGGAGTGGGAGAAAAGAAATCAAGATGAGGACATGCTCCCAAAATACGATCACTTCCGAATCGAAGAGATCGTTTAACGGAATGCGCCAGGCGCTCTCAGTACCCCAAAGTGCGGCGCCTAAGGCAACCAGCCAGGGGCCGTAACGAGCGGTCGTGGTCGCGGCATGTTTTGGCACGTCCCGGGTCTATCGCCCGCGCGCTTCTTCGTCAATCCGCCGACGCAGAGTCAACCGTGTTCGACCAGTCGCTTGCCGGCTCAGCTGGATCAGCTTCCTAGTCCGTCGCCTGGCGCTTCAGCTCCCAGACCCGCAGCGCGGCCAGAAGGAGGCGCTTCGTTCTTTCCATCGATCCCGCAGGCGACGGGGACCTACCCAAGCTGCGCTCAGTTTTGCTCGTCGAGCGCCGTTTCCGCGGACGTGTGCCCGTCCGCTGGAGCGATGACGCCGCAGAGTTCGGTCTCGAATTTCCGTTTTTGGAATGACTCTCTTCAGACATAAAAAAATCAATTAGCAGTTCACGGGCCAGCTACCGAGCCGCGCGCCGATATGGTTGACAACGCGATAGCAAAATCACTAAGATCGCTCGCAAATGCCCACCGGAATGGATCGACGTATTAAACCCCGCCTTATTCGATTGAACAAAATTGAGGCCGCCAGGCTGCAAATTGAGTCCGCCATCTGGCTCTGGTTTGTTGGCGGTGACATTGTCTCGGTGCAGACGCTGGCTACGGCTGCACACCGCATCCTGGCAGATATCGCGACACTCTGGGGAGCGACCGCGTGGCCGGCCACGGCGGGTTACCTCCCGCAGGCGCAGGCGAATGAGCAGCGCGCGCGCACGCAGGATGCCGCAGCCTATTTTCAACACGCTAAGAAAAGTGAGACCTGCGAAATCAGCGAGCAATGGGCGGAGTTGCATCTTTTTGATGCGGTTATGGCCTATGGCAACCTGGTCAAGGATCGGTCCGAAAGCGCTTTGATGTCCACTTTCGTCGTGCGCTTCGGCGTGGAGCGGCAGGACCTTTTCGTGCGGGACGCCTTTTCTTTGCTCGAAAGGCGAGTCAGTAAAACGTTTAACCGCGAACGCCTCGCTGGTCTTTCGCGGATGGATTTCCTCAAGGAATTTCTCGGCTATCTCTCACCGGCGGCGAGCTAGCTGCTGAGCCGCGCTAAACGTGTCGCGCGGTTTTCCGCCGAAGCCGCTTTTAGCATCACGCTCCGATTAAGAGAAGATATGCCCTGCCCTTTCTTGACGCTCTCACGCCCCCCGGTAAAGTCGCCGCCACTCTCCCGCCATCCTGCAAACGAATGCGCCGGTAAGGCCGGTGCCTTCGGACAATAAAACGCGGCCCTAACGCCGCTACAAAAAATAGGAGACTCACTCATGGATTTTGCCTGGTCGGATCAACAAAAAGAGCTGCTCGCTGCGGTCGATCGTTTCGTCAAAGAGCAATTGAACTACGACATGATCGAGAACGATCGGAATGCCGTTTTCAATCACGACGCCTGGAAAAAATGCGCTGGCTTCGGCATTCAAGGTCTCCCAGTTTCCGAGGAATATGGCGGTCTAGGTCAGGATCCGCTCACAACCGTCGCGGCCTTGGAGCGGCTCGGTTACGGCTGCAAAGACAACGGCCTTCTTTTTTCGATCAACGCACATATGTGGACCGCGATCATCCCGCTCATTTTTAATGGCAACGAGGCGCAGAAGAAAAAATTCCTGCCCGGTCTCGTCGATGGCAGCCTCATCGGCGGCAACGCCATGAGCGAGCCGAACAGTGGCTCCGACGCCTTTGCCCTCGCCACGACTGCGGTAAAAAAGGGCGCGAAATATATCCTGAATGGCAGCAAGATTTTCGTCACCAACGGTCCCATCGCCGATGTCCTCCTCGTCTTCGCCGCGACCGACAAATCCAAAGGCGCACAAGGCATTAGCGCGTTCCTGGTGGAGAAAGAATTCCCGGGGCTCGATCTCTCGCACAAGATCGAGAAGATGGGCATCCGCACCTCGCCGATGGGCGAGGTCTTTTTCGAGGATTGCGAGGTGCCGGAAGAAAACTTGTTAGGCAAAGAAGGCGCCGGGAGTTGGATGTTTACCCGCTCCATGACCTGGGAGCGCGGCTCGATCCTCGCGGCTCACGTCGGGACCATGCAACGTCTGCTCGAGACCTGCATTCGTTATGCGAACGAACGCAAACAGGGCGGCCAATCGATCGGCAAGTTCCAGCAAGTCGCGACCAAAATCGTCGAAATGAAAATGCGCGTCGAGCGTTCGCGCCACGCTCTGTATCACTACGGTTGGGCCATGAATCATCGCAAAGCCGTTTACATGGAAGCAGCCCTGGCCAAGCTCGAAATTAGTGACAGTTGGGTGAAATGTTGCGAAGACGCGATCCAGATTCACGGCGGCTACGGCTACATGGTCGAGTATGAAATCGAGCGGGAACTGCGCGACTCGTTAGGCAGCAAGCTCTATTCCGGCACCAGCGAAATCCAGCGCAACATCGTCGCCTCGCTCCTCGGGTTGTGAAGATTCTCGTCACCTTCAAAAGCGTCCCCGATCCCTACGCTGGCGCGGGCGCGGCGGCTAAGTCAGTCATCAATCCTTTCGATGAGATTGCGATCGAAGAAGCTCTTCGCATGCGCGAGCGAGGCGAGGCGACCGAAGTGGTCGGTGTCACCATCGGCCCGGCGCAAGTCGATGAACAAATTCGCTCCGCCCTGGCTATGGGAATTGATCGCGCTCTTCGCATCGACGACTCGCGCGCGCTCGACCCTTACGCGCTTGCACGCATCCTTTACTCGTTAGTTACAAAGGAAGCGCCCCAAGTCGTTCTCATGGGTAAGCAGGCGGTGGACGATGATTCCAACCAGGTAGGCCAAATGCTTGCGGGATTGTTAGGCTGGCCGCAGGCGACTTTCGTTTCCAAAATCGAATTCCTCGACGATAAAAAGCGCGCGCGTTGTGGGCGCGAAACCGACAGCGGCATTGAAGTGATCGCCGTGAAGTTACCCGCAGTCATCACCGCCGACCTGCGCCTGAACGAACCGCGCTATGTTTCTCTGCCTGGCCTAATGAAGGCTCGCAAAAAGCCGATCGAGACACTGACCTGCGAACAACTGGGAGTGAAAGTCGAGCCACTTACCACCATACTTTCCATTAGTAGCCCGCCGCGTCGCCCGAGCGGGGTGCGTGTCACCTCGGTCGAAGAGTTAATCGCGAAGTTAAAAGAGGAAGCAAAGGTACTCTGATGGCTAAGACTGTTGTCCTAATCGAATTGGATCGCGGCCAGTTAAAGCGACCGTCGCTCAACGCTATTACTCTGGCCCGCCAACTCGGTAGCGATTATGCCCTCCTCATTCTAGGTCATAGCCTTAACGAAGTTGCGTCTTCTCTCGTCTCCTACGGTGCAAGCACTGTCCTAGTCGCGGATAACCCGGCTTTGGCGGAGCCACTGGCTGATCGTTATGCGTGGGTTATCGCCGAGGCCATGCGCAAACTGAGCGCGACTACGCTGCTCGCTTCCTCCTCTACTTTCAGCAAAGACATCCTTCCGCGCGTCGCGGCTTTAGTCGACGCACCGATGGTAACCGATGTCCTTGCTCTCGAGCAGGAAAACGGCGAGACGGCTTTCCGCCGGCCTGTTAACGCCGGCAGTATGCTCGCAACTGTGCGGCTAAGTGGCGAACGTCGCGTGCTCACTGTCCGGGCGACCGCTTTTCCCACTCCGGCAGCCGACGCCGCCCCCTGCCCGATTGAGCCGTTCGAATTCGATCCCGCATCCTTGCCTAACGACACTGAATTCATCTCGCGCGAAGAGCGCGCTTCGGATCGTCCCGACCTCGGCGAAGCTCGCGTCGTCATCGGCGGTGGCCGCGCACTCAGGGACAAGGAAAGTTTCGATCGCCTCGTCGGCGGCCTCGCGGATTCGTTAGGCGGAGCCATCGGCGCGACTCGCGCCGCAGTCGATACCGGCCTCGCGCCTAACGACTACCAGATCGGCCAGACCGGCAAAGTCATCGCGCCCGATCTCTACATCGCGCTCGGTATCTCCGGCGCGATCCAACACCTCGCCGGGATCAAAGACTCGCGCATCATCGTCGCGATCAACAAAGACCCCGACGCGCCCATCTTCCAGGTCGCGACCTATGGACTCGTCGCCGACCTACACCAAGTCGTTCCGCAATTAATCGGCGCGATAAAAGCTGGGTAAACTGACCGCTTCTCGACACGGGCGATCTTCCAATCTACGCTGCCCCATGAGCGATCCCGTGCAGTATCTCACCGATGAACAGGGCGAACGCACCGCGGTGCTTCTGCCGATCTCCGCTTATGAAAAGCTGATCGAAGACCTCGCAGACTTAGCGGTCGCCGCGGAACGCCGTAGCGGGCCGACCATCGCGCACGAACAGTTCGTCTCCGAACTCAAGCGCGATGGCATCCTTTGAAGTCCGTTGGCGCGCTTCCACGAAAAAGGATTTGCGGCGGCGGCCACCCGATGCCGTAGCGCGAGTGATCGAGACCGTGGACGGGCTGGCACAAGAGCCGCTTCCTCATGGTTCCGAAAAGCTGGCCGGCTCCGATCACACTTATCGAATTCGGTTGGGAGACTACCGCGTAGTTGACGAATTTCTGCGCGCTGCCAGCGTAATTGAAATACAACGAGTGCGACACCGCAAAGACGTATACCGATGAATCCCGACTTCATGACCGAGACCCGGCGCGAGGTCTTCGGCAATATCGCGCCATGGATGCAATGGGTTTTCTTTGCCCTGATGGCGGCGAGTCTCGGCGTGCTCGTCTGGCAAGTCTTTCGCCACTTTCAGCAATGGCGTCGTGGCGAGCGGGGCGGTTTCGAGCGCAGCCCGCGCGTGTGGTTAGAGCGACTTATTGTTTATGCGCTGGCGCAAAAGCGCGTGCACAAAAAATCGCTCGGGGCTCTCTTGCACGGGCTGCTCTTTAGCGGGTTTGTCGTGCTTACAATTGGGACCACTCTGCTCGGTATCGCGCACGATGGACCCTACGATTTCCATCATGGTTGGTATTATCTTTTCTACGAGCTCACGATGGATGTTTTCGGTGTCGCGTTCATCATTGGCTGTCTGCTGGCGATGTATCGGCGCGGCTTTCGCCGCAAGCCGAGCCTGGGTCATAACTGGCGCGATTGGTTTCTTCTTGGAGTCCTTCTCTCGTTAGGCATAACTGGTTTCGCCGTTGAGGCGCTGCGCATGCATTACACTCAGGTTACTCCCTGGGTCGCACATTGGTCCACCGTGGGTTGGCTGATCGACAGCACATTCTTGCAAGGACTGAGTATCGGCACGGCGAAAACCATGCACCTCATGACATGGTGGCTGCATACCATTCTGGTGGCGGGCTTCTTCGTCACCATTCCGGTCGATCGCTTCCTTCATGTCATTACTGGTCCGCTAAACATTGCCACGCGTCCCGAGCGTCCGATGGGGACACTTGTTCCCCTAACGATGGAGGAAGTCGAAAAGACCGGCCGCACCGGCGTCCACGACCTCAATAATTTTAACCAGCAGCAGTTACTAAGTCTCGATGCCTGCATGGAGTGTGGCCGTTGCGAGGACGCCTGCCCGGCCTTCGCGAGTGGTAAACCACTTTCGCCGAAGAAGGTCGTGACCGATCTGCGACACTTAATGTCGTTAGGCGGCGGCAATGTGCACGACACAATCAAGGACGAAACCCTCTGGGCTTGTACTATGTGCCAGGCTTGCGTGCAGGAGTGCCCGGTCTTGATCGGTCATGTCGATCTCATCAGCGATATGCGCCGCGACCTTATCGGCGAAGGCAAACTCTCCGGTCCGCCGGCTAAGACTTTGCAACAGATCGGCAACCAGGCCAACCCCTACGGCAGGCCTAACTCAGATCGCCTCGCCTGGGCGGAAGGTCTCGATGTTCCTACGGCGGAATCTAACCCAGATTTTGAGTATCTCCTTTGGGTAGGTTGCGCCGCCGCCTTCGACCCGCGCGCGCAAAAGGTCGCACGCGCCACGGTGCAGTTACTCAAAGAAGCCGGAGTTAATTTCGCCGTCCTTGGCAAAGAGGAAACATGCACCGGAGATCCGGCGCGGCGCATTGGCGATGAGTTCCTTTTCCAGGAACGCGCGCAGACGAATGTCGAGACTTTGAATAACCACAAGGTGAAGAAGATCGTGACTCCCTGCCCGCATTGTCATAACACACTCAAAAACGAATACCCGCAGTTCGGCGGGCAATACGAAGTGCAGCATCACTCCTCGTTGCTCGCGGAGTTGATTGGCGATGGCCGGTTAAAAGAAGGATCGGCGAATGACGACCCGATAACTCTGCACGACCCATGTTATCTCGCACGGGTGAATAACGAAACAGAAGCGACTCGTCGTGTCATCGGTGCGCCTAACGACTCTAACTATCGCGAGATGCCGCGGCACGGGAAGAAGACTTTTTGTTGCGGAGCCGGCGGGGGTCGCATGTGGTTCGAAGAGCCACCTGAACAGCGCGTCTCTAACCTGCGGGCGCAGGAAGCCATCGCCACAGGCGCGAAGACGGTTGCCACCGGTTGTCCGTTTTGTTTGAACATGATGACCGACGGGATGGCTAGCGCCCAGGGTGGATCAGAGGTGAAAGTGCTCGATATCGCCGAAATTCTCCTTGCGCGCAGCGATGCGAACGCCAAAGCGGGAACCCGCGAGGGCGCAGAATAGCGAGCACGCCCGGTCCTGCGGGGGCGGCACGACAGTTTGCAATATTTGCGGAAAAACTCTCGACGCCGTTGTTCGTTGTCGCTACAATGGCCCTCCACCGCACCTCCGTGCGCAATTTGGAAAAAGTCGGGTGAAGGTTTGAAGGTCGCCCTCGTCAAAAGGCACCGGATAGCTACCACCCAGAGCCCACTCACAAATTATGAACTCACTTTCCCATCTTCTAATGGCTAAGCGTCGCCCACTCGCATCCCTAAGCCTGGCATTGCTCTGCAGCTTTGGCAGCTTCAGCATTCTCTCTCCTGCGCGAGGCGCCACGCCGTTTACTTCCGGCGCGATGATTAATCTGGCGGCCGGAGACTGGTCCACAACGGGAAATCTCAACGATGGCCGCTACTCGCACACGGCAACTCTTTTAGCTAACGGCCAGGTTCTCGTTGCGGGCGGTTATGATAGTCTTGGTAACACCACCCGGTTAAGCGCGGAACTCTTCGATTCGGCCACTAGCGCTTGGACGGGCACTGGCAATCTGAATGCGGCGCGGGCGGTGCACTCGGCTGCGCTCCTTCTGGACGGCAGCGTGTTGGTCGCCGGCGGGTTCGACAACAATGTCTATCTTGGAAGCGCGGAACTATACGATCCGGCGACCGGAGTTTGGACTCCAACCGGTAACCTTAATGCAGCACGCGCCAATACCGCAGCGACCTTACTTTCCGATGGGAAGGTTTTGATCGCAGGCGGCTATGATGGCAGCGCCTTCCTCAAGAGCACGGAGCTCTATGATCCGGCTACAGGAGTTTGGACTTCGACCGGCGATCTCAACGACGCGCGGGGGAATCACACCGCAACGGTGCTACCCAACGGCCGTGTCTTAGTCGCGGGCGGGGAAGCGAGTGGCGGCGCTATAGCGACGAGCGAACTTTATGATCCGGCAACCGGGACGTGGACTCTCACTACCGGTAATCTCGGTGCGGCTCGCTCTCGGTTCACGGCGACTCTGTTGCCTAACAATAAGGTATTGGCCACAGGCGGCTTTGATTCAGCTGGCAATCCTCTCTTAACGGCAGAGCTGTTCAATCAAGGCACCGGCACCTGGGTAGGCACGGGTGATCTCACCGACGCGCGCGCGGCACATTCGGCAACTTTGTTAAACGATGGTCAGGTTATGGTCGCAGGCGGGGTTGGCTCATCGAACAGCGTCCTCACTAGTTCTGAGATTTACGATCCGGCGAGCGGAACCTGGGATGGCACCGACAGTTTGAATGGTGCGCGCAGCTTCCACACCGCGACCTTGCTGAATAACGGTCGGGTTGTGGCTGCCGGTGGGACGGACAACGCCGTTGCGCTGTCCAGCGCAGAGATCTTCGATCCTGCGGCACCAACCCCGACACCGACCCCGACCCCAACTCCGACACCGACACCGACACCGACACCGACAC
>JACDGS010000029.1 GCA_013821455.1 Chthoniobacterales bacterium
ACGCTTGATAGCTTCAAGACCTCTAACACCGCGATCTATAACTTCGTTAAGAGCGAGTTGAAGGAGCACTTCATCATCCTTCCGCCGAGCGGGCCGGTAACTGGTGTCTATGCGGCAACGGATACGAGTCGCGGTGTCTGGAAAGCGCCCGCGAACGTTAGCCTGGCCGATGTCATCGAGCCGATGGTGAAGCTTGATACCACCACGCAGGATGCACTCAACGTGGATGCGACTTCTGGTAAGTCCATCAATGCCCTGCGCTCTTTTGCGGCCAAGGGCACACTGGTCTGGGGCGCGCGCACGCTGGATGGGAATAGCAATGAGTGGCGTTATATCTCGGTCCGGCGCTTCTTTAATATGGTGGAAGAGTCAGTCAAGAAATCTACCTACTGGGCGGTCTTTGAGACTAACGACGCTAACACCTGGGTAAAGGTGCGCGGCATGATCGAGAACTATCTTACCCAAAAGTGGAGGGACGGCGCCCTCGCCGGGGCGACGACGAAGGATGCCTTTTTCGTGCGCTGTGGGTTGGGCACGACCATGACCAGCCAGGATATCCTCGAAGGAAGAATGAATGTGGAAATCGGGATGGCGGTCGTCCGTCCGGCCGAATTTATCATCCTGAAGTTTTCGCACAAGTTACAGACGTCCTGACCCTGCTTACCTCACTCAGTTAACACTTAGCAATCCTATAATACTATGATTACAGCGGCTTATCCTCTTCCGGTTTTCCACTTCATCGTCGAGTGGGGCGGACAACGTATCGGCTTCTCCGAAGTGAGCGGCCTAACCCAGGAGAATCAGCCGATCGAATATCGCGATGGCTCGTTCCCGGAGTATTCCTCGATCAAAATGCCGGGCCTGCGCAAGTTCAACAATATAACTCTCAAGCGCGGCATCGTAAAAAGCGACAATGATTTCTGGCTCTGGCTCTCCACGATCAAGCTAAACACTGTGGAACGGCGCGACCTTGTCATTAGCCTGCTCAACGAGATGCACATGCCGGTGATGGTGTGGAAAATCCATCGCGCCTTCCCCGTCAAAGTGGAAGGCCCGGGATTAAAGGCTACCGGCAACGAGGTCGCCATCGAGTCGATCGAAATCGCGCACGAAGGCTTGGAACTTCAGAATGACTGATGAGTTACTACCCACCGCCGGGCTTCCACTTCAAAGTTGAAGTCCAGGACCTGCTGCCGGCCCATGAGGACGATGTCCGCTTTACCGAAGTGGGAGGTCTTTCGGTGGAGCTGGGGACCGAAGACATAGCCGAAGGCGGGGAGAATCGTTTCACGCAGAAATTCCCACTGCGCGCGAAGTATCCGGAGTTAGTGCTGAAGCGGGGAGTGCTGGTTAACTCTGCCGTCACGGAGTGGATTCGCCAGTGCATCGAAGATCTCACCATCACACCAAAGGATATCTTCGTGAAGCTGCTCAATGAAGAACATCAGCCCTTACTTACCTGGCAGATAGTCAAAGCCTATCCGACGAAGTGGGCCGTGAGTGACTTAAACTCGACCAGTAACACGGTAGTTATCGAGAGCCTGCAGCTCTTCTATCAATACTTCAGCTTAAAGAAGACCTAGTTATGCCAGTTATCGTCGATGAAGTAGTTATCTCGGTCGAAGTCTCGAACAAGGCTGCTGGTGGAAGCGCCGCGCCTACTTCCGCGACCCAGGATAAGCAGACGATCGTCGGAGAGTGTGTCGAGCGCGTCCTCGATATCCTGCGCCAAAAGGAGGAACGCTAGGATGGCTGACCGCGGCACGCTGGAGAAGCTGGCCATTCTGGCCTTCGACAAAGCCGATTATTCGGGGCCCGACATCTCCAGGTTCACATCGTTCGTTAATCCGAATGAGATCACGCTCGCCTATGAGATGGAGTACGACGCGGCGCAAGGTTCGGGCACGAACGGCAGCCGCATGACCTTCAAGAGCGTCAAACCCGGAGACTTGTCGCTGACCTTCTTCATCGACGGAACCGGGGCGAACGGAAAGCTCATCGACGTTCAGCAGAAGGTTGAAAAATTCCAGTTAGTCACAGGCTACAACGGCGCCATCCATCGCCCTAACTACCTCAAGGTGATGTGGGGCACGCTTCAGATAAAACGCTGCGTCCTGAAAAGCGCTTCCATTGCTTACAAGTTATTTAAATCTGACGGTGTGCCACTGCGAGCTGTTATCACCGCGACCTTTACGGATAACTCGGACGATAAGACCCGCGTAGCTCTGTCTCAGGACCAATCTCCGGATCTCACTCACATCCGGCTGATCAAAGCCGGCGATAACCTGCCCGCGCTTTGTTTCGCGATTTACAACGACCCACTCTATTACCTGCAGGTCGCACGCCAAAATGGCCTCGATGACTTTCGCCGGCTCGTGCCGGGAACAAAGATCGCCTTCCCGCCGTTAGGCAAATGAGTTATGCCCGAGTCACGCACCCTGCCGATCGCCGCGGAGCACCGCGAGTTTACGATCAAGGTGGAGGGGACGGCCGTCCCGCGCTCGGAGCAGTTAGTCGCGGCCTATATCACGAAGGCGGTTAATAAGGTTGCCGCGGCGCGATTGATCTATCTCGATGGCGCGGCCGCCTCGAGCGATTTTCCACTTAGCAATAAGGATACCTTTATTCCTGGAAAGAAGGTGGAGATACTCGCCGGTCCGGCGGATAACCCTGTCTCTCTTTTTCACGGGATCGTCGTGCGCCAGGGCGTGAAGGTGCGCGATCATACTGCGCCCCAGCTCGTAGTGGAATGCCGGCATGCGGCGGTGAAGCTGACGATAGGACGCAAGAATGGCTATTTCTTCGACAAGAAGGATAGCGATATCATGCAAGACTTACTCTCGAAGGCGAGCCTCGCAGCAGAGGTAGAAGATACGACGGTTAGTTATAAGCAGCAGGTGCAGTATTATTCCACCGATTGGGATTTCCTTCTTACTCGTGCGGAAGCGAACGGGAAGCTTGTCCTGACTAATAGCGAGAAGGTCGAGGTGAAGAAGCCTAACCTTTCCGGCTCGCCCGTCTGCACGTTGCAATTCGGCGCCACCGTTCTCGAGCTCGACGCTGAGATAGATGCTCGCTCGCAGTACGGTGCGGTGAAGAGTTTCTCCTGGGATTCCAGCCAGCAAAGTGTCTCGGAAAAAGACGCCAGCGATCCAAGTGTGACTGGGCCAGGTAACCTAACGACAAGTGACTTATCCTCAGCTCTGAGTGCGGCTGAGTATCGCCTGCAGCATGTTGCGGTCACTGAAGAAGAATCTCAGGCGTGGGCGGATTCGGAATGGCTTCGTTCGCAGATGAGTCGAGTGAACGGCCGGGTAAAATGCGAAGGATTGGGAACAGTCAACCCGGGAGACCTTGTCACTCTGGCGGGAGTGAGCGATCGCTTTAACGGCAAAGTCTTTGTCACCGGCGTGCGGCAGGATTTCGATACCGTGCAGGCTTGGAAGACTCATATCCAGTTCGGCAGCGTAGATACCAGGATAGCCGACGATGGAAATAGCGTTTCTGCCCCGCGCGCCGCAGCCTTATTGCCGGCGGTCTCGGGGTTACAAATAGGCGTCGTAGTAAGTAACGAAGACCCTGAAGGCGAGGATCGTGTCCGTGTGCGCATGCCTCTGGTGAGTGCGGACGAAGATGGCACCTGGGCGCGCGTGGCTGTCTTAGACGCGGGCGATCAGCGCGGCTTTTTCTTCCGGCCGGAGATAGACGACGAAGTAGTCCTTGGATTCTTAAACGACGATCCTCGTCAGGCGATCATCCTGGGCATGCTTCATAGCAGTGCCAAGCCCGCGCCCCTGACCGGATCGGATGACAACGATGAGAAGGTCTTCCAAAGCCGTTCGAAGATGAAGCTCTACTTCGACGATAAGAACAAGGTGATGAGCCTGGAAACACCCGCGGGCAATAAGATCACTCTGAGTGAGCAGGATAAGACTCTTAAGTTACAGGATCAAAACGGTAACAAGATAGAGATGACTTCCGACGGGATTAAGATCGAAAGCGTCAAGGCGCTGCAGCTCAAAGGCGGCACCGAGATGAAGATGGAATCGGGGACAGCCTTCAATGCCAAGGGCGGCACGGAATTGAAACTGGAAGGTACTTCCAGCGCGGAAATTTCCAGCGCCGCTACAACCAAAATCAAAGGCGGGATGGTCCAGCTTAACTAATCGGCCAGCTAACTAACGAGTAAAGCACTAAGACTTATGCCAGCAGCAGCGCGAGTCGGCGATATCACCAATCACGGCGGAACTATCATCGGACCGGGTGTAGGCACAGTCTTAATCGGTGGACAGCCCGCTGCGGTCGTGGGTGATACTCACATCTGTTCCCTTCCGCCGGTCGGACATCAGCCGACGGCCAGTGTCTTTCCCGCGGGCAGCGTCACGGTCATGATCGGGAACAAGCCCGCCCTGCGCACGACCGATGCGTGTATCTGCGGTGCGATGGCGGCAATAGGAGCGCCTACGGTCATCATTAATTAACGTGAGTCCCATGGACACAAGCACAGCGAGCGCCACTCACATTTCTTTCCTGGGAACGGGCTGGAGTTTTCCGCCGGAATTCGTTCTCGAAACAGGTGAAGTGCTAATGACTTCCGACGAAGACGACATCGAAGCCAGCCTGAAGATCCTACTCGGCACGGCCTTCGGTGAACGCTTTCTCAATCCACAGTACGGATTGGATATGCACCAGATTCTCTTCGAACCGATGAGCACGACCTTGACCACTTTTCTGAAAGATAAGGCCAGGATCACGATCCTTATTTATGAGCCCCGGATTAACCTACTGTACCTGGAACTCGATACTTCCGCGCAGATGGAAGGCCGCGTCTCCATCATCGTGGACTATGAGATTAAAGCGACGAACTCGCGCTTCAACCTCGTCTATCCTTTCTACATGGCCGAGGGTAGCGAAGTAAGAGCCAGCGTCGGCGTGACCTAGGGTAAGGATAAGTCTGCCATGGCCGCGAAAAGAATTATCCAGAACATGATTTCCCAGCTCGGACAGAGCCAGGGAGATCGTATCTCTCCGGCTTTGGGAGCGCACTTCGCAGATATAGACGAGCGCACGCCCGCAGACCTCTTACTCTTCGCCCAGCGCTTTGCGCCGTTGGTTAACTACTACCGTAGCGACATCGCTGCACCAACGGGTAACTGGAGCAGCTTCTTCACTAATTCGACGCCACCCGAGGGAGGACTAACTCTGCCTCATCTGGCACTCTTCCTTTGCTTCCTCGAGCTCTATCGGCAGCCGCAAGAAATGCTTAACCGATTCACAGGTCGTCATCTCGATTTTTACTATCGCGATGTCCTGGGCCTCACCAAAAAACCGGCGCTGCCGGATAAGGCGCACGTCCTTGTCACCCTGAAGAAAAAGTCGGGTCCCATCAGTCTTACCCCCGATGACACGCTAGCGGCGGGCAAGGACAATTCCGGGGTCGAGTTAGTCTATGCTCCGACCCGCGAGCAGACCATCGTTAACAGCGCGTCGGTTGATTCGCTGCGTTCGCTTTTTCTCGATCCCGCCAGTCATGGGATCGTTCGCTACGCACCTATCGCTAATTCCTCCGACGGATTAGGCGGCGCACTGCCGGCGACGCAGCCTAAGTGGCGGGCCTTTGGTTACGCCGGTTTGCCGCCGGCCGAAGTAGGCTTCGCCATCGCATCACCGGTCTTGAGAATGAAAGAAGGCACACGCACGATTAGTATTAGTCTTAGCCTGGGAAATGTGTCGGCGAATTTCTCGCAGCTTCCTCTCAAAGGCGCGTTCAAGGCCTATGTAACCGGCGAGAAGGGCTGGTCGCTACTTGATATTTCAGCGGTGACTCTTATCGAGGGTAACATCCTCCGCTTCGAGCTTGCAGTTAGCCCCACGGAAAAAGCGGTCATCGATTATAATCCGGCGGTGCACGGTTACACTTATGCCGCGCAGGCTCCGATCGTTCAGTTCCTTCTCGACTCGAGTCTTAGCACAGCCGGCTATAGTGACTTTAAAAACCTGACTATCAACAATGCTTCCGTTTCCGTTGAAGTAGCGACGGTCAGTTCGCTCGACTTGGAGAACGATGAAGGCACCCTGGACGCGGCCAAGGCTTTCCTTCCCTTTGGCCCGCAACCCACGGCGGGCTCCACCTTCATGGTAGGTTGCAGTGAGGCCCTGGCGAAAAAGCTATCCGAGATAAAGCTGACCATCAGATGGAAGGACGCGCCGACAAACTTCAGCGACTACTACTCTAACTATAGCTCGCCGGTGAGTAACATCTACTTCACCGCCAGCGTCGCATTTAGCGATGCCGGGACCTGGAATGACACCAGCAACACGGTTGGTCTTTTCGACGCGAGCAATGCCGCTAACGAACACACACTTACTTTCACGCCGGGTTCCTTTTCGGTCTCCAGCGGAGTCTCGGCCGGCATGCATCTCTTTGCCCTCGAGCAATCACGGAGCTTCTGGGGTGGAGTCGCGGTGGAGCGCTACCTGCGCGCGCGCCCGGTGCTATCCTCTTTCCAGTCAACGCCACCCGAGGCGCGCCGCGGATTCATTACCTTATCCCTTGATCGTGATTTTCTGCATGCGGCCTACCGGCGAGAGTACGCCGCCCATGTCATGCAATACAGCAAGGGTGCGGAAACTTCCCTTATTGTTCTGAACGAGCCTTACACTCCCGCCATTCAGCGTATCTCGCTGTCTTATAAGGCTCACTCCGGCGAAGTGGCGATTGCGTCGGCCAGCCTCTCGGATTTCTCCAACCCCGATCTGCAGTTCTTTCATATTGCCTACTTTGGACAGATGCGGGAACATGGCTATCAGCGTAACCAGTTTGACTTTCTGGCGGACAAACGAGTCTCGTTTCTACCGAGGTATGCGAACGAGGGCGAGCTTCTTATAGGTCTAAGTAACCTGAATCCCGGAGATAGCGTGAGCATTCTCTTCGAGGTGGCGGAAGGAAGTGACGACCCCGATCTCGACCAGGAGGATATCTCATGGTCGGTCCTATGTGATAACTACTGGCGATCGCTCACGAGCGAGAATGTGGTCCTCGACACGACGAATCAGTTACTCACGAGCGGAGTTATCACCTTTGTCATTCCTACCGAGGCAACCAGGCAACACACGATCGTTCCGAGCGACAGAATTTGGCTTAAAGCCGGCATTAAGGAGAAGGTCGAGGCTGTTTGCCAGGTCCTGGCTATCGCGGCGAACGCGGTGGAAGTAGAGCTACAATCCAAGGGTAACGATCCCAGCCACCTTCTGCTCCCGCTCGCCGCTGGCAAGATAAGTAAGTTCAAGAACGGTGTCGCGGCGGTGCAATCGGTCGCGCAGCCCTATCCCTCCTTTGGCGGCGCGGCGGAAGAAGGAGACGATAAGTTTCATGGCCGGGTCGCCGAGCGACTGCGTCATAAGGATCGTTGTATCACACCGTGGGATTATGAGCGGATTGTGCTCGAGCAGTTTCCCAAGATTCATAAGGCTAAGTGTATTCCGCACGCGAAGGAAGGTTCCTGGCTGGCTCCGGGCCATGTCATGCTCATCGTGGTGCCAGACTTAAGGAACCAAAACGCGGTCGATCTGCTGGAGCCGAAGGTCAACGCGAATACGATTAGCCGCGTGACCAGCTGGGTGGAAGCAAGGGCTGGCATGCAGGTGCAGTTACAAGTGAGGAACCCGAGTTATCAGCGCATCCAGCTTGATTTCAGGGTGAAATTCCGGCCCGGTTATGAGTTCAACTATTATAGCGAAAAGCTCAAGCAATCCTTGATTGCCTTTCTCTCGCCCTGGGCTTTCGACTCGGAGCGTGACATCTCTTTCGGGGGAAAAGTCTATAAGTCTGTCCTGGTCGATTTCGTCGAACGTCAAGCCGAAGTGGATTACGTGACCGACTTCAAAATGTTTAGCTACCTCCAAGGTCAGGCGAAGAACGACCTGAGTGAGGCCCACGCCACCACTCCTGATGCCATTCTGGTTTCGGATTACACTCATAGCGTAAGGGAAGCGGCCTGAGATGACACCAGCCATCACTATCCCGAAAGGACGGCCAGCCGAGATAGGACTCGATCAGTCGGCCCTCTATGCGCTGGGTCTCGCGCACGTGCAGGACATAGCCGGCCGCATCTGGACGGACTACAATGTGCACGACCCCGGAGTAACTACTCTGGAGTTACTCTGCTATGCGCTGACCGACCTTAGTTATCGCGCGAGCCTGCCCATGCAGGACCTCCTCGCCAGTGCAGCGAATAACGCGGCGGAGATGCAGAAGCAGTTCTTCAGCGCCGCCCGGATTCTACCTAATCGCCCTCTCACCCTTCTCGATTACCGCAAACTGCTGATCGATCTGCCGGGGGTGAAGAATGCCTGGGTCAAGCCGGCGTCGCTTTCCTATTATGCGAATACGATTGAAGGAAAGCTCTCGCGCGAGAAAAGCAATGCTCCCGGGGAGAAGGAAGTCGCGCTCCAGGGTCTTTACGATGTCCTCATCGATTTCATGGAAGATATCGACACAAAGGCGAAACAGGCGGACGTCCTGGTAAGTGTCGAGCAGTTATTGCAAGCCAATCGCAACCTTTGCGAAGACTTCGTTAGTTTTACCGCGGTCGAGAGCCAGAGCTTCCTTCTCTGTTGTGAGCTGGAGCTGACGCCGGACGCAGATGTCGCCACGGTAGAGGCGGAGATCCTTTTCCAGACGCAGCAGTATCTGGCACCGGCTATACCTAATTATGGGTTGAAAGAGATGTTGCAACGTCTCCACCCTGACGGCACGCCTTTCACCGCGGATGAGATTTTCGAGGGGCCGCTCCTGAGTTGCGGCTTTATCGACGACGACGAACTCGCAAAGGGTGACTTACGGACGGAAATCTATCTCTCCGATGTTATCCGGACGATCATGGAGATCGAAGGTGTGCGCGCGGTGCGGGATATCGTGATTAGTCCCGAGACAGGCGCGAGCTCCGTGGCGGATAAGTGGGTCGTGCCGGTAACACCGGGAAGGAAGGCTCTGCTCAATCCGGAAAAGTCGCGCCTGGTCTTCTACAAAGGTATAATGCCGGTGGCAGCCGCGGCCGATAAGGTAACTGAGGAACTAAGTATCCTGGCGGCCGATGCGCACGCCAAGACTGAGACGGTGGCAGTTCCGCCTTATGACCTGGGCATCCCACTCGGCACTTACCATAAGCTAGGAAGTTATTACTCCTTCCAGAACCACTTTCCTGCCTTGTATGGCCTGAGCGAGCAGGGCTTGAGTGGCGCCGCGGGCGCGGAGCGACAAGCGATGGCCTTTCAGTTAAAGGCCTATCTCCTTTTCTACGATCAAGTAATGGCGAATTACTTTACGCAGCTAAGCCGGGTCAAAGATTTGCTCTCGACGAATCCCGACCTGGAACAGACTTACTTCACCCAGGTTGTTGACTCGCTCGCTGACTACGATCGCATTTACGCCGGCGATCCTCTTGCGTCGCTCAACGGCGTCATAGAAGACCAGAGTAGTTTCGCCGAACGTCGCAATCGCTTTCTCGATCACCTCATCGCTCGCTTTGCGGAACAATTGACCGATCTGGTTAATGTCATGGCATCGGCCTTCGGTTCCGGTCCGGCGGACTTGACCAGGGCAAGATGCGACTTTCTCCAGAACTATCCTGAGATCAGCTCCGAGCGATCCCTGGCTTATAACTACTCGCTGAAGGACGAGACGTCGCTTTGGGATAGCAGCAATGTCTCGGGGCTCGAACGCAGGCTGGCCTGCCTCCTGGGACTGCGCAATCCTAACCGGCGGAACTTAAAGGATATTGCCTACGATGCCTACGCCGAGATAGATAAGACCCCGGATGACCAGTTTCGCTGGCGCATCAACGAAAGAACGGCCGACGGGGTGGTGCTGAGCAGTAGTACGAAATACCTTACGACGGAGGCCGCCCGGGAGGTGATGCAAAGCGCGATCAGTTTCGCCCTTGGGTCTGCTGGCTACGAGCGGAACACTACCTCCAGCGGCAAGTATTACTTCAATGTCGTCGATCCGACCGGCAATGTCGTCGCGCGCAGGATCGAGTATTTCGAGACCAGCGATGAGATGGAACAAGCCATCAGCAAGCTGATGACTTATCTGCGGACTAACTATAGCGACGAAGGGATGTATCTCATCGAATCTATCCTTCTGCGGCCGGAGGCGGATGAGGATCCCTTTCTCGCTATCTGCCCTGATCCTGGCTCTAAGGATTGCGCCGACGACGACCCCTACAGTTATCGCATCAACGTGATCCTGCCGGCTTATAGCAGCCGGTTTAGTAACATGGATTTTCGCCGTTTTTGCGAAGAGGTCATCCGCGCGGAAACTCCCGCGCATATTCTCCCGCGAGTCTGCTGGGTGAGTCAGGACGACATGGCTTCACTCGAGAAGCATTACCGCGACTGGATCTCTCTCAAAGCCGGCGCCGACGGCAGCGACCGGGCCGCGAAACTCGCCAGCTTTATCGACTCCCTATTTTCGGCGCGCAACGTCTATCCGACTCATAACCTGCATGAGTGTGATAGCCCTGAGAGCGAGCCGAAATTCCTTCTCGGCCGGACAGCCCTTGGAACGATGAAAGATAACTCCTAACAGGACCCATCTTATGAACCAGATACTTAGAAGCCTCGAAACGATTACGACGGGTTATAGCGTCTTTGAGAAGGACCAGGTGCTAACCCACGACCAACTGAATAGCGTGGCGGATTATTGCGACGACCAGAGCCGTCTCACGCGCACCAGGCTCCTGGGTGTCGGCATTATCTCCGGGCTGCGAGTTTCCCTGGTCGATAACACCATAAGGGTAACCCCCGGGGTAGGACTGACGACGGATGGAGACCTTCTCTACCTCGACGCGGAGACCGTCTTCGATCGGTTTCGCGTCTATGACGAGTCTAACCCTAAATACGACCTCTTTTATACAGACGATAAGATGAACCCGGTTTACCAACTGGTCGCGCAAGAGACCGAGTCGGAGGACGCCAAAGCTCTCGCTTCTTTTGCCAGTGAGAGTAGCGCGTCACTCGACGAGATGGTCGCGGTCCTTTTCATGGAAGGCTATGTCAAAGACGACGATCTCTGCTCGGGAACAGATTGTGACAATCTGGGTAAGGATTACGTCAATACGATCAAGGTGATGTTGATCGATAAGGCAGCGGCTGGTCCGTTCCAGATCGGCGCGCCCGACCCCGCGGAAGCTGCGGCTAAGTTAAACGAGATCGTCGCGGACCGAGTGTTACTTACTTCAAACATTTCTACGACGGCGCAACTCGCAGCTAGTTATCGCGCCGCCGCCAGCGCTATCCAGGCGAAACTCGTGGCGGAGCTGCCGAACTTCTATCCTACCTCTTCCGCTTTTTTGGGAGATATCTTTGGAGCGGACCCGGCGGATGACTGGACGGGAAAGCTTAACGCGTTGAGCCAGAGTTTTGCCCGGAATGACTCTGGTCTTCAATATTACTACGATTTCCTGAGCGATCTGGTCGAGACTTGGAACGACCTTCGCGAATGTCTCATCGGTGGCGCCGCGACCTGGCCCGCTTCGACCGTGGCAACGTTCGCGAAACACCTCTTGCTCGGGGATGTCGCGGCTGAGCCGGGTTCTAACGAGAACCGGACGGGTTTGTATCTTTCACCCATGCTAACTCAGGGGGCAGAGGCGATAAGTCATGTCCAATTTCTGGCTCGGAAGCTGGATACACTTTTACAGACATTCCAGCCGCCTGTCGCTGTGAGTACGCTGCGCATTACACCCAGCGCGGGCTCCGAGTGTTCGTTAGAGAAGAGAGCGATCCCTTATTATTACCAGGTTGATGAAGCTCACCCCATTCAGAATTCGTGGAGTTACCAGTTACACAAGCAAAAAAGGGACGCCGAGAACTACTCATACAACGCCGGCGCTTATGGCGCACAGGGTGCCGCCGCAAATCCGTTAAAAGCGCAGATCACTCGCTATCCCTTCTTCCGCATCGAAGGTCATCTGGGCCAGGATGTCGAAGCGGCTCGCGCGGACATTGAAGCCCAGGCCCGTGATGCGAATCTCCCCTTCACGGTGCAAACGGTATTCCTGGGTGTCGATAAGAGCAAAGTCGTGAAGAAGCCGGGGCTGATCTTCGGCGATCTCCATCGCATCCATCAGGTTTTCCGGAGTGACCTGTCTAACTCTCTCGAGAACGTAAAGAGCTTTGGCAGCAGTTATGTTTCCCAGGTAACTAACAATCTCACCGCCAGCGACGTGGACGACCTGACGCAGACGAGAACCATCGCTGCGCAGAAGAATGAAGCGCTGACGAGTTCGGCCAGCTCGGCGCAGAATATTTTTGCCAAGAGATATACCAGCTATCGCGCGAGCCCTGAGTGGATTCCCGCCGTCAGCACCGCGACGACTTCGGCCGCGGAATTCAAACAGAATCTCGGCGCAGTTACGACGACCGCTTTCAACACCCCCATCGACTCGTTGGTTAGCTCAACGCATGCGAACTTGTTGAATTGGCTGGATATTCACATTCAGGACAAAGAGGACAAGGAAAGCGCGAAGCTGCTCTTCTCGCAGTTCCTTTCGGCGAACCCGGGTTTGGAACATTTCGGCGGTGTTACGCGTGGTGGAACATTCATTCTCGCCTACGACGAGAATAACCATGTCGTTGGGGACTTCATGTTGCCCTATTACTTACCCGAACCGGCACGCGAAGTAGATCCGGAAGAACCAATTCTGACCGTGCCCCCGGTCAAGAGTAGCAGTGTGTTACTGGACGGAATAAAGGTCGGCGCGTCCTTGGATAAGTTTTTTGCGGCCAAACTCAATACCTACTCCACCGACGTCATAGATCCGAAACTAACCTATCAGGCCAACCTGACTGATAAGACTTATTCGCTCGTTGGGACGATAGCGAGTGGCTCGATTGCGAAATTATCGACGACAAACTTAGGCCAAGGAGTGGGAAGCGTTACGCCTGGTTCGACGGTCACTAACTCCGCTCTCGGCTCGAGAGTGATCGAACTAAGCGCGCAGCAGCAGGACATCAATATCCTGAACCAGAAAATCGCCGACCCGGCTACGCCCGAGCCCGATCGAACAGTCGCCCAATCCGACCTGCAGGCTAAGGAGCTCGACGCCGCTACTAAAAGCGGAGAGATAGTAAACATCCTGGCGGCATCGAAACCAGGCGAGATTAACGCGGCCGATCAGAACGTCGCCTTGCAGGCACTCGCGGGCACTTCGCTCCAGCTAAGTAGCGATCAGGCTCGCACCACCGCCCAGGTAGCTTTTACTCAGGCCGCCTCCAAGACGAGCGACGTTTCGTTGAAAACCCGCATAGGACAAATAGGAGCCCTCCACACTTAGAAGTTTGTGTCTTCTCTATCACATAGAATCCGCCGGCAAACCCTGACCGTGCGCAGCGTGTCACAGTCATCGGCCTTCCGCATGCGACGGCGCCTGCAGGCATCGTGGCAGGAGCTAGTCCTGCCCGCGTTGGAAGAGGTCTTCGATGAGGAGTGCGTTGATGAAGAGGTGCTTCGGATTTCCAGGATCGAGCTGAAGCTAAGAATAGGCTCCGAGGATGAGTTGGATCTCCTACCGCAATTGATTCGCCGCGAGCTATCAGACCGGTTACGCGAACTCCTGCCTTTTCGTGGTGAATCTGTCAGTTTGTCCGGGGGCAAGGAGCCACATAAACGAGAGAAGCTGGAAGCGCTCTTACAATATCTGCTAACTGGATCTGTGCCGTGGGAAACACCAATGGCCGAGCGCTCTGACTTAGCGGAGATGTTTACGAGAGTCATTCAGGAACATGTGACTGAAGTCACGCGATTCTTACAAAGGTCGGAGCTGCCTCCCATCTCTTACTTTCGTTTCCTTCAGCTTATCAGGCTAACCCGGAAGAACACTCTCTTAGTGGACCTTATTGGCAAGGAAGACTCAGCGGTGACCACGCGTGCGCTCCTGGCGCTGCTACAGGAGTCGGGTGAAGATTACTTTGGCCGCTACCAGCAGTTGCAACTCATGGCCATCACTTTATGGCGAGCAATGTCTCGCCGTTTCGATTGGACAGTCCGGGATTTTCTGGAGGCGGCTGAGGCATCTTTTCCTTCGATCAAGAAAAGTCTCCTCGAAACATTCGTAAAGTCATTGCCGGCGGTCGGAGAAGTTAACTCTAAAAAGAAAAATAAGATGACTCTTTCTGCGACTCATCTGTATCCCGCGGAACGAGTTCGATTGCGCCAGAATAAGATCGAGCTGACTAATCCCAGGAGACAGGGCGACGTCGTGTCACAGCGGAGGAAAAGTAGCGATCCGTTCCGGTCGCCGGCGCTTCAAACTGTGGAGTCGTTAGACTCAGAGCTATCTCCTGACCCCACGAGCGAGAGCGAGTTTCCCACCATGGTTAGTCATGCCGGTCTCGTCTTACTACATCCTTTCCTGCCACGCTTTTTCGAGAACGCCGGGATAAGAGCGGAAAGCGATAGTTCTCTTCCTGTGTGTACCTTGCCGCGCTCCGCGGCACTCCTGCATTTTCTGAGCACGGGCCACGAATCGATTTATGAGTATGACCTGGCGCTGATTAAAGTCCTGGTGGGTTTGACTCCAGACGATTCTCTATGTGTCTCTGAGGGTCTTCTTAATGCAGGCGATGAAGACTTGGTCCACGGTCTTCTCGAAGCCGCTATCTCACACTGGACAGCACTAGAAGGAACTTCGCCCGACGGCTTCCGTAGTTCATTCCTGCAGCGTCCTGCGTTGCTGCGCAGTGACGAGCAAGGATGGAGATTGCAAGTTGAGCGGCGTTCCTTCGATATGCTCCTGGACTATCTGCCATGGGGCATAAGTGTCGTAAAACTACCCTGGATGGAACGGGCCATCCATATCGAATGGTGACTCCTTTGCAGGCCAACGCCAGTGACCTTGACCGGGAATTAGGGTGGTTCGCGGACGTGCTCGACGCGCGCCTAAAACTCTACTTCGGGAAAACCTGCGCCGTGGAATCCGTGCTCGTCATTCCCCCGCCCAATCTCAGTGAGAGTGACTCTCCTTATGCACTCTTTCTTAAACACTACGAGTGGACCTCCGCGGAACGCATCGTGGTTCTCATGGCGCTCATTCCACTTATCCGCCCGCAATTACTCGATGTGCTTTGGAGTAAGAACGAAACGACGGAACGCGGCTTTACGGAATTCGGCGGCGTGCACGGTGCGACTCATGGAGGTTTCATTCCTACCGGTGAAACCGCGGCCTTTATCCTGGCCGGTGATGATCTGGCCTCGCGTTTTGAAATCACCCGGCTCTTCGAAGGCGATCATTTCTTCGCGCGGCATAACATCCTCCACCTCTCGTCGGTTCAAGGTAGTGAGTCACTCCTAAGTGGCGCACTAACTCTCTCCCGTGAGTATCGCCATCTCTTTACCACCGGAATCGAGAGTAAGCCGAGTTACAACAGTGAATTCCCCGCGCGCCTGATCGAGACTCATCTGGACTGGGATTATCTCATCCTACCTGAGACTACTCTGGAACAGTTAGACGAAATCAAGCATTGGATCCTGCACGGCCAGCGGCTGCTGCAAGACTGGGAGATGGAGAAGAAAATCCAACCGGGATTCACAAGTCTCTTTTGCGGGCCGCCCGGGACGGGTAAGACTCTTTCCGCTTGTCTCCTGGGTCAGCACTGCGGTTGCGACGTTTATAAGATCGACCTGAGTATGATCGCCTCGAAGTACATCGGGGAGACAGAAAAGAACCTGGCCAGAATTTTCGACCTGGCCGAACATAAGAACTGGATCCTTTTCTTCGATGAGGCCGACGCCTTATTCGGTAAGCGCACCCAGGTGCAGGATTCGCACGACCGCTTTGCCAACCAGGAGATCAGCTTCCTTCTGCAAAGGATAGAAGAGTTTCACGGTGTTGTTATTCTTACTTCCAACATTAAGGCGAACATAGACGACGCTTTCATCCGGCGCTTTCATTCCGTCGTAAACTTCCCCATGCCGAAGCCGGCGGAACGTCGTCGTATCTGGGCCAACGCTTTCTCGTCCAAGGCGGTGATGGAACAAGCCATCGATCTGGATGCGGTCGCGGCCAGGTATGATCTCTCCGGCGGCACAATCATGAATGTCGTGCGCTACTCGTCGCTCAAAGCCCTGAGTAGGAATGCCAACATCATCTTACTGGAAGACATCGAAGCGGGCGTGCGCCGGGAATTCCTAAAGGAAGGAAGAACGGTGTAGGCAGAGCAGCCTAACGAGAGTAACTGTGGAAACGGCTGTCCCAAAAACAAGGAGCCCGGCCACAATCGTCCGCCCCGCGGCAACGCGCGCACCACAGCTCAGACCGGTGGCGCGCGCGCCGGACACGAGGAACGGCTCTTTGCGGGTGTCGTCGCCGGAAGACTCTGCCGAAAAGGAAGCTTCGGCGAGGGCGAAGAAGGTCGCGCGGATGCCGGCGCCGGATAACTATGGCGTAGCCGGCGCATTTCAATCGCCCTACCTCGCACGCTTCGCCGACGCGAACATGAGAGAGAGCTATGCCAGGGACGAACGAGCAACCCGGCAGATCGAAGGCCAGCCTAACGTCAAAGCGAACATCGAGGCCGACATCAAACAAGGACTTACCTCCGGGTCGCCCTTGCCGATGGGAGTGCGGCATTTCATGGAGCCGCGCTTTCGCGCCAACTTTGGCAAGGTCAAAATCCATACCGGCGACCGCTCGGCCAAGCTCAACCAGCAACTAAATGCGCGCGCCTTTGCCGCCGGTGGTCACGTTTTCTTCGGCCGGGACAAGTTTCAGCCCGAGACAGAGGAAGGGCGCGAGCTGATCGCGCACGAGCTGACTCACACTATCCAACAAGGCGCCGCGAGCCAGCCTAACGAGACTAAGCGTAGTCGAGACGAAACCGTCTCTCGTTCTGACTCACTTATTCAGCGTCTGGAGTTTCCCAGTCTTTCCGATCCGCGGGAATGGTTTGCCGGCAAAGCCGCCGCCATCCCTGGCTTCACCATGTTAACGGTCGTGATTGGGTATAACCCTGTCACCAATGCCAGCGTCGATCGTAGTCCCGGAAACATCCTAAGGGGCGCGATCGAAATGATCCCGGGTGGAAGCATGATCACCGATGCCCTGAATAATCATGGCATCTTTGAGAAGGTTAGTCAGTGGGTCTCACAGCAGTTCAACGCCCTGAAAGAGATCGGCAGCATCATTGTAGATGCGATCGCTGCATTTATTTCTGGGATAGGTGTTACAGATCTGGCGAGTCCGGGTGAGTTATGGGATCGCGCAAAAAGATTAGTTACCGGTCCAATCGAACGAATCAAGGCCTTCGCGAGTAGCCTAAAGGACGGGATCGTCCAACTCATTAAGGATGCTATCCTGAGACCTCTCGCTGCGGTGGCCCGCAACACGCGAGGCTATGACTTGCTTTGTGCCGTCATGGGTCGGGATCCTATCACCGGTGAGCCTGTCGCGCAGGACGCCGAAGCTTTGGTCGGCGGGTTCCTTAAGTTCATCGGCGAGGAGGAGACATGGGATAAGATAAAGAAGGCCAATGCTCTCCCGCGCATTTCCGTCTGGTTTAAGAGTGCCCTGGGTGAGTTAAAGGGTTTCGTCAGCGAGATACCGGGGCTTTTCCTCCAAGCCTTTAAGTCTCTCGAGCTGCTTGACATTATCCTGGTGCCGCGAGCCTTCGCCAAGCTCGTAGGTGTCTTCGGAAACTTCGCTAGCCGGTTCGTTAGCTGGGGTGCGGCGAAAGTCTGGAAACTCCTTGAGATTATTTTCGATGTCGTAAGTCCCGGCGCTTTTGCCTACATCCAAAAAGCCGGCGCCTCCCTGAAAGGCATTCTGCGAAATCCTTTGCCCTTCGTCGGTAATCTGGTGAAGGCGGCCAAACTAGGATTCCAGAATTTCGCCGCTAACTTCGGCGGTCATTTCAAGGCCGGCCTGATCGAATGGCTCACAGGTGCGCTTCCCGGCGTCTATATCCCGACGGCCTTTAGCCTGAAAGAGATCGCCAAGTTCGTCTTCTCCGTCCTCGGCCTTACCTGGGCTAATATCCGCCAGAAGCTAGTAAAGGTAGTCGGTGAGCCCGCGGTCAAAGCCATGGAGACCGGCTTCGACATTGTTGTCACTCTCGTCACGCAAGGACCCGCGGCCGCATGGGATAAGATCAAAGACCAGCTAAGTAACCTAAAGGACATGGTGATAAGTGGTATCACTGACTTTGTCATCGACATCGTAGTGAAGAAAGCCGTGCCCAAGCTGATCTCGATGTTCATCCCCGGCGCGGGCTTTATCTCGGCTATCCTCTCGATCTACGACACGGTCATGGTCTTCGTGAATAAGATCTCGAAGATCATTCAGGTCGTTACTGGATTCATTAACTCCATCACTGCGATCGCGGCCGGCGCGATCGGCGCCGCGGCGAGTAAGGTTGAGAGTACGCTGGCGGGCCTGCTCTCCCTGGCGATTAACTTCCTCGCCGGCTTTGTCGGGTTAGGCAAAGTCGCGGACAAAGTCATGGGAGTTATCAACAAGGTTAGGGCACC
Source organism: Chthoniobacterales bacterium (assembly GCA_013821455.1). Classification (GTDB taxonomy): domain Bacteria; phylum Verrucomicrobiota; class Verrucomicrobiia; order Chthoniobacterales; family UBA10450; genus Palsa-1392. Next base: position 18,530 of record JACDGS010000029.1, read on the forward strand.
GATCGATAAAGCCTTGGATTGGCTGATAGGTTGGATCGTCACCATGGCGAAGAAGCTCTTCGCCAAAGCCTTTGGTAAAAAGGTCGATGGTAAGACGGACGAAAGGACGGAGGAGCAAAAGAAGGCAGATCTCAATGGTGCCGTCTTAAAGGGCAATCAGCTGCTCAAGAATGACAAGCTATCGCTAGCTGAGGTGCGTAAAGGTCTTACTCCGCTTCAATCACAGTTTCGATTACAGAATCTCACCGTAGTCGGTGGTGACAAGGATAAGAAAAGCGAGAAGGACCGGATAAAGGCCGAGATCAATCCTGTGCAGGAAGGAGAATGGGTGAAGCGAGACCGCACCGAAGATACCGGTTTCGTGGTCTGGATCAGAGCTATCCTTGGTCCGCCGCAAGCCCGGAGAGGTTATGAAAAAGATCTGCCTTCGGCGAGTGAATACGAAGGCGTTCCCGCGGGAATGGAGAAAGCTCATGGCTTAGGCGCTGGGACTGGACGTGAATCAGGGGCCGGCATTCGCCTAGCAGCGAAACGAGTAAATCAGGAGTTACAAAACCGCGGCATAGAAAAATTCCTGCGTGGCCTTTTTGCGAAGGTTAAGAACGATCCTAACTCTGAGTTCTCCGTTAATGTCGCAGTGAAGTCATTTAGTGGCACGCTTCGTCTGCAGGAGATTTCCTATCAGTTAGTCGCGGATATAAATGGCCGGCAACGCATCGCGATGGAAGCTACTATTACCGTCTCCGACGCGGGGGCTGCTCCTTCGGCCAGCGCGAGCGTCGATTATGTTGGCGCTGAGTTTGCGCCTTTCCTTGTTAGTGTGGCGGAGAGTGTCTTTAGCCGTCGTTTGGATAAGATGGACGAGGAAGGGACGGTGCGGCGCAAAGCGACCGGCAATCTTTCGAGTGGGCCAGCGCCTGACTCTCTTAAAGTTTCCTCTCCTGGCGATAGCGCCGAGCGCGAAGCAGAAACTACGGCACGCGCCGTGATGCAAATGCAACCGCCGGAAGTGACGGCGCGAGCGGAAGACGGAACAAAATCCAGCGCGGCAGCGCCAGAATCGGAAAAAGCCACGGTCTTGCCTTCGTCGGTTCGCGATTTTATGGAGCCGCGTTTCGGAGCTGACTTTGGTGATGTGCGTATCCATACCGGCGAAAAGGCGGCGAGCTTAAGCCGTAGTGTAAGTGCCGAAGCCTTCGCGGTAGGAAGTCACATCTACTTCGCGCAGGATAAGTATCAGCCGGAGACTCATGCGGGTAAGGAGTTGATCGCACATGAGCTGACTCACACTTTGCAGGAAGGAGCAGTTATCCGGCGTCGTATTGTCAATGTCGGTGGCGTGCGGATGTACATCACTGCGGAAGGTAAGTCGGTCGCCTTGCCGCCGGATGTGACCGATGCGCAGGCGACAAAGCTCGAAGGCGAAGCGATCGCCGCGAAGAGGAAGCTAGGCAAGCGCCCGCCCCCGAAGACTGTCCCGGATTTAAAGAAGGTGGTGAGAAAAGAAGCGCGCAAGAAAGAGCTACCGCCTGCCGCCAAATCCCGGGGAGAAGATCCCGGTAAAGGTGGTAAGACTCCACCTGTCGGAACGCTCGCCTCCGGCTTACTCCGCTCGGCTGGCACTAGTAAGGTAGCGCAATACCTAGTCGCGAAAGCCACTCCAATCCTGGCCCGAGGGATAGGCCGGCTGCACAAACTCAAACAGAACGAACAGACACATGACGATGCGGCGAAGAAACTGCAGCAATCGCAGAAGGCCGTTGTAACTCCGGCAAGCGAAAATCAATCCGTTAGTAATGCCAGTCAGGTGACAGCAGTTAGCAGTCATCCCGCTCCACCAGTCGATCAACAAAAGCCGAAGCAGCGGCTCCAGCAATCCCTCGCGCAGAACATCCCAAGCACGATCGAAGACGTCGATAACTTCAAGCGCGACATGAAAGCCCAGCACATGAGTGCAGATGTGATGCTGGTGGTGCAAGGAGATAAGAACGCAGTCGTCTCGACCTTCGCGCAAATGGAGCAAACTCCCCCGCCAGCACCACCCGAGCATGCGCCAGAGTCATTGCCCGCGGAAGAAAAGGAACCGGCGACTCCTAACATGAACCTGGGTCAGGATGCGATCGCTCCGCTCAAGCCCGAGCACACCGATGTCACGAGCTATACCAAGGAAGCAGATGGCAAACTTAAGGAAGAAGGAGTTAGCCAGGAACAACTCGATATGGTCGATAGCGGCGACCTGGCCGAAGCGAACAAAGAAAAGAAGGGAATGGAAAAGACGGCGAAAACCGAGCCGGTCACCATTCAGAAATTCGCGCAACAGACCGGCGAAGCGGCCGATAAGGATCTCAGGCAGGAAGAGAAGAAGGGCCGCGGCGACTTAAGCGCCAAACGTAAAACACAGTTAGGCGCGACCGCGCAAAAGCAGAAGGGCGCGAAGAGTGCGCTGGAGAAACAGCACGACGAAGTAGGAAAGAAAATCAACGGCATCTTTCAAGCCGCGCAGGATAAGGTGAAAAAGAAACTCGAAGACTTGGAGAAAAACTCGATTCGGCGTTTCGACGAAGGAAACGCCAGGGCGAGCAAGCAATTCGAAGATAACGTCAAGCGCGAACTCGAAGCTTATAAGGCCGAGCGCTACTCGGGTTGGCTGGGCGGAGTAAAGGAAGCCAAGGACTGGCTGCTGGGCATGGATGATCTGCCGGAGGTCAAAGCCATCTTTGAGCGCAACCGCGCGGCCTTTGTTAGCACGATCAACAAACTGTCGGACGACATCACTGCGGATAACAAAAGGGTCGTGCAGGAATGTAAGGACGATCTAGCTAACGCGCGGAAAGATATTAAAGACTATGTCAGCAAACTCGGTCCCAGCCTGAGAGATATAGGCCAGAAAGCCGCGACCGAGATGAACGCCAAGCTCAACGACTTGGACGGCTTCATTAATAAGAAAGAGGAGGAGTTACAAAATAAGTTAAAGGACAAGCAAAGTGCCGCGATCAAGGCCATCGACGAGAAGATCGATAAGATGAAAGAAGCTATGTCCGGAGCCTTGTCCAAGCTGGGCAAGCTACTCCTGCTCGCAGCAAAGAAGTTCTTCACCTGGGCTCTGGAGAAGTTTGGAGTCTCACTCGGCACGATCGAAGGAATCATCGATAAAGGATCCGCAGTCCTCAAAGCCATTTTCACTAAGCCGATTCAGTTCGTAAAGAACCTGGTTAACGCCGCTATCACAGGCTTCAAGAACTTCGGCAAGAACTTCCTCAAACACCTGAAGGATTCGCTCTTCGAGTGGCTTACCGGTTCGCTCGGCGGCATCACGCTGCCAGAGACATGGGACTTCCGCGGTATCATCAGCGTGGCCTTGCAAATGATAGGGATATCCTATCAAAACATTCGCAAACACATGGTCACAGTCATGGGCGAGAATGTCGTCGCCGGTTTGGAAAAGACCTTCACCCTGGTCAAGACACTTATCACGGAAGGTCCCATGGCCGCCTGGGAACAGCTCAAGGAAATGGCCGGTGAGATGCGCGACGCCTTTATCGACGCAGTGAAGGACTACGTTAAGATGAAGATAATCGAAGAAGCGATCAAAGCCGTCGGCGCGCTTCTCATCCCGGGCGCGGGCATCATCAAGGCAATCCTAAGTATCTACGATACGATTGTCTTCTTCATCCAAAAGGCGAAGCAGATCGCGGAAATGATCGGCAGTTTCCTCGGTTCGATCGCCGAGATCGCAGCCGGCAACATAGGAGCGGCCGCGGATGCCTTGGAGAACGGCCTGGCCCGAGGTCTAACTCTTGTTATCAACTTCCTCGCGCAACTCCTGCATCTTAGCGGCATTACCGGTAAGATCCGCGATGCGATCCAGAAAATCCGTGGCAAGGTCGATGCGGTCCTACTCAAGATAGCGAAATGGATTGCCGAGAAGGCAAAGAAGATTTGGGGCAGCGCGAAAGCCACCGCGAAGAAGCTCTTTAGTTGGGCCTTCGCCAAGACGCCATTTATTGATGATGAAGGAAAGACTCATTCCATCTATGTGGCCGAGACCGGAACGGGTGCGGCGTTAACGATCGCGAGCACGCCTCAGCCGGCCGGCGAGTTCCTGGTGGCTTATCTCGCGATGAAAGATCGTGGGTTCGAAGCTTCAAACGCTAAGACCATCTCAGCGATACGGACGGCTGTCAGTCAGGCAAACGGCGTAATCAAAGAGATAGATAAGATGGCCAAAACAAAGGCCGACGATCCCAAGTTACCAGGCCTGCAACGCCAGCTCTTAGAGCAGAATGTCGTGCTCGGAGAATTGCTCTCCAAGCTTATCAACAACGACACGTCGATCGGAAAGGCGCGGGAGAAATATCTGCTCGAAGGCCTTACGGGCTCCTACTCGTCCATTCCGAAACCAAAGGGTGATGAGTTGACCGCCGACCATCAGCCTCAGGCCGCTGTCCTAGAAGCCGCGGCGACATTCGATTACTTCAGGGACGACGGAGCCCTGGCGAAACGAGCAGCTGGGCGCGCGCACCAGGGCTATGCAATCAACCTGCATAAGATTCGCCATGTCGCCGGCGCAACCTTTGGCAGCAAAGGGGCACAGACCAAGGAGAACTTTTTGAAAAAGATCGAGCCGGCCGTAAAGAGGAAGCCCCCTAAAGAACAGCGCCGGCTCGTTGTGGCTCAGCTCAAGTTCGACCTCGGGCGAGATGTCACGGCGATGACTACCATAGCGAAGTCAGTTTACGACTCACCGAATTGGGCGGATATAACCGGCTCGAAGCCTAACGATAAGAAGAAGGAAAAGGTCAAGCTTATCTCGGAAATCCGCGCGCGTATCCTTGCCGGCGAAGCGCAAGTCGCCGCGCAGGATCTTGAGTCGCTCGCTAAGTAGGGCTGAAATGCTGAGCGGTTGCGACGACTTAGTTGAGTGACACTGTCTATTTAGGGATTTGTGGGTTTGCGCCCCACGAGCCTGGCTTTGGACCCATCTCGAAAACAACGGTGCCACCCTTAGTCAATTCGCCAAAGCGAAGGAATGGGTTATCCAGCGACTTCCCGTTTACTTGTACGGATTGCACATACTTATTCGCCTCGGATAAGTGGTTTGCCGTCATGGTGAAGGTCTTACCGTTGGAAAGTTGGAGGACGGCTTTCGGGAGTTGCGGCGCGCCGATAACATAGTAATCGCTGCCCGGACAAACCGGGTAGAAGCCGAGGCAGGTAAAGATATACCAGGCCGACGTCTGGCCGCAGTCATCGTTGCCACTCAGGGAATTTGGTTTGTTGCCGTATTGAGTGGTAACTACTTCGCGGAGACGTTCGGCGGCTTTCCAAGGCTGTCCGGCATAGGAGTAGAGATAGATGACGTGATGGCTCGGTTCGTTCCCGTGCCAATACTCGCCGATGCGTCCCTGTATGTCTGAGACGCCCTTGTTTTGGTCCGCTTCCTTAAAGGTGAAGAGCTGGTCTAGTTTCTGCGCGAAAGCTTCCTTACCGCCCATTAACGAAATAAGCCCGGGTACATCTTGCGGAACGTACCATGAATACTGCCAGCTCGTGCCCTCGGTAAAATCGTTCACTCCCGCCGTCTCGTCATAGGAGTGCGGGTTGAAGGGTGAGTGCCATTGGCCGAAGGAGTCCTTACCGCGCATTAATCCTACCGAAGGATCGAAGAGATTCTTATAACTATCCGCGCGTTTGGAGAAGTAGGCCGCGTCCTCCTTCTTACCTAGCGCTCTGGCCATCTGTGCGACACAGAAGTCATCATAGGCATATTCCAGGGTCTTGGAGACGGACTCATTCTCTTTGTCGAAGGGCACCCAGCCAAGCTTGGCATAAGTCGCAACGCTATCGTAGTGTGGGTTCATCGCGGTGGTTCTGATCGCTTCATAGGCGTGGGAAATATCGAAACCTTTCACGCCTTTGAGGAAGGCATCGACGATCACTGGGACGGCATGATAGCCGACCATGCACCAGGTCTCGTTCGCCTCGAGCGACCAGATCGGTAGCATGTGCTCCACACTTTGATCGTAATGCGCGAGCATGGAATTAATCATATCCGCATCGCGCCGGGCTTGAATGAGGGCGAAGAGCGGATGAGTCGCGCGATAGGTGTCCCAGAGAGAGAACACAGTATAGTTAGTAAAGTTTTGCGCCTTATGAGTGTTATGATCGAACCCCAGGTATTCGCCCGTGACATCCTCATACAAATTCGGAGCGAGAAAGGTATGGTAGAGTGACGTGTAGAAGGTTTCCTTCTCCTCCTGTGAACCCTCGATCTTGATTCGAGCAAGCTCGCGATCCCACCTCGCCCGTGTGCTCTCGCGCAAGCCATCGAAGTCCCATCCTGGGATCTCCGCCTCCAGGTTTTTCAAGGCATTTTGGGCGCTGACGGCTGAGACCGCGACCTTGATCAGGATAGGTTCCTGCTCCTTCGTCTGATAGCTCGCGAGAAACCGCAGGCTAGGTCCCATCGCCTCCTTCGCACTCCGGAACCGGTAGGTATCGTAGATAACTGGCTTACCTTCACTGAATATCTCCGCCTTATCGAAAGGTCGAGAAAAGCGGGCGGCAAAATAGAGAGGCCGCTCTTTCGCCCAACCAGTGACCATGTGATAACCGGTAACCGTCGCATTGTCCTCGATGCGTAGATGCGACCAGACCACCTTCCATTTCTTACCGCTAAGGACATGTTCCAGATCGACTAGGACCGAAGCCTTGTCGCTGGCTGGAAACGTCATCCGCATCATACCGGCGCGCTCGCCCGCGGTAAGCTCGACTGTTACTCCTGGCTTCTGTAGTTTTACTTTATAGTATCCGGCGGCAGCCATCTCATCGTTATGAGAGTAACCAGATAAGTAACCCGACTCCGGCTGGCCTTTCGTTCCTGACATTAATTTGGCTTCGCCAATCTGCGGCACGAAAAGGAAGTCGCCAAGGTCTGGAATACCTGTGCCGGTCAAGTGAGTCAGACTGAAGCCGAAGATAGTAGGATCGGAGTATTCATACCCGGAGGCTGTCTCCCAGATTTCCTTGTCGGTATCGGGGCTAAGTTGTACCATACCAAAAGGCGCCGACGGACCTGGATAGGTATTGCCTTCGCCTTCTGTGCCGACGAACGGCCGAACATAGTCCGACAGTCTCTCGGCTGCCGGCGACTGGCCCAGCGCGAGTAGGAAAAGGGTGAGTATGAAAAAGGGTAGTTTTACCATGTTCGTCTCAAGGGATGTGCTTCGGTGTTAAAGACTACTTTGTTTAAATCCAAGGTGCCGGGTGGAGCAAAGAGCAGATAGAAATACTTGAAACTCTCAGCCAGGGCGAAGCTCTCCATTTCATCTCGCTTTTCTTTCGTGACCATATCTGAGAGCGCGGCATAGCCAGCATCGGTGCGGCAATAACGCACGAAGTCGTTAAAGATCGTGTCACCCATTTGTTGGTATTGCGGGTCATGCGTGAAGTGAAGGAGATAGTAAGTCGATTCCACGATCTCGGGCCGGAGGTGATAGGTCCTGGCGACCACTTTCATTGTCTTGTAATCGATGACTTCGGGTTCGATGCCGTAGAGGTTCCACATCTTGAAGGATGACTCCTGCAGGTCTCGTGCGCGTTTGACGTCACCTGAAAGCGCCAGCAGGCCGGGGAAGAAAGCGTCGAGTGCGCCGTAAGTAGTGCCGGTGCGCGCACCCGTGTTCATGTTGGCTTGCCCATACCAAAGGCCGTTCGCGGTCTCATCCGCGAGATACCGATTAACGGCAGGAATGCTGACGCGCCACATGGCAAGACAATCCTTGTCGCCGAAGAGGAGCCAGCATTTCCAGAGATACTCATAGTAGGAATCGATCCCACCGCTGATGTGACTATCAGGGTCGGTCCACTTTCCGGTTTCGACATTGATGGCCGAACCGACGAGTCCTATCGGCGAACGGCGCTTGTAAGTCTCGACGAGCGCGCGTTTTGCTTTCTCGTAAAAGACAGGCTTGCCCGTGAGTTTACTTAGGGTACCAAATTCCAAAAGCAAAGTGCCGGTTTCCGCCGGGTTACTCTTAGGATTGCGAACCGCTCCCGTGCGCAGGTTCACCATGACGTAGGGCATCCCGGTAGGTGAGTTAAAGGCGGGTAAAAGCCGGTTGCCCAAGTCTTCGGCGAGGGCGAGGAGTCGATTATCTCCGGTGAGTTGATAACTCGAAAGCAAGCCGCCAAGCAGTCGGATAGTTATCTCGAAATTCTTCACATAGATATCGCGGTCGAAGGAAAGCCTGGTCGCGATCAGCTCGCGCGTCTTATCCGCCTCAGCGTCGAATTTCATCAAGATAAGAGTATCCAACGCATCGACCGGGCTCATCATGAGTGACTTCCCATACCAATCATGCGGAGTCTTACTCAACGGCCGGAGCGCGTCATGGCTCCAGGCATAACGCTCGTAACCTTGCCAGGCGTGGAGAAACTCGGCCTTCACGCGGTTGGCTTGCTGCGCTCTGTCTCCGCCGCTTTGCGGCAGATTTCGGCAACTCGCTACTGCGAGCGCGAGCAGCGTGGCGGTGACACTAAAGTGACGAAGAGTAAGCGCGCGACCGAGAAACATGACGTGATAACTAACCTCTTCGAAGCAATGTGCCAGATGACCTGCAGGAATATCATCTGAATAACATCCAATCGATCACGGGCAAGCGATCAACTCAATAGCGCGATTATGAAAACAACTTGCCGCTGCTGCGGGAACAGTCCCAGGCGACAATCATGAATGTCTCGTCGGGTCTGGCGTTCGTTCCATTGGCTATGACTCCTACTTATTGCGCCACGAAAGCGGCGCTTCATTCCTACTCGGAATGATTGCGCTACCAATTACGCGAGACCGCGGTGGAAGTTATCGAACTCATCCCACCTTATGTAGCGACGACCTTGCTGGGCGAACAGCAGGCCAGCGATCCGAACGCCATGCCGCTGGATGATTTCATTCCGGAAGTCATGAGTATGATTAAGGGCAATCCGGACGCCACGGAAATCTGTGTCGAGAAGGTGAAACCCCTCCGTTCCGCCGCGGAGGGTGGACAGGAAAAATACGACCAGTTCTTTAAGCATTTTAACGACACCAGGAGCGCTGCCTTGCATTCGGATAGTTAAAGGCGGGAAGAAATTCCGCCAGGTCCCACCCGGCCACACAGACCTACGCGCAGTGCCATGACGACGCGCGTTTTTTAGTTATGGCAAAGAAGAAACCAATCGAGCGGGCCCGCCAGGATGCGGCGCAAGGCAAGGCGCCTTCCACGCAGGCGGGGGAATTTGTGCGCGAAGAGGTGGAGCATATTCGCAAGGGGAAACATGGCGCGGCGTCGGCGAAACAAGCCATCGCCATAGGACTTTCGAAGGCGCGCCGGGCCGGGGTGAAATTGCCGCCGCCGGAGAAAGGTAAGACCTCCGAGCGAACTAGAAAACAGACGAAGCGAGAGTTAAAGAAAGCGGCTAAGCCGGGTGCCAAAAAGGTTTCCGCGACGCGGTCACGCGCGGCCAAGGGAGCGTTGAAGGAGCAACCGCGCTCGGCGGCTTCGCACCGGGCTTTGTCGCGGCAGGCGCACGCCGCCGCGAACAAGCGGAGTGCAGCTGAGAGATCGCGTGCGGCGAAGAAAGCGGCGCGCACCCGCGCAAAAAATAACTAACTCAGCGACGGCGTGGTTCGTCAAGGTTACTGTCTTTCTTCCAGGTGAGAAAGGGTAAGACGACTTCTTTAGACTTATACTCGTTAGGCGGGCATCGTCCCACCCGCGAGTTGCATTTTACGACACTCACCCACTCCCGTGCAGGCTTCGGCCGCGCGCAGGACACCTTGAGTAGCACTAAAGTCGAAGATGGTTTTGTAATCCGGATCCGGATGGCCGACTTCGTGTCGCAGGTAGGTATCCATCGGCGGCGTGTCGATGATTTTGCCGGGATTGAAAATGCCGTGTGGTTCGAAGAGTTCCTTTAGCTTCCGCATCATGGCGTAGCATTCATCGCCGACCATGAAGCGGATGAACTCTCCTCGAAGACGACCATCGCCATGTTCGCCGGAGAGCGAGCCGCGGTATTTGTTCACTAGCGCAGCGACATCGGTCGCTATGCCGCGAAATGTCGTTAGACCTTCCGGCGTTTTAAGATTGAAGAGTGGACGAGTATGCAACTCGCCCGTGCCGGCATGCGCATAATAGACACTGCGGACGTTGTATTTGTTCCGCATGAGCGCGTCGAACTCTCCTATGTATGCGGGTAAGTCTTCAAGCGCGACCGCGGTATCTTCGACAACTTCTCGCGGCTTCGCGTCGCCGGGAACGTGCAAAGGCTTGTCATTCCGAGCGGAGCGCGGTCGAGGAATGGCGCGGCGAAATCTTAAAGCTTGTTCCACGGGATCCCTCGGCTCCGCTGCGCTCGCTCGGGATGACAGACGGGGCTCAGCGTTTTAGCCGGTAGGCTGCTACTTTTCCCAAAACCACTCGCTCGAAACCTTCGTCCACTCCGTAGGTCGTCTCGGCGCCGCCGAGGAAGAGATAGCCGTCGGAGCGCAAATGCTGGCGGACTTGTGAGAGGATGGCGCGCTTCGCTCCCAGCGCGAAGTAGATCATGACGTTCCGCAAAAAAATCACATCCATGCGCGGAATGCCGGGCCACGGACGCACGAGGTTTAGCTCGCGGAATTCTATTCCGCGACGGATGCGATCGGCGATGCGCCATTGGTCGTCTCTCTTCTCGAAAAATTTTACCAGCATCGGCGCGGGCAGGCCGCGGTTGACTTCGAGCTGCGTGTAAATTCCCGCGCGTGCGCGCTCGAGCATCGCAGCGCTGAGGTCGGTCGCGAGGAGTGAGATATTCCGAGCGAGGGAAAGGCGTCGCGCAGGAGCATCATGATGCTATAAGGCTCTTGTCCGCTGGAACAGGCGCCGCACCAGATATTCAACGTGCGTTCCTGTGCCCGGCGCGCGATCAGCTCGGGAAGAATGGTGCGCCTGAGCGCGTCGAAAGGATAGAGGTCGCGGAAAAACGAGGTCTCGTTCGTCGTCATGCGCTCGACGACTTTGTTCTGCAGACCCTTGACCGAGCCCTGCCGCAGCGCGGAGACCATCGAGCCGAGGGTCGAAAAACCTTCGCTGAGCGCAAGCGGTTCCAGCCGCGTCTCGACGAGGTATTCCTTGCCGGGATCGAGAACGATGGCCGCGGTGTTGCGCAGCAAGTCGCGAACATATTCGAAATCGGGAGCGTTAACTGGCATGCGCGAGTCCGTGGAGACGGGAGTGACGGCCGACCTGAACGCGGCGCTGGATTTCATCCGCGAGCGCGTCGAGCGGGAGCACGGCATCGGCGAGGCCTGCCCTAACGACACTGCCCGGCATGCCCCAGACGACGCTGGTGGCTTCGTCTTGCGCGAGGATCTGACCGCCCGCTCCGCGCAAAGCTTCGCAACCATTCAGGCCATCGCGGCCCATGCCGGTCATGACGACCCCAAGTGCGTGCGCGCGAAAGACCTCGGCGACGGAGCGGAAGAGCGGATCGGCCGAAGGACGACACGAATTTTCCGGCGGTCCCTGGTGCAGCTCGAAATGCGCGCCGTTGGCACTCGGCGCGACGACCAGATGATGATCTCCCGGCGCGAGCCAGACGTGACTTGGACGAAGCATTTCACCGGCGGTGGCTTCCGAAACTGAGAGCGCGCATTTGGCGTGCAAACGTTCCGCGAGCTTCAAGGTAAAGACCGGCGGCATGTGCTGCACGATGACGATTGGCACCGGGAAATTTCCCGGAAGTGCCGCCAAAACCACAGGCAGCGCATTTGGTCCGCCGGTGGAAATGCAGATGGCGACGACGTCGATTCGCGCCAGTCGTTCTGCGGCGCGGAGGCAGAGCGATTTTATTTTCGGGACGAGCGCTTCGCGAACGCTGAGGCCGAGCGTTGCGGCGATACAGGCGCTGGCGCCGTTCGCCATGAGCGCGCGCATCATTCCCAAGCTTGGAGTGCCATGGGAACTGAAGATAATTACCGGCAAGCGCGGATGCGATTCCCGGATCGCGCGCACAGTTTCCAGCGCTCCGTTTTCCTCCATCTCCGGAGCGACCGTGACCACATCGGGCTGGAGAATGCTGAGCTTGTTGAGACCGATTTTGCGGTTGGCCGCGGTGCCGACGACTTCGATGCCCGGTTCGTTCGACAATGCTTCGGCGATCGAGCGCCGCGCGGCGACCGCATCGGCGATGACGAGGGCTCGAATCGGCGGCGGCATCTTCGCAATGATGCCGGGCTAGGAACGCGATGGAACGAGCTTTGGCACACGCGCGGTCTGGCGCGGGATGCTCGCGCCATTGCGTGAGATGATTCCGGCCAGCTTCTCCCTCGATCTCTCGCCGCCGACCAACTGGTGCAGATCGGCGCCGAGACGCGCGAGTGCGGCGGCGGCGTTCTCCATATCGTTCGCGCCGGTGCTGGTGCTCGAGGCCGCTTGCGCGACACCGGCGATATTTTGCGCGATCTCGGAGCTGCCTTTTGCGGCTTCGGCAACGTTACGGCTCATCTCGGAAGTCGTTGCACTTTGCTCTTCGACCGCCCCCGCGATCGAATGCTGATAATCGCTGATCTTGTGAATGGTCGCGCGGATCTGCCCGATCGCTTCGACTGCGCTTTGGGTGTCGCTTTGAATCGCCTCGATCTTCGCGCTGATGTCTTCGGTCGCGCGCGCGGTGCCTTTGGCCAACTCCTTCACTTCGTTCGCGACGACGGCGAAACCTTTGCCCGCTTCACCAGCGCGCGCGGCTTCGATCGTCGCGTTGAGCGCGAGCAAATTTGTCTGCTGCGCGATGGAGGTGATGACTTTAATGACCTGGCCGATTTCCGCGCTGCTCACCCCGAGTTTCGTCACGATGGCGTTAGTCGATTCCGTCGTCTTCACGGCCTCGGATGCGATCGTGACCGCGTCGCTCGAATTCTTTGCGATCTCGCGAATGCTTGCCGCCATTTCTTCAGAGCCGGCCGCTATCGTTTGCACACTGTTGCTCACCTGCTCGCCGGCGGCGGAGACGGTCGTGGCTTGCGCGGAAGTCTCCTCCGCGTTCGCGCTCATTTGCTGGCTGACCGCCGTCAACTCTTCAGCCGACGTGGCCAAGGCCGCGGCGCTCGAGCCAATACTGCGCGAAAATTGCAGAGCTACCGCCCAGCCAAGTCCGAAGATCGCGAGTGTTCCGGCGATTACAGCGATGAGAAGGAAAATCTTCGTCAAATGCTGCGTCTCCTCCGCCACGGCAACGGCGCGATCGGTCGTCTTTACCATCACCGCCGCGAGAGTGTTCAGTTCTTTCTCCAAAGCGTGAAAGATATCGTCGAATTCTGCCAGGTCCGCCGTCGCGGCTTTAGGATCGCGGGCGCTTAGGGTGACGATTTTGCCTGCGGCCGCGAGGAAGTTGTCGATCTGCGGGCGCTGCTCGGCGAGCGCTTTGCGGATGAATTCATCGGTCGCGAGGCTGTCGACTTTTTCGAGACTGGCGCGTATGTCGTGCGCATCCTCCTCGAAGGCTTGCTGCACTTCCTTTAAGTCGCCATGCGCCGTCGTCGCGGCGATTATCGCGGACAGCACATCGGCGTGAATGGCATCGTGCGTTTCATCGGCGTCGAGATAATTGCGCACCATTTCGGCATTCTTCGCTGCGCGCTGGGCGACGGTGCTGATGCGCGAAACGCCCCAATATCCGCAAAGGCCGAGAGCGAAAGCGAGGATCGCGCTGACCGCAGCGAGGCTGAGTAATTTTCGTTTGATGTTCCATTTCATAATGAGGTGGCGATTGAAATCGAGAGCTGACGGACGAGTCGTTAGGCCAAGCTGAGGAGGGCGATTTTTTCTTCGAGCGCTTCCTTGGTGAACGGTTTCATGAGGTATTCATTCGCGCCCGCGTCGAGGGCGGCGGCGACGTTGGCAATTTCGTTTTCGCTTGTGACCATGACGATCTGCATGCCGTCGTAGCAAGCATCGCGCCGCACGTTTCGCACGAGCTCGATCCCAGTCATCTCGGGCATATTCCAATCGACGAAGGCAATGTCGGGAACGCTCAGCCTTTGCAATTTCTGAAGCGCAGCGGCGCCATCGGGCGCTTCGGAAGTTTCGTAGCCGAGCGCTTTGAGGAACTGCGCGATGATCGTGCGGGTGGTTCGGGAATCGTCAACAATAAGAGCGTGCATTGGATTAAGCGCGGGCGTGAACCGGAGCGGGCGTGTGCCCGTTAGGCCGGTGAGTTTTGCGTTCGATGACGGCTGCAGTCGGGGTCGCAGCGGCGCGCGCGATCTTCTTCGCGACGGATTCTTCCTCGAGGTGAAATTGCCCGACGAGGCGATGCAACTCCGCGCTCAAACGGGCCAGCTCGCCTGCCGACGCTTCGGTTTGGTTCGCGCCCGCACTCGTGCTGGCGGCGGCTTGCGCGACGCCGGCGATATTTTGCGCGATCTCAGAGCTGCCTTTCGCGGCTTCGGCAACGTTGCGGCTCATCTCCGAAGTCGTCGCGCTTTGTTCTTCGACCGCGCCGGCGATCGAATGCTGATAATCGCTGATCTTGTGAATGATCGCGCGGATCTGGCCAATCGCTTCGACCGCTTCTTTGGCGTCGGATTGGATCGCTTCGATTTTTGCGCTGATGTCTTCGGTCGCGCGCGCTGTTCCTTTGGCGAGTTCTTTCACTTCGTTCGCGACCACAGCAAAACCTTTGCCGGCCTCGCCTGCGCGCGCGGCTTCGATCGTCGCGTTGAGCGCGAGGAGGTTGGTTTGTTGCGCGATCGAGGTGATGACTTTGATCACCTGGCCGATCTCGGCACTGCTCGTGCCGAGCTGGCTTACGGTTGTGTTCGTCGCCTCGGTCGCCTTGACGGCATCGGCCGCAATCATCACGGCGTCGCTCGAATTCTTCGCGATCTCGCGAATGCTCGCGGTCATTTCTTCAGAGCCGGCGGCGACGGTCTGGACGCTGTTGCTGACTTGTTCGCCCGCCGCGGAAACGGTCGTGGCCTGCGCGGAAGTTTCCTCGGCGTTTGCGCTCATTTGCTGACTGACGGCGGTTAACTCTTCCGCGGCGGAAGCGAGCGCGGTCGCGCCGTCGCCGATGCCGCGCATGGCGGTGCGGAGATGTCCGCCGAGCTCGTTCATCGTGCGCACGAGATCGCCCAACTCGTCTTTGCTCGTCGGCTCGACATTCACGGTGAGATCGCCGCCGGCGAGACGGCCGGCCATTTTCACGACTTCCTGGACATCGCGCACGAGGCGGCGCGCAACGAGATAACCGAGCACAAAAATCGCGAGCGTGCCTAACGAGACGACGATGATAAGGAAGCTCTGCGTGAACCGTTGCGTCGATTCCGCGGCGGTGGTGGATTCAGTAACCTTGTGGTCAATGAGTTCACTCAACCGGTCCATCGGGATTTCGAGGACTTCGAAGCTTTTTTGAAACGCCGGATATTGCGCCAGAGCCTTCGCTCGATCGCGTGGAGCGAGCCTAACGATGCCCTCGGCGGTCGTGATATACTCCTGGAGCCCGGGCCGGATTCCCGCGATGGCCGATTTCACGTCTGGCGGCAGGTCGAGCTCATCGAGTTGATCGAGCGCTTTGCGGAATTGCAACGTGTGCCGTTGCAGATCGGCCGCGGCGCCCGCGCCTGCCTCGTCGTTAGGCGAAACTTCTTTCGCGAGAAGCGCAGCGAGGACATCGGCGCGCAAGGCGTCGTTCATTTCGTCGGCGTTCATGTGGCGCTGGATGCTGAGGTAATTGATCTCCATGCGGTCGGTCACGGTCTTGACGTGCCGCACGCCCCAGAAGCCGGAGGCGCCGAGCACGAGTGCGAGAAAAGCGCTGATCGCAGCGAGCCCGAGCAATTTCGTTTAATGGTCCATTTCATAAGTTCGTTAGGCTGTTAAAAAGCGGCGGCCGCGACCGTGTTGCCGAGGACGGCCTGCGTGTTTAATCGGAGGAGAAGACGTTCGTTCAGTTTCACCACAGCCTGAGTGAGGGCGCGCGCCGGGCCGCGCAAAGTCGGTGGCACAGGCTCGCAGTCGGTCTCGGCGATGCGTATCACTTCGCCGACGGAATCGACCAGCAAGCTGACCGCGCCGTCGGCGGTGCGGAGAACGATGTTCATCGCCGCGGCGTCCGGCGCGCGCGGTGGAAGTTCGAGCGCGGAGCGGAGATCGATCGCGGTCACCAGCTCGCCGCGGACATTGAGCAAACCAGCCACACCCGGCGGCGCGAGTGGCACACGGGTGACGCGTTGCGACGACATGATTTCCTGCACGTCGCGCGCGTCGATGCCGAAGAGGCGCCCCGCAATTTCAAAAGTGCAGATGTCCGGCGACGCGCTCACGCGATGGCCTCCTCGAAGAAGGTGGGATCTTCCGCGCGCACCATCGCGCCGGCGTCGATCACATCGGTGACGTGTTCGTCGATCACGGCCGAGCCGAGAATCCCGCGATTTTTCGAGCCGCGCGGGAAAGTGGAAGCGTGGCGCACGATGTCGTCGATGCGGCTCACGACCAGTCCGGCGCTGCGACCGCGCTCGCGGTAAACGATGGCGTTGATGATTTCGCCGGGAGTTTGCGCGAGCGCTTCGCCTAACGAACCGGTGGCGCCGAAAAGCGGCAGAATTTCGCCGCGATATTGCACCGCGCTGCGGCCGGCCGAGCGTTCGATCGCGGCGCGCGGAAATTCTTCGAGCCGCGCGACCGACGTGACCGGAATCGCAAGCCGGCGGTCGCCCAGGCCAAAGAGCAACAGCTCTTCGCCCGGTGTCTCCGACGAGGGAAGCGCGGGCTCGGCCGTGGCGCTGGCGTGCGCTTCGGCCGCGATCAATTCCGCGCGGCGCGCGAGAGTAAAAACATCGACGATCAACGCGACGGAGCCGTCACCCATGATGGTGGCGCCGGCGAGGCAGGGTGTGCCTTTAAGCATCTTGCCGAGTGGCTTGACCACGATCTCGCCTGCGTCGTGCACTTCATCGACGATCAAACCGAAACGCCGCTCGCCCGCTTGAACGACGACGACTTGGACGTGCTCCGATTCGGTTTCCGTCGGCCGGAGTTGCAACTCTTTCGCGAGATCCAAAACCGGTAAAAGACTTCCGCGCAAACGATGGACGAGCGCGCCTTGCAACTGCTCCAAACCGCCGGAGCGTTTGAGCGAGAGCAGCTCGGTGACGTTGACCTGCGGGATCGCGTAACGCTCGCCCGCGCAACTGATCGTGAGCGCGGGAATGATCGCGAGCGTCAGCGGAATCCGAATCTTGAAAGTAGTGCCGCGTCCTAGTTCGGTGAGCACGTCAACTACGCCGCCGATTTTTTCGATGTGCGTTTTCACGACGTCCATTCCCACCCCGCGGCCGGAGACGCTGCTCACTTTTTCGGCCGTGGAAAATCCCGGGAGGAAAATCATCTCAACCGCTTCACGATCGCTCAGTCGCGCTCCTTGTTGCTCGGTGATGAAGCCGCGCTGAAGCGCCTGTTGTTTCATGCGCGCCGGGTCGATGCCCGCGCCGTCATCGGTCATCTCGATATTAACCAAACCGCCCTCGTGATATGCGCGCAGCGCGAGGAGTCCGTCCCGGGTTTTGCCGACGGCGACACGTTGGGCCGGTGTTTCGATTCCGTGATCGACTGCGTTGCGGACGAGGTGCGTGAGCGGGTCGCGAATCGCTTGCAGCAGCGTGCGGTCGAGCTCCGTCGTTTCACCTGTGCAAACGAGGCGGACTTGTTTGCCGCAAGTCTGCTCGAGGTCGCGGACGAGCCGCGGAAATTTATTCCAGACGTTGCCGATCGGTTCCATCCGGGTCTGCATCACGCGCTCCTGGAGAACGCTCGTGATCAGGTTGAGCCGCTGCGACGCGCCGGCGAAGGCGACGTTTTCTTCCTTCGCGACCGATTGCGCGATTTGATTTCGCGTGAGCACCAACTCGCCGACCATGTTCATCAATTGAATCGAGTAGCGCGACGCTCACCCGCACTGTTGCCTCGGCTTCTGCTGGCTCTTCCAAGCTCACCGGCGGAGGAGTGAGCGCAGTCACCGATGGCGGGTGATTCGACTGCATACGGTTCAACGATTCAATGATCGCGGAACCGTCCGCCGATCCTTCCTTCCCGGTCGTTTCGATTTTCGTGAGAATACTGCGAATAAAATCCGCGGTCGCGAGAAAAGCCGTAGTAATCTCCGCGCTCATCGCGAGATTTCCGTTGCGGAGCAGGCTCAGGAGACTTTCGGCGGCATGCGCGATCGTCTCGAGTTTTTCAAAGGCGAGAAATCCGCACGTTCCCTTGAGCGTGTGGATCGCGCGGAAGATACTGGCCAACGTGTTTTGCGAGCCCGGATCTTTTTCCAGCACGAGGAGATCGCGTTCGAGCTGGTCGAGATTCTCCCGGCTTTCGATGAGGAATTCCCTTGTCAGATCGTCCATAGGTCAGGGTCGCGTCGCCTCCATCCGCGTTCTCTCTTCAATGCGCACAACAACTGCGCGCCGCCGCTGGCAAAGCCCTTTTAGGCGCTCTCTGCGCGGCCCGTTGCTTTTCAAAATCGCTCGCGATCTTCGCGTAACATTGCGGACAAATGCCGTGGGTGAAGCGGCTCCCGGTCTGCTCCTCCACGTAGTGCTCGATGCTGCTCCAGAAGTTGTCGTCCTGGCGGACTTGCCGGCAATAGGAGCAGATCGGAATCAGGTCTTTCAGTTGGCCGATTTCCTTATTGAAACCAAGGATTCGCCGGGCCACGCGCAACCTCCGCCAGAGATTGTCATTCGTTAGGGGCTTGACCAAAAAATCATCCGTGCCCGCGTCGCTCGCGGTCTGGTAATCGACTTCCTCCGTCTGTATCGCGGTGACGAGGATGAAGTAAACATACTCGCGTCGCTCTTCCGCCCGGATCCGCCGGCAAAGCTCCGGTCCATCGATCCCCGGCATTTGCCAGTCGCTGATAATGACGCGCGCGGGTTGCAACTGGAAAGCTTCCCAGGCCGCCAGACCATCGCTAAAGGCACGGACCTCGTGACCCATCGTTTGGAGTGAAGTGACGAGACGCCGGCGCGTGATCGGCTCGTCTTCGGCGACGATGATGTCGAGCGGCGTCGCCGCGAATGCGTCTTTCACAACAGGCGGATTCAGCATTCGGTTTCGAGCGCCCTTTCGACGCGGAAATATTCTTCGTGGACCTGTTGCAACAGACCGGTTGTGTGGGAAAAATCGCCCGCACGCGCTTCGTTTTCGATTTGTTGGCAAAGATCGTTCAACGGCTTCGCGCCGAAATTCGCGGCGGCTCCCCGCAAAGCGTGGGCCTCGCGCCGCAACGCTTCCCCATCGCGAATTTCCGCCGCGGCGCCCATGCGGTGGAGAGCGGGCGAGCCCTCGTCTTTGAACATCTGGACCAACTCGCAAACTCCCTCCTTCGAAAACTCATGATGCAACTGCAACATCTCGGCGGCGCCGATCGGATCGGGGCGCGTTTCGGATGCATGAAAAAGAGTGGCAGAAGACTTAGGAGACACGTCATCCTCCTAAGAGCAGGAACCAAGCCGCTCTGATTTTTTAGGGTGGGAGGAAAGAACTTTCGCCGGCTCTCGGCAAGCAGCCGATGCTACGCTGCTGCAGCCGTTGCTGCCGGACGCTTTCTTCCTGTGCGCGAGGCCGCTTGCTTCGGAGTCTTGTTCAAACGGGCCACAGGGAGCGCGGGCGCGGTTTCTTTCCCGTGCAGGTTTAGAAGCGACTCCATAAGAGCTTCGTCGGCGCTCGAACAAATACAGAGGACCACGGCCTCATCGCACCCCTCGCCAGCGAGATAGGCGTGCCCCATGTTGGAGTCGATATAAACCGACTCTCCCACCTCCAAAACAATGGGATCGTAAAACTCAGTGTGGAGGACGACTCGGCCCTCCAGGACATGAGTGTATTCCTCCCCCGAGTGGCGCACTTGATCGCCAAATTCCTCCAGACTTTTCGCACGAACGCGCGCGAGGATCGGGATCATGCGCTTCCGGCGCAACTCCGGGCAGAGATAGTGATAGTCATAGTTCGGCGTCGTGACGCGGACGGCGTCTTCGATGCGGCCGATGCTACGGCGGGCGGTGACGGCTGGTTCCGGTGTGTCGTTCGGCTCCGCGAAAAGCTCGGACATGGTCATGTTTAGTCGTTGGCTCAGCATTTGCAGCTTGTCGTAGGTGAGAGTGAGCCGGTCATGCTCAACCTTGGATAACGTCGAAAGCGGAATCCCGGAGCGGGTGCTCATTTCTTTAAGAGTCCAACGATTGCGCGCGCGCAAAGCGCGGAGCAAGCTGCCGATGGTGGGTTGTTGCGCTTTCATGGATTCCGATTTTAGGCCACTGACCGAGTGGCTGTTTGTCCTGATCGGAGCATCATCGCGCCTCTGCGGGTTGTCAAAAAAGCAGCCTTCGCCAACAAAACGGGTGGGCGACCGGCGTTTTAGAAAAACGCGCGCTTGACATTTCTCTAATCAGAATCGTTTATGGCCTGATCAGGATATTTGACACTTATGCGCATATCATTATTTTCATCGTTTCGTCTTAGCCTGTTCACGGCAGTTCTCGCTCTGCTGCCGCTTTCGACCCCGGCCCAAGTGCCTAGCATCGCGCCACCGACAGTCGTTCCGCCGACCGGTGCGCCGGAAACGGGCGCGAAGACGCCACAGATGTCAGAGCGAGGCGCGCACGCGTTGACGAAAGAAGATGTGGAGGCGTGGCTCGACGGATTCATGCCTTATGCGATCCAGCGGGGCGATATCGCGGGCGCGGTCGTCGTGGTGGTGAAGGATGGACAGATTTTGCTGCCGAAAGGGTACGGCTATGCCGATGTGGCAGCGCGGAAGCCGGTTGATCCCGAACGCACTCTCTTCCGCGCCGGATCGGTATCCAAGCTCTTCACCTGGACGGCGGTGATGCAGTTAGTCGAGCAGGGAAAGATCGACCTCGACGCCGACGTGAACGGCTACACCGACCTGAAGGTTCCGGCGCTCGATGGCAAACCGATCACGATGCGCAACCTCATGACGCACACGCCTGGCTTCGATGAGACCGCGCGAGGTTTGATCTTCCCCGACGCGAAACAACTGCCGGCGCTGGGCGACGTTCTAAAACACTGGATTCCTCCGCGCGTAACCGTGGCCGGAAGCACGCCCGCCTATTCGAATTACGGCGCAGCGCTCGCCGGTTACATCGTCGAGCGCGTCTCGGGACAGCCGTTTGATGATTACATTGAACAGAAAATCTTCACTCCCCTCGGTATGCAGCACGCGACATTTCGGCAGCCGTTGCCGGAGCGCTTACAGGCAGACATGTCGAACGGTTACAAGGTCGGTTCAGGAGAACCGCAACGATTTGAGATCGTGAATGTGCCGCCCGCCGGCTCCCTGTCCGTCAGTGGCGCCGACATGGGGCGCTTCATGATTGCACATCTGCAAAACGGCGCCGGTGAATCGGGCCGCATTTTGCAAGAAGCGACGGCGATTAAAATGCACACGACTGCGAATACGATGATCCCGCCGCTGAACCGAATGTTGCTCGGTTTCTACGAGAGTAATATCGACGGCCGTCGCGTCATCTCGCACGCCGGCGACCTCGAGTGGTTCCACAGCGATCTGAACCTGCTGCCGGATGACGGCACGGGCATTTTCATCTCTATGAACAGCGCCGGCAAAGAAG
Organism: Chthoniobacterales bacterium; assembly: GCA_013821455.1. Lineage (GTDB taxonomy): Bacteria > Verrucomicrobiota > Verrucomicrobiia > Chthoniobacterales > UBA10450 > Palsa-1392. The sequence goes on from JACDGS010000029.1 coordinate 40,197, forward strand.
GCGCCGCTCATCCGATCCGCACGATGCTCTTTCAGCAATTTATGGAACGCTACTTCCCTGACCCGCTGCCGGACGGGAAGGTCGACGCCAACACTGCGAAAGCGCACGCGCAGCTGATGGCGGGGCGCTACAACTTGAGCCGCGGCTCGCATACAAACTTTCTAGCCCTGCTGAGTCTGTTCGGCCAGATCCACGTGAGCGCCAGCGCCGACGGCGCGATCACCATTCCGGCATTGAAAGATGGTAATGCGCAGCCGAAAAAATGGCTCGAAATCGGACCGTTCGTCTGGCGCAACGTCACCGGCGGCGATCGGGTCGCAGCGAAGGTGGAGAACGGTCGTGTCACCCGGTTTGGCTACGATAGTTATCCATTCATGATCTTCGAGCCGGTCCCTTGGTGGTGGTCATCGGGATGGTTACTGCCGCTGTGGGTAGCGGCGCTGGCCGCGCTCGCCCTGACGGTCCTGGCGTGGCCGTTTTCTGCCCTCATCCGCCGGCGTTACGGCGTCGCCTATGGATTAACCGGGAAGGATGCGAAGGCGCATCGTCTGGTGCGATTCGCATCGCTGGTAGCGCTCGCGACGACGCTCGCCGTTACAATCTTCGTGTTCTTAATCGCGAGCGACCTGAAGTGGGCCGTGCCAGCGATGGACGGGGTTATCATCGCGCTGCGCCTGCTTGCGTTCTTCGGGTGTGTCGTTGCGGCCGTGATCGGACTGTGGAACGCGGCGGTGGTGCTGCGGAGCGATCGTCGCAAGCTTGCGAAACTCTGGAGCGTGGTGCTGGCGATCTCGTTTCTGATTGTGCTCTACGTCGGCGGTGTGTTCCACGTCTTTGGCTACACCGCGAATTACTGATCTTAGCCGACTGAAAAGTAATATGAGTCTTACCCGTCTAAGTCTTGAAGTCCGAAATGAAAATCTAAGGCTCAAGGAACCATTTCGTATTTCCGGTTACACCTTTGGTGAGTCTCCGATAACTCTGGTAACATTACGCGAGGACGGACGGGAGGGTCGCGGCGAGGGAGCGGGCGTCTATTACCTCGGTGATAAGCCTGATGAAATGCTCGCGACCATCGAGGGAAAGCGCGGCGCGATCGAGTCGGGTCTTACACGTAAGGAATTACGCGACTTGCTCCCGCCCGGCGGCGCGCGTAACGCGCTTGATTGTGCCCTATGGGAGCTTGAGGCGAAGCGCGCTGGCGTCCCAGCATGGCAACTAGCTGGAGTCGAAAATCCCCGCCCTTTACTCACTACCTTCACCGTGAGCGCGAAGGCTCCGGATGAGATGGCGGACGGTGCTAAGACCTATACTCAAGCCCGCGCGATAAAGATCAAACTCACTGGTGAAGTAGAGATCGATATCGAGCGAGTGCGCGCCGTCCGCGCCGCGCGACCGGACGTCTGGCTTGGGGTTGACGCTAACCAAGGCTATATTCCCAGCACGCTCGAGCGGCTGTTGCCAGTCTTAGTCGAGGCGCGCGTTTCGTTGCTTGAGCAACCTTGCGCGCGCGGCCATGAAGCCGAGCTGGATGGTATCGACCATGTCATCCCAATCGCGGCCGACGAAAGCTTGCAAAGTTTGCACGAAGTCGAAGCTCTGGTGGGCCGTTTCGATGTCGTGAACATCAAGCTCGATAAGTGTGGCGGGCTGACTGAAGGACTCATGATCGGTGAACGCGCGCGCGCTCTTGGAATGAAAGTCATGGTCGGCAACATGATCGGCACCAGTCTCGCGATGGCTCCTGCCTTTATTCTCGGCCAGCAATGCGATGTGGTAGATCTCGATGGTCCTATCTTCCTCACGCACGACCGCGAACCTGGAGTGACCTACAAGGAAGGTCTGGTTCATTGCGACGACGCGGTTTGGGGATCTGCCGCCCGCTAACTGAGTGACCGCGCAGGAGAAGACATGGTTTGGCCAACCGCGCGGCCTGACCATTCTATTCCTCACCAATATGTGGGAGTTCTTCTCCTACTATGGGATGCGGACGTTGCTGGTTTATTACATGACCAAGCAACTCCTGTTCGCGCAGGAGAAGGCTTCCTTTATCTACGGGAGTTATACAGCGACGGCTTATTTCACACCTATCCTAGGTGGAGTTATAGCTGATCGCTGGCTCGGCAAACGTAAGGCAGTTATCATCGGTGGGAGTGTCATGGCGATGGGCCATTTCCTCATGGCCTTTGAATCGCTCTTCTATGTCGCGCTCGCTACGATCGCATTAGGTAACGGTCTTTTCCTACCCAGTCTTCCGAGCCAGATCAACGATCTCTACCAAGCCGACGACCCGCGCCGCGGACGCGCTTATAATGTTTATTATGTTGGGCTGAATGTAGGGGGCTTTCTCGCGCCACTTATCTGCGGGACACTTGGTGAGTTATACGGCTGGCATTACGGATTCGGCGCGGCGGGAGTAGGAATGTTTTGCGGCCTCGCCATTTATCTGGCCGGTCAAAAGTATCTGCCCCCAGAGCAGACAAAGCGAACAGTAGCCAATAAGTCAGTTACGGACGAACGCGGCCAAAAAAATGGAAGGATATGGTTCTTACTTTTGGGAGTAGGGATCGCTGCCACTATCTTCCGTGGCGCCTATGAGCAGGTCGGCAATACCATTCCGTTGTGGACGGATGCGGGAGTGAATCGTGCTTTCGGCGGATACATTATTCCTATGACCTGGTTTCAGGCTTTGAACCCTTTGCTTGTTATTATCCTGACTCCGCCTTTGCTCCTTTACTGGCGCCGTCGGGCAGACGCTGGAAAAGAAACGCCACCCGCGCGGAAGATGGCGGTTGGTGCGCTCATCGTGGCCGGTGCCTACCTTCTTCTATCCACAGTTTCGACGGTGGCTGGGACGAATCGCGCGAGCTGGCTTTGGCTGCTCCTCTTCTTTGTCATTTTTACTTTGGGCGAGCTTTACATTCTGCCTACTGGTTTGGGTCTCTTCGCTCGGCTCGCGCCGCCGCGCCTCGGCGCAACTACCGTCGCGGCGTGGTTCCTCGCCATCTTCAGCGGCAGTTTGCTTGCCGGGGTCGTCGGCACTTTGTGGAGCCGGGCAAGTCACAATGCCTTTTTTGTCATGCTTGCCAGCCTCGCGGTGGCCGCGGCTCTCATTCTTTGGCTGCTCGACCGCCCGATCCGTCGCGCTGAATATAAATAATTCTCTAATTAGGATTGACAATACTCTGATTGGGCCACGAATATCCTCGACAAATCATTCAAATCCAAAATGAGCCATGCCATGAACAATCGTAAAACAGTCAGAACTTTTCTTTCCGTCCAACTGAGTGCCGTCCTTGTCGGAATACTAGGGCTTATGTCCGCGGCCACCGCCAACGCACAGGTGGCGGCAACCGCAACCCGTCCGTCAGCCCAAGCGTCGCCCACACCATCGGCGACTCCGTCCGCGGAGGGAGATACGGTCGAGCGAATCATCGTGACGGCGAACAAGCGCGAAGAAGATGTTCGCGCGGTGCCGGCGTCTATCACCGCGTTTGATGACGTGGAACTGGAGAATCTACACGCCACCGATCTGGCCGATTACGCGGCCTACATCCCGAGCCTGCAAGTCAACTCGATCGGCGCGCCCGGGAGAACCACGATCGCTTTGCGCGGTATCGCTGCGCTTTCGAGCGGCAGCACTGTGGGCACTTACATCGACGAGACTCCCGTCGGTGCGAGCGGTCTCTATCAGACTGCCGTTTCCTTCCAGCTGGACCTGCTGCCTTACGATATTCGCCGCGTCGAAGTTTTGCGCGGACCGCAGGGCACGCTCTACGGTGCAAATTCGATTGGCGGGTTGATTAAGTATGTGACGCTGGATCCGTCGCTCAACACCCGCGAGTTTCACGTTGGTGGCGGCTTGAGCGGGACCGAAAACGCGGGCGATCCCGGCTGGGATGTGCACGCGGTTGCTGACTTGCCCTTGGTCCAGGAGCACCTCGGGGTGCGCGTGAGCTATGCCCGTAACGAACTCCCCGGCTTCATCGACAATGTCGCGAATGGTCAGCAAGGTATCAACGCCGCCACCCAACAGAGTGGTCATATCGCCGTTTTGTGGAAACCAATCGAGGCGATTACCGTCCGGCTCAGCGCTTTCGGACAAAGGATCGAGAGCGACAACAACGCGATCGTCGCACTCGATCCGGTCACTGAGCGTCCGCTTTACGGTGACTTGAAAAATCGCGTCGACGTCAACGAGCCCTTTAAGAAAGACATCGGTCTCATCGCCTTGACGGTGGATTGGGATCTGGGCTGGGCCACTATCACCTCCGCCAGCTCTTACGCCGACACCACCACCAACGCACGTTTGGACGTGACACAGTCTTTCGGGCAGTATCCGCTGCTTGTCGGAGCGGGGCCCGCAGGGCTTTCGGGTTTCGACTTGGGACTGAACTTGAAAAAGTTCACTCAAGAACTTCGTCTGACATCCAGTGCAGACGGCCCGTTCCTGTGGCAACTCGGGGGGTTCTACACCTATGAGGATGCAAACCAGACTCAGTTCGCATTCCTGAATCAACTGGACGGCACGCCCTATCCCGGTTTGGCCCTTTTGGCCGATTTATCCCTTCCGAGCACCTACGAAGAAGAAGCAGTCTTTGCGAATGCCACTTATAAGTTCACTCACTGGTTCAGCTTGGGCGCCGGTCTGCGCTATTCCCATAACGACCAGACGTTTTCCCAAAACTTCACGGGCGGGGCGCTGATCCCCATCGGCATCACTCCAGGCAGTTCGTCGGAAGACATCGTCAATTTCCTGGTCACGCCGCAGTTTCAATTATGGAAGGACGGCCTTCTCTACGGGCGGATCGCGACCGGCTATCAGCCCGGCGGCCCAAACGTCGCCCTCCCGGGCGTCCCGCCTGCGGTCGCATCGTCTTCCCTCCTCAGTTACGAAGCCGGACTGAAGTCTGATTTTGTCGACCACCGGATCATATTCGACATCACAGGATATCACCTCGAGTGGACCGACATTCAGATCCCTGCCGTCGTCAACAATATCGGAGTGCTGGCCAACGGCGGCCAAGCGACCAGTAACGGCGTGGAGTTGTCGCTTGCCTTCCGGCCAATCACCGGGCTGCAACTTGGTCTAAACGGCTCTTATACCGACTCAACCTTCGATAACGACGCCCCCAGCCTCAGCGCCAAAGCTGGTGACCGTCTGCCGAACATTCCGCAATGGCAGGGATCGATCACGGCAGATTATTACAGGCCGCTCTGGGGAGCGCACAGCAGCCAGCCGATCGCCGTTGACGGTAGAGATGGGAAGACGACGATCGTGCCGGGAACCACTCAAAGTCTGGGATGGACCGGCCACCTCGGCCTCGGCGTCCGGCTGGTCGGTGACAGGAGGTCCACTCCAACCGCGGGCCAGAGCTTTCCTCTGGATAGTTACGGCGCTCTCGATTTGAACGCCGACATCTCCAACGACCACTGGACGGTCCGCGTCTTCGCCAAGAACGTGACTGACGAGCGTGCCTACCAGAACATCGACGGATTTGCGACGTTGGTCGGGACGATCGACCACCTCCAGGGCGTTCCGATCCAGCCGCGCACCGTCGGCGTCGAGGTTGACTTCAAATTCTAAGATTACCGTAGTGCTGGCGCAGCTGTCTTCGTCGATAATAGACCGGATGCTTCAGTCTTATTTGCCGGCCACTGCCATCGTCGCTCTGCCGCAGCCTTACTTACTATTTCTGGGCGACACGACCGAAGCCAGTTACGCCAAAACGGCCTTCGGCCTGCGCGACTGGGCGCCGAAGCTATGCCTCGGCGAGTATGCCTGCGGAGGCGCGACGGTGACGACAGGCTTGCCTGCGCTTTCACCGGCAAAAGCGTATGCCATGGGCGCGCGCGGTTTGGTCATCGGCGTTGCGAACTCGGGAGGTTTCATCCCGGACGCCTGGATTCCCTCGCTCCTCGATGCGTTGGAGGCAGGGCTCGATCTTATCAGCGGAATGCACACCCGCCTGACCGACGTGCTCGCTCTCAAGGCCGCCGCGACGCGGCTTGGGCGGAGGCTTATCGACGTTAGGCAGCCGCCGGCTCGCATCCCGATCGCGACCGGACGCAAACGCAGTGGTAAAAAATTACTAACGGTGGGGACTGATTGTGCACTGGGTAAGAAATACACGGCGCTGGCTCTCGCCCGAGCTTTCAAGGGCCGCGAACTCGCCGCCGATTTTCGCGCTACCGGCCAGACTGGTATTCTTATCGCCGGAGGTGGCATCGCGATCGATGCGGTCGTGGCGGATTTCGCGGCCGGCGCCGCCGAGATGCTTAGTCCAGATGCAGCCGCCGATCACTGGGATGTCATTGAAGGTCAGGGATCGTTGTCTCATCCTGCTTACGCTGGAGTGTCATTGGCTCTACTGCATGGGAGTCAGCCGGATGTCATCGTGATATGTCATGAACCGGGACGCGAATTTGTCGTCGGGCATCCTACCTTCAAACTGCCAAGCCTCGAAGAAACCATCGACCTGGCGTTGCGCCTCGGGCGACGCACCAACTCCGCCATCCGCTGTGCGGGCGTCAGTCTCAACACCTCCAGGTTAGACGCCGCGGCGGCGGAGCGTCTGATGACCAAGGAAAGCGAGCGTCTTAATCTCGCTGTAGCTGATCCGATTCGAGGCGGCGATGCTTTCGAGCGACTGGTAGATGCGTGTGTGACTTAGCCTAACGAGTATGAGACTTCGTATCCTCGCGCTCCTCCTTGCCTCGAGTGTGTCACTTCTAGCCAAGCCACCGGCGGGATTCGACGAGCGGGTGGAAGCGTTACGCAAACAAGTCGGCGTTCCCGGGATGGCTATCTCCATTGTCGAGAGTGGCGGGATAACTCTCGCCAAAGGATACGGCGTGAAAAAACTTGGATCGCCCGAGCTTGTCGATGCCGACACCATTTTTCCGACGGGCTCGACCGGTAAAGCCTTTACCGTGGCCGATCTCGCGATCCTCGTGGACCAGGGCAGGATTGGCTGGGACGACAAAGTAATCGATCACTTACCAGGCTTTCAGATGTACGACCCGTGGGTCACGCGCGAGATGACTATCCGCGACCTACTCGTGCATCGAAGCGGACTAGGACTTGGCGAGGGCGATCTCTTATTCGTGCCGCGGAGTAACATAAGTCGGACGGAAGCAGTGAAGCGGCTACGCTATCTCAAGCCTGCGTCTAGTTTTCGTTATGGCTTCGCCTACGACAACATCCTCTACATGGTAGTTGGTCAGCTCATCGAAGCAGTCACAGGAAAAACCTGGGAGAACTTTACTGCCGAAGAGCTGCTCAAACCGGCAGGAATGCTGCATTCCGCGAGTGATGATGAGACTCGCTTTCGCACCCCCGACCGCGCGCAACCGCACGCGAGGATCAACGGCGCGTTTCGCGGCCTCGGCGATCAGGAAGTGCTTGATGAACGTGACGACCTCGCGCGCAGTGCCGCGCCCGCGGGCGGTCTCGCGGTCAGCGCGAACGACATGGCGCACTGGTTACTTATCCAACTCGCGCACGGCAAGCTCCCGCAAAGCGGAAAGCGTCTTTTCAGCGAGGAGGCTCACGAGCAAATGTGGAAGCCCGTGCTGCTCCAACCGATTGATAAGCTACCTTCAGAGTTCGATGTCACGCAGCCGATGTTTCGCACCTACGCGCTCGGCTGGGATGTGCAGGATTATCGCGGCGCACGGCTCGTCTGGCATGGCGGCGCGGTCCTTGGCTTTCTTACCGCGGTGGTCTTACTGCCCGAAAAGGATGTCGGCTTCTCCATCGAGATCAACAGTGAGGATGGCGCGATCATCCGCGGCCTCATGGACGAGTTGCTTGATCATTACCTCGGACTTCCTAACGGGAATTGGCCCGAGAAATTTATCGCCTATTCGGACAAGAAAAAAGCCGAAGCTTCGAAAGCTTTTCAAAATAAGACGGCCAAGCCTGTCCGGATTGGCCCATCGCTGCCCGTGGCGCGCTATGCCGGCACCTATGCCGATCCCTGGTATGGCCAGATCGAGATCGCGCAGACGACTGGTAGCCTAACGATCGACTTCAAGTCCACGCCGCGCATGGGCGGCCCGCTCGAGCATTGGCAATACGACACCTTCATCGCGCGCTTCACTGACAAAACGATCGAGCCCGCCTGTGTCACCTTCGGCCTCGATGCGGAAGGTAAGGTGGAGCGAGTAACGATGCAGCCAGTCTCGCCACTGGCCGATTTTAGCTATGACTACCAGGACCTGCTCTTCCATCCAATCGAAGTAAAAAAATGAAAGCTCCATTGCGCCACCGTTTGTTCATTGCCATCAGTCTAGTTCTTGTTAGTCAAACGGTGTCGACCGTGGCCGCACCTGACTTCGATGTGCTTATCAAAGGCGGCACGGTTTACGACGGAGGCGGCGCGGAAGGTCGCCTGGCTGATGTCGCCTTGCGCGGCGATCGCATCGCCGGGGTGGGTGATTTCAAAAACGCCACGGCAAAAAACGTTATCGACGCGAGCGGTCGCGCCGTCGCGCCGGGATTCATCAACATGCTCTCCTGGTCCACTGAATCGCTCATCTACGATGGGCGTTCGCAAAGCGAAATCCGTCAAGGCGTGACGACGGAGATCATGGGCGAAGGCGAATCGATGGGTCCGCTCAACGACCGGATGAAGAAGCGCATTCTCAAAGAGCAAAAGGACATCAAATACGAGATCAAATGGAATACGCTCGCGGAATATCTGCGCTACCTCGAAGCGCGCGGCGTCTCCTGCAATGTGGCGTCCTTTCTCGGTGCGACCACTGTGCGCGAATACGTCATCGGCTTGGAAGACAAACCACCGACGCCGGCGCAACTCGACCAGATGCGGGCACTCGTTAGGCAAGAAATGGCGGCGGGCGCCCTCGGCCTCGGCACCTCGCTCATTTACCCACCGGCTTTCTACGCTAAAACGCCTGAGCTGATCGAACTCTGCAAAGTCGCCGCGAAGTATCAGGGCAAATACATCTCGCACATGCGCAGCGAAGGAAATCAGCTTCTCGAAGCGGCGGATGAACTCATTCGCATCAGCCGGGAAGCCGGAATTCCCGCGGAGATTTATCACATCAAAGCGGCCGGCCAGAAGAACTGGGGAAAGCTCGCTCAACTGCTCGCGCACGTGGAAGCCGCGCAGAAAGAAGGTCTCAAAATCACGGCGGATATGTACACCTACACCGCGGGCGGAACCGGTCTCGATGCCAGCCTTCCGCCGTGGACGGAAGACGGCGGCTATCCCGCGCTCTTTAAGCGACTGCGCGATCCAGCGACGCGCGCGAAAATCGCCGCGGAAGTGAAAACGCCGACCGACGCGTGGGAAAATCTTTATCTCGCGGCGGGCTCGCCGGATCGCATTCTCCTGATGGGTTTCAAATCGGATAAACTCAAACCGCTCACGGGCAAATCACTTGCCGAGGTCGCAAAAATGCGCGGCAAAGATCCTGTCGAGACGATCATGGATCTGATCAGCGAAGATGAGTCGCGCATTGACGCGATTTACTTCCTCATGTCGGAAGACAACGTGCGCAAAGAAATGGCGAAGCCCTGGATTTCCTTCGGCTCTGACGAGGCTTCACAAGCGCCGGAAGGAGTTTTCCTGAAATCGAATCCTCATCCACGCGCTTACGGGAATTTCGCCCGTGTCCTCGGACAGTATGTGCGCGGAGAAAAGCTAGTCTCGTTAGGCGAAGCGGTCCGTAGACTAAGTGCCTTGCCGGCGACTAACCTGGGGCTAGATCACCGCGGTTTTATCAAAGAAGGAATGTTCGCCGACGTTGTCGTCTTCGATCCCGCGACGATCGCCGACCGGGCGACCTTCGAGAAGCCCGCGCAATACGCCGTCGGGATGAAGGACGTTTTCGTCAACGGCCAACAAGTCCTCAAAGATGGTGAGCATACCAACGCGAAACCGGGCCGCGCGCTCTGGGGTCCGGGGAAAGTGAATTAAGAATTGGTCCTTATTGGACAGCGCTCGAACTCATTTCGAGGCTGATCTGTCCTTAACGCCCCCTCCCCACACCCTTCCCCACGGTGGGTAACGCTAGCTGTTTCTTATCAGTCGTAGTTCTAACGCTTTATTTCAATTTCCTTGTATATCTACACCCCCGACTTCGGTCGGTTTTGCCGCGCTGCTGCGTCGTGCAAAACCTCCCTCAATCGCTCGCGCTGCTCGCTCCCGTTCGCTCACGCGAACGACGGGTTCACACACACTGAGAACACGGGTTCTAAAGGACAGTGTCCTTTAGGGAAGAGTCCCGCTTCGCGGGAGGGGTCGGGAGACTTGAGAGATTTCCTGCCTTCCTTAGCCTCGACCTTTCCCCAAGGCCCCTGAAAGGCCGACGCCACGTTCCGTCAGCAAATCTTCAAGACTCCCGACCTCCGAATGAGAGGCGAGCGAGCGCGGCTTGCCTCCGAAGACTACGGCCAGACCGCGCACCATCGCCTTTTCTCTCATACTGGTGACGGGCTCGCCGGAGAACCAAGAGCTGGCGCATTTCGGCCTAACGGCCGAGAACGCCAAGTTGCTAGCGCGCAGCCGCCAGCGGGTGCGTTGGCACGCCTGACCAAGGCAGCAAGGAAACTGGTCCGGTCCTCCTCAGCGCGGAATATCGCTTCCTGCCCGATCCCCACGATCCCAGCACGTGATAGAGTGCCCTTTCGAATTCGACACGCGCTTTCCGAGCCACCCGCTTTTACAAGTAACTTCCTCCTTCTGGCAAAAGCGATATTCTGAAGCTGACCCCTATTCTTTGATCCTCAAAATGCTGCGGAAAGAGTGAGGCAGGTAAACACGCTTCACGTCAGCGTCTTGCGGCACCGCTCAGACTACGTCCGCGGTTCGAGTTCTGTCAAGATTTGCACACTGACCCCTGCTCCCGTGGTCCCTGACCCCTACTCCCCTCCTCTCTATAGCCCGCCTCTTTCTTCCGGAGGAAGAAACTAGTTCCAAACCACGGTAGGCAAGCCCTGTCGATGTAGAATCATCGCTTCCGCCCATTGCTTATCCGCTAGACATGTATCTATTATACAGTAAGTTCCATTTGAAAACGATAATTTAACAGACCCGCTCGTCTCTCTAGCTTCTGTAACAAAGCAACCTATTACGCTATCTAATTTTACCGCGATTGAACCCAAGAAGCATTGATAAGGATTATAGATCGTCAAGCCTGCATCTGCGAAAATAATCTGCGTGTATCCTTTGGGATGTCGCACAGACGATACAATAGCTTTTTCCAAAGACGACAGATTTGACATTTTCTTAATCGCAGGGTGTAAGGGAATAGTGAGCGTCTTCAGGTCCTACCGTCCGACCTGACAAGGGATTCACCGCCTGGGCATCGGGACCTACGCCATTTTCATAAACAGCGTAGCCATTCGGATTAATATCGGTTGGATCCATTATCCGGACGGTATTAACCTGACCGTTCAACCCCCCCGATCCACCTTGATAACTGAAGCCTGTTATAATGCCAGAATTATTAATCACCGGTACGGGCCCGTTGGCACCGGGAGGAATCGATACTGCGGAACCGGAACCGTTTGGTGCAACGAACGCGGGTCCATTGTGGACAAGAACTGCATCCTTGCCCGCAAAATAGTCGTGATCGCGAGCAACGACGAGATTGTATGTCCTCTCCGATTCTTTCAAATCCGCTACCAAGACCGATTGGATAGACGCAGTTCTCCCTGACGCGAACCTTAGCCGCATGCCTTTCTTCAGATCGGCCGCTTTGATCCAACGCTTTTCGCTCTCCACCCAGAAAGGATGAGAACGAGTGGCCCGCATCGTCGTGCGGCCGATTCTCACAGTTGCCCAGTGATAGGTGACGCTCCGATTGAGCTTCTCGACCTTTCGATCCACGACTTTGGCCGTCTTGAAATCGTAGGCTTCAACCAAGTCGCCCGGCTTAATATCCTCAATCTTCACAGGCCCATTTGCGGTGGCTATTTCGGTCCCCTTTGGAAAGCAATTGATGGCCGAGCTTTCCGCCTCCACCGCCGTTGCCTCTTCTGCGGCGAATTCTCCGGACTCCCCCGCCGCGCCCAGAACAATAGCCACAAAAATAGCCTGCATTGGCGACATCCCCTGGAGGAGCGACGACTGGCCAAATGGTCTGTAGGCGAGAGGGGGTGGTGCAAGGGAGATGGTTGGACTCGCTAAAAGCGGCATTGGGCGGAGTCCAGTGCGAATGCTAAAACCTCCTCCTCCTCCGCCACTGCCACCGCCCCCAAAGTTGTCAATACTAAGTGATTCCCAGCCACCGCCTCCTGTAGACACGAGAGCACTACCTTCACCATACCTCAGAGGGTCACCACTCGACGAGAGGTCGGTAACTATAATTCTTTTTATAACAGTAGGCACGGCATCCGGAGTTTTTTCGTTAACCCCCAAACCGCTGGGGTCACGCGAATTCACCGGGTTATTGCCACAGTAGCGATAGATGTTAGCGGGATCGCCGCCAAACCCAATCGGGTCGGGTTGGAGGAAGCGGCCGATGCTTGGGAGGTAGGCGCGGTGGCGCAAGTCGTAGATTCCGAGCTGGCTATACCACTTCTGGCCGGTGAAGAGCATATCCACGCCGTAGGCGCTTTGGCCGAGATCCGTCGTGCCACCCGGAGCATAGAAGGCAGGACTACCTCCCACGTCATAGGTGTATTTCTCCAGGACAATGCCGCTCGCGTCGGCGATCCGGCTCGTGCTCCCAAGACCATCGGGGTAATAGTAAATCTGTTGCGGGTTAGGACTGCGCACAAGATCACCTCCCGCATAGATCCAGCGATTGAGCACATTCCCGCTCGCGTCATACTCCGCCACACGCTCCGCGCCGTCCCAGACGCTGTAGGTTGCTATCCCATTCAGCACTCGCGCTACCTGCCGATTTAATCCATCATAGTAGAAATCCGAGTTAGTCCCAGTCTTATCCGCGCTCGTCAGCCGGTTCTGCGCGTCAAAGCTATAGGTCCAAGTATTGTAAGTGCTCAGGTTGCCGTTCCCTCCGTAGGTCAGAGCCTGGCCGCCCACCGTGGTGTATTGGTTCAAGTTATTCGCGGGCAAGTAGCTCATGCCGGCCGTGGTGTTAATCCTGTTTCCGCTCGGATCATAGCTCAGGCTGGTCGCGGTCCCTTCCAGACTAAAGCTGGTCATCTCGCTGTTCTTATTGTAAACCAGCGCATCGGTCACGCCTCCATCGCGCTGGATACTGTTGCGGTTACCGACTTCATCGTAGCCGTAGTTATAGACCTTGTTCACCGGCGGGCTGCCGAAGGTGTCGGTGATCTTCGTTAGGCGGTTCATCGCATCGTAGAGGTAGCCACTGGCCGCATTGGTCCCTGGCGTCCGGCCGGCGACGTTGCCATTAAGGTCATAAGTGTAGCTCACGACGTTGGCCGCGGCATAAGTCAGGTCCTGGAGCTGGTCGCGCGTGGTGTAGCCGTAGGTATAAAGGCTGGTCCCAGGAAAGACGGCCG
>JACDGS010000030.1 GCA_013821455.1 Chthoniobacterales bacterium
CGCCTCGCGTGCTGGTTTCGGCGCCTCGCCGAAACGAACTTTTCTTCAGGTACGAAATCGAATCTGGGATAAAAGTTCGCGCTGGCGAGGGCGCCATCGCCAGCACGCGAGGGCGCGTGCGCTCCCCGGAGCAAGGTCGGTGTTTCATTTACATCAACTTATCCGGCGTGATCGGGAGATCGCGCACACGTTTGCCAGTCGCGTGATAGACCGCATTTGCGACCGCGGCCGCCGTGCCGGTGATGCCGATTTCGCCGAGCCCGCGCGCGCCGATTGGATTGAAAGCGAAATCCGGTTCTCCCACGAAATGCACTTCGATCGGCGGAATATCGGCGTTCGTCGGGACGTGGTAGTCGGCGAGGTTCGCCGTGACGGGCATGCCGGTTTTCGGGTCGTAGGCGGTCTCTTCCGTCAAGGCCATGCCGATGCCCATGACGACACCGCCCATGATCTGACTCCGCGCAGTTTTTTCATTCACGATGCGGCCGCCGTTGATCACGCTGACGAAACGCGTCACTTGCACTCGCGGCAGCAGCGGATCGATTTTCACCTCACAGAATTGCGCGCCCCAGGATTGGAAGGCCAATTTCTTGTTCTCTTCCGGCGCTCCCAGTTTGCTCTCCACCGCGATCGCGTCCTTGCCCGCGCGGCGCAGGATGTCGGTATAGCTGTCGGATTTCGCGCTGTCGTTTTTGAAACCGATGCGGCCGGGTACGACCATCGCGATGTCGTCTTTCTTCGCGCCGTGCAGCGAAGATTTGGAATCCGCGATCGCGAGATCGGCGAGCGCGCCGTGGAGGAGAAGCGCAACTTCGTGAATCGCGGTGCCGACTGTGCCGGTGGAGTTGGAACCACCCGCGACTGGGCCAAATGGAAAATCTGATTTGCCGAGCTCGAAGGTGACTTTTTCAAAAGGCACGCCGAGCTGCTCCGAAGAAATCTGGGTGAACGCGGTGTAAGCGCCGGTGCCGAGATCATGGGTCGCGCATTGCACGAGCGCGCTGCCGTCGGCGCGTAATGTCGCTTTGGCTGCCGCGGACATTTTGTGCGCCGGATACGTGGCGGTCGCCATGCCCCACCCGACAAGCAAATTGCCGTCGCGCATTTTGCTGTGCATTGCTTCGCGCTTCGACCAGCCAAATTTTTCCGCGCCGAGTTGGTAGGCTTCCTTCAGATGCTTCGCGCTGAAGGGGACGTCCTTAGTCGGATGATTGTCGGCGTGATTCGTTAGGCGAAGTTGCACCGGGTCCATCTGCAAGAGGTAGGACAATTCGTCGAGCGCGCATTCGAGGGCGAAGGTCCCGGGGCATTCTCCGGGTGCGCGCATGAAAGTGGGCGTGGCGATGTTGACCGGAAAAACTGTTTCTTCCACCCGGATGGCCGGGCACGCATACATCAGACCGGTGGAACGCGCGCCGCAGGATTCGGTGAATTCGGCGACCGGCGAAGTGAGAGTGTCGGAGACGTGGCGGATTGCTTGCAGCTTGCCGTCCGTGGTCGCGGCCATCGTGAGAGTCTGGCGAGTCGGCGTGCGATGGCCCGTGCCGGTAAACATGAGCTTGCGCGGGAGATGAAATTTCACGGGTGTGCCGGTCGCTTTGGCCGCCATCGCGGCAAGAAGGACGTGCGGCCACGTCGCGCCTTTGCAACCAAAAGCGCCGCCGACAAACGGGGAGACCACGCGGACGTTTTCCACCTCGAGATCAAAACTTTCCGCGAGCAGGTTTTGCACG
This sequence comes from Chthoniobacterales bacterium, assembly GCA_013821455.1. GTDB lineage: Bacteria > Verrucomicrobiota > Verrucomicrobiia > Chthoniobacterales > UBA10450 > Palsa-1392. Next base: position 1,734 of record JACDGS010000030.1, read on the forward strand.
CCTTTGACGAACTGGGTGGCGTCCCAAACATTCAGTTTCTTGTCGCCGTCCCATTGCGCGATCGTGCCCGACATTTCGATCGGGTTGTGCGTTTCGGTCGGCGTGTAATAAGTCTGCTCCAGCCTAACGAGATCGTGATTCTGCAGCGCCGACTCGACGTCGCCCTTCGTGAGCTGCACGTGCTCATCGTTGTTTTTCTTTGGTTTCTTCGCCTTGTGTTCGGCGTCCTCCATGTTCAACAACGGCTCTTCCGGCGCGTAGCTGACCCGGACTAACGATGCTGCATAGCGCGCCTGCTCGATCGTGCGCGCGACGACCAGAGCGACGTACTGCCCCGCGTAGTAAACTTCGTCGTCGCTCAGGGGATTGCGCTGTTCGCCGGGAATTCCTTTCATCATGCCGCCGGAAGCTTTCTTGATTTTAGGCGCATTCTCGTGGGTCAGAATTTTCAAAACGCCGGGCGCGGCCTGGGCCGCTTTGCTGTCGATCGCGGTGATTTTTCCCTTGGCGATGTTGCTCTCCACCGGCCAGGCGTAGCTGCACTGCGGGACGACGAATTCGACCGCGTACTTGGCGCGGCCGGTGACTTTGAGCGGGCCGTCGACGCGGCTGCGCGCGGGACCGAGAATGTTAGTGGTTGCCATAATCGTTAGGCCAGCGAAGCGACGGTGGTGAGGGCCTGGACGAGGGCGCGTTTCGCCAGCCCGATTTTAAAGGAGTTGTATTTATAACCTTTGGCTCCAGCGAGCTCGGCGTCCGCCGCAGCTTGAAACGCCTGTTCGTTAGGCTCTTTTCCGGAGAGGGCCTGTTCCGCTTTGCTCGCGCGCCACGGTTTGTGAGCGACGCCGCCGAGCGCGACGCGCGCTGATTTTATTTTTCCGCCCTCGAGCTCCAGCGCCGCGGCGACGCTGACCAGCGCGAAAGCGTAACTCGCGCGATCGCGCACTTTCAAATAATGCGAGCGCGTGGCGAACGGGATCGGCGGCAAATCAACCGCCGTGATAAGTGCGTTAGGCTGAAGGTTCGTCTCAACGTTTGGCGTGTCGCCAGGCAGACGATGAAAATCCGCAAACGGAATGGTGCGTTCGCCTTTCGGACCCTGCACGCGCACGACCGCCTCGAGCGCGGCCATCGCAACGCACATATCGCTCGGGTGCGTGGCGATGCATTGCTCGCTCTGCCCGAGGATGGCGTGGACGCGGTTGTAGCCTTCCAGCGCGCCGCAGCCGCTGCCCGGATCGCGCTTGTTGCACATCGGAAACGCCGGGTCGTAAAAATAATAACAGCGCGTGCGCTGGAGAAGATTGCCGCCGGTGGTGGCGAGGTTGCGTAGTTGCGGGCTCGCGCCGGAGAGGAGGGCTTCGCTCAAAACCGGGTAGCGCGATTTGATGAGCTCGTGCTCGGCCAGATCGCTGTTGCGCACGAGCGCGCCAATGCGAACGCCGCCATTGTTAGGCAACTCCTCCACTTTCGTGAGGTCGAGGCGATTGATGTCAATCAGCGCCGAAGGATGCTCGACCCCCATCTTCATGAGGTCGATCAAGTTTGTCCCGCCGCCGAGAAACTTGGCCTGCGCGGTCGCGGCGACTCCACTCACCGCCGCTTGCGCATCGTTCGCGCGAGAATAGGTAAACGGGTTCATGATTTTTGCGACGCTCCCATTTTATCGCGCCCTTCTTTGACGGCTTCGACGATGTTCGGATACGCGCCGCAGCGGCAAAGGTTGCCGCTCATGAATTCGCGAATTTGCGCGTCGTCGCCGGCATGACCTTCCTGCACGCAGGCGACTGCGGAACAAATCTGCCCCGGCGTGCAATAGCCACACTGAAAACCATCGTGCTCGACAAACGCAGCCTGCATGGGATGCAGCTCGGCGCCTTGCGCGAGCCCTTCGATCGTCGTGATCTCTTCACCATCATGCACGACCGCGAGGGTCAGGCAGGAATTTACCCGGCGGCCATTGAGCAACACCGTGCAGGCGCCGCATTGACCATGATCGCAGCCTTTTTTCGAGCCGGTGAGGTGAAGATTTTCGCGGAGCAAATCCAGAACCGTAGTGCGCGGATCAACTCGGAGAGGATAATCTTGGCCGTTGATTTTCAGATGGACATCTACCAATAGCTGCTGGCCCATGGTCACGGGGCTCGCTGCACCTTGCGCGGAGGAAAAATTCATCAGGCTCGGACCTAGCGTGAGCGCGGCGCTTGTGCCAGCGACTTTTTTCAAAAAGCGGCGCCGCGTTTCCGGATTGCCGAAGGTGAGCAACTCATCGAGCGGGTCACCGGGGTTGTCCGGCTGGTTTAGCGAATTAAATGGATCGGCCATTAATGCAAATTCGCGTCCGGGCTGCCCGGAGGATTGGTCGAATTTCCTGCCGCCGGAGCGAACATAGGTCGCCCAATGGGCAGGTAGGGAAACAAGTGAGCGGGTGAGGGGAATCGAACCCCCGTATGCAGCTTGGGAAGCTGCCGTTCTGCCATTGAACTACACCCGCGTCTGCGACCGGGACGAACTTTCAGTGAAGGACTGGGACTTACAACCGTAAATTTCGAGAGAACAGAATCGGCTGCCCGCGACGATCTCGGAAAGTAGGATGGCTCGCGTTGAGAAGAATGACGAAGGGTTTTGGCTGGATTGTCTTTGTTTTTCACATTATGCCTCGTGGACCACATAACGTTGTCATGAAATCATTGTCTCCTTCCCAGCTTCTCTTTGTCGCGCCCCTTCTACTCTTAGTTAACCTCGCGGGCGCGCAGCCTTCGGATAAGTCTGAGGTCGCGGCGCGGCAAACCGTAGCAATCGAGCGCGCGGCGAAGATTGGCGAAGGCACGATGCTCTTTGTTCCGCAAGGGTATAAGCCAGCGAAGACGCCGTCACTGGCCTTCGCGACTGCGCCAAAGGAAGAAGGCGAAGTGCCTAACGAGTGGGGGTTGCGGCCGGAGTTCTTCCAGGACAATGGGAAGGCTGGTGCGTCACTCACTATTCCAATGGGGACGAGTCTCTACGGTACGGGCGAGCAGACGGGACCGCTGCTGCGCAATGGTAAGTCAGTCTTACTTTGGAATACGGATAGTTATGGCTACGGAGACTTAAAGGCAGACCGGCTTTATCAGTCCCACCCATGGGTGTTGGGTGTGAGGCCGGATGGCACTGCGTTTGGTGTCCTCTTTGATAGCACTTGGAAAGCTACTCTTACCACGGATGCGAATAGGATTTCCTTCGTTAGTGAAGGAGCTGCTTTCCGCGTGGCAGTCATTGATCGCGCTTCACCGCTCGCAGTGATGCGTGGCCTGGCGGATTTGACTGGCAAAATGCCGTTGCCGCCCGAGTGGGCGCTGGGCTTTCATCAATGCCGCTACTCCTATTACCCGGATGCGAAGGTACGAGAGATAGCGAGTGAATTTCGTAAGCGTCACTTACCGTGCGATGTCATCTGGCTCGATATCCACTACATGGATGGCTACCGCATTTTTACCTTCGATCCGAAACGTTTTCCCGATCCGAAATCGACTAACGACTACTTGCACAAAAATGGCTTCCACTCCGTCTGGATGATCGATCCGGGAGTGAAGAAAGATACGAGTTACCCAGTCTATCAAAGTGGGACTAGCAAAGACCTATGGGTGCAAACAAAGGACGGCAAGCCCTATGTTGGCAAAGTCTGGCCCGGCGAGTGCGTCTTCCCCGATTTCACCATGCCAGTAACGCGCCAATGGTGGTCGGGACTTTATAGGAACTATCTCGCCAAGGGTGTGGATGGTGTCTGGAACGATATGAACGAGCCAGCGATCTTCGAGGTTGAAAGCAGGACGATGCCGGAAGATAACCAGCATCGCGGCGGCGGTGACTTACCTCCCGGCCCGCACTTACTCTATCATAACACCTACGGCATGCTCATGACCTCCGCGACGCGTGAAGGTCTCCTGCAAGCACATCCGGATAGGCGGCCCTTTGTCCTGACACGAGCTAACTATCTCGGCGGTCAACGCTACGCCGCGACCTGGACGGGCGATAACAAAGCCGACATGCCCTACCTGCAAATGTCGATTCCGATGTCGCTCAATCTTAGTCTTTCCGGACAGCCTTTGAATGGTCCGGACCTGGGCGGTTACTCCGGTGCCGTTACGCCTGAGTTATACGGCAAGTGGATTTCGCTGGCGCCCTTCTTTCCCTTCGCGCGCGCGCATACAGATAATACTAACCCGCCGCGCGAGCCCTGGACTCAAGGTCCCGAGATGGAGAAAGTCGCTCGCACCGCGCTGGAACGACGCTATCGGCTAATGCCTTACCTTTACACTCGCGCCTATGTCGCCTCGATCCAAGGCGATCCTATCATGCAGCCACTCTTCTTCGCGGATGTAAAAGATCCCGATCTGCGCGCGGAGGAAGGTAGCTTTCTTTTTGGGCCAGACTTACTCGTAACTCCGAGTTGGATCGAGTCTCCGAAGTTACCTAAAGCTATCTGGCGCGACGTCTCGCTCATTGATCCCAAGCGCGAGAAGGATGGCTATCAAGCAAAAGTGAAGATCCGCGGTGGCGCCATCGTCCCGCTCGGAAAAGTCATCCAAAATACTAACGAGAAATCGCTTGACCCGCTAACTCTCCTGGTCTGCCTGGATGCAAGTGGGAAAGCCAGTGGCGAGCTCTATGAGGATGTGGGCGATGGCTATGAATACGTAAAGGGCGACTATGCCTTTACTCACTACGAAGCGACCGGCCAGGGAGACGCAGTTATAGTAAAAATGACCAGTCGCGTCGGGCAGCTAAAGGTTCCTAACCGCCAAATCCACGTAGAGGTAGTGACCGAACAAGGAGTTCGACAAGGAACTGGCGCGGAATCGGAACCAATCCGCGTCCCTAGCAAGTAAGGAGTTAGTCCCCGTTATACTCAGGCGATTGCTTTTCCTGGCTGCGACTCTTACTGCCAGGAGATAAGGTCGTCGTCAGAATCGGTGGAGGTTTTGGCTCCGCTGCCGCCTTTGTTGTCGGGCCCGAATGACCACGCGATACATCCACTCCCGATGGGGTTGAAACCGGCGCCTGTCGATGCGGTGTAGGGATTTTGTATCGCGTTATCGTAGTCGGCGTCGATTCTTACGATATAAGTCTTGCCCCAGGGATCGTAGGGCTGGCCGTCCATGCCAATGCCGTTGCGCGGTTGAGAAAAATCCTTCGCGATCGGCCATTGCACAAATTGAATCCGCTTAGGGTTTAAGTTGTTGACGCCGGCGGGATCATCGCGGGCTTGACTGTCCGCGCGGAGGACGTCCATAAGCAGCGAAGTCTTGGGGTCGCTTTCACCAAAGGTGGCGTCGGGTGTGGGGTCCGAACTGAGGATCGGATACTTCCCGTACTCGGTATAATAGGCGTTTATCCCGTTTACGAGCTGAGTGAGGTCGTTTTTCGCCTGCGTGCGTTTCGCTTGGGTTTGCACGCCCTTGAAGGCGGGAAAAAGAAGCCCCATGAGGATGGCGATGATCGTGATGACGACCAGCAGCTCGATCAGGGTAAAGGCTCTCGCGCGACGATTAAGATTCGACATAGAATTTTCGCCTGTCCGCCGGAGGCTAGCACGCGCTGCAAAATTGCGCATTTATTTTTTTCCGGCAAAAGAGGCTGCTGCTCGACGCCTCGCTAACGCACTCAAACTGAGAGGTCCCTCAATTTCCAACGACTGGCGCGAAATATCGGGATGAAAAAATATGCAATTCTTTGTGAAATTCTCTTGACGAACTGGAGCCAAAACGCATTTATAGCATCCGGGTCAAAAATAAAATTCAAAACCAAATGAAAAAATTAGCATTAAGTCTGATCGCACTAGCAATGGGAACGGCGGGCGCGTTCGCGCAGACCTTTCCCGGAAATGGCGCTACCGGGTTTGGAGATCAAATCGGTAGCGGAACGCTGACGGCTTCGGTATCGGGCGGCACGGTTACCTTCACCCTCACGGCCGGCCCCAGTGGGCTGGGAAATGATCTTGCTCTCTATATAGATTCGACGGCCGGTGGTTTCTCCGATACGTCGACGTTTACCGATACGGCCGACGGGGGGCGCCGGACTTTATCCGGAAAGGGAGCCACCACTGGACAAAGCGTCGTGACTTTCGCGCCGGGATTCACGGCCGATTTCGGGATTGATCTTACCGCGAGCTCCGCAAATTTATTTGCGCTAAATACCGGCTCATTCATTTTTACTCTCGGCGCTAATTTCGTCAGCACGGTGGGGAATGTGACCACTTTTACTTTGAGTTTAGCCAGCATCGGCAACCCGATAACGTCATTCGGCTTGGTTGGGAATATCGTTAACCCCAACGATAACGCTGGCGGTAACAACAATGACCTTTTTCGTTCCAATGAAACCTTTGGTACGAGCACGACCAATCCGCCCTTAACGAATCCCGGGAATAACGGGACGCTTACCTTTAGTAGCTTCGATATTGTCGTCGTTCCTGAGCCTTCTACGTGGATGATGATGCTCGGTGGCTTGGGGATGTTGGTTCTCCTGCGCCGCCGGCGAACAGCGTAAGTCATCTTCTTGAAGCTTATTGAAAAGCCCTTCGGTGAAAGCCGAGGGGCTTTTCTGCTTTCCGGTTCCTTCTTGAGTTTTACCTTCGGTTAGTTAGAAAATCTCTATGCACAAAATAATGCGCGTCACACTTGGAGTGTCAGCAGTCTTCCTGGTTACTTCTGCGTCTACTGTCTTGTCTGATCCTACTCCTGCGCCTTCAGCGTCACCGACCGAGAGTGCCACGACGGATGCGCTCTACGTGCCCGGTGCCTATCAGGATTGGAAGCCTGCGAGTGCGCCGACGATTAAACAGGTCTCGGATAAGCCCGGGATGTTCGAAGGCTATGTCAATTTCACCGGGGAGGGCGAGCGACCCTTCAAATTCACGAATGCCCCTGACTGGGTCCACACCAACTACGGCAACGCCGGCGATGGCAAATTCAACACTGATGGTCAGGCGGGCGGTCTTACTGCTCCAGGGCCGGGCTACTACGAGCTAACCGCCGATCTGAACAAGAATACCTGGACTGCTACTAAGACCGATTGGTCGATAGTCGGCGACGCCACGCCCGGCGGCTGGGATAATGACACTAAGATGACCTACGATCCGGAAAAGCAGGTCTGGACGGTCGTAGTCGCCATGAAGCAGGCGGGTGCGTTTAAGTTCCGCGCTAATGGCGCTTGGAAAATCGATTTTGGCGTCGATAACTCCAATAACCTGCAGTATGCGGATAACCCATTCTTTACTTACAACCCTAACCTAAAAGGGTTGACGGTGCCGGCGGATGGCTCTTATACGATCACGCTGGATTTGCATAACTCGGGTAACTACACCTACAGCGTGGTGCAGAATTGATCATCTCGTTAGGGCGTTTCGTCGCAAACAACGATCGGGATTTTCCCGCCCTAAGCATCAGACCTTTTTTCTTACTGTTAGTCTGCGGCGCGCTGGCAGCTTGTAATAAGGTTGCGCCGGAATCTCCCCCTCAGGCTTCGGCGCCTCCTGGCGCGAGTGTCATCGCGGACGCGCCCTTTACGGGTGTTCCTGAGCCAAAGGATGCAGTTATCTATCAGGTTAACTTCCGCGCCTTTGCGCCGACAAAGAATTTCGCCGCGGTGCAGGCGAGGCTCGATAGCATTCGAGCCCTGGGTGTGAATGTTCTCTATCTCATGCCTATTTATCCCGTTGGCCAGATAAAGGGAGTTAACTCACCTTACTGCATCAAAGATTATACCGCGTTGAATAGTGAGTTTGGGAGTCTGGCCGAATTGCGCACACTTATCGCTGAAGCGCACAAGAGAAACATGGCTGTGCTCTTTGACTGGGTGGCTGATCACACTTCATGGGATAACCCGTGGATCACTCATAAGTCATGGTACAAGCAGGACGCGGCGGGTAACATCATCAGTCCGCCCGGGACCGGCTGGCTGGACGTCGCAGCCTTGAATTATAATAGCACTGAGATGCGGGATGCCATGATCAAGGCGATGACGTTCTGGGTAAGTGAGGCCAACATCGATGGCTATCGCTGTGACGCTGCGGATTTTGTGCCTCACGACTTCTGGAAGCAGGCGATCGACGCACTCCGCGCTATTCCCGGACGTAAGCTGCTGCTACTCGCCGAAGGCACGCGCAAGGATAATTTCGCCGCGGGTTTTCAGTTAAAGTATGGCATGAGTTTCTTCACTAACCTGGAGAAGAATGTCTTCGGGAAGAAAGGCTCCGCGCGTTCTCTCGACGATCTGAACGCGGAAGAATACGCCAACGCCCCGGCCGCCGATCAAGTTGTCCGTTACACCTCCAACCATGATATGGACCTGAGTGATGGAACTCCTTTGGATCTCTTCGGCGGCAAAGATGGTTCCCTCGCTGCTTTTGTTGTTGCAGCCTATATGAAAGGTGTGCCGATGATCTACAATGGGCAGGAAGTAGGATGTCCTGTGAAACTAAGTTACTTTAACACCAGCACGTCGATCGATTGGACGATGAATCCTGAGCTGACTGACACCTACGAAAAGATCGTTAATCTTAGGAACAGCAGCGAAGCGATCAAACAGGGGAAGCTATCTTCTTTTAGTAGCGAAGATGTCTGCGCCTTTGTGAAGAGTTACAAATCGGAGGAAGTGTTGGTGGTAGTGAATCTCCGGAATTCTCCTGTCTCGTACGCGATTCCTTCAGCCCTCTCCAACACCGAGTGGAAGGACGCTTACAACGGCACTGAGGTCACCCTGACCGATCACCTGGAGCTTCAGCCGTTTCAATACGAGGTTCTAAGGAAGCAGGACTAACTCGCGGTAAGATGAAGCGTTAATGTAACGCTAAGTCCATTTTTGCATCTGCTCGGGAAAAGGACATTGCGCGCAGTCGGAGTTATCTTGCAGGCAAAAATCTTCGTAGATTTGCAGGAGACCTTGTTGGCGCGCGACCGTTTTAAGAAACGAGATGCGGCGGGGATCGTCGCCGAAGAGTCGCGCGGCTCCCGTCTCCAATCTACGATTCGTTAGGCGCGCGGGCAGTTTTTCGTATTCGCTCCATACTGTCCGAGCCTGCGTCTGGCGCAGCGGCAGAATGACGTTCGCCAGAATCTCGGTGACGCGCGTCTCACCGATGAGCGCCATCTTCGCATCTCTCGGAGGCGAGGTGAGAGTGTAGTGCCGATCCCAGTAGGGATGACTGCGAGAAAGGAAAAAATCGCCAGTCACAGTGAGATCGTCTTTGCCTAACGAACGTAGGAGTTTGGGCCAGTCGGCCGCGATGTCGGCCAGCGCAGCGAGGCGTCGTTGCGGATGATTCAATGGGCGTGTCCCGCTCAAACGCCAGGTGCGCGGAGGAAGAACGAAACGTTCCAGCTCGTCGCGCCGCCGCCACCAGCTATCCCAAAGTCCGCGCAAATAAGTGCGCGTTCCGGATTGGAATTTTGCCAGGTCTGGTGCCGCAAGGAAACCGGCGGCGCCAAACAGGATCGCTTCGAGTTCGTTAGGCGTAGCCCGCAGAGCTTTCAAGGGCAGCCGCTGGGCGAGGAGAGTGAAGGGGAGTTTGTTCTGTTTGTAACCGAGCGCGCCCGCCAGCTCTTGGAAGAGCGCTTCGTCGAGGCCATGAAGCTCGATCAGCCCGCCAAGTCGTTGCGCTTTCCGGGCGAGGCGAAATTTCGCCGCAGCCTCGAGAATGCTGCGCACTTTTTCCTCCGGCAATCCGCGCAAAGGCGCGTGGCAGCGGCCAGGACGCGCGAGCGGGAGGTTTGTTTCGAACCCGGCCGGAAGAGCGGTCGGGTCGACCCGCACCTGGGTCACGTTGCGGTGCGTGCTGGTGCGGCTGAAGAAGGCGCGCGCTCCGGCCTCGACAAAAACGTGGAGGATGGTGTCGTCGAAGGCAGGATTCGTGGCGTGCCCATGTGCCTCCCAACTTTGGTCCACGAGATCGAACTCGATGCTTCCCCTAACGATCGCTCCTCGGTCGACGCAGATTGATGCGTCTGCGAAATCCGGACCCGCGGCGCGGTTCCACGTGCCGAATTGCACCACTTCCACCTGCTCACCCGCGATGCTCTGAAAGCGGCGGCCGAAGTCGCCCGCAAACCAGCGCGCCTGCAATTCCAGCTCGCTAAATTTGCGCGGGACCGGCAGGAGCGGGCGTTCGCGAACACTGGCGCGCGCCACTAACTGCGCGTAACGCTCGGCACTGGACATGGCGCAGGCTAGGGCGGCTCCGAGGCGAATCGCAAGATGGAAAACCGGCACAGTTTTTCATTGCGTCGCGAATGGCTGGCCGTTAGACCGAAGGGTGAAAGCCAACCCGCCAACAATGAAATCAACTCTTCACTTCGTCGCTTCTGCCTGTGCTGCCGCTGTTATTTTCTGCGCGCCGGAAATCGCTTCCGCGAAAGGCAAGCAAACTCCAACTCCTTCACCGACCGCTGCCGCTTCCGTCTCGGCGACGGTCGCGAGAAGTCGGGCGATTCCGTTCCGCGGCCAGGTTCTCTCGGTCGATATCGCGGCGAAAACATTCTCCGTCGGCAAGAGAACTTTCCACGTCACCGACCAGACGGTGATCACCGACAACGGCGCACCGGCCAGGATTTCGGACATTGTGCCGGTCGAGGCGGTGACCGGTTCCTACTGGAAAAGGGATGGCGGCATGCTGGAAGCGAAGACGGTGAAAATTGGCGCGAAAACTCCTGAGGCAAAACCTACGCCTAACGAGTCGCCCAAGTAACATTCGTTAGGCGAGGAGAGCGGGCTTTTCCGCACCGTCATCTTCCGAACGGCCTTCATCTTTCCGAAAGGCCACATCTTTTAACGCCCTCAACCTTCCTCGGCTGCACGCAGGGCGACGCGAAGGTCGGCTAGAAAGAGCGCATATTCGCGGTCACGCGTTTCTTCATCCGGCTGCCGCAGGAGCGAGGACGGATGCACGGTGGCGACGACGCGCGGTGCGAATTCCGATTCGAGAATCTGCCCGCGCTCGCTAGTGACACGAAAAGATGATCCGAAGATTGCCTGCGCCGCGGTCGCGCCGAGACAGACGAGGACTTTTGGCCTAACGAGTCGTAGTTCTGCTTCGAACCAGGGACGGCAGGCGGCGATGTCGCGCGAGCTGGGCTTCTGATGGATGCGGCGTTTCCCGCGCGGCTCCCATTTGAAATGCTTCACCGTGTTCGTGACGTAAACCGTGTCGCGATCGATGCCGGCTTCTTCGAGCGCGCGATCGAGGAGCTTGCCGGCCGGGCCGATAAAAGGTTTGCCGCTGAGATCTTCCTGGTCGCCCGGTTGTTCACCGAGGAACATGAGCGTCGCGTGTTTCGGTCCTTCGCCGAAGACCGTTTGCGTGGCGTTTTTGTAGAGTGGACACGCGGTGCAGCCACGCGCGGTTTCGCGCAGAGTCGTTAGGCTGGCTGTTTCCGGGACCGAGGCGGGATGCCATGCATCGTCAGGTGCTATTTTTTTCGCGGCGCTCTTTTTCATCATCGTCTCAACCCGGCGCGGCGCGTCGTGGAGGAGTGACGGGATGAGCGTGGCCTCCGGCAGATTGCGCCAATATTTCTTCGGCATCTCCGCCTGCATTGCGCGCACCTTTACGCGGGCCGGGTTGAAAATGTTCGCGTAGTAGGTGCGCCAAAGTTCCTCCATCCGATCCGCGCCGGGCGCTTCCGAACGCGGCACGCCCGCAGTGAAGGAAAGATTGTTCCCATCCCAGTGCGCGCAACGATCAGGCGTGAGAATGGACCAGCGCATCGAGGCGAAACGATCGGCAAAGAAGGGCGCGTTCTGCTCGACGATGTGGTGCGCCGGCTCGAACCAAGCGACAAACCATTTTTCGCCGGCGTGCTCTACTTCGCGAAAACGGACGAAGGCGCGCATTTTGTGAATGTCGTGCCTGACGGATTTCTCAAAATCAGTCGCCTGTGCGACGTCGGGATCGACCACGATTTCGAGCAGATGCGTTTCGCCGTGGGTGAGCCGCCAGAGGAGGCGGTAGAGGAGCGGCCAGCGACTCGCCTCACGATGGAGCGCGACCAGTTTCGCCAGCGCGAGGAACCGCTTCGGCACGGGGAATTTCGGCGCAGGTTGGGATTCGTTAGGCGATTCGGCTTCTTCGAAAAGGGAGAGCGCCGGCGCGTCCTGGCCGATTTCTTCCCAGGCAATTTGCTCGGGCGAAATTTCGCTTTGCAGAGCGCGGCGCGCGGCGACCTGCCAACGCGCAAATGTCGGGAGGAACGAGATTTGTTCCACGCGTTTTAGAACTGGCCAGTGATGACGGAAGGTTCGCCGGCGAAAAGGTCGAGTTGTTTTGGCCTAACGACTAACGAGGAGAGCAGATTAGAGTCCTCGAGCTGGCGCGTCTGCGGATTGGCGTCGGCCGTCGTCACGAATGGAAGCAATTTTTTCAGCGGCAGGCGGAGGCGAGCCAGATCTTCCAGACGCAACTTATGCCAGCGGCGAAGACGCAGGATGCGCTCAACGCTTTTCGTCCCGAGACCAGGTACGCGGAGAAGGAGATGTCGCGGCGCTTTGTTTAAATCGACCGGGAAGAGTTGCCGATAGCGCAGGGCCCAGGCCAGTTTCGGATCGATCGTTAGGTCGAGGTTAGGAGCGGAGTCCGTCGTCAATTCGTGCGCGGCGAAACCGTAGAAGCGCACGAGCCAGTCGGCTTGGTAGAGGCGATGTTCCCTCACGAGTGGCGGCGCCAGGAGCGGCAACTTGCTCGAAGCGTCGGGAATCGGACTGAAGGCTGAATAGTAAACGCGCCGCAATTTTTGCCGCGCGTAGAGCGAGGAAGCCTGACGTAAAATGGTCGCGTCTGAGGCGTCGGTCGCGCCGACAATCATTTGTGTGCTCTGGCCGGCGGGCGCGAAGGCCGGAGCTTTGGGCGATTCTTTCCGTTCTGCTTTCGCTTCTTCAATGCGGATTTTTATTCCGCTCATGGCGCTCTCGGTGTTCTCGAAATTTTTTTCGGGCGCGAGGGTTTGCAGCGCGGCGGGAGTGGGCAGCTCGATGTTGATGCTGATGCGATCGGCCCACCGCCCGGCTTCCGCGATCAAGGCGGGAGCGGCCTCCGGAATTGTTTTCAAATGGATGTAGCCGCGAAATTTGTGCTCCGTGCGCAATGTGCGAGCAACTTGTATCACCTGCTCCATGGTGTAGTCAGGGTTACGAATGATGCCTGAGCTGAGGAAGAGGCCTTCGATGTAATTCCGCCGATAAAAATCAAGGGTCAGGTTGACGACTTCTTCGGGCGTGAAGCGTGCGCGCTCTGCGTTGCTCGACGCGCGGTTGATGCAATAGAGGCAATCGTAAATGCAGTAATTCGTGAGCAGAATTTTCAGGAGCGAAACGCAGCGGCCATCCGGCGTGTAGCTGTGGCAAATTCCGGTGCCGATAGTAGAATCAATGCCGCCGGAGGTGCGCGAGTTTCGCTTCGTCGTGCCGCTGCTCGCGCAGGAGGCGTCATATTTCGCGGCGTCGGCGAGGATGGCGAGTTTGCGATCGAGTTCCATGCGCGAGGCGGATAATTTCCGCGATCACGGGGAGATCGCCAGTGGCGGGTGAAACGGTTCTGTCATCCTGAGCGGAGTGCAGCAGCGGAGTCGAAGGATCCCGCGGAGCGACCGTGAAGGGCAGTCGCGGTTCCCGCAAGGACGCTTCTCGTTAGGTGACGGGTTCCCTCGACTCCGTTTCGCTTCGCTGCACTGCGCTCGGGATGACGGACTGCGCCGGCTCAGTCTCGACTTCGTGGCGGCGGAGAAATTCCACGGCGAGCGCGCGGTACGCTTTCGCGCCCACTCCATTTGGATCGTGTTCGAGGATGCATTTGCCAAAACTCGGCGCTTCGCTCAAACGGACGGTGCGCGGGATTAACGTGTCGTAAACTCGCTCCTGAAAATGTGCGCGCACCTCGGCCACCACCTGGCTGCTGAGGTTGGTGCGGTTGTCGAACATGGTCATGAGAATGCCGCCCATCTCGAGCCGCGCATTCGCCCCCGAAGCGCGGATGCGCTCGATTAGCCTAACGATCCGGACGAGCCCCTCTAGTGCGAAATATTCGCATTGAATCGGCGTGAGCAGCTCGTCCGCGGCCGCGAGCGCATTGGTCATGAGAATGCCTAACGACGGCGGGCAATCGAGGAGAATGAAGTCAAACGTCCCATCCTCGCGCAGGACGCGCAGGCATTTCGCCAGGCGCGTCAGATGATCGTCCATGCGCGCGATTTCGATCTCAACGCCGGCGAGATCGATATCGGCGGGCACGAGAAAAAGATCGGGCAGGCGCGTGGGGAGAATCTTATCGGCCACGGAAGCTTCGCCTAACAATGGCTCGTAAAGGCTCTGACCTTCGATTTCCTGTAATCCAAAAGAGCTGGTGGCGTTGCCTTGCGGATCGAGATCGATCAGCAAAACCCGCCGGTGTTTCTCCGCCAGGGCCGCGGCCAGGTTGACCGCGGTGGTGGTCTTGCCGACTCCACCTTTTTGATTCGCGACTGCGATAATTTTCATCTCGGAACGATCTGCGTGCGAAGTTCGAAGGTGCGGCGTCCATCGTTTTCCTGCCAGAGCAAATGCTCGGGATCGGGCAGCATTTCTGTCACTTCCAGTTCGCCGGCTTTGACCAGCCAGCGATGAAAAATCTCGAGGAAAAGGTAGCTCTCCAAATCTACGTAAACGGGTTTGGTGTCTTTATCGCGGCCTTCCGCGCCCGTGCGCCGGAGCGCTTGCTCGGTCGGACGAATATAAATGTGACGAGGCAGGTCGCGTTCGACGCGAAGCTTCTCGAGCGCGATAACCAGGTCGCGCGAGACGCCGGTGAAATCGCCCGCCGAAAGTTCGTCGAGCGCGACCGTCCACGAGCGGCGTTGCACTACGACCTTGCCGCAAAGCAGACGCGGCGTGTGTTTGCCTAACGAAAAGCTGAAGGGATGGAAACCGAGGGGAATGACCCAAGCGCGCGCGAAAGAGCCGAGATACTCGTGGGTGTCGCGCCGGCGCAAGCCGACGTCACCGTTCTGCTCGTGCAAAAAAACTTCGGTCTCAGCGGGCGGAATGATCTTCCATTCCGGAGCGCCGCGCTGCGCGGCGACAAAATAAGTGGCCTGCGGAAGCGCCGAAAAAATTCGCACGGCGGTGGTCGCAGTGAAATCCGCGGCGAAATAACCGAACTGAAAATTCGGCTGCCCGGAAAGCGTTTTCGTTAGGGCAACGGAAAGGGCCGCCGGGTCGGGGCAGGACCAGTAAAAGCCGTGGTGCAGCAAGGCGACCGGGGGATGCAACTCGGCCAGGACCCATTGGTAATCGCCCTGCGCCACGGCCGCGACCGACGCGGCGGAAAGCTGGAGGTCGGCGGAGGGATAAGTGTATTCGTCGAAACGCTCGAAGGTAAAATTTCGCCTAACGAACTCGCAATCGTGCGGAGTCACTTCGATCTCCGGCAAGTCCGCGCGATCGGCGAATGTTTGCGCGAAGGCGGCTTTGACTTCGCGAAAAGCGGTGGCCGCGAAGACAATCATGCCGGGACCGGTGAGTGGAAGTTTTGCCTGCGCGCAATGCTGCAAAAATGCCGGCAGCGGGAGGGCACCGTTCTGCAGCGGCGCGCGCTCGAGCAGCCCACGCAAACCCGCGGCTACACGCCCGGCGACGTACGCATAATTGTCGCGCCAAAGATCGATCCAAGGCGCAGCTTCCACCGCGACTTCGTCGAGCAGACGCTCGCTAATGGTGAACCGGCAATCGCGAAAACATTCTTCGCCGATGGGATTAGTCGCGGAGTAAAGAAAGCGGCTGGAAGTTTTTTGCGCGCCAAGTTCTTCGAGCCGGTTTGCAGCTTCGTCGATTAGGACAATGCGTTCGCGTGTGTCATGCGTGAGAGCGAAACGCGCCGGTAAAGCGGCGATTGGTTGCAGGCGCTCGAGCCAGCGAGTTCGCACCGGCGTATCGCGCCATCGGCTCACATCAGCGACAAGGACGTCGAAGGCGTAAGGTTCAAGCGCCGGAACTTCCAGTTCCCATCGGATAAATTTTTGCGCGGCGAGCGCGGCGAGAATTTCCAAATCCACGCCTAACGAGTGCGCCGGAGTCTGCCCATCGCAGGCCTGCAAAATGGCAAGCGTTTCCGGTGCGACGGATTCTGTTTCTCCCGTGTCGGTGAAAACGAATCGATTATTCTCGATGCGACCGTGAGGATGCAGTCGTGGCAAAAGTTCGGGCCGAGTGTCAGGATCGGCATTAATCGCCGCCGCGACGCCATGGGCTGTCCACCGCTCGAGAAAAGTTTCGCGTCGAGTGACGCCGGGTTGGGGATCCAATTTGAGGGCAGCGATTTTGCCGTTCCCCGTCCCCCAGCCTTCCGGTCCGAATTCGCTCAGGGAATCATTTTTGGCACTGACCCGCTGCAGATAAAGGAGCAGGTGCCGCTCGTCGGCTCGGGCTTGTTTGTTTCGAGTGATCAGGGCGGGATTGCTGGGTGCAAAGAGTTGGCTGATGACGCGATCACGGACGCCCGGCGAAGCGAAAACTAAATAAGGCGGCAGGAATTTTCGAGCGGCTGCGAGAAGCGCCGTGCGCACGACCGGTAATTCTGTGCTGAGGGATTCTTCAAGACGCTTCTCCGCAACGAGCAAAGATTGCGCGCAGTTCCTATAAGCAGAAAGCGGAGCGGGCGAATCCTCCGACGGCAACTTCTTTCCCGTGCGAGTGGCCTGGCGCCAAGCACGGAATTGGCGTTCCGACAAGCCGTGAGTCCGGGATTGGAGAAGCTCTTTGGCTGCCGCCTTCGCCGATTCAAAGTCTACGTAGTGACTAAGAAAATCTCGCGCCGCCAGAGCCGTCTTTGTGGTCGCCAGGCCAGATAGGACATTGAAGGGCACGCCGGCCAACCTGATCAGAAAGATCGGCGCAAAACTGTATCCGGCATTCGCCACGCCTGAAGAAAACAGAAGGCGCGTGCGTGGCAATGTTTAATGCCGCACGCGTGGATGTGCGTGGGGAAAATTGCGAAGTCGGATCGTTGCTCGCGCGATCCGCCTAACTATTCGCCAAGGGCAGTCGAATGGTGAAGGTCGTTCCGACTCCGGGTTCGCTATCCACCTTGATGGAGCCGTTGTGATCTTCGATCACTTTCTTTGTGATGTAGAGACCGAGACCGGTGCCGCTCTTGCCTTGCTTCGTGGTGAAATAAGGATCGAAGATTTTTGAGATTTTTTCCGGCGCAATTCCGTAACCCGAATCAGCGATGCGCACATCGACATAAAAATCTTTGCGGATACAACTAATCGAAATGGTACCGTGGTTATCGGCGCTGGCTTGAATCGCGTTGATGATCACGTTTTGAATGGCGCGTGTGACTTGGACCGCTTCTCCCATAAGCGTGCAGTCCGCATCGGTGATTTCGCATTCGAGTTTCACCTGTGATTCGGCGGCGAGCCGCTCCACGCTGCCCACGACTTCGCGCACAATGTTGGAAATAGAGATGGCCCGATGCGGGGCTGCTTCGCCACTGCCATAGCTCTGCCACATCGTGAGGAGGTCGCGGCAAAGACGGACGTTCTGTTCGATTATTTCCAGCTCTTTATTAGAACCGGGGGGCTTGGGAGCGTCACCATTTCTTTCGGACTCCTCCAGCTTCTTGGCCAGCAACTGCACGTAACCCCACACGATCGTTAGGGGATTTCCGATGTCGTGCACAAACTCCGCGGAGGCCTGGCCCAGAAAAGCAAGTCGTTCCTTCTGCGCGAGCTCTTGGAGAAGACGGCTGTTCAATTCTTTGATCTCGCCCGCCGCGTTTTCGCTCGTGCGATGGACGCGGGTGCGCTCGACATTGCGGCTGATGACTTCGCGCATTTCGCGCGCATCAAATGGCTTGCTGATGTAATCGTTCGCGCCGAGACGGAGCGCTTCCTTGGCCGTTTCGAGCGCGCCAAATCCGGTGAGCATGATGACTGACAGATGTGGATCGATCTGGCGAATCTTGCGCAAGCCTTCGATACCCGTCGTCCCTGGCATGCGGATATCCATGACGATCGCGTCCGGCCTTTTCTCCGTGAGCAATTGCAAGCCTTTCTCCACCGAGTCCGCGGTATGCACGGTGTACGATGGCTTGAGCAACATGCGCAGACTTTCACGGGGACCCATTTCGTCATCGATGACGAGGACTTGGGGGAGGTCGGCAGTGGCGATCATTACGAGACCGGAGAAGCTAGCGACGTGCCTTGAAGCAAGGAAAATCTTAGGAATGAATCAATCGGATTCATTATCGAGAGCGACATTTCTAGTATTTCCGAGAGAAACGCAAGGTACAACTTGTGAATAACTATGCAACGTCCATAACGATTGTGCTGTCTAGAAAAATGTTAGCCGAGGCCGAGGATGTGCTTAGTATAAGTTATGGGTATGAGGGGATGGGCGTTTCCGCGGGGTCGCAATCGAGTCGTGATCACAGGGATGGGCGTGCTCGCGCCTAACGGAACGGGACTGAAAGCTTTTTGGAAATCCTTGGTCGCAGGTGAAAGCGGCATCGGGCCCATCACTCTTTTCGATGCGACCGAGTTCAAAAGCCGTATTGCAGGTGAAGTAAAGGATTTTGATCCTTTGGATTACATGGACGCGCAGTGGAAGCCAAAGCGTCTGGCGCGCCACACGCAGTTAGCGTTCGCTGCGACGCAAATGGCTCTGCGCGATGCTGGCTTCGATCCGCGCAGTCGCAGACTTGGCAGTGCCTTGCCTGTGTGCCTCGGCGTTAGCACGAGCGCGATTGATCTTATTGAGAACGGGTTTCATGAACTCAAACATCGCGGACCAAATAGAGTAAATTCACTTGTCGTCCGCAATGGGAATCCTCAGGCCGCGGCGCAACTCATCGCCGAAAAACTCGGGGTGGAGACACATGCCACGACGATTTGTTCCGCTTGCCCTTCAGGCATTGATGCGATTGCCATGGCAGCCACGCGAATTCGCTCGGGGGATGCGGAGGTAGCTCTTGCGGGCGGGGCGGATGCACCGATTACTCCTCTGACCATGGCGAGCCTTTCCGCAGCAGGGCTCAGCTCGATGGCAAATTCGCGCCCTATGCGAGCGAGCCGTCCCTATGACAAGGAGAGCGACTCAGGAGTAATCTCGGAGGGGGCCGGAATGCTTGTGCTGGAGAATCTCGATCATGCCGTCGCGCGGGGCGCTCAGGTTTATCTCGAGATTACAGGCTACGCCGCGCAAATGGACCACGACCCTGAGGAACCGTTTGGCGGAATGGAAGGTGCTATGCGTATTTCTCTCGCGAATGCTTCGCGTAGAGCGGATGAGGTGGATTATATTTGTTCTTACGGCCCGGGCCATCCGGCTTTGGATGCGGCGGAGGTGCGCGCGGTAAGAAGCGTTTTCGGTGCAGCCGCGGATAGAATGCCGGTCAGCTCGATTAAGGGAGTTACGGGCAACCCGCTCGCGGCCTGCGGACCACTTCAAGTCATTGCCTGTGCGCTGGCCTTCAAACATGACGTGATCCCGCCGACGGCGAATCTTCAAGTGCCCAGCTTTGGTTGCGATTTGGATTTCGTTCCGATGCGGTCGCGCCAGACACGACTGAATTGTGCGTTAGTCAACGTGCGGGGACTTGGCGGTGGCAATAGTAGCATGATCTTGGAGAGAGTCGGTGCCGAGAGCGACGACTTGGATTAGGCGAGGGCCGCAGGGATGAACGGCGTCATCATACCTACTCTCGCGGCGCTGATGGTGCAGCTAGCGCTGGGTTTGTCCGTTTTTCTGGCGAACCGGCGGCGCCTTGCGAATCAGTGTTTCCTCCTCCTCTCGCTAAACATAGAGCTTTGGCTCGCCAGCCTGTTGCTGGCTTTCACTGCTACTAACTCATTCTTTGCCGAGCTAGCGATCCGACAGGCTTCCGTAGCCGGTGCCCTGTACCCGCTGGTTTTAAATCTTCTGCGCCTGTCGGTGCGGCAACGCCATCGCTCGTGGCGGGATTTGCTGAGCAAGTCCCGCTTATTGTTTGTCCTGACCCTTGCGGTCGTATGCCTGTGTCAGACACGATTTTTTCTGCATGGAGTGGTTATGTCGGTCTCAACCTCCGCGAGCCCGATTTATGGCCTTGGCGTTTACGTTTACTCCGCCTTTGTCGCGCCTTCGCTCCTTATCCTGTGCATTTGCTACGTCCGAGATCTTAAGAGAACCAGCGGAAGTGAAAGAGCAGAGCTGACGTTCATTCTCCTGGGCGCGTTGGGAATGATCTGTATTGCAGTTATATTATCTTTTCTCCTGGACTACCTGATCGGTCCGTCGCGGGCTCTCTGGTTCGCTCCCTTCCGCGTTTTCTTTTTTAGCCTGGTCGTCGGTTACGGCATTGCGACCCGCAAGATTCTTGAAGTCGGATACTTCATGCGACGCACCATCGCCTACATCCTTTTGGCGGCTTATCTGCTCGCGCTTTATGCCATCGTCTGGTGGCTCTGCGCGGAGGTTTTCGGTCCCCTGCTCGGCAACGATGGCCGTTTCATTTCTCACATGCTCGCCGCGTTAGTCATTGCTTTTGCGATGGCGCCAGCACGAGGAGTTTCGCAGTCGTTAGCCGATCGACTCTTTGTCGGCGCACGACGGTTGGATTTTCAAGCGACGATGAATCAGGCGACCGCGATTCTGCGCTCGGTCACGACGTTGGCCGACCTGCTTGATCGCTTCGGCCTAACGATCGCGCAAGCGGTCGATGCGGAGCGCGTTTTTATTCTCCTGCCTGAGCCGGAGTTTTATGCCCAAAGATTTCCCGCGGTGCCGGCGTCCGAAAGTGCGCGGACGACACGGCTCGAGCTGCACAAGGACCAATCCATCATCACGGAACTCAACCGAACGCAGGAGCCGATCGTGCTCGATGAGTTGCATCGCGTCCGCTCGACGACTGAGCTGGAACGAGTGGGCAAGCAGATGAAATCCCTCGAAGTCGCGGTCGCGATGGGCATTTTTTCGCGCGATCACCTCGCTGGCGTAATGCTTCTGGGACCGCGGCGCTCCGGTCGCATTTATGGCACCGTCGAGCAGACCGCGTTGCGTGTCCTTTGCGGGCAACTCGCGGTTGCGATTGAAAACGCGCAGCTCTTTACCGAGGTGCAAAACGCCAGGATCTATAACGAGACGTTGCTGCAAAATCTCACCACCGGCGTAGTCGCGGCCGATCGCGATGAAGCGATAACAGTCTTTAATCGCGAGATCGAACAGATTACGGGACTGGCGTCGGCGGAAATACTCGGGCGCAAAATCAGCAATCTGCCCGAGCAATTGCGCGAGATGTTGAGAGTGACGTTGCGCGCGGGCGAACGCCAGGGCGATCGCGAAGTCGTGCTGCGCGCGGGCGAAAAATCGACCGTCTTGCGCGCGAGCAGCTCGCTTTTTCACAGCCAGAATGGCGAAGCGCTCGGCGCGCTCATGGTGCTCACCGACATTACCGCGCTGAAGCGGCTCGAAATGCAGATTCGCCGAAGCGATCGGCTCGCGAGTCTCGGGACGCTCTCCGCCGGCATGGCGCACGAAATTAAAAATCCGCTAGTCTCGATCAAGACCTTTGCGCAGCTCCTGCCGGAGCGTTATCAGGATTCCGATTTTCGCGAGACGTTTTTCTCACTCATTGGGCACGAGGTCGATCGCATCGACTCGCTCGTCAACCAGCTCCTGCGTTTTGCGCGGCCGGCCAAACCGCTCCTGCGACCGACGCATGTGCACGAAGTCTTGGAGAAAGCGCTTCTCCTTGTCGGCCATCGGCTCTATCAGAAGGATGTGAAATTAGTTCGTTCGTGGCACGCCGATGTCGATACTATTCGGGCTGATGCCGACCAGATCGAACAGGTCTTCCTCAATTTCTTCATCAATGCTTTGGACGCGATGAAAAGCGGAGGATCACTCACAGTGTCGACTGAGGTAGGCTCCTCCGACGCGTGGCCAGCGGCGCTTGCCACACCGGATAGCGATGTGACGGAAATTCTCCGGATCACGGTGCAGGACGATGGCACTGGGATTAAGCCCGAAGATGTCCCCCACGTTTTCGATCCGTTCTTTACCACGAAAGATTACGGGACCGGCCTCGGGCTTTCCGTCGTGCATGGTATCGTGCAGGAACACGGCGGCCAGATCGAAGTCGAAAGCGAACTCGAGCGCGGCACCAGTTTCCATATTCTCCTCCCGCTGGCTCGATTTCAGGAAGAGGTTGCAGCGGCATGATGTCATCGGCGGCCTGCCTTCTTTATACGCAGGATCTCGAGCTCGTTAGGCGGAGCCGGGCCTTCCTGCGCGAGCGCGTGCTCCTTCGTCACGTCGCGGAACCGGATCGACTCACAGCGGTCTTGCAGCAAAACAATCCGGCCTTGCTTGTGGTGGATTTACGCGCGCGTGAAATTCGCGACCTGCTGCCGCAAGTGCAGAATGAATGGCCCGACGTCGTCATCGTTGCGCTCGGCCTGCCGCAATCCGAGCCGTTGCGCGACGCAGAGCTTTCCGGTGTCTATGCGGCCGAGGATATTGAAATCGATCGGCGCCATTTCCAGCGCTTGATCGAACGCGCGCTCGATCATCTGCAATTGGTCGAAGAGAATCACGCGCTGCGGGAAACGACGACACCCGCTTCGGCGCCGGCTTTGGCTGTCATGGCGGAGCGGTCTGCGGAAAACCCACCGAGCGCCGGCGGCACGCCCATGCCGGTGCTGCGTTTTGCGCGCGGATTTCACCGCAGCGAAAATATGGACTCGCTCATGCACAGCGTGGTGGAAGGCTTGGCTGATGCAGCCATGGTTGCGCGAGTTGGCCTTTTTTCCAGAGTGCGTCGGAGCGAACGTTACCGGCTCCGCGCGGGTTTGCGCTGCCTCCCGGAGACGAGTGAGCTGGAGTATCGCGAGCGCGACCCACTCGTGCGCTGGCTGGAATTGCGCGCGCACTTGGTCTCGCGCGCGCATCTCGCGCAGACAAGCGACCTCTCCGAGCGCCAACTCCTGCGGCGCGCCCTCGATGCTTTCGGCGCGGAAGTCATCGTGCCGTTGCACTTCGAAGGCCGGATTAGTGGGTGGTTGTTTTTTGGTCATCGCCTGACGGGCCAGCCTTTCGATTACTCGAGCTTGGAAGGGCTCATGCTCCTCGCGGATCACGTCTCGACGGTGCTCGCGAATGCGCGCCTCGACGAAGAAGTCACGCTCCAAAAAACGCTCGCCGAAACCCTCTTGGAAGCGATCCCGCCGGGCATCGTCGCGATCGACGAAGAGGCGATTATTCGCTGGTTCAATCCGACCGCGGAAACCATCCTGGGCATCGCAGCGGCGGATGTGCTCGGCCAGCCAGTCGAGCGCGCGGGCAGCCGCATCGGCAGTGCCTTGCGGGAGGCTCTTGCCGGAGGCGAACCGCTTCCGCCGGAACGTTGGGTCACTCCCAAAACACACCGCCCTATCTCGCTCGAAACCCGCCGGCTCGTGCATCAGCGCGACTCGTTAGGCGCGGTGGCGGTGATCCAGGATTTGACGCCGGAGGAGTCGCTGCGGCAAAAGCAGGAGCTGACCGAGCGCGCAGCTTTCTGGACAGATCTGGCGGCCAGCATGTCCCACGAAGTCCGCAACCCGCTGGTGGCGATCAAGACCTTCGCGCAGCTTTTGCCGGAACGTTTCGACGACCCTGATTTCCGCCGCGATTTTAACGAGATTGTCCTGCAGGAAATCGACCGTCTCGACAAGATCATCACGCAACTCAACAACTTCGCGCATCCTCCGGAACTCAATTTTCGCTCGATCGATTTGCGCGCACCGATGAAAAAGGCGGTCGATCTCGTGCGTGCCCGCGCGAGCTCGAACGGTCTCTCGGTCGAAACAACTTTGCCGGACGATCTCCCAAATATCGTCGGCGACGAAACGGCGCTTGCCGAAGCTTTCGCTCATCTCGTGGCGAACGCCGCGGAAGCCAGCTCGAACCAGGCGAAACCGCGCATCACCGTCTCGGCCAAACCGATTCGCGAGGGTCTGGAGACAAGCGGCGTGCTCGTCACCGTGCACGA
Source organism: Chthoniobacterales bacterium (assembly GCA_013821455.1). Lineage (GTDB taxonomy): Bacteria > Verrucomicrobiota > Verrucomicrobiia > Chthoniobacterales > UBA10450 > Palsa-1392. Next base: position 25,744 of record JACDGS010000030.1, read on the forward strand.
CAACGGCAGCGGTATCTCGGCCGATTTAAAGGACAAAATCTTTTCGCCTTTTTGCACGACCAAAGCCCGCGGCATGGGCTTGGGCCTGCCGATTGTGAAACGCACCGTGTTCGATCACAACGGCCGCGTCGATATCGACTCCGACCCGCACGGCACCTCCGTCAACGTCCTTTTGCCAGCGGCGAAAAACGGCGAGTGAAGCTATTGCCGCGCATTGCGTCCTAGTATCTCGTAACACGCTCGGTGGCGTTGCTCACAGACGCCTAACGAGTAAAGAACAAAGCCAACACTCGTTATGATCGTCACCACTCAACAACTCTACAAAGTCGCCTACGGAAAATTCGCGGTCGGCGCCTACAACGTTAATAACATGGAGCAAATCCTCGGGCTCTTCCGCGGGAACATGCTCAGCAAAGCGCCTTTCATTATTCAGCTCTCGAAAGGCGCGCGAAAATATGCCCACAAGCGGATGCTGGAAGCGCTCATTCGCACCGCCGAGCAAATATTTCCCGAGTCGGTTTTCGCAGTGCATCTTGATCATGGTGACGAAGAGGCTTGCTACGATTGCATCGCCTCGGGGTTCTATAGCTCGGTCATGATCGATGCCAGCCACGAGTCCTTCGAGGAGAACGCTGCCATCACCAAACGCGTCGTCGATCGCGCGCACCAAAAAGGTGTGAGCGTTGAGGCGGAACTCGGCCAGCTCGGCGGCGTGGAAGAAGACATCAAAGTTGATGAAGGCCACGCTTCCCTCACGAATCCGCAGGAAGCGGTGAAGTTCGTGCACGAGACCGGCTGCGATTCGCTCGCGGCGGCCATCGGCACCAGTCACGGCGCCTATAAATTCAAAGGCAAACAAGGTTTGCACTTCGACGTCATCGAGGAAATCCAAAAGCTTCTTCCGGGCACGCCGATCGTGATGCACGGCAGCTCCAGCGTGCCGATCGAAGAAGTCGAGCGCATCAATGCGGCCGGCGGCAAGCTCGATCCCTCCGCGCGTGGGGTAAACGAAAACGAATACCTGCCCGCGGCCAAACTCGGCGTCACCAAGGTGAACATCGATACCGATGGCCGCCTCGTCTGGACGCGCGTGCACCGCGAGTTTTTCCGCGACCATCCCGAGCAGTTCGATTTTCGGCCTCCCGGAAAAATTTTCGTCGAGGAGTATGCGAACTTCATCGCGCACAAGAACGAAAAACTGGGTTCTGCCGGCCAGCTCGAAGCCATCCGCGCCAGTCTTTAGCCCGCGGCTGCCGCGCGATTTCGCTTGCCGCCGCGCGGCGAGGCCATTAAAACACCCGCCGAAACCGACATGGGGACTTCTTCATCAAACCCAGATTTTGTTCAGCCGCCGTTGGTACCACAATTGCTAACCTAAGATCGCGATCGTCTCATATGAGCAACTCCACACCCCGTAAATCAGCTGTTTTTCTAACACTGGTGACTTCTTGCTGCTCGCTGCTACTGCTGGCTCCCGCTGGTCGCGCCCAGGACGCCATTCGACCCTCGCTTGCCGGTGAAGCGGCGGCCGAGGCGCGCCACCAGTCCGTCGAGCAAATTCCCTATAATCTCCTCGCCGGACCCATCCGCTTCCTCTTCAGCGTCACGACCGGCATCGAGTACAACGACAACATCAACCTCGCGCAGCACAATGAGCAGTCCGACGTCATCATCCGTCCGCAGTTCAACATCGACGCCATTTGGCCGGTGACGCAGTTAAACACTTTGCGGCTCGACCTTGGTTTGGGCTACGCCTTCTACCTCGATCATCCGAATTCCAACACCAACGGCGTCCTCATCCAGCCCGGCTCCCAGCTCGCGTTCGATATCTTCATTCAGGATTTTCGGATCAACTTCCACGATCGCTTTTCCCTGCAACAGGATCCGGTCCAACAGATTCAACTTAGCAATGTGGTGGACTACGGCCGCTTCGAAAATACCGCGGGCGTTTCTGTCCTCTGGGATTTGAATAAGGCAGTCCTTACTTTCGGGTACGACCACTATACCTACGTTTCAACCACCAACGCTTTTTCCTACCTCGATCGCAATGCGGAAGAGCTAACCGCCAGCGCCTATTTCGCGTTTACTTCCACTACGGGCGGCGGTCTCGAGGGTTCTGTAGTTTACAATTACTACGACCAAAGCTTCCTGAATAACTCCGTCTCTTACTCGGCCGGACCTTTCGTCGAAACTCAGATTACTAACTACCTGAAGCTGCGTGTCTCCGTTGGTTATCAGTTCATTAATTTCGATCAAGGTGGCGGAGTTTCCGATCCCAAGGACTCCAATGACTATTACGCCAACATCCTTCTCTCTCACCGCGTCAATGCCTCCATCGTCGAAACCCTTTCCGCGGGGCACGAGTCACAACTGGGCGTTAATTCCAACTTCGTTTCTCTTAACTATGTGAGACACACGGCGACTTGGAACATTATCAACCGCACCCTGCTTACGACCGAACTCTTCTATGAAGATGGCGATGACTCGGAAGGTATCTTTGCCGAACATATTCAGCGTTTCGGCGGCGCCGTCGCGCTCGGCTACCAATTCACCAAACATGTAACTCTGGGCTTGCGTTACCAATACACGCAGAAGGATTCCAATCAGCCCGAACGTGACTATCGACAAAACCGCATCGCCCTGGACGGTACTTATAGTTTCTAAAGAAACGCAAATGGACTTATGAAGCGACTCCTTATCTTATGTGGCCTGACCGTTCTCACTCTTTCTGAGGGGCGGATAGCTTCCGCGCAAGATAGTAGTCCGCCTCCCATCGCGCCGCGGGCCGCGGCCGTCGATCCCAGCCTGCCGGGCACCTCCGCCAGCACGGTGATGCGCACTAACTCCATGTCGGTGCTCGATGATAAGAAACGCCTTGGCTCCGACGACTTCGTGAGCTTCCGCGTGGTCGAGGATCGCGATGGCGAATCCCAGCACCTGCGCGTCAATGATAACGGCGAGTTGGAAGTCCCTTACATAGGTCTGGTCGCGGCTTCGGGTAAGACTTGTCGCGAGTTGGCCTATAACATTAAGTCAGCACTCGAGAGGGAGTATTACTATCACGCCACCGTCATCCTGGCCGTCGATCGAGTAAGTGAGAAGTCCCGTGGCCGAGTCTATGTCTACGGCGCGGTCAAAGGCCAGGGTCCACAGGATATTCCTACCGATGAGAGTTATACCGTGAGTAAGGCAGTTATCCGCGCCGGTGGCTTTGGCGACTTTGCCGATAAGCGCAAAGTCAAAGTCACGCGCAAGAGCGGTCAGGACTTTGTCGTTGACCTAAAGAAGGTCATCGAGCAGGGCAAGACCGAGGACGATGTGGTACTGCAACCGGATGACCAGATCTACGTGCCGCAAAAATTGGTCAACTTCTAACTTATGCAGACTCCGGCTCTCGAACGCTCCACACCCGCGACGATCACGACCGCGATCGTTACTCGGATCCATCGTTACAAAGCGCTTCTCCTGCGCCGTTGGTGGATACCAGTCCTAACCACCTGTCTTGGTCTCTTCGTCGGAGCCTGGATGATCTTTCAAGCGCCTAACGCCTTTCTCTCCACGAGTAAGATGATGGTCGCCGGCAAAATGAACCTGAGTCAGAACGCCGTTTACAGCGAAGACACCAACAACTTCTACGGCACACAAATTCAACTCATGCAGAGCGACGAAGTGCATCGCGGCGCGGAAGCGCTCGTGCGCGCAACTCATCCCGAACTGCCACAAGTCAAAGTCGAAATTAACGTCACCCAGCGGCCCCGCACTTCTATCTTTGAGTTAGAAGCTGTCGGGACGACACCTGATTACACGCAGGCTTTTCTCGACGCGACGATGCAGAAATATCTCGACGTCAAGAAAGGCATGCGTGCGGATGAAGGCAGTCATCTTACCACGGCTATTACCGAGCAGTTAATCCAGGTCGAGAAAGATCTGCGCAATGGCGAGGATGAGTTACTCGAATATCAGAAGGAAAATAACATCGGTCTCCTCCAGGGCGAAGGGAACAGCGCCGCGGCCTATCTCGTAAAACTCAATCAGGAATACGCTCGCCAAAAGACAGAGTATGACCTCCTAAGTCTCCTGGATCTCGATCAAAATCTTGACCGGCAACAGGCCGTGCCTCATCCGTCCGAAAGCAGCAGTCCCGCGCCTAACGAGGGTATGCCTTACTCCGATGTCGGCCCGGAAGGCGACTACCTGAAAGCCAAGCAAGCCGTGCAGCTCCTGAAGGCCCAGCGTGACACTCTTTCCAAAGACTTGCGTCCGAAGCATCCGAAGATTCTCAAGCTCAACGACCAGATCACGCAGCAGCAAAACCTCATCCAGCTTTACCGCCAGGATGCAGTCGAGAAACTCGAAACCCGTCGTAAGTCCATCGGCAAACAGATGGAGAACCTCCAGACAAACATCGCCGAGTGGGAAAAGAAAGCGCTCGATCTCAGCCAGCGCCTCGCTGCTTTCAACCGAATCAAAGACAAGGTCGATCGCCAGAAGACACTCTACGATCGACTTACTAACAGCTTGAAAGACGTTAACGTCTCGCAAGTAGTAGATGGCGGCGACCAGGTAGGAATCATGGAAAGAGCGACCATGCCGGTCTCCGTCCGTCCCGGTCTAATCAAGAGTCTTCTCATCGGTCTGGGCTTTGGCGCATTTGTCGGACTACTCATTCTCGTCTTACTCGATCGGATCGATGATCGTATGGCTTCCTTCACCGAGTTTCAGCACCAGTTTAGCGAAAACATCCTCGGCCAGATTCCCAAGGAAAAGACCAAAGGCAAAGTCACCCTTCTCCAACCGGATGACGCGCGCCACATCTTCGCGGAATCCTATCGCAATGTGCGCTCCTCCATCTTCTTCATGCCCTATGAAGGACCGCGCCCGAAAACTCTTCTTATCACGAGTGCTGTGCCTAACGAGGGTAAGTCAACCATCTCGGCTAACCTCGCCATTACCATGGCGCTCTCCGGCGCCAAGACCCTCCTGATCGACGGCGATCTGCGTCGCGGTGCCCTCCGTGATGCCTTTGAGATTCATTCCAAGATCGGTTTCGCGGAAGTCTTGAAACAAGAAGTGAATTGGCGCGACGTCGTGGTTCCTACTTCCCTTTCCAGTCTCTTCGTCCTCCCGCGTGGCGACACTATTTCGCAACCGAGCGAACATCTCCTGCGCGAATCGACCGATGCCTTTCTCAAAGACGTTTACAATCACTACGACTATATCATCATCGATAGCTCGCCCGTGCTCGCGGCCGATGACACGACCAGCCTCGCTCCCAAGATCGACGCCACCATCTTTGTCGTGCGGCTATCCTACACTTCCGCGCGCCTGACTAAGAAGGCCCTCGAGTTACTCTATAATCGGCAAGTGAATGTGCCCGGAGTCATCCTGAACTACGTCGATACTTCTCTACCGGAGTATTATTACTACCAATACGCGGAGTATTATAATACGCCGCCCGCCGTGCCAACGCCGGCCCCTACCGGGGTGGAGAAACCTCTGCGCGCCGAAAGCAAAGAACACCGGCACCCTGCTTAGCCAGCCGGATGCCGGCGTCTCGCCGGATTGCAGGCGGCGGCGCGTTCGTTAGGCTAAGAGTCGCGCCCATGATCTCTCCCGCACCTGTTGCCACTTCTGCCGGGCCGATCCTCTCCGGCAAGCGCGCGGTCCATCTTGCGCGACAGGTCGGCCGCTTCGCTTCCGTGCAGATGCTGGTGCAGCTTGTCGGGTTTGCCAGCGGTATTTTACTCGTTAGGCGCATGGAGCAGGCAGATTACGCCCTCTTCACCATCGCTAACACCATGCAGGGGACTCTCAATGTCCTGGCGGACATGGGTATTAGCATTGGCATGGTCTCAATCGGCGGCCGCGTCTGGCAGGATGGACATCGCTTCGGCGAACTCATCAATACCGGCCTGCGTTTGCGACGCACGTTAGGCTCGTTCGCTGTTCTGGCGGTAACACCTGTCCTTTACTTCATGCTCGTAAAGAATGGTGCGTCACTAACTGTAACCTTGGTCTTAGTCGGCGCCGTCCTTGCCGGCTTATTCGCACAGTTATCACTTAACATTCTGGAAGTCGTCCCGCGCCTGCGCTCCGATACGCGACAAATCCAGATCATCGACTTCTCCGGCTCACTCGCTCGCCTCGCGGTTCTGGTCACCTTCGCTTTCTTCTTTCTCAACGCCGGAGTCGCTGCGCTCGTGGGCGCCGCGACCTTATTGTTTCAATATCTTCTCCTGCGTCGTTACGCCAGTGGCGTGGTCGATCTGCACGCAAATGAAAACGCCGAAGATCGCAAGGCTATCATTGGATTTATTCGCAAGCAGGCCGCTAATGCCATCTTCTTTTGTCTGCAAGGTCAGATAACTATTCTCCTCATCAGCTTCTTTGGCCATCGTAACGGCGCTGTCGCGGAAGTAGGAGCGCTCGGCCGGCTTGCTATGATCTTCACTGTCCTCGGCAGCTTGCTGACTAACATCTTCGCGCCGGCCTTCGCGCGCTGCCACGACCGGCGCAAGCTGCGCTGGCTTTACGCGGGGATTGTGGGCGGAGTCGCCGCACTAAGTCTATGTGTGCTCGGCGGCGCGATCCTCTTGCCTAACCAATTTCTCTTTGTCCTCGGCCCGCACTATGCGCATCTCCAGCATGAGTTAGTCTTAATGGTGGCGAGCACGGTTCTTTTCATGATAGCGAGCACAGTTTGGACGCTGAATGCGTCGCGCGCTTGGATCACCGGCTCGTGGATCTACATTCCGTTCACTCTCGCCACCCAGATAGCAGTGGTGCCCTTTCTCGACTTCGGCACAGTCAGTGGCGTCCTTACCTTCAATCTTTTTTCCGTGGCCCCGAGCCTGCTTCTCAATCTTGCCTTGAGTTACTACGGATTTTACCACCAGGAGGCGCCGGCAGATGCGGCTGCCTAACTTTGGCTACCACTTTGCCCGTTGGGAAGGAAGTTGGTGCCGCAAGAGTTATCGCGCCGCTTTACCTCTCGTGGTCCGGCTTCCTCTCAGGATACCAGGTGATATGGCCTTTAACGTTTTCTCCTATTCGAGCGAAGACTCACTTCCGGAGCAGGTGCGCTCGATACGTTCCTTTCTTCGCCACGTGGGACGGCCAACAAGGTTTACCGTGGTCTCCGATGGTTCGCACTCCTCCGCGAGTATTCGGCTTTTGCGAGCAATCGACCCTGCAGTCTCTGTCGAATCGAGCGGTCAACATCTGCCTCCTGGCCTGCCCGAGAAATTTCTTCGCTATGTCTCAATTCATCCCACGGGAAAGCAGCTTGGACTGATTATGTCTTTGCCACGCGATAATGAACCGGCGCTATATGCCGACTCGGATGTCTTATTCTTCCCCGGCGCCAAAGCTCTCACTACGCTTGCCGAAGACCACGCTATCTCTGCGTACTATCTCTCCGATTGTCGTGACGATTCTAACGACAAACGGATTTTTCGCAGCCAGGAGGAAGAGTTAGACCCGGTTAATACCGGCCTGCTCCTTCTTTTCCGAAAACTCGATTGGTCGTTAGCTATCCAGCGCTTTCGTGAACTTAAAAGCGATCCTACTTTCTTTACTAACCAGACACTGACTCATCTCACCATGCATGCGAACGGCGCGCGTCCACTCGATGCGCGACGGTTTGTGCTCAAGCTGGATGATCAGTTTATCTATCCCGATCGCTATGCGAGTCGCGAGATCGTACTCCGGCATTACGTAAATCCGGTGCGGCACAAGTTATGGACGCGACTTCTTTGGAGCTAGCCGCCGCGCAAGGAACGCGTTGCTCCGACAATATGTCCTTGCGCATTCTCATTGTCGTTGATCTTCCGTGGGATATACGGCTCGGAGCTTGTCGGGTTCTCACGGAGCTAACCGATCAATGGCGGGCGCTGGGACATAGCGTAGAGCTCTTCAGTTTTACCGAAGCCTTTCCCGGTGCGCGCGCCACACGCTGGCTTTTCGCGCTTCAAAAAGCTTCCTTCCCGCGCAAAGCGGCGGCTTTCATTCGCGCTCACAGTGAGCGCTTCGATATCATAGACGCTATCATAGGGTCCCTTCCCTATTCCGCCGCAGAGTTGAACTTCAACGGCTTGGTCGTTGCGCGCTCCATCGGCTTGTATCGCGCCTACGATCGCTTCGAGAGAAGCGTCGAACAACGCTGGCCACATCCGCGCCGCGGCACTGTCATTGGACGCCTGTTCTACGGCTTCGCTCGACACCTTTCCTGGCGCGCGTCGGAGAGAGCGGTCCATAAGGCCGGCTTACTCAATGTGCCTAACGAGGAAGAGGCCGTGTGCCTGCGCGAGGAAGCTGGAGTAACAAACCGGATCTTGGTGCAACCCTACGGACTTACCACGGAGTATCGCAAGGATTTGTCCGCTTCCGCGTCCCCGTGCGTGCAACGACTTGGCGAAGAGCGCGTCTGCTTTATAGGTATGTGGAGCCCGCGCAAAGGCGCTTATGACTGGGCGCGAATCATTTCGCGCCTGCGTGAGTTAGTTCCAACAGTGAGATTCCGCTTTCTCGGAATCATGACTGACTCCGCTGCGCTTCGACGGGACCTTGGTAGTTCTTTGGACGACATCGAGCTGATCCCGGATTACCAGCCCAGCGAGTTACCAGGTTTGCTCGCTGACTGCACCGTCGGCGCGTTCCCTAGTTACGCGGAAGGATTTGGCCTCGCGGTCCTGGACCAACTCGCCGCGGGTCTACCCACCGTGGCTTACGACGTCGCTGGTCCGCGTGACATCCTCGCGCGCCATCTACCAAGCCTTTTGATCCAGAAGGGCGAGGTCGAGGCTTTCGCTATAGCTCTAAGTGATATCCTGCGCGCTCCTGTCGCCGAATACGAAAAGATTTCGCAGACCTGTCAGGCGATCGCATCCGAATTCTCTTGGGATGAGATCGCTCAAACTACTCTTCGCACTTATCAACTGGCGTTGGTCGAGAAGGTTGCCCGGCGAGATGACACGCCTGCTCGTGGTCGAATGTCGTTCAAGGTAGCTCTGTAATGATCGATCCGAATTCAATGCCTAACGAGCGTAACTCTAGCTCCAGCCGATCGATCATCTGCACCCTCTTCGAAGGCGACTATCACCTTGGCCTTGGCGCTCTGATCAACTCCCTTTACGCGCGTGGTTTTAGAGGAGAGTTATATGCTGGTTTTCGCGGAGAGCTGCCTCCATGGACGCGCACCCGGGCACAGAAGAACGGTGCAGGCTGGCTCTATCAGGTCGGCGAAGGTTATAACATTCATTTTCTGCCGGTCTCGACGGAGAAGCACCTAAATAATTATAAGGCTGACTTTGTCCTCGCACTCATGAGTCAGCTCGGTCCGGAGACCGAGAAATTCTTCTTTTTCGATCCGGACATCATCGTCCGCGTCGAATGGGATTTCTTCGAACGTTGGGCTGCTCAAGGTATCGCCGTCTGCGAAGATATTAATGACTACCTGCCCCGAAACCATCCTGTCCGGCAGGCTTGGAAGGAATACGCGCGCCAGCATGAGTTACCCATCCGGCAGGAACAGGACAGGTTTTACAACGGAGGATTCTTCGGCTTGCGCCGGGAGGAGAAAGACTTTCTCGAATGCTGGAAGGAACTCTTCGAGCTGCGCGCGCGCAACGGCGCCGATCTTGGCGGCCTCAGGCTTTGTGAGTTTAGCTACCCTTATCTCTCGAACGACCAGGACCTGATGAACTTGGCTCTTATGTTAGTCGATCACACGATCAGCGGCATAGGTCCTGAAGGGATGGGCTTTCGGCCCGGCGGCTATGTCATGTCTCATGCAGCGGGTGAAATTAAGAGTTGGCGCAAGCGCTTTGTCTGGGAAGCACTCAAAGGACGCGCGCCGACCGGAATGGATAAGGAGTTCGTGCAATACACCCGAACGCCGATCGAGGTCTGCTCGGGACCGCAGCTCGCGCTGAAGCGGATGGCGGTCAAAGTAGGCTCGCTCATCGGTCGTTTCTATGCGCGCGGCGGAGTGTGAGGGACAAGCGCTGAGCGCACGGGAGCGCAGCGTCGAGTCCTTTACTCGTTAGGCTAATGAATAACGATCGCTCGATTCTCCAAATTGTTCCGCGCGCGCCTGGCGGCCGCGAAGGAGTGGGAGACTATGCCGGCATCCTCTCGGCCAAGCTGGAAGAGAACTACGGTTATCGCACCATCTTCGCGACCGCCGCCGAACTCGTGCGGAAAGATTGGCGGGCCCCAGCGGCGATTGCGGTCGTGTTGCACTATGTTAACTACGGTTACGATCCACGCGGAGTGCCGTCATGGCTGCCCCGGAGGCTGGAAGAGATTCAACGCGGCGGCGGGCGGCTCATTACTATCTTTCACGAACTCTATGCTGAGCGTTCATGGCGTCGCAGCGCCTTTTGGCTGCAGCCCTGGCAGAAGCGCATCGCGCGAGCGATAGCGAAACGCTCCGCGCTTTGCCTCGTGAGCAGCGCTGTTCTGGCTGACCAGCTGCGCGCTCTCACGCGTGAGGCGCGAATTCTCGTTAGGCCGGTCATCTCTACCTTTGGCGAGCCTAAACTCACAGCGGAACAGATTAACAATCGCTCCCCGCAACGCTGGGTCATCTGCGGCGGCACGGACTTAGTGCTGCGCTCGCTAAAATCATTCCCCGGGAAGGGTGACTTATATGTCGTCGGAGGCGCGGAGCAGAGCGAGATTCGTCGCGTTCTGGATCAGGCACATTATTTGCCGGACGTCGAAGCAGAGAAGGCTTCGGCTGTTCTGTCTTCGTGCAGTTATGGTTGGCTCGACTACTTCGAAAGCTCTGCCGTTCCGACCGCGGCCATTCTTAAATCGACTGCCTTTGCTGCCTATTGCGCACATGGAGTTATTCCGGTGTTTCCTCTAAGTGGTTCCACCATCGCCCTCGGTGCCGATGCTTTACCCGGCCCCTTTTACCCTGAAAATCTGCCGTCCGAAAGTGCGCGACCAGAAGTAGCACAGGCCACCTATGACTGGTATGGCCGCAACGCTTCCTCGGCTCATCTCGCTGCTACCGTAGCAGAAGCCATCGCGTCATGAATCCAGCGAGATTGCTAGTGGTTCATTGGAACCAGCCTGACGCCTGCGCAGCAACCGTATGCGCATTGCTCGCGCAACAGGTTTCGCTGCAAGTTACCGTGATCGATAATCATTCCGAAGAAGCAGCTTTTCAGCAATTGCGAGCGAGCTTGGGCCCGGAAATCGAGATCGTTAGGCTGGAGACTAATCGCGGCTGGGGTGGCGCGCTCAACGTCCTTCTCCAGCGCTGGCTAAGTGAAGAGACAAGTTCTTATTGTTTCATCAGCGCGCATGACACAAGAGTGGAAGCCGATTGCCTGCGGTTCCTCCTCAAGGCGGCGGAAGGAGACCCGCGTCTTGGGATTGTTTGTCCGCAATATCCGGAGCCTTTCGTGGCGAAGCTTTCCAGCCTTCGGGGCGTGCATCCGGAAACAGTTGTGCCGCGTGAACCTGGCGTCGTTCAGGAAGTCGATGCACCACATGGGACACTTATGCTCGTTAGGCGTGAATGTTTACAAGAGATAGGTCTCTTCGACGAGCGTTACTTTGCTTACGGCGACGAACACGAGCTGGGCGCACGCGCTCGTCGCCGTGGTTGGAAGGTAGCGATGGTCTGGGGTGCTATCGTGATCAATCCCGGTACCTGGACGGCCAGTGCCTTACGCAGCTACCTGTTTGCACGTAACTCTCTTTTATTGGTCCACGATTATTTCGGCCCGCCCGCCGCGTGGCTGCGCGGAGTGCTTCTTCTTGGCAATACACTGCTTTTGCTTGTCTCTGCACAGAAAGACGAAGTTTTCTCCGCACGCGCGCGCTGGCAGGGGGTGTCCGATCACTTCGCTGGTCGCTACGGCAAGCCGAAGCTGCGATGAAGATTCTTATCTCCTCGCATGCCTTTGCGCCCAGCATCGGCGGCATTGAGACAGTTACCGCGCTCCTCGCGCGAGAGTTTGTGCGCGCGGGTCACGATGTAATTCTCGTTACCCAGACCGCGGAGCAAAACCAAGATGAGTATCCTTTCCGTGTGATCCGGCGCCCATCGTTAGGCGAACTGATGCGCGCGTTGCATTGGTGTGATGTTTTTTGGCAGAATAACCTCAGCTTGCGCACGATTTGGCCGGCTCTGCTTCAGCGCATTCCCGTGGTGATTACTCATCAAGGCTCCTATTGTCGGCGGCCTTCAGGAATCGATCTTGTGCAGCGGGTGAAACGGGCCGTCGTGCAGCGAAAGATAAGTGTGGCTATCAGCGCGGCCGTAGCGGCGTGTTTCGATCAACCTTCAATAGTTATCGCGAACCCATTCGATGCGGGGCTTTTCAGGTCCGGCCCGACGCCGACCGAGCGCCCTAACGACCTTGTCTTTCTGGGACGTCTGGTGAGTGAGAAAGGTGTCGATGTGTTGCTGCGCGCACTCGCGCAGCTTCCGGGAGTCGGCCTAACGATTATAGGACTGGGTCCCGAGACGTTTTCCCTGCAGGCCCTAACCAAGAACCTGGGATTGGACGAGCGAGTCAGCTTTGTCGGCGCGAAGCGGGACGCTGACTTGGTTGCGTCTTTGCAGGAGCACAAAATCCTGGTTGTTCCTTCGCTTTATGATGAGCCCTTTGGCGTTGTGGCCTTGGAAGGAATCGCCTGCGGTTGCGTGGTCGTGGGTTCGAGCGGCGGTGGTCTGCCGGAAGCGATCGGACCGTGTGGAGTTACTTTTCCGAACGGCGATGTCGCCGCGCTCGCGGCCGCCCTAGCCAGACTTCTCACGGAGCCTAACGAACGGACTCGTCTGGCAGCGAATGGACCGCAGCATCTCGCCCGCTTTCATCCCGCAGTAATCGCGCGGGCCTATCTCGATCTTTTTGCCGACCAACTCCGGTGATTCTTCTCTCTCATCCCACGGCGAATCAAAACGTCCGCCAGACCGCTCTTGCGCTGGCAGACGCTGATTTGCTCGGAGAGTTTTGGACCTGTGTAAACTGGCGCCAGGGAAGCGTGCTGGATCGTTCGTTAGGCACGATGAGCCGCATTCGCAACGAGCTGCGCCGACGTTCCTTTCCGGAAAAGCTGGCGCCGTATCTGCATACCTATTCGTGGCGGGAATGGGGCCGCCAGTTAGCCGGCCAGGCAGGATGGAAGAGCCTAACGAGAGAAGAACACGGTTTGTTCAGTGTGGACGCGATCTATTCCTCGCTCGATCGGCGGGTGGCGCGTCGGCTAACTCAAGCCGCTAACTTTCGCGCGGTGTATGCCTATGACGCGGGTGCGCTTGAGACCTTTCGCGAGGCGAAGCGACGCGGCTATAAGTGCATTTACGAACATCCGATCATTTACTGGCGGAAAGTGCGCGAGCTTCAACGCGAGGAAGCGGAACTGCATCCGGAATGGGCGCCGACTTTGGGCGCGCTTGCGGATAGCGATGAAAAACTTGCGCGCAAAGACGAGGAGCTATCGCTGGCCGATCTGGTGATTACAGCGAGTAGTTTTTCCAGGGATAGTCTCGCGGCTGCCCCTTCTCTCCACGCCCCGGTAAGAGTGATTCCTTACGGGACGGATTCCCTGGGCGAAAAAGCTCCGCCTAACGAGTATAAGACTAAATTACGTGTCCTCTTCGTCGGTTCGCTTACGCAGGCTAAAGGATTGGGTTACTTGCTCGAAGCGGTCGCACAACTTAAAGGCGAAATTGAACTCACCCTTATCGGTCGCCGAGTAAGCGATAGTATTCCCAGCCCGGCGCTGCTCAGCACCTACCGCTGGATTCCTTCTCTTCCCCATGGCGAATTGTTAGCAGAGATGTCCCGTCATGATGTGCTCGTTTTGCCATCGCTCCATGAAGGGTTTGGCCTGGTCATGAGCGAAGCGATGAGTCAGGGCCTGGTCGTGATCACGACGCCAAATACCGCAGGCCCGGATCTGCTCACCGACGGCGTGAACGGGTTTCTCGTGCCGATTCGTTCCGCCGAGGCAATCGAGGAAAAACTGGCCCTTCTCACCCGGGAGCGCGACCGTCTCATCGCGATGCAACAGGCCGCGCGCGACCGAACCGCCGCCGCGACATGGGAAAATTATCGCCAGGGCATCGTGCGAGTGGCACGAGAAGTGATGGAGAAAGGGGAAACGGCATGACGACTATTGCGGATTCGCGGGTGAGATCCGCCGAGGCTTCGATTCCCGCCGCGGGCGACCGCGCGCGCACCATCCGGAATATTCGCCGCCTGATCTGGCTTTATCTTGTGCTCCTCATTTTTGAAGGTGCGCTCCGCAAATGGGTTTTCCCACAGCTTTCCGTGCCGCTGCTCATCATCCGCGATCCGGTCGCGATCTTGATTTACGCGCTGGCTTTTCGCGCGCGCGTTTTTCCCTTCAACGCCTACGTCATTTCCCTAACGATCATCGCGATTTTTTCCTGGGCCGCGGGCATCCTCGTCCTCTCGCCCTACGTGCCGATAAAAACCGTCCTGCTCATCACGGCCTATGGTGTGCGCTCGGATTTTCTCCATCTGCCGCTGATTTTCGTCCTGCCGGCGGTGCTGGATTTGGAAGACGTGAAGCGGATCGGCTGGTGGACGATCGTTGGAATGATCCCGATGGCGCTCCTTATGGCGCTGCAATTTGAGTCGTCGCCGGAATCATTCCTGAATCGCGCGGCCGGCGTGGGCGAAGGCATGCAGCTCGGCGCGGGCGGCGGGAAAATTCGGCCGCCCGGAGTCTTCTCGTTTGTCTCCGGAACGATTTATTACTTGAGCTCGGTCGCCGCCTTCATGCTGCACGCGGTGCTCTCGAAACTTCCTTATCGCACATGGCTGCTGGCGGCCGCAGGCGGCGCACTCATCATCGGCATGGGCGTTTCCGGGAGCCGCTCGACTGTGCTCGCGGTTGGCGTGGTGGCGGCTTCCCTCGCACTCATCATCGTCGTTAGGCCAGCGCTCGTCGGGAAACTCGGACGCTACCTCCTGCTCGCGGCGGTGGTGCTTTGGTTGATCACTTATCTGCCGGTGTTTCGCGAGGGTTTGGGCATTCTCTCCGATCGTTTCGTCGAGGGTGCGGAGTCCTCCGACTCGTCCGTTTTGCACGGACTGGTCACCCGCACTCTCGGCGATTTCATCGATGGATTGCAGGCGGTTTCGCGGGCGCCGCTCGGTGGTTTCGGCCTTGGCGTGGGTACCAATGGGGGCGCGAATTTTCTCGTCGGCCACGCCGAATTCCTCCTCGCCGAAAACGAATGGTCGCGCATTCTGTTGGAGAGCGGGCCGATTCTCGGGCTGGCCTTTTTGGCCTGGCGCTGCGCACTGACTTATCGCGTCTTCCGGATTGCTTTTCGCCAGCTAACCTACGGGAACACGCTGCCGCTTTTTCTCTTCAGCGCAGGTTGTCTCGTTCTCTTGGAAGGGCCGTTTGGGCAGCCGACCAGCCTCGGTTTTGCCGTGGCGCTCGGTGGTCTTGCCCTGGCGGCGCGGAATCCGGAGAACGACGAGGTCGAACCCGACGACGATGAGCCTAACGATATCGCCGAAACCACCCCGCCGCGCGTGCAGCGGCGCTCTCCCTACGCCGAGCGTTTGCATGGCGCGCGCGTGACTCGCTCACATGGTGCTGTTAATCGGTAATTATCCCGCGGACCAGCAGGAGAGCATGCAGCGTTTCGCGAACATGATGCTCCGCGGCCTAACGAATGCGGGTATGCCCGCGGAATTGCTCCTGCCGCAGCCATTGTTAGGCAAAATTCGTTTTGCCGGCGGATTCGT
Organism: Chthoniobacterales bacterium; assembly: GCA_013821455.1. Lineage (GTDB taxonomy): Bacteria > Verrucomicrobiota > Verrucomicrobiia > Chthoniobacterales > UBA10450 > Palsa-1392. Next base: position 41,502 of record JACDGS010000030.1, read on the forward strand.
CGCGAAGTGGCTCGGCTACATCGACAAATTCGTCCTTTTTCCCAGGCAACTGCGCAGCCGGCTTTCAGATGATGTCGCGCTCGTGCACGTCTGCGATCACTCGAACGCAATGTATTGCGCGCGGGTGCGCGGGCGGCCCGTGGTCGTGAGCTGTCACGATCTGCTCGCGGTCCGCGGCGCGCTCGGCGAGGTCGAAGACACACCCGCATCGGCCACCGGGAAAATTCTGCAGCGCTGGATCCGCGCGGGCCTGAGTCGCGCGAGCGCGATCGCCTGCGCTTCACGCGCGACCTTGCGCGATGCCGAGCGTCTCGTCACGCGCACGAAGGGCCGCCCGGAGTTGCTCCTCATTCATCACGGCATCAACCACCCCTACCGAAAGCAGACGGAGGATGTGGCGCGGACCTACCTGCGCGCGATCGCAGCACTCGATCCGGCGCGGCCTTTTCTGCTCCACGTCGGCTCGAACTTGCGCATGAAAAATCGCGAGGGCGCGCTGCGGATTTTTGCCCTAACGAAAAGCGATTGGAACGGCCAGCTCGTCTTTGCGGGGCAAAAATTGACTCCGGAACTGCGTTCGTTAGGCAATGAACTTGGTGTGCTCGATCGCGTGGTCGAAGTCGCGGGGCCGGAGAACGATTTGCTCGAAGCGCTTTACAGTTGCGCTCTCGCCTTGCTTTATCCTTCGCGCTTCGAGGGCTTCGGCTGGCCCATCATCGAGGCGCAGGCTTGCGGTTGCCCGGTGCTTTGCGCGGACCGCGAGCCGATGTCGGAGATTGGCGGCGAGGCCGCGATCACGCACGACGTGGACGACGAAGCCGGTTTTGCGCGCTCCATTCTGCGGCTCACCGATCCGGCTGAGCGCGAGCGCTGGAGCCAGCGCAGCCTGCAAAATGTGCAGCGCTTCACGGCCGAAGAGATGATCGCGAAATACATCGCGCTCTACCGCACGCTCGGCGTTGCTGCCTAACGATGTGCGGAATCGCCGGTCATTTTCGCTCGCACGGCGCGGCCACGCCGCTGGATTTGCGCTTGATCGCGCATCGCGGGCCGGACGCTGCGGGTGAGTGGCTCTCCGACGACGGCCGCATTTGGTTAGGCAACACGCGCCTCGCCATCCTCGATCTCTCGCCTGCCGGTGCGCAACCGATGATCGATCCCGCGACCGGCAACGTCCTCATCGTGAATGGCGAAATTTATAATCACCTCGCCCTGCGCGCGGAGCTAAGCGGCGTGGAGTGGCGCGGCACGAGCGACACTGAAACCCTCCTGCAGGCCTATGCGCGCTGGGGTCGCGACGCGCTCGTTAGGCTGAAAGGGATGTTTGCCTTTGCGATCTTCGATCAAGCGCGCGACGAGCTTTTCGTGGCTCGCGATCGGCTCGGCATCAAGCCGCTTTACTACGCGGTCGATGACGGCGGCCTTCGTTTCGCTTCAGAGGTAAAAGTTCTTGCCGGCCCTCACCCGGGCGTCACGCCGGAATCGGTGGCCGCGTATCTGCAATGGGGCGCCTGTCCCGAAGATCGCCTGCTTTTTGAAGACATCGAGACGTTGCCGGCCGGACATTTCATGACGATCTCTAATTCCGGAGAACTCGAGGTTTCGCGTTACTGGCCCGGTCGAAAAAATTTCGTTTCGCCTAACGAATCCGTGCCCCAAAGAGTGCGAGCTTTGCTTGAAACGGCGGTCGAAGAGCATCTGCTGTCCGACGTTCCAGTCGCGAGTTTTCTGAGCGGCGGGATCGATTCGTCGATTATCACCGCGCTCGCGGCGCAGAAGATGGAACGAAAACTGGAAACGTTTTCCGTCGGCTTCGATGTGGTGGGCTTCGACGAAAGCAACATCGCGCTCGCGGTCGCGCAACGCTTTGGCACAAAGCACGAGCGGATCCGGTTAAGCGAGGCGGAAGTGATCGAAGCGGTCACCGAAGCGGTTGGTCATCTCGACCTGCCGTCGGTGGACGCGATCAACACTTACATCGTCGCGCGCGCCGTCGCCCAGCGCGGTGTGAAGGTCGCGCTTTCCGGCCTCGGCGGCGACGAGTTGTTCGGCGGCTATCCCAGTTTTCGCGATGTGCCGCGACTGCAACTGCTCGCGCTTCTGCCGCGGTTTTTGCGCAAAGCCATGGGCGGCGCGCGCTTGGCGGATTTGCCTAACGACAGCGGCGCGGCGGGACTGGCGCAATGGCGCCGGCGCTTTTTTACGGACGAAATGCTGCGCGCGGCGGGCTTGCCTAACGAACGCACGCCATTGCCCATGCCGGTTGAGCTGCCGGACGATTTCGCCCGCATCAGTTGGGCGGAGTTGACTGGCTACATGCGGCGCATGCTCCTGCGCGATTCCGACCAAATGAGCATGGCCGTGTCGCTTGAACTCCGGGTGCCATTTCTCGATCACGAGCTGGTCGAATACTCGTTAGGCTTGCCGGCGGCGGAGAAGAGGCGCTATCGCGGCGTGAAGGGTCTGCTCGTGGAAGCGTGCCGCGATCTGCTCCCGCCCGCGGTTTATCAGCGTCCGAAAGCGGGCTTCGCGCTCCCTATGCAGAAATGGATGGAAGGTCCGCTCGCTTCCTTCGTCGAACGCGGTTTGGAGGAGACAGTGGCTACGGGATTATTACCCGAAGATTTCGTCGCCCAGGCGCGGTTGGATTTTCGTTCGCGTCAACTTCATTGGACGCGGCTCTGGAGCATGGTCGTGCTCGGACATTTCGTTAGGCAAAATCGCTCGCATGAGAATCCTGCGCTGCATTCATTCGCTTGATCCGGCGATCGGCGGGCCGCTCGAGTCGGTGAAACAATCGACTCTCGTCCTGCAAAAGCGCGGCCACGAAGTCGAGATCGTGTGTCTCGATGCGCCTAACGAACCAAGCGCGAGCGTTTTTCCCGCGCCGGTCCACGCACTCGGTCCTGGCCGTGGCAGTTATGGTTACACCTCGCGTCTGCTACCCTGGTTGCGCGCGAATCGTTCGCAGTTCGACACCGTGGTGGTGCACGGCATCTGGCAATACCCCAGTTTCGCGGTCTGGCGGGCGCTGCATCGGACTGCCACGCCTTATTTTGTTTTCCCGCACGGTATGCTCGATCCGTGGTTCAACCGTACCTATCCGCTGAAGCGTCTGAAAAAATTGCTTTATTGGCCGTGGGCCGAATATCGCGTTCTGCGCGATGCCGCGGCGGTGCTCTTCACTTCGGAGGAGGAACGTCTGCTCGCGCGCGAATCGTTTTCGCTCTATCGCGCGCGGGAACGGGTGGTGAATTATGGAACGGCCGCGCCGGAGGTCGATTGGCCGGCGGCGCAGGAAAAATTCTTCACCCAATTTCCGCAACTGCGTGGGCGGAAATTTTTTCTCTTTCTCGGGCGGCTGGCGGAAAAGAAAGGGGTCGATGTCCTGCTGCGCGCCTTTCGTTCGTTAGGCGAGACTTCGCGACATCTCGTTCTCGCCGGCCCCTGTGCGAATGAAAAATATCGCGCGCACCTGCTACGACTCGCGGAAGGTTTGCCGGTTGTTTTCACCGGGATGTTGAGCGGCGAGACAAAATGGGGCGCGTTGCGTGCGGCCGATATTTTTGTTCTGCCATCGCACCAGGAAAATTTCGGCATCGCGATCGCGGAGGCGCTGGCTTGCGGGACGCCGGTGCTGATTTCGAACAAGATCAATATCTGGCGCGAAGTAGTGGCTGATGGCGGTGGCTGGGTGGAGGAGGACGATCTCGCGGGTGTGACGCGGCTGCTGCAACGATGGCGCGCCGTGACGCCGGAAGTCCGCCAAGGGATGAGCGCAAAGGCGGCGGCTTCCTTCAGGCGACGTTTTGAGATCAATCGCGCGGTCGATTCATTTCTCCAGGTTCTACAAGAAGGGTGAAAATTACGATCGTGACCGGCGCGTTTTTTCCGGTGCCGCCGATTTTGGGCGGCGCAGTGGAGAAGGTCTGGTTTGCGCTCGGCCAGGAGTTCGTTAGGCGAGGACATGAAGTCACGCACATCTCGCGGGCGCATCCGGAGCTGCCGACGGAGGAGACGATCGCGGGCGTGAAGCATCGACGCGTTTCCGGCTTCGCCCAGCCGCGCTCGATCGTTAGGCTAAAATTGCTCGACCTCATCTATTCGTTAGGCGTATGGCGGATTCTGCCAAGGGCCGATATCCTGGTGACCAATACCTTTTGGCTGCCGCTTCTCGTTAGGGGAACAAAACACGGCCTGATTTACGTGCACGTGCAGCGCGGGCCGAAAGGCCAGATGAAATGGTATGCGCACGTCGCGCGGCTGTGCGCCGTCTCGCGTGCGATCGCGGACGAGATCGTTGCGCAGGCGCCCGGGTTACGGGCCAAAGTCGCCGTTCTTCCGAACGCGCTCCCGTTTCGGATCGAGTCGTTGCCTAACGAAAAGCGCGAGCGCGCGCTTCTCTTCGTCGGGCGCGTGCATCCGGAAAAAGGACTGCAACTTCTTCTGCACGCGCTTGGCCTCCTTCCGGTGGAATTGCGGGCGAAATGGAAAATCAAAATCGTCGGCCCGCACGAGATCGAGTTCGGCGGCGGTGGTGTTGCATTCCTGCATGAGATGCAACGGCTCGGGGAAGAAAGTGGCGCGAAGATCGAGTGGTGCGGCCGGATTTTCGATGCGGCGGAATTGTCCCGGCAATATCGCTCGGCGCCTCTCTTCATTTATCCTTCTGTGGCGGAGACAGGCGAAGCGCTGCCAGTTGCCCCCCTGGAAGCGATGGCGTCCGGATGCGCGCCGATTGTTTCGGCTCTCGCCTGTTTTCGCGATTATGTGAAGGATGACGCGAATGGTTTTGTTTTCGATCATCGCACGCCGGAGCCGGCGCAAAGCCTGGCCGCGCGTCTCGCGCAAATCCTGCAACTGCCAGAGGAAGAGCTGGCCCCAATTGGCCAGGCCGCGCGCGCCACGGCGACGGAATTTTCCGTGGAAAATGTCGCGCCGCGCTACCTCGCCGATTTCGAAAGTCTCTTAAAATTATGACCGCGCCCCTCCAACCGATCGATCGCGAACAAAGTTCGCAGTTCGCTTCGCCCTGGTCGGTGAACGATCGGCTGCTGCGCATTTTGTGGGAATTTTGCTGGGCGGTTTTTTGTTCGTGGACGCCAAAGCCCGCAAATCCCTGGCGGCTTTTTTGGCTGCGCGCTTTTGAGGCGAAAATTATTGGGACGCCGTTTGTGCATCAGCGGGCCCGGATCGCGATTCCGTGGAAGCTGACTTTGCACGATCGCGCCTGCCTCGGCGATCGCGCGAACGCCTATTCGTTAGGCGAAATTGAAATCGGCGCGCGCGCGGTGGTGGCGCAGGAGGCTTATCTTGACACGGGCAGTCACGATTTTTCGCAGCCGGCGACGCCACTCGTCGTGGCGAAGATCACCATCGGCGAAGATGCCTTTGTGGGTGCGCGCGCATTTGTTTTGCCGGGTGTGACGATCGGCGCGCGCACGATCGTCGGCGCCTGCTCGGTGGTGACACACGATTTGCCTAACGACGTCATCGCGGCCGGAAATCCGTGCCGGGTTTTGCGACCACGCGGGGCGGAGCAACCTCTGTCATCCCGAGTGGAGTGAAGCGCAGCGGAACGCAGTCGAGGGATTCCGATGGCTTTCGTGGAAGCGTGCTTTTTCCTCTTTTCCGGCGTTCGTGTCTTCACGGAAACCCGGCGGGATCCCTCGACTCCGCTGCGCTCCGCTCGGGATGACGCTAGGCGAGCGGCTTGCGGAAACGCGCCACGATTTGGGTGAGAAAACGCCGCGTCCACTCCGGCGGCAGACTCGAGGTAAGGTTTTCGATTCGGCCAATGAGCGACTTGGGAGCGACCTGCAGGAGCCATTTCGTTTTCATGTGACCGCTCGTTAACGGATTGGTCATGAGCTCGAAGCGCTCCAGCTCCAGACCGGCGCTGCGCGCGAGCGGCTCGATCTCCTCAGGATGGAGGAGGAAAATATGCCCATCGGAATCGGGCTTGAATTGCTTTGCTTCGTAAACCGCCGGATCGGGGCAGTCGGAAAATTTCGGGAGATAATTGCGGAAGTAGGCGCCGTTCGGGGTCGTCATTATGAGATAGCCACCCGGCCTAACGAGTGTCGCCATGCGCATGAGAAACTGATCCGGATGCGCGGTATGCTCGATGATCTCGGTGATGAGCGCGGCATCGAAGAGATGCGGGAGATCGAGGTCGAAAGCGTCGCCGGGGGCGTAGGAAATTTTTCCGCGGTCATGTTTGAGGCGGACGTAATCGGCCAGCTCGGCCCGCCGATCGTTCCAGGTTATTTCGTAACCCATTTCCGCGAGGGTGAGGGAGAAATTTCCCTGGGCGGCGGCCACGTCGAGCACGCGCGCACCGGGCTCTAAAACTTCGGTGAGCAGACGGAGCGTTTCACGCCGCCGTTTTTTATAAGCGTAGGCGTAGCCGAGATGACCGTAGGGTCCGTAAACTTCTTCGAGATCGTAGAAGTAGGATGACTTCCAGGACTCGGGCCAATTCTCATCGAAGGTGACTTTTTTCACGGCGGCAAATCCTACAGAAATGGCTTACGCGCGCTGCTCGCTGATGGTGATCGGGAATGGCGTGCGCATGAGTTCGTCGAAGTTCTCTTCCTCTCAGCGAAATCTGTGCCCGGCCCGAAACGATTGAGAAGGCCCGAGCCGGGGCCCAATTCCTGCAAGTGGTTACGAAGCTGCGATGATCGCAGACGCGGCGAAAAGCCGCTACGATAATTCCGCCGTGGACCAAAGCTCACATCGCGTGCCGGTTTCCGTGCTCGTGCCGATCCGAAATGAGGCGAGCAATCTGGCGCGCTGCCTCGGATGTGTCGGCTGGGCGGATGAGATTTTCGTGGTCGATTCGCAGAGCGCGGATGGATCGCAACGGATCGCCGAGGAATTTGGCGCGCGCGTGGTGCAGTTCGACTTCAACGGGACCTGGCCGAAGAAAAAAAACTGGGCCTTGGAGAATGTCCCTTTTCGCAACGACTGGGTCTTCATTCTCGATGCGGACGAGGTGTTGCCGGCCGCGGCGGAAGCGGAGTTTCGCGAAACGATTGCGAACGCGGGTGCGACGGCCGGTTACTGGATTAATCGGCGATTCATGTTTATGGGGCGATGGCTGCGGCACGCCTATTATCCGAACTGGAATCTAAGACTTTTTCGCCACTCGTTAGGCCGCTACGAAAAGCTGACCGACGCGGAAACGGCGAGCGGCGATAACGAGGTGCACGAGCATGTCATCGTGCGTGGTACGACGGGACGATTGCGCTGCGAGCTGGATCATTACGCTTTTCCGTCGGTCGAGGTGTTTGTGGAAAAGCATAATCGTTACTCGAATTGGGAAGCGCGGGTGGCGGTGGAGCAATTCGTTAGGCCAGCGGCCGACTTGCAAAGTGGGCGCGTGGCGCAACGGCGAAAATTGAAGCAGCTCTCGCAACGGCTGCCGTTTCGTCCGCTGCTGCGGTTTCTTTATGTTTATCTTTGGCAGCGGGGATTTCTTGATGGACGGGAAGGGTATTATTTCGCGCGCATGCATGGGTTTTATGAATTCCTTTCCGTGGCGAAAACCTACGAGTTGAAGAAGCGGCGCTGTTCCACCTAACTATTCGTTAGGCGGAGTTTGTCATCCTGAGCCGCGCCGACGGCGAAGGACCTCGCAAACGGTAGCGGAGGCCCGCCGCCTAACGACGTGAACGTACGGACGGTTCCGCTGTGCGCGGGGCGACAAACGCTTGTGAGGTCCCTCGCTCCGCTCGGGATGACAGATCGCGCGCGAGTTAAAATTCCGCGCTGCCGGGCGTGCGGGCGAAGGGGATAACGTCGCGGATGTTCGCCACGCCGGTGACGAACATGAGCATGCGCTCGAAACCCAAGCCAAAACCCGCGTGCGGGACAGAGCCGTAACGCCGCAAATCCAAGTACCATTTGTAATCGGCCCGATCCATTTTGTGGCGGCGCAGATTTTCTTCGAGCACGTCGAGGCGTTCCTCGCGCTGGCTGCCGCCGATGATTTCGCCAATGCCGGGGACCAGTAAATCCATCGCCGTGACGGTGCGACCGTCATCGTTCAGACGCATGTAGAAGGGCTTGATCTCTTTCGGATAATTGAAAACGGTGAGCGGACATTTGAAGTGCTCCTCGGTGAGCCAGCGCTCATGTTCCGATTGCAAATTGAGCCCGTACTCGACGGGGAAATCGAATTTCCGGCCGCTCTTTTGCAGGAGCGCGATCGCCTCTTCGTAGGTGATGCGCTGGAAGGGACGCTCAAGCACGAACTCCAGCCGCGCGGTCAATTCCTTGTCCACGAATTTGGCGAAAAGCTCGAGTTCGTCAGGGCACTTTTCGCGGATGTCGCGCACGAGGTATTTCACCATCTCCTCGGCCAGGTCCATGTCGCCGTTGAGATCGCAAAACGCGACTTCGGGTTCGATCATCCAAAACTCATTTGCGTGTCGCGAGGTGTTCGAGTTCTCCGCGCGAAAGGTGGGACCAAAGGTGTAAACCTTCGAAAGCGCGCAGGCGAAAGCCTCGGCTTCGAGCTGGCCGCTGACGGTGAGATAAGTTCGCCGCGCAAAAAAATCCTGCGCGTAATCGATTCCGCCGTCGTTAGGCAAATGCGGCGGCTTTTGCGGATCGATCGTCGTCACGCGAAAAAGTTCGCCCGCGCCTTCGCAATCGCTCCCGGTGATGATCGGCGTGTGGACGTAAACGAAACCGCGATCCTGGAAAAATTGGTGGATGGCGAAAGCAAGCCGGCTGCGGACGCGGAAAACGCAGCCGAAGAGATTCGAGCGCGGCCGGAGGTGTGAAATCTCGCGCAGGAATTCCGGCGTGTGACCTTTTTTCTGCAGCGGATAAGTGTCGTCCGAAGCGCCGACGATTTCGATCTCGTCCGCGATGAGCTCCCAGCTCTGGCCTTTGCCCTGTGAAGCGACGAGCGGCCCGCGCGCCCGGATCGAGGCGCCCGTCGTTAGGCGCTGGATTTCGCCGTAGTTCGTGAGGCTGTCCTTCGCGATGATCTGGAGGTTGCGCAGAGACGAGCCGTCGTTGAGCTCGAGAAACGAAAAGTCTTTCGCATCACGCCGGGTCCGCACCCATCCGCGCACCTCGAGAGCGGCGACGGGCGCCTCGCTTCGCAGTGCTTCTTTGACCGACGTTACCGGAGCCATCCCGGAAATTCGCCGACGTTCCTGATCCGACAAGTGAAACGAACTCGTTAGGCAGATTTGTGCGCGACGACGGCTTCTTCGCCCAGCATCTCGGCCACGCAGTTCACCAGGTCGGAAATATGAAACGGTTTCGCCACGAACGAGTAGCCGCCAAGAAAGCCGGTCGAGCCGATCACGCCATCTTTTGAGAGGCTGGTCACAAACACGATCGGCACATCTTGCAGCGCGGGATCTTCGCGCAGTTGACGCGCGACCTCGCGGCCATCCAACTCCGGCATCACCACGTCGAGCAGGATCAGGTCGGGCTGAAAATGCCGCGCCGCGTGCAGCGCACGCAGACTGCGGTTCTCTTCTTTGATCAGATAACGGCCGGTCGCTTCGAGCGCCTGCCTAACGAGTGCAGTGAGGCTCGGTTCGTCATCGATGAGAAGGATGCGGCGTTGGAAATACATGACCGGCTCTTGCCGGTGCATTAGATAGCAGTCGTTATGCCAGCAGGCGGCGCGGGCGAAGTCCGCCTTTTTAATCCGGACTCACGTGCTTAATTGGTCCCTGCCCCTATGCCTAACCAAGTGAAGAAAGCCGCTCCGGCGAACTTCGAGCAGGCCATGTCGCGGCTGGAAGAAATCGTGGAAAAAATGGAGTCGGGAGATTTGGCGCTGGAGGATTTGATCGTGCGCTACGAAGAAGGAATGCAGTTGGTCAAAGTGTGCCAGGAGCGTCTGACCTCAGCCGAGGAGCGGATCGAAATAATCACGCGCAACAGCGCGGGGAAACCTGTGGTAAAAGATTTTGAAGCCGCCGCGCCTGTGCCTGCGGTCGCGCCCATGCAAGGAGAACCGAAAAATGTCGACGTCAGCCTCTTCTAAAAAAACGCCTAACGAACCCGGAAAAAAGTTACTCCCGGGCATTCACGCGCCCGCCGATATCAAAGCGCTCGCGGAGGACGATCTGCCGCAGCTTGCCCAGGAGGTGCGCGACGAGTTGATCAACGTTCTTTCACAAACCGGCGGACATCTCGGCCCGAATCTCGGCGTGGTCGAATTGACCATTGCGCTGCATCGCGTTTTCAGCACGCCTAACGACAAGTTCGTTTTCGACGTCAGCCACCAGGGCTACGTGCACAAGATGTTCACCGGCCGGCTCGATCGCATCCACACCATGCGGCAATATCAGGGGCTCAACGGCTTTCTCTTGCGCACGGAAAGCGAACACGATGCTTACGGCGCGGGGCATGCGGGGACCGCGCTTTCGGCCGGACTCGGCATGGCGGTCGGACGCGATTTGTTAGGCACGAACGAGAACGTCGTCGTCGTCGCGGGCGATGCGGCGCTCACCTGCGGCATCAGCTATGAGGCGTTGAACAACGTCAAAGCGCAGACCAAACGCTTCATCGTCGTCCTTAACGACAACGAATGGTCGATCGCGAAAAACGTCGGCGCGATCGCGGCTTATCTGAACAATATCGTCACCAATCCGACCTACGCGCACCTGCACGAAAAGGCTGGCCGCTTCATCAAAGCGATCGCCGGACGAACGGGTTTGCATCTCGCGCACAAGGTCGAGGAAGGATTTAAGAACCTTCTCGTGCCCAGTGTGATTTTCGAGGAGCTGGGTCTGCGCTATTACGGGCCGATCGATGGGCACGACATTCCGTTGCTCACCCGCACGTTTGAATTTCTGAAGCGTCAGGAAGAGCCGGTGCTCCTCCACATCCTCACGAAAAAAGGCAAAGGTTACGAGCCGGCGATCGCCAAGCCGGACAAATTTCACGGTCTTGGAAAATTCACCGCCGAGACGGGCGAGACCGCCGCGGCGACAACGCCGACCTACTCCGAAATTCTCGGGAAGACGTTAGGCAAATTTGCCGACACCAACCGCAAGATCGTCGCCATCACCGGCGCGATGCCGAGCGGAACGGGACTCGGTTTTTTCCAGCAGCAACATCCCGATCGCTATTACGACGTCGGCATCGCCGAAGAGCACGCCGCGCTTTTTGCCTGCGGCCTCGCCACGCAGGGGATGAAACCTTTTCTCACGATTTACTCAACCTTCATGCAGCGCGCTTACGACATGATCATCCACGACATCGCGCTGCAAAATCTCAACGTCGCGCTTTGCATGGATCGCGCGGGTTTAAGCGGCGACGATGGCCCGACTCACCATGGGCTCTTCGACATCGGCTATCTGCGACCCGTGCCGAACATCGTGCACATGCAACCGAAGGATGAAGACGAATTCGTGGACATGCTTTGGACGATGGCCAACTACAATTCCGGGCCAATCGCGATTCGTTATCCGCGTGGCGCGGGCACGGGCGCGAAGCCAAAGGCGACGCCAAAATTGCTCGAGATCGGCAAGTCCGAAGTCGTGCAGCACGGCAAGGACGTGGCCCTTTTCGGACTCGGCAACATGTTCGAGATGGCGCAGGAGGCGGCGAAAAAACTGGAAGCGCAAGGCGTCTCCGTCGCGCTCATCAACCCGCGTTGGATTAAGCCACTCGACACCGGCACGCTGGAATTTTTCGCGCGCAGCGTGCAGGTCGTCTGCACGATGGAAGATCACGTTTTGCACAACGGTTTTGGTTGCGCGGTGATGGAGCACCTTTCCACGCAGCACATCACGACTCCGGTGGTGCGCATCGGTTGGCCCGATCAATTCATCGAGCACGGTACCATCCCGATCCTCCGGGAGAAATACGGCCTAACGAGCGACGCGGCTGTC
>JACDGS010000001.1 GCA_013821455.1 Chthoniobacterales bacterium
GATAAATGCTGAGATAAAGTCGCGCCGGATCGAGCGGTGGCGTGGTCGTTAGGCTGGAGGGAAACGGATAAATCGGCACGCCGGTGTTCGTCGGCAGCAGGAGATAGGTGAGGAGCAGTGAGCCGAAAACAAACCCGGTCGCGAGCCAGCGCCACAGTGCGCTGAGCCGCAATTGCGCGAGTGCATCCGCCGCGAGAAGCACGAGGACGAGATGCACCAAAGGCAGCCAGCGAAAGCTCCAGCGAAAGACATTCGTGCTCGGCAACATTGCGATCAGGAGCACGACGCAAAGAAGCGCCAGCTCCCACTTCATTTGCCTAACGAATGCGCCGCGCAGCCTAACGAGCCCGGCCAGGAGCGCGAGCGGCGGCACGGTCCCGCAAGCCAGCTCGATCGCGGCGTGCGGCTTCAACTGCGTTGAAAAATCCGACCAGCGAACCGTCCAGCCTGGCCAGATAAATCCGGGCAAAGCGGCCGGCGGCACGAGCCATTGCCAGTGCGATCCGGGATTCGCCTGCTCGCCGCGCGCGGAGCCGTGGATGTAATCGAAGAGAGCGAGCCAGGCCGGCGCGGAAAGTCCGAAACCCAAAGCCAAACCCGCGACGAGCGGCCAGATCGACCACAGCCGGCGTGTTTGGCCTAACGATTTCAAAGCGAGCCATACCGTGAGCAGTACGAGCATGCCGACGGTGTAAGGAAAACCGCCGGTCACGAGCAGATAAACGAACGGCGCGGGCCAGAAAAAACGCCAGCGCGATCGCAGCGGATCGAGCGCGCGTTCCATGCCCCACCACGCCCAGGGCAGCCAGGCAAAGGCACCGAGCGCGCCGAACCAATCGGTTGCGCCCCAGCAAATAATCCAGCCGTTCAAAGCTGCGACCAGCGCGACCATGGTGGCGAGGGAAGTCGTTAGGCGGCGATCGCGCGCGAGCAGAAAAGCGCCGGCCGCGAGGACGAAGAGATGCGCCATCGAAAGCGCGGCGGCCTGCTGCGCAAAACCGAGCGGCAGCTTCCAAATGAGAATGACCGCCGTGTTAACGAAAAGTGAAAACGTGCCGTACTGAAATTCGCCCGCGAGATTGCTGCAGACCCACGAATACGGGCTCAGCAGCGGCCAGGTTCCTTCGTTCCAGCTCCGCGCCATGTCCGCGAAAACAGGCAGGATCGAAATCTGATAATCGTCGTTCCAAAAAACGTGAGGGTTATGCCAGAGCAACAGGCCGCAAAACGCGAGCACCAGTACTCCAGCGCCCGCCGCTCCGAAAAAATCTCGCCACGGATGAACACGGATTTTCACGGATCAAGAGCAGAGGGACCGAGCAAAATAGCCCTCCCTTCTATCCGTGTTTCATCCGTGTCCATCCGTGGCTTGAAATTTCTTCCTTATCACAAAATGACGGGTCGCCCTTCGGTCATGACGAGTACTTTATCCTCGACGCCGTGCGCGCTCGCGCTCGAGAGCAGGCGTTCCGGCGGCTCGTCGAGCGGCTCGAAGCCAAGCCGGAAAGTGCCGTAATGCATCGGCACTAATTTCTGCGCGCGGAGCTCGAGAAAAGCGCGCACCGCTTCCTCCGGATTCATGTGCACTTCGCGCCGGCTCGGCGCGTCGTAGGCGCCGATGGGCAGGAGCGCGACCTCGATCGGGAAACGCTTCCCGATTTCCTCGAAGCCCGGGAAGTATGCGCTGTCGCCGCAATGGAAAATCGAGCGCCCGTTCGCCTCGATGACGAAGCCGCCAAACCCGCGATGCTGATCGTGCAAGAGCCGCGCACCCCAGTGATGACATGGCGTCAGCGACACACGCAGCGGACCGAGCTGGACCTGCTCCCATTCCGCCAGCTCGTGGACGATGTTGAAGCCCAGATCGTGCACCAGATTCCCCACGCCCGTCGGCACAACGATGGGCTGGTCGGCCGCCACCTGCCGCAGACTCCGCCGATCGAGATGGTCGAAGTGCGCATGCGTCACGAGCACCACATCGATCGAGGGCAGACTCTCGATGTTCAGCCCGGGCCTCTTCAAACGCTTAATCACCTTCAGCCACATCGACCAATTTGGATCGACGAGGACGTTCATGCCTTCGAGCTGCAAGAGGAACGACGCGTGGCCGATCCAGGTGAGGCAGATTTCGCCCGGACCTACTTTTGGAAAGCGCGGTTTCGCGCGGGCGCCGGAGCGTTTGGTGAAGAACGAGGGGATTAAAACTTCGGTCAGGAAATTGCGCTTGTGCCAGTCGGTCCCGGGCTTCAAGCCGACCCGCGTGGCTGATTTTTTTTCGGCGCCGTTGGAGGATTCTGTCCGCACAACGTTGGTTCGCTTTTTCCGCGAAAAAGGTGTCGGCACAGTCGGCCAAGGATATAAACTAACGGGGCTGAAGCAATCGTTTTGCCGCTGCGGCGGCTTGCCTAACGATCGCTCGCGTCGCGATGAGCCTTCCTCAAAACCCGCGCCAGCCTTTGGTCGGAATCGCGCTCGCAGCCGCGATCGGAATCGTGCTCGCCGAATTACTTTCGCCGCCGATTTACGGAGTCTGTGGCCTTCTTGCGATCGCTGCACTCGTTAGTCTGGCGGCGCGCCGATCGCTTTATTTACACCTGCTGGTGTTCGCTGGTTTCTCTGCTTTACATCTTGCGCAGCAGATCGACGCGCCTGGAAGAAAGCTGGCGGCTCGGTTAGGCGAACGACCGCGCCCGATAACGATCAGCGGCGCTGTCGTGAGCGAGCCGAAGCTCTCCGGAAATTTTTCGACCTTTCTCGTGCAGCTCGACGCGCTGGAAATCGGCGGTGAGCGCGAGGTCGCCGACGCCACCGTGCGCGTGCGTTGGAAAGGCATGCCGCAGCTCGGAGATGAACTGCGCCTAACGGGAAGCGTCGAGCCGATTCCGCCGGCGCGAAATCCCGGCGTCTTCGATTTACGCAGCTACCTTGCGCGCCGCGACGTATATCAATCGGTCTTCGCTCGTTACTCGGAGGACGGCAAAATCGTCGCCAACGGCCGCGGCAATTTCGTCCTCCGGCTTGCGGCAAAGTCGCGCACGTGGATGCAAGCGGCGCTGACTCGGGGGCTCGAGGATTCACCTGATGTCAGCGCGCTGATCAGCGGAATGGCGCTCGGCTCGCGCCACGAAACGCGTGACGACATCGAAGAGCCGTTTCAGCAAACCGGGACGCTCCATTTGTTTGCGGTCGCCGGACTGCACGTCGGGATCATTGCGCAGTTGCTTTGGATTCTCGCGCGGCTCTGCCGGCTGCGCCGCACCGCCGCGGCGGCGCTGATCATTCCGTTTCTCTTTTTTTATTCGGCGATCACCGGTTTGCATGTCTCCAGCGTGCGCGCCGCGACCATGGCGGCGGTATTGTTAGGCGGAATTTTTTTCGACCGACGCGTCTTCGCCCTTAATAGCCTCGCCGCGGCGGCGCTCTTCATTCTCGCCTGGGATCCGAACCAACTTTTTACTTCGGGCTTCCAACTTTCCTTCGCCGTGGTCGCGGGCATCATCCTCGTGCAGAATAAAATTCTGCACCCGCTTCTGCGCTTGAGCGCGAGCGATCCGTTTTTGCCGCGCAGCCTCATCAGTCGTGCGCGTCGACTGGGGGAGCGTTGTTATTTTTGGATCGCGCGCGGCGTCTCTGTTTCCGCGGCTGCCTGGGCAGGCTCGTTTGTTTTCATCGCTTGGTATTTTTATCTGGTTACACCGGTCTCGCTCCTCGCCAACCTCCTTGTGGTGCCGATCGCATTTTTCATTCTCGCGGTCGCGATGATGTCGCTCCTGACTGCCTCTTTTTCCTCATGGCTCTCGGTAGTTCTAAACAACGCGAACTGGAGCCTTTCCAAACTTGTTCTCGGACTGGTCCACCTCTTCGCCCAGCTCCCCGAGGGTCACGCTTATGTGGAAAGGCCGCATTGGCCTTTCGCGGCTCCCGTTGAGATAACTGTGCTCGACGCGGGCGCCGGCGCAGCCGTACACGTGCGTGCCGACGGACACGACTGGCTCTTCGATTCGGGAAGCGCGCGCGACTACGAGGAATTCGTGCGCGACTATCTCCATTCCCGTGGCGTCGATCGGCTCGATGGTTTGCTGCTCAGTCACGGCGACTCCCTGCACATCGGAGGGGCGGCTGCGGTGCTGGATGAATTTCATCCTCGCCAGATGCTCGACAATGCCGCGCGCGATCGCTCGCGGGTGCACAGAGCTTTGCTCGTTAGGCAACTACGCGCGGTGGCGCAGGGCGAAACGTTCCACCTCTCCCGCGATGTCGTCGCGGAGATCCTCTTCCCGCCGGCGGACATCCCGGCAAAATCTGCGGACGACGAAGCGCTCGTCGTCCGGCTGGAGATCGGCGGAAAATTCCATGTTCTCCTCCTGTCGGACAGCGGCTTGAAAACCGAGCGATTCCTCCTCGCTCATTTGCCTAACGAATTGGCAAGCGACGTTATTATCAAGGGCCAGCATTATTCCGGCGAATCGGGTTCGCCCGAGTTTCTCGACGCGGTCAAACCGCAGTTGATCGTGGCGACCTCGGTCGATTTTCCGGCGCGGGAAAGAATTCCCGATGCTTGGGCGCAGCGCGTGCGCGAGCGCGGAATTACTTTATTTCGGCAGAACGAAACCGGCGCGGTGCAGCTGGAATTCTTTCACGATCACTGGGAGGCAACGCCGTTTCTGACTCATGAAACCTTCCGCAGGACCAGCCGGTAAATCGGTGCGCCCGCGGCGACGAAATGTTTTTCGAAAGTCGTTAGGGGAAATCTCTCTGCCGCGTTGTCGTCCACCTTGGCGAAAGGCTGAGTGGAGATCAGTTGACGGATCGTTTCGAAATAATCCGCCTGATCGGTGGCGAGGCGGAGTCTTCCATCGCGCGCGAGAACGCGGTGAAGATCCGCCAGAAAATCGGCGGTGACGATTCGCCGGCGATGGTGCCGCTGCTTCGGCCAGGGATCGGGAAAAAGCAGGTGCAGCACGGCGACCGAAGTGGGCGGCAGCAGGTACTTCACGGCATATGATAATTCGACTTTCAAAACACGAACGTTAGGCAAGTTCGCCCTTGCAGCCTTCGCGCAGGCGCTACGCACCCGACCGATAAGCCGCTCGATCCCGAGGAAATTTCGTTCTGGGAATTGCGCGGCTAAGGCCACGAGAAAAGCGCCGTTGCCGCAACCGAGATCCACTTCGAGCGGGGCGAGCCGCGCAAAAATCGCCGCCGGATCAATCGGTTCGAAGTAGCTCGCCGGAATCAGCTCAGCTTTTCCTGCGGCAGCGGCACTGGAATATTGCACTCCCTCGTCCACTCTTAAGGCATCATTATGCACAAAATTTTATCCACCATTTTTCTCGTTCTCGCCTGCTGCGCGGCAACGCTGACCGCACAGGCAGAAACAAAAACCGCCATCTTTGCGGGCGGTTGTTTCTGGTGCATGCAGGCGCCGTTCGATGCCGCCAAAGGCGTGACGCAGACCATCGTCGGCTACACGGGCGGAAGCAAAGAGACCGCCAACTACGAACTGGTCTCAGCGCACAAGACTCAGCATCGCGAGGCGATCGAAGTCACTTACGATCCGGCGAAGATTTCCTACGATCAGTTGCTCGAGATCTTCTGGCACAACATCAATCCGACCCAGGCCGACGGGCAGTTTCACGACCTCGGGCTTTCTTACCAGGCCGCCATTTATTTCGCCGACGACGCGGAGAAAAAGCAGGCCGAAACCTCGAAGGAACGACTGGATAAATCCGGCAAATTTAAGCAGGCAGTCGTGACCGAGATTCTCCCGCGGATGCCTTTTTATCCCGCGGAAGATTATCACCAGAAATATTACCTGAAGAACCCGCAGGACTTCGAGAGCTATCACATCGGCTCCGGACGGGTGGACTACCTGGAAGGAATCTGGGGAAAACCTGATCGTTAGGCACTCGTTAGGGCTTTTGCCCGGCGGGCGGAACGATGTGGCCGCTCACGGCATCGACCGCGACTGACCGCGCTTCGCTTTTTCCCGGCTCGACGAGTTGCAGAGACCACAGGAGTTGGCCTTGCACGGTCTCGAGTTTCGCCGCCGTGACGCGCGCGCCGGGAAAGCTTTTCAGCGCGATGTGTTCGGCCTCGTTCTTGGTGATCTTGGCGTGGCCCGGTGGATGCAGCGGGTTTGCCTGAAGCGGCGAACAAACGAGAAGAAGAAAGGAAGCGAAGAGCGAGAAAAACTTCATCCAAGCATCAAGCCGCCTCAAGGCCGGTTGAGCAAGAAAAAGCGCAAGTCGCGCGAATTTTTCCTGCGAAGCGCGCTTGGCATACGCGCTGCTTAAAGGAGAGCGCAAGCTAGGAAAGCACTACCGAATAAATCGAAAGTAACTAAAATCTTCCTCAGCTTTGCGCGCGATCAGCAATGGTCGCGCATTTTTTTTGGCCGGCCGCAATTTCGCCGCCTAACGAGTCAGCTCATGAACTCAGCCAGCGGCTCCATCGGTTCGATATGCGCGCAAAAGATTTTGAAGGCGGCCAGAATCGGCACCGCCAGAATCACGCCGACAATCCCCCACATCCATCCCCAAAATGTGAGCGACAAGAGCACCAGCACGGGGTTGAGCGTAAGGGAACGTCCCATCACGTGCGGCGTAATAAAATTCCCCTCCAGACTCGCGAGTACAAAATAAGCGGCCGGAAAAAGCATGGCATAGCCCACGCTGTTGAAGCTTAGGAGCGCGCCCAGCGTCATGCAGACAATCCCCGTCAGGGCGCCGAGATAGGGAATGAAGTTGAGCACCGCCACCATCACTCCCCACATCACGGGATTCGGCAGTCCAAGCAATCCAACGGCGAGGCCGACGGCGGCGCCGAGGCAGAGGTTGATAATCGTGATCGTGAACAAATAACGCGAGACCTGCGATTCGATCTCGTGCGCGATCGAGACCGCGCGCTTTTTATCCGAGAGCGTCGGCATGAGCTTGATCAGCTTCGCCAAAAACACGGCGTCGTAGGCGAGGAGGAAATAGAGCAGAATGAGCGTAGTTAGCGCCCCGATGAGGAACTCCGGTGTACCCACCATGAGCCGATCAGCCAGGGCGTGCTGCTTTACCTCGACCGTTTGCGTCTTGGTCTGCGTCGAAGGGGCGGGCGCGGTCAGGCTATCGACCGCGGTGCTCGCCTGCGCGACTTTTTCCATCGGCTTGCGCAAGGCCGTCAATTTTTGTTGCAGCTGATGCACGCTGTAGGGCGCTTTCTCCAGCCAGCCGGCGGCCGGCGTCGCCAGAAAAGAAACGCCGTAGCCGAAGAGACTAACGAGCGAAAGCAGCAGCACCGCCGCGCCGACATAGGGCGTGATTTTGATCCGCGCGAGCGCGCGCACGATCGGGCGCAGCAGGTAGCTCAGGAGCAATGCCAGCACCATTGGCAGCAGGAGCGAGCGCAAAAAGAAAATCGTGTAGAAAATGGCGAGCAGAAAAAGACCGGTGAGCGAAACCGAACGAATATCGAAAGGCCGCTGCAACAAATCGTGGACGCGGATGCGGGGCTGCACCACGGTCTCGTCGGAACTTGAGACGCTCTCAGGTTTCGCGTCTGACTCTTGCAGTTGTATTTGCATTTTGTGTTGATTCGTCCGCCGCATCCGCATCACGTGCCGCCTGGAGAAGAAACGCTGGTTGACGGGCTGGACGATTGCGCCATTGAGTTTGGATGCCTTCCGCAGCGTTACGCGCCTTGCTCGAGCACGCGATCGATTATGCGGGGCTTTTCCCACCGGCGGATTTGGCTCTGGAGCCGGCGCTGGAAAATCAGGCGTCTTATGTTCGCTCGCAGGATCGCTGGATGCTCGGCGCCTTCATCCTGCCGATCGGAAAATTTGCCGCGGCACCTTCGCAACTCACGCTTTTTTCCCGCGAAAATCCATTGCGGGTTTCGGCTCTCGGGCCGAAGACCGCGGACGCCGCTGAGTTTCGCGAGCAGTTGAAAAAGGCCGCGGATGCGATCGCGGGATTTCGCAACGACGACGGCGGGGTTTTGGTCACACAATTCGAAATGCCGTTGCCGCCGGGCTCGGTGGCGGAATCGTTAGGCGCAGTAAAGGACTCGTTAGGCCAACTGCGCTTGAGTTTTTTCTGGGAAGCGCCGGCCGACGCCGCGGAGCGGACGATCGCGGCGCTTGCCGGCAGCGCTTTCGGTTTCAAACTGCGCACCGGCGGCGTGATCGCGGACGCTTTCCCAACCGACGCCCAGATTGCGCGCGCGCTGGTCGCCTCCGCGAAACATCGGGTGCCGATTAAGTTTACCGCCGGTTTGCATCATCCGGTGAAGAAATTTCACGAAAGCGTCGCCACCAAAATGCATGGTTTTCTCAATGTCCTCGGCGCGGGTGTCCTGGCGGCGGAACATTGCTGGAACGAAATACAAACCGCCGAAATGCTGGCGGACGAAAATGCCGGTTCGTTCAACTTTGATGACGCAACGTTTCGCTGGCGCAACTGGTCAATAACTACCTCGCAAATCACTGCGCGCCGCCGGCTCGTGACGTCGTTAGGCAGTTGCAGCTTCGATGAGCCGCGCGACGATCTGCGCGCGCTCGGCCTTTTCTAATTCTACCATGTCCACTCCGCTCCGATCCTTTATCGAGATCGCGCCCGAATCTCATTTCCCGCTCGAGAATTTGCCCTTCGGAGTTTTCCGGCCTAACGACGGGCCGGCCCGGATCGGGGTCGCCCTCGGCGAGCTGGTGCTCGATCTCGCGGTCTTGGAAGAGGCTGGCTTTTTTCGCGGCGCCGGTTTGGGCGAGCGGCCGATTTTTGGCGACGCCGCGCTCAACGCCTTCCTCTCGTTAGGCCGCCCTGCGTGGCGCAAAGTGCGCGAGATTTTGCAGCACCTACTTGCCGCCGAGACTGCGACGTTGCGCGACGACGACGGGTTGCGGAAGCGCGCCTTCCATCGGCAAAGCGCCGTGACGATGGAACTGCCGGCGCGCATCGGCGACTACACCGATTTCTATTCCTCGTATCACCACGCCTTCAACGTCGGCACGATGTTTCGCGGGCCGGAGAATGCGATCATGCCGAATTGGAAGTGGCTCCCGATCGCGTATCACGGCCGCGCCAGCTCCATCGTGCCGAGCGGGCGCGAGGTGCGCCGGCCGCGCGGACAGACCAAAGCGCCCGACGCCACCGAGCCGGCTTTTGGCCCGAGCAAAGCGCTCGATTTCGAACTCGAGACTGCCTTTCTCATCGGCCCGCCTAACGAACTGGGCGAGCCGATTCCGATCGAGCGCGCGACCGACCACATTTTTGGCCTGGTCCTGATGAACGATTGGAGCGCGCGCGATATTCAGACCTGGGAATACCAGCCGCTCGGGCCGTTTCTCGCGAAGAATTTTTGCACCAGCATCTCGCCGTGGGTCGTGACGCTGGACGCGCTTCAGCCTTTTCGCCGTCCGCTGCCCGCGCAGGAACCGGAGCCGTTTTCCTATCTGCGCGCGCCTAACGACTTCGTGATTGACGTAAAATTAGAGGTGCAATTGCAGACCGAGCGGATGAGCGCGCCGCAAATCATCAGCCGCAGCAACATGCGCAATCTTTATTGGAGCATGGCGCAGCAACTCGCCCATCACACTGTGGGTGGCTGCAATCTTCAGCCCGGCGATCTTCTCGCGAGCGGTACGATCAGCGGCCCGGAGGAAAGCGCGCGCGGGAGCATGTTGGAACTCACCTGGCGCGGCGCAAACCCGCTGCAACTGCCTAACGGCGAAGCTCGGAAATGGCTGGAGGACGGCGACTGCCTGACGATCAGCGGCTGGGCCGAAGGAAATGGCTATCGCGTCGGCTTCGGCGAAGTCAGCGGACGGATTATTCCCGCGTGACGAGACCGGCATCTTCATAGATGCAATTTTATGAAAAACTGCTCGACGCGGAAATTTTTTCTTGCGCGGCACAGCGAGTGCATTGATAAAGAGCACTTCCGTGCGCCGTCTCTCTCTGCTTCTCACCACCAGCATCTGCGCTCTCATTTGCACGATTGCCCAAGCTGCGGAGCAGAATAGCGCGGTCACGCGTTTCATCTTCACGGACAAAAACGGGAAGGTGGAATCCGCCCAGGTCATCAGCTCTTTCACAGGGAAGTCGAGTTATCCGTTTGCGAATACGCATTCGAAACTCCTCTCCCATCTCGACCCGAAGCTCTTGCGGGCCGCGACGATCGCCGACGAACGCGCTCATGCTCATTCGCGGTCGTGTTGCTGGCGTTACGTAAAGGAGGCGCTGCTCGCTTCCGGCGCGGTCAGTTCGTATCCGAAGACCGAATATGCGCGGCAGGCGGGTGACGAACTGGTCAGCTCATTTGGTTTCACGCGTCTGGCCGTCCGCGATCCTTATCAAGCTCCGGTCGGCTCGGTTTTGGTTTACGGTTCGGGTCGCTCCGCCGGTCATGTGGAAATTCGCACGCCGACTGGTTTCGTGAGCGACTTCCGTGCGACCGCTCCTTCGCGCCGTCCGCTGATCGGCATCTACGCGAAGATGTCTTCCGCGACACGCGGTTTCTAAAAAGGCGCTGGCGCGGCGGTCAGAAACCAGCAGACCATCGCGAGAGCGATGACTACTTTGCCGAGCATCGCGGCGAGGTTGCCTAACAATGTTCCCCAGCCGGCACGGCCGGCATCGACGAGGCGCTTGCCGCCGATTAGTTCGCCAGCCACGGCGCCGATGATTGGGCCAAACAATAGGCCCGGAAGGCTGAAAAATATTCCGACAATTCCCCCGAGAAGTGCTCCGAACATTCCCCAGCGCGTCGCTCCAAAACGGCGCGCCCCGAGCCAGCCGCCGGCGAAATCGATCGCGTAGGAAATCAACGTCAACAGCACGAGTCCCGCGATCACCGGCCAACCGACGCTCTCTTTCGCGCCGAGCATAAAGCGATGGATCAGCGCGGCCGAGAGAATCAGCGTGGTGCCGGGAAATGCCGGGAGAACCGTGCCGATGATGCCCACGGCCATGAGTATCAAAGTCGTCGCCCACCAGAACAGTTGCATCGGTGAGGATTCGTAGCTCAGGGGCGGCGTTGTTGTTCAGTTATCATCCTGAGCGAAGCGCAGCGGAGTTGAAGGATTCTGTGGAGTGTCTGAGAATTGCTGAGCGGCGCGATTCGCGGCGGCGCTTTACGGCAGTTCCGCGGGATCCCTCGACGTCGTTCCGCTGTGCTCGGGATGACGGCATATCGAGACGATTCGTTAGGCAAATGAAGCGGGTGCCTTGACAACCCAACGGGTGTCCGCGAGCATCCCCGTCCCAGAAAACTTCGCTCATGGCCAACACCAAATCTGCTTCCAAACGCGCCCGGCAGAGTCCGCGCCGCACCCTGCGCAATCGTAGCGTCACGACCAACATTCGTTCGCTGACGAAACGGAACGCGAGTGGCAAAGCCGAAGACACGCGCGCGTTGATTTCCGCTCTCGATAAAGCGGCCAAACGCGGCATCATTCACAAGAACGTCGCAAACCGGCGCAAGGCGCGCCTGAACAAGGCGACCGCCAAAGCTGCGGCGCCGGCTTCATCGTAGTCGACCTTCGTCGTTAGGCTCGGATGCGAGCACGATTGCGAGTTGAGAAAGAAGCATTGCATCTCGTCGAGAACAGATAAGTTTCGCCCATGATTCCCGCGCTTTTTCTCATCATTGTCGCCGTGATTTACCGGATCGCTTCGGCTGTGATCGTGCAGCACGGGGGCGTGGGTTGGCTCTCGAATTTCGCCCCGCTCGCGGCCATCGCCCTTTGCGGCGCGATTTATTTTCCTCGGAAATATAAGTTCACCGCTCCCTTCGCGGCGCTGCTTGTCTCCGATCTCGTGCTCGATTTCTATTATGGCGCTTCGCTCGCCGATCCGCTGATCCTTTGCCGCTATGTTGCCTTCGCGCTCGTTGGCCTTCTCGGGCTGGCGATCAGTCGGCGCGCTTCTCTCGCGACGATCATTCCGACGTCGCTCGCGGGCTCGACGATTTTCTACGCCATCACCAACTTCTTCTCTTGGCTGACCGATCCTGGCTACGTGAAAAATTTCGCCGGTCTCGTGCAGGCGCTGACTGTCGGCCTGCCGCAATACGGCGCGCCGACCTGGGTGTTCTTCCGCAACTCCCTCGTGAGTGATCTTTTCTTCACCATTCTTTTTGTCGCCTGCATGCATTGGAGCGCCGCCCCCGCGCGCCAGGCCGCGCCCGTCGCGCGGCCGCTAACTCACTGAGCCGCATGTCGCAGCCCGAGCAACGCGACGAAGTCGAGATGCTCGCGACGATGTTGTTGATCCGCCGCTTCGAAGAGCGCGCGAGTCAGCAGTATCAAGCGCAGAAGATCGGCGGCTTTTGCCACCTCTACATTGGCCAGGAAGCCGTCGTGACCGGTGCCGTCGCGGCGACGCGGCCCGATGATTATCTCATCACAGCGTATCGCGATCACGCTCATGCGCTCGCGCGCGGCACCAGCGCCGACGCCTGTATGGCGGAACTTTTCGGCAAAGCCACCGGCTGCTCGAAAGGCCTCGGTGGCTCTATGCATTATTTCGATAAGGAACATCACATGTACGGCGGCCACGCTATCGTGGGCGCGCACGTGCCGCTCGCGACCGGGATGGCGTTCGCGGCGAAGTATCGGAAGGAAGATCGCGTCACGCTCTGCTTCTTCGGCGACGGCGCGATCAACCAAGGCGGATTCCACGAAGCGTTGAATCTCGCGGGATTGTTCAAGCTGCCGGTCATCTTCATTTGCGAAAATAACTTTTTCGCCATGGGCACTTCGGTAAAGCGCTCCACCTCGCTCGAGCAAATCGTCGATCGCGCGCGCGGCTACGACATGCCGAGCGGGATCATCGACGGGATGAGTTTTCGCGATGTGCGCGACGGCTTGAGCCACCTCATCGCGTCGATTCGCAAAGAGCCGCACCCGGCTTTTGTCGAGATGCGCACCTACCGCTATCGCGGCCATTCCATGTCCGACCCGGCGAGTTATCGGACGAAGGAAGAGCTGGAAAAATTCCGGCTCGAGGATCCGATCACGCGGCTGCGCGCGCAGCTCACGCGTGAAGGGAAATTGACTAACGAGCAGTTCGATAAAATGGACAAGAAAGCGAAGGACGCCGCCATGAGCAGCGTGAAGTTCGCCGAGAAAAGTCCCGAGCCGCCGCTCGATGAGCTGTACGGTTACACCTACGCGCCTAACGGTGAGGAGTCGCCAGCCGCCGGGACGCGCGCGACGAAGCCTTCAGAAAAAGGTCGCGGCAGCTCGACGCGCGAGAAGAAAAGAACCGGCGCGAATATTTCGCCTAACGGAAAGCAAGCGTGAGAGAAATCACCTACCGCCAGGCGTTGAACGAAGCGCTCGCCGAGGAAATCGCGCGCGATCCGAATGTTTTCCTCATGGGCGAGGAAGTCGCGGAATACAACGGCGCCTACAAAGTCAGTCAGGGTTTGCTCGACCGCTTCGGCCCGACGCGGATCATTGACACGCCGATCAGCGAAAACGGTTTTGCCGGTCTCGGCATCGGCGCGGCCATGGTCGGATTGCGGCCGATTGTCGAGTTCATGACCTTCAGCTTTTCGTTAGTCGCGTTCGACCAGATCGTGAACAATGCACCTAACATGCTCACCATGTCCGGTGGCCAGTTCAACGTCCCGATCACTTTCCGCGGTCCAAACGGGCCGGCGCATCAACTCGGCGCGACTCATTCCCACGCCACCGAATGCCTTTATGCCAACGTCCCCGGCTTGAAAATCTGCACGCCCGCGACCCCGCGCGACGCGAAGGGCTTGCTCAAAGCCGCCGTGCGCGACAACAACCCGGTCCTCGTCCTGGAGTGCGAGCTTTTCTACAGCCATAAAGGCATGGTCGAGGACGAAGACGTGGACCTTCTCATCCCGTTAGGCGAAGCCGAGCTGAAGCAGGAAGGCAGCGACGTCACCATCATCTGCTACGCGCAGACCGTGCCGATAGCGCTGGCTGCGGCCGAGAATTTGGCCAAGGAGAACATCAACGCCGAAGTCATCGACCTGCGTTCGATCAAGCCGCTCGATTGGCCGGCGGTTTTCAAGTCGGTCGCGAAAACGCATCGCGTCGTGATCGCGGAACAGGACCGTCCCTGGTGCGGCATCGGATCGGAAATTGCCTACCGCATTCAGCAGGAAATTTTCGACGAGCTCGACGCGCCGATTCAGCGCGTGTCGCAGGAAGACGTGCCGATGCCCTACAACGAAGCACTCGAGCAGGCTGTTCTCCCGAGCGCGGCAAAAATCGTCGCTGCGGTCAAAAAAATCTGCTAGTCACGTTGTCATCCCGAGCGGAATGGAGCGAAGCGCAATGGAGTCGAGGGATCCCACGGAGTTGCCGGGAAGCGACGCTGCGAGGAAACTCTCCGGGATCCTTCGGCTGCGCTCCGCTTCGCTCATGGATGACAAGTTTGCCTAACGAATCTTTTTAACCTCAACCGATCTCTCCCATGCCCGAAATCCAGATGCCGAAACTGAGCGACACCATGACCGAAGGGACGCTCGTGAGTTGGAAGAAAAAAGTCGGCGACCAGGTAACCGCGGGCGAAGTCCTGGCCGAAATCGAGACCGACAAGGCGACGATGGAATGGGAGGCGACCGACGACGGCGTTCTCACGAAAATCTTCGTCGAGGAAGGCGGCAAGGTGAATGTCGGCGACAAGATCGCCTTCATCGGCGGTGAAGCCGGCGACGAGCCCGAGACGAAAGAGATCGAAGAGGGCGACGAGAACATGGGCGAGGATGAAGAGCCGGCCGCGGCGAAAGGCAAAGAGGAGAAGCCGGCCGCTCCCGCCCAAAAATCGCCGGACAAGAAACAGGCGGTAAAGTCCAAGCCAGCGCAGCCGCAGGAAGAGGAGCCAGAGTCCGGAGAAGAATCTCCGCGTGATGAAGCGAAGTCCGAGTCGAAGCCAGACGCGCCGGAAAAATCCGAAACCGCCGGCCGCATCAAAGCCTCGCCGCTTGCGCGCAAGATCGCGGCCGAGAAAAGCATCGATCTTGTCAGCCTCAAGGGCACCGGCCCCGGCGGGCGCATCGTGGAGAAAGATGTGGCGTCCGCTGTCTCAGCGGATAAACCCGCGCCCGCGAAAGCACCGGCGCCGCACAAGACCGCCGCGCCCGAGATCAGCGCGGGCGAAACTTCGCGCATCACCCTCACCGGCATGCGCAAAGTCATCGCCGAACGCCTCGCCTCCAGCCTCGGCCCGGTCCCGCATTTTTACCTCAACATCGAGATCAACGCCGACGCCCTCATGCGCGTCCGCGCCGAATTGAAAACCGCCGGCGAAGAGGACGACAACGCCAAAATCACCGTCAACGACTTCATCCTCAAAGGCGCGGTCATGGCGGCCCAGCGCGAGCCGAAAGTCAACGCCGCTTTCGACGGCGACGCCATCATCCAATACGGCGAGATTAACCTCGCCGTCGCCGTCGCGATCGAGGAAGGCTTGGTCACGCCGGTCATCCGCGGCGCCCAAAACAAATCGTTGCGCGAGATCAGCGCCGCAGTCAAAGACCTCGCCCACCGTGCGCGCAACAAGCGGATGAAGCCGGAAGAATTCCAAGGCGGCACCCTCACCGTCTCGAACCTCGGCAGCTACGGCATCGATTATTTCTCCGCCATCATCAACCCGCCGCAGGCCATCATCCTCTCCGTCGGCGCGATCGTTAGGCAGCCGGTGGTGAACAACGACGACGAAATCGTCCCCGGCTACCGGATGAAGATCGGAATGAGCTGCGACCACCGCGTAGTGGACGGCGCGATTGGCGCGAATTATTTGAAAGCTCTCCGGCAGCTCCTGGAGAATCCGTCGCTGCTTTTGCTTTAAACGCGCCGGTCGCGTAGGCTCAACCGCTCACGTCCCCGGTGGACTTCGCCGCCGCGGCCAGCGTTCCAAACGCTTCGCCGGGCGAGATCAGACGCGGCCGGAAACTGCTCGGCCGCACATTGCCGAGCCGGATCACCGCCGGTTGATTATCCGCGCAATCGCCGACAAACTCCGCCCGCGAAACCGCCGGCGCCCGGAGGTTGGGCTGAGTCAGCACCTCCATCACACAGATATCGTAGCGCGATCCATCCTCCCGCCGGAAACGCCCCTCGGGATGCTCGACCACGCGCAAATCGCACGGGATCTCCACCCCATCCGCCAGCAAACCGCAATGACTCCGCGCCTCCGCCTGTTCCGCCTCGGAGAGTTGCGGCGGGGGCGGCTTCGCCCGCGCCTGCACCGGCCCCGCGAGCAGGCTTGCCATGGCACCGTCCGCGTTCTCGTGCATCTGCGAGAAAGCGTACGACATTCCACCGAACGTCGGGTAGAAGATTCGCGAGTGAACGAACCGCGCGCCGCTTTCCGGGGGCCTTGCGTGGCATTCATTCGGATCGTGTCCCCGGGCCACCGCGTTCGATCGCGAGGAATCGGTTGCGCTGCGCTGCACCCAGCCTTTGCCTGTTGGTGATGAGCCCTTGCGCAGGCGCAATCGCGCCCTGACCACCGATAAGACACTGCAACCCGCCTGCGCACCGCCTCTGTTTTCCCGTCACCCGCCATTATTCTGCCGTTAGCAGCCGCTGCGCGCCTGTCATCGATCGATGTCACCCTGCAAGTCGCCTCTGCCTGAAGGTAAATAGTCTCTGATTGAATGTAATCGGCTCCTGATTCGATGTAAGTGGCGTCTGATCCGAAATGATTTGGCTTCGATCAGAGGCAAAAGGAAGATTCTCGAAGCTAATAGCTCCTATGTCACAGATATTTACGGTTCTTCATGCTCCGAAGTCTCACTTGGCACCCATCTGTGCGCGCAGGAATTAGGCGGGTCGTCGACGAGCCCTATATTCTGCGGATCGCGGTCGCTACCGACCCGTCTGGAATACGCTCGTATTCATCATGCGGGCCGATCCAGAACCGTTACAACGTTTCGTCGTGGCCGCGACCGAGAGGCCGCCGCGCGTGATGCGGACTGCCCAGTACATCCCCTTTTTCTCAAAGCTGAACATCTCGGCGTCAGCGCGGCGTCAGTTTTCCAGGAACTAGGTCGCCGAGGACTTCATCGAGGGGTTTTACCGGGCCAGCCTTGATGTCCTCCAGCGCCTCTCGCCAAAGAGATTCGAGCCGTCCCGTCTTGGCGTCTGCTTCGATCCGCCGATCCCATGCGTCCTCGAAATCAACCTCCGCGAGCTTCTCCAGGACTGCCCCTTTGGCGCTTTCGACCAGCTGTTTTACAGCTCCGATGATCTCCGTCACGGCGCTCATGACTGGAGAATAGGTTGCCGAGTGATCTTGTCACCAGTGTGCCAAGGGCAGCCAATCGACTCGGCGCAGCGTTATTGAAAATTATGGGTGTGCGCGGTCGAATTGTCTCGGCCTAGATCTTCCAGAGTTCGAAACTCGCCGTCATTTAGAAGCCTGGAAGTGGCAAACTGGGACAAATCGATCGCGAACCCTGAAGTTTCGTGCTTGAGCTGTCCAGATGTAAAAAGTACGTTCAACAAAAGGAAATAAACCTTATGAAAACGATCACCAAATCTGTGTCTCTCGCGTGCACCGCGATATCCCTCATGTGCTTTGCGCTGGCGCCGGGAGCGCGCGCCGAAACGCCTGGGCCGAGCAAAGTGGATCAAGCAACCCGTGCCCGGGTAAATGAAAGTTACGGCAAACTTCCCCTCAGCTTCGAAGCGAACCAGGGTCAGCAGGATCAACAGGTGAAATTCCTCTCCCGAGGCAGTGGCTACAACCTGTTCCTGACCAACCGCGAAGCTGTGCTGGTGCTGACGAAAGCGGAGAAGCCAGCGCTGGCGAAGAAGGGGATTCACCCGACGCCTTCGATTCTTACGCAGAAGAAGCCGCAGCGGCCATCGACCGTTTTGCGCACGCAGCTTGTGGCTGCCAATCCCGCCGCCAAAGTAACCGGGCGGGAGGAGTTAGCGGGGAAGATTAACTACTTGATCGGGAAGGATCCCTCCCAGTGGCGCACGGGGGTGGCGACTTACGCCAAAGTGCGCTACGACCAGGTCTATCCTGGCATCGACCTGGTTTACTACGGAAACCAACGGCAACTGGAATACGATTTTGTGGTGGGGCCCGGAGCCGATCCGGCTCGGATCCGGCTCAAGCTGGCCGGTGTGCGGAAGATGTCCGTGGACGGGCAAGGCCAGCTGGTGGTGGAGACGGCGGGAGGCAGCGTGCGCTGGAACAAGCCGGAAATTTATCAGGAAGTGGACGGCCAGCACCGATCCGTGAAAGGCAAATATGTTCTGCGGCGGGGCCATGAGCTAGGCTTTGCCGTGGCCGCCTACGATACGGCCCGGCCACTGATTATCGATCCGATACTGGTCTACTCCACTTATCTCGGGGGCAACAGTTACGATGAGGGCTTCAGCATCGCGGTGGACAACTCTGGCAACGCCTACGTTACAGGATTCACGGGTTCGAGCGACTTTCCCACGACCGCTGGGGCCTTCCAGACCACCCTCGGTGGTTCCAGCGGTTACTTCGATGTCTTTGTGACTGAGCTCAATCCCACTGGCTCCGGGCTTGTCTACTCCACTTATCTCGGGGGCAGCGGTGACGACCAGCCCTACGGGATCGCGGTGGACACCTCGGGTAACGCCTACGTTACAGGAGTCACGTATTCGTTCGACCTTCCCACGACCGCCGGGGCCTTTCAGACGACCTTCGGTGGTTTCGACGATGCCTTTGTGAGTGAGCTCAATCCCACCGGTTCCGGCCTTGTCTACTCCACTTATCTCGGGGGCAGCCTTTACGATTTCGGCTACGGCATCGCGGTGGACAGCTCCGGCAACGCCTACGTTGCGGGATACACGGCTTCGAGCGACTTTCCCACGACCGCTGCGGCCTTCCAGACGACCTACGGGGGTTTCGACGATGTCTTTGTGACTGAACTCAATCCCACCGGCACCGGTCTTGTTTACTCCACATATCTCGGGGGCAGCGCCGCCGATATTAGCTACGGCATCGCGGTGGACACCTCCGGCAACGCCTACGTTACGGGAATCACGGAATCGAGCGACTTTCCCACGACCACTGGGGCCTTCCAGACGACCTACGGTGGTGGTACCTACGATGCCTTTGTGAGCGAGCTCAATCCCACTGGCACCGGCCTTGTCTACTCCACTTATCTCGGCAGCAGCGATGAGGATGAGGGCTACCACATCGCGGTGGACACCTCCGGCAACTTCTACGTTACAGGATACACGTATTCGAGCGACTTTCCCACTACCAGTGGGGCCTTTGAGACGACTTATGGTGGTTACTACGATGCCTTCGTAGCGCAGTTTAGTGCGATCACAGGACCAACTCCGACCCCTACACCGACACCAACTCCCACCCCAACGCCGACCCCAACGCCTACACCCACTCCCACCGAAACGCCTTCTCCGACGCCAACTCCCAGTGCCACCCCAACCCCAACACAAACTCCGACACCAACTCCTACGGCGACCCCAACGCCGACACCGCAGTGTCAGATCGTGGTCGTGGCCGAAAAGCGCAGCGCGGGCCCAGGCCGATTTTTGGTTAAGCTCCACTGGACTGGGGCGAGGTCGCCCACGGTTAGGATCTTCCGCACTCCACCCCGCGGGGTGATCGCGTCCACGAGGCAAAACCACTACACGGACAGCATCACGGTGCGCGGGACCTACACTTACTCGGTGACCGACCGAGACGGCAACTGTTCGAACCAAGTGACCGTGACCTTCCCGTAGAGAATCAGAGACGGTGCGCGAGTTGGCCCAGGCGCCAGGTGGCGGAAACGAGCGGCAAGTTGGGTCGATTGCCGAGCGAGTCGCGGGAAAGGGGTCAAGGGGGCAGAAAGGCTCAGATAACATGAAAGCAGTTCGAAGCGGAGCGAGATTCGGGAATGGAACTCAACCCGAAAGGAGAACGACAAAATAAACTACATTGGCATCGACATTCATAAGCGATAGCAAGCTGCCAGGCGCCTCATGCCGCCTTCGGCATCTCGTCGTAAGTGCGATTTCCGAGAAGGCGACCGGTGCGATGTCTGCGCACGCCGCCCCATTGCTTGAAGAAGAACGGCACTTTCTGCTTGCGACAGGAACATCAATTTAGAAGCCAGGAAACCAGGATGAGAATTCTCAAGCCATCTTTTCTGGTTTTATGGATTTCAAATTCCTTCTTAGCTCCGCAGATCGATCCCGGCCAGCGAGCCAATGAGCGGCTCGCGGATGGCCGCGGGCACTTCGCGCAGGTCATCGATGCGATCGAAGACGCGGCTATCTTCCACGCTCACGCCCATCCAGACATTCTTCGGCCACGGTAGTTTCGCGGCCAGCTTCCGCATCCGGTCGCTCCGCTTCGTCAATACCTGGCAGGCAACCGGCGCTGATTAGAGATCGCGAAACTGTTCTTCTGTCAGCCGCGCCTGTTTCAAGATGCTCCGAAAAGTTCCAGTCGGCACATCCTTGGTATGCAGGGCTACGTAAGTCTGGCGACCATCCGAATGGCGCAGGACAATGTGCGACCCTGATTGTCGCTTTACCACAAACCGGCGCGCTGTAATCGCGCCAACACCTCACGCGCTTTGTAAGGCACTCTCGGAAATCTCGATGGTCGAGAAAAACGTCTCGGCGGGCAGGTCAATCGCTTCCCCCGCAGCGCGCTTTTCGCTCAACCACAACTTCAACAGATCCTCCGCAGCCGCGCGCGCTCCTTCGATTCCCTCTCCATGCGTCGTCAAACCGAGCGCAGGCACATGCGCATAATAATAGCCTTGCGGCAGGTCGGACGTGCCTGGTTTTTCAAAAAGGATGCCGTACGTCATATGGAGAGTCGCAGCATCGGCCGGTGAGTGGCGAAATTCAAATCTGACAAGGTCGGCATTCTTCGAGTCCGCGGCAGATCGATCGCCTCCTCGGGCAGAGTAACGCGAAACCCACCCCGATAACGATGATTCCCCATCGCCTGCAAGCGCAACGCCAGCCGCTCCGCGTAGCAATTCTTGCAGCCGGCGCTGGTCTTCGTGCAGCCCGTCACCGGATTCCACGTCGCCTCCGTCCATTCGATGTGTGAGTGATCCGCCATACTCAGAAATTATTGGCTTGCCGCCTAACGAGATTTCCGTGATCTTCCGTCCGAAGCACCGAAAGCGCGTATGCGTCGTAGGTGCTGATTTTTTTAGGCGGAGGCGAATTCGCCTTATACTCCAAGCGAGATCTCGCGGGTGTCGCCAGTGACTTCGTTGACCACGACAAAGTTGCCGCCGTTGTCTCCGCGAAGCTGTTCGTTCGCATTCAGAAGCTCGACGCCGTAAACACTGCCGTCCGCTCCGATATCGACGGCGAACGATTCGTTTACCCGGATCGTCTCCACTTGCGCGATCTTCTCCTGAAAACTGAGATAGGCGACGTTGTAACGCGGGTCATAGGTCAGTTTCATCGGGGTTCAAAAATGCTTTACGATCACTGGATCACCTTCGGTTGAGGATACGCTCGTATTCATCATGCGGTCCAATCCAGAACCAATACAAAGTTCCGTTGTGAACACGGCCAACGGCCCGCCAGCCGCGCGAGATGCGGACTGCCCAATACATTCCCTTTTTCTCAAAACGCAGAGAAGAGTGCCGCGGGTTTCGTTGCCACAGGCGCCAGGCCTTCCGCGCCTGCCGCTGAACATCTCGCGGCAGCGCAGCGTAAGCTTGCCAGAAGCTAGGAGTCGCCGAGGACTTCATCGAGCGGTTTTACCCGGCCAGCCTTGATGTCCTCCAGCGCCTCTTGCCAAAGAAAGTCGAGCCGTCCGGCCTTGGCGTCTGCCTCGATCTGGCGATCCCACGCATCCTCGAAATCAACCTCCGCGAGTTTCTCCAGAAATTCCCCTTTGGCCTGTTCGTCCAGCTGTTTCACGGCTTCGATGATCTCCGTCACGGTGCTCATGACTGAAGAATAGATTGCCGGAGTGATCTTGTCACGAGCGCGCAGGCTGATCGCTCCAGCTCACGCGGCCTTCGGCATTTCGTCGTAAGTGCGTCCGCCGAGCTCGCGCCCAGTGAGATCCTTCCGCACGCCGCCCCATTGCTTGAAGAAAAATGGCACCTTCTGCTGGCGACAGGCGCGAAAGAATTCCCGCACCCACTCAATCTCCATCGATCGTGAATGCGGCCCGGACTCGCCGCCGACAATCACCCAATAAATCCCCCGCAGATCGATCCCGGCGAGCGAGCCAATGAGCGGCTCGCAGGAGAGAAAGCGGATGGCTGCGGGCACTTCACGCAGGTCATCGATGCGATCAAAGACGCGGCTATCTTCCACGCTCACGCCCATCCAGACATTCTTCGGCCACGGCAGTTTCGCGGCCAGCTTGCGCACCCGGTCGCTCCGCTTCGTCAACACTTGAAAGGAATGCTGCGGACATTCCTCCATCGTCTTGAAAACCCTGCGGATGAACCAAAGCGGCACATCCGGATGAAACAGATCGCTCATCGAGTTCACGAAGATGCGGCGCGACTTCTTCCAGGTGCGCGGCAGATCGACCACATCCTCATGTAAAGTGACCCGAAACCCCCGCCGATAACGATGGTTCCCCATCGCCTGCAAGCGCAGCGCCAGCCGCTCCGCGTAGCAATTCTTGCAGCCGGAGCTGATCTTTGTGCAACCTGTCACCGGATTCCACGTCGCCTCCGTCAATTAGATGTGTGAACGAGCCGGACACTCGCCGACGTTGCGACTGGATCGTCACATCTCTAGATTCACCGTGGAAGTAAACCCTCATGTGTGCAACGCCTTGCACTCATTTAGTGGGCAAGCGACATTCGGTGGAATGAAAGAGATTTCCGGATTGCAAAGTGGCGACCTTGGTCGTGAATCGGAGAACCTTCCTACGTGGAACGGCGTCACCTGGTCAACAGTGCCGAATCCCAGCGCTGCAAAATCCTTCCTCAGCACACCCTTTATTGGAAGGGAGACGCTCGTCCCGAATTCTTCATTTCCTTACAATCTCTCCGCGACTGGCCTCATTGGAGAACCTTTCAGGTCTTTGAGTAAAATCAGGTCTCTAAGTGAAATCGATCAGGACCCCGAGGTCAGAGACTTGAAAAGAGAGATCGTTGATCTCCAAAACAAGGTATCAAGTTTGGCGCGCCATTTGAGTATGGAACAAGTCGATAAAGAACAGACGAAGACGCAGTTAGCGCTGCTCAAGAAGGCGTTGCAAGATCTCAATAAAAAGGAGGAGCTGCGTTTCCTCCTTAGCCACGTCTCAGCGGAAGCGAAAAGTGTGATCCTCGGAAGCGATGGTCTGCGCGCGCAATTTTTTTCAGCGAAAGCACATACAGCGTATGTTGTGTCGATCGACATCCGGCGCTCGACAGAGTTGATGCTGAAGGCTCGAACACCGTCGCACTTTGCAGCTTTCATGACGCACCTGTGTTCGCAGCTAGAAAACATAGTAAAGGAGTCGTTTGGGGTCTTCGATAAATTTACCGGAGACGGTATTCTCGCTTTTTTTCCAGAATTCTTTTCCGGTCCCGACGCTGGTTTTCATGCACTTGCGGCAGCCGAACGTGCATTAGCAACCTTTGCAGATTCATATCGTCGTCATAGGTCTTCATTCACCACAGTGCTTCGGGACGTTCACCTCGCTATAGGTATAGACTTTGGAAGTGTTCATCTCGTAAAAGTAGCGGACAGCCTCACAGTCGTGGGCGGGCCTGTCGTTTATGCATGCCGCTTGTCCAGCGGTCCTCCGGGCACGATTCTCCTTAATCAGCCGGCCTATGAAAGAATTTCGGACAGGTATGGTGGCCTCTGCCTAATGACTGAACCGCCGTCGACATCAAGTATGAGGGAGGCGTGATTTGCTATGAGCTGCGATCTAGTAACAAGCCCTTCAAGCCGAAACCGCCTCCTTGGCTAGGTCGATCTGGGAATCACATGTCTGGCACGGGTGTGCCGGAGAGACGAAAAAGGGTCAAAGGGAAGGGCGGCCGTCACCGGATTTCGGCACGCCCGAAAAAGTAGAAGGTCCTCCTCTCCCCTTCGGGCAAATACTAAAATGTTCCTCTTTCCAAATAGACGCTTAGAGCATGGAGTCCGTCGTCTCGAAGTATCCGCAGCATCTCTTCCAGAGGATGAAGGTCGCCGGAAATTGAAAAGTGCATGTCGAGCTCCGCGCCGCGGTAGTTCATGGCGAATCCGCGGACTCGAAGTGCGTAAGCTCTGTCAAAGAGCTTTTCCCGCAAGAGCGCATCCGCGCGACGCGCGGACAGGACACGCCAGACGGCGCCGCGAATCTGCTCGAGAAAGTCTCTGAGGGATTCGGCCATGCCGAAGTCCGCCGGTCGAGATGTGATTGCTCGCACGATCGCATCTTCGACTTTGCGCTTGCCTTGGACGCGAGCGGAATGCCGCGCCCGAGTGGCGAACTCGATGACATCGGCGGGGACTGCTGCTCCTACCACTGCGCCGGTGAGATGAGGCACACCGACAATCACGAAAATGTATGGCAGGTGTTCGTGCTCCTGCTTCTGTAAAGCGCTGTAAATCTTGTAGGTCGCAAGGGCGAAGCAGTCTTCGGACGGAAGTCCGACCAGTTCTTGAGCTTTGCGAAATTGGGATCCGTGGAACTTGATATTAAGCCGGAAGACTTGCCGGCCCTGGCCGTTGCGGACGAGATAGTCGGTATCGCCTCCCCCTGAACGATCGTCTTCCAGGGTGAGTTCTCGGGTAACGACGGTGCGCCGATAGTTATCTTCGAAAACTTGTTCGGCGAGATTGCCGATGATCAGTTGGCCAATCGTTGCTCGGACTTTTTGTTCCTTTTCGTGATGATCGGTCGCGGCCTTTCCTAGCAAATGCGACACCGGGGCCGCCGCTTGCACCAGTTTGCCCAGGTTCCCCGGGGTAGTTCCTACGCTGCGCGCGGCCTCTTTAAGGGGAACGCCGGAGCGGACCGCGGCCAGACCTGCGAGCAGGTGCAATGGCTTAGGACGATTTGAATCACCGTAGACTTTGGCGAGTAACCGCTCCAGCTCGTCCAGAGTCATGCCACGGCTTTGCCACTCTTCGCTAATTGCCGAAATCTAACTCGGGAGGCGAGCAGGTAGTCGGGTTTGATCTCGACCGAAATCCATCTGCGGCCGAGGCTTTCGGCGGTAGCTCCGGTCATGTTACTCCCGGCAAATGGATCAAGGACGATCGCGCCTTCGTCGGTCAGAAACTTGATAAAGAATTCGGGCAAAGCGCGGGGAAAACGCGCCGGGTGTGCCTTATATCCAGCTTCGGCACACGCGCGGATGTAATCCGAATTGCTCTCATTATTCCCGCGCTCGATGAGACTTGAGGGAATCGCTCCGCCATGGTCCTGGCCGAACTTCGCTGTAATGATGTGACCGCTGGGACGCTGCTTCGGTTTGTAACCCCGCTTGAGCAGCCGTTTCATATCCGCGCTGTATTCATTGAGCACATGGCGGTTGTTCGCTTTTGGAAAAGGAGTCTTGCTCAACCACCAGATATATTCGACGGCGTCCTTTACTCGCTGCCGCCGCACCGTTACCCACTCGGCCGGCGACGGAAGCTTGGCCGGATTATGCCAGAAACATTCCTGCGCGAGGTGAAAACCCACCTCTTCGCAAAGCATGAGAAGCGCTTTGAAATGGTAGAGAGACCGCGTCGGAGTGCCCTTGTTGTAGCTCCCGCCAATATTCAGAACGAAGCTTCCCTCGGGCTTCAGGATGCGATGAACTTGCTCTCCAAAAGGCTTTAACCATGAGACATATTCGGCCTTGTCGACATTTCCATACTCCTTTTTGAAGTGAAGGGCGTAAGGCGGAGAAGTGACGACCAGATCGATCGACCCCTCCGGCAACTGACGCAAAAGGTCGAGGCTGTCTCCCAAGTAGGCCGCTCCAAACGACGTCGAATAAGAGGGGCGACTTCGGAAAAATCGGGCCGGCCAAGAGCCGGTCTTCGTCGGCTTCTGGACAAAGTAGAGTTGTTCCTCCTCACGGACGCGTGGCGACGCTTTGTCTTTTTTTGGCGTCGCTTGTTTCGGCATGAGATTGTTTACCACGAGCGTGTCCTCGTCTCCATCAAGAAGTCGTAAATCCAGAACTCGTCGAAGTTGCAGAGGATGACGTAGGGCGGGCGCTTCGGGACGATGTGCGTCCAATAGTCGAAGGCCTGGTCGTAGTGCTTCTCCAAGTTCGCGCCGCGCGATTTCATCTCGATGAGGACGCGGTCGGGCCAGAGGAGATCGGCGAATTTCTTGCCGCCTTTGGGCCGGGCGGGGTCACCGCCCCCGCCTACAACTAGCTCCAATTGGGCGGAGCCGGGCTTTTTCGCGACGCGAAACTCGAACGTGGCACCGGCTTCGATCGCACCGGCGTGACCGAGGGCGCGGAAGAAGTGGTCGAGGAAGGTTTGGGCCTCGCTCTTCTCATCGCCGCGCAACGAACGAGCGAAGTTCGTGAAACCAGTTAACGACGCCCTCAGTTCATCGGCCATTGCTCAAGATAAATACGCAGGCCGGCGACGAGAATGCGAAAACATTCTCGCCGCCGGAATTCGCACCTTGGCGGAGCGGCGCATCGTGCCTCTCCGCCGCTGTCCGATTTACGGCGCCGGCGGCGCCGGCGGGGCCGGTGGCGTTGGCGGAGTTGGGGTCGGCGTGCCGCTGCTCTGCGAGCCCGTGTCGGTGATCTTGCGTGCGTTTTGGTAGGACATGACGAATTGCGGGTTCGTCTCCTCGAGTTGCCGGATTAGGCCGTCGATCCGGTCTTTCACGATCATATCGGCCCGGGCGAACTCCTGCCGGAGGAGTTCGGTGTGCATACTCCGTTCTCCGCGCGCCATCTTCGGGCTCGCGATGGCCAGGCGGTAGGCGTCGATGCGGGTTTGGAGCGCGGTTAGCGTCGGGGCAGTGACGCCGTAGTCGGCCAGTTGCGCGAGGACGCCGTTTGCGTCGTCGTGCACTCCCTGCGCGATGTCGTCGCGCTCGTCGTCCCGCGCTCGAGTGAAAGTGGTGTCGCTCAGATCGGCCTTGTGTTGCAAGGTCGAATTCCCTTCTGCGCTGGCATAGGCCTTGACCGCGCCGGCCACGCGCATCGCATAGCTGACCATTTGGGCTTGGAAGTTCTTTTTATCGACGGTGATGCCGGTGGTGACCGCAGACTGGGCCTGCGCCAATGAATCGATGAGCGAGACGCTATCCGAGGAGGTTTTGCTGTTGCGTGACCAGGGCGGGCACTCCCGCGAACACGGCGGCGTTCGTGGTGAGAACCTCTGCGGTGGTGCGATACATTCCGAGTTTGTTTTCCTGTCGGTCGTTCATGACGACTGTTTCCTTTCCTTTGTTTGGTTGAGGTGCACCGCCGAGGAACCACTCGTGGCCGGAATGAGGGTCGCGGGAGGAGGTTGGCGGGGATTAATTTAGCGCGATTAAAATCGGAAACGGGGCGGCCGCTCAAATCGAGTATTTCGACTATTCAGAATCCGGCAGCGCGGTCTCCGGACGGGAGCGCGCCTAACTCTCGCTGCCCGCGACGGGAACCGGCAGTGCGACGCGGAGTGATCTCGCCTGCTCCAGGTGGCGCAGGTCGAGCCCACGCGTCTCGGTGCCGTAACGTAGGAAGAGGGCGAGCGATAGGATGATCGGAATCATGATGAGCACGGCAGTGACGCCGAGGGGCGGGACCAGCGCCAGAATGCTGAGGCATTGCGCCAGCACTCCTCCCCCCTTGGTGAACATTGCAACCCAGCCCGTGGCGCGGCCGCGGATCTTAATGGGATAACTTTCCGAAGCGTAGGGAAGCAGAATGGCGATGATGCCGTTGCTTCCGATAATGAGCAGTCCTACCGGCCAGACTGGGTTGCCGCCGACGTGAGTTTCCAATTTCAGCACCCAGAGCAAGCCGAGGAGCGTGAGCGTAATGAAGGATGTGAGGGCCCACTTACTGCTAAAACGGCTGTAAATGTAAGTACAGAGGAAGACCGTCGGGAAAGCGATCAGCGCAGATTCGGCCAGCAGCTTGCTCGAGAGGGCCATCGAATAGCCTTTCGACACGAGATCGTTAGGCATCCAAAGGAGGAGGCCGAAGTTGATCAGTCCCCACGAGAGTGCAGCGATGGTGAGGGCAGCGGTCTTGCCGATCAGCGCCGGTGTCCAGAGGCTGGCCTCTTCGGTTTCTTCCTGCGGCGGAGCAGAATGGTGACTGAATGGGACCACTTCGGATTCGTCTTCTTCGCCTGCGGTTAGTTCGTGAGTCACGGTGCCAAAACGCTTCATGACGGCGTGCGCCTCGGCGTTGCGCCCTCGCGTGAGGAGGAATTTCGCCGACTCCGGGATAAAACGTCCGAGGCCGAGAAGGATGAGCCCCGTGGGAAGGTTCATCAGCCAGAGGATGCGCCAACTGAAGATCGGCTCCAGGGTGGCGGCGAACACGCTGGCGACAACATAGCCGCCGACGGCGCCAAGCCCGCCTACCAGCACTAATGACCAGCCGCGGTGCTTCGAGGGCATCATTTCGGCGAGCAAAGCGTAGGTCACCGGCAACATGCCGCCGGCGCCAAATCCCATGAGGAAGCACATTCCGATGTTCCAATTCAACGAAGGCATCGCGCCGCAAATGGAAGTGCCGATGAAGACCACCGCGGACAAGAGAATCGCCGCCTTGCGACCGTAGAAATCCGCCAGGACACCCCAGAGAATCGAACCGAGAGCCGTCCCGATAAGGGCGGAGAAAGGGACGAGGGAAGCGTGAGCTTTGGTGGTTTGATATTCGCGAATCATTCCGGGGATGGTGAACCCGAGAGTGGCGGGCTTCATGACGTCGATAATCAAGGCGACGACGAGTGTCGCCATCAAGATCCAGTGGGCGCGACTAAGCGGAGCATCTTCCGGCGCCACAACGGTGACGCGCGAGCTGACCACCGCATTATAAGCCGCTTTGCTCGGCAAGAGCCCGTAGCCGGCCGCGATGACGCCGGCAATAATCAAATACATCCCAAAGATCATGCCCGGATCCATCGGCATGCCGTAGAGCACGAAGTGGTTGGTGTGTCCCATCCAGAACATCGGGATGTGGAGGAGCACGCCGATGGTGACGGCGATACAGCCTAAGGCAAAAGCCCAGACTCCGCGGCGATCGAGAAAGACATTGGTTGTAATCATATGTGCTGGTGTGGTTGCGGTCGCCCCTCCTTTCGTTACCGGCCGCTGCCACGGCCAAATCTTGGGCGACCAAAGATTAGGCTTATGTTGTTATTGATTTCGCCGATAGTAGAAAGAAGCGGTGAAAGTGGCAACCAAAAACTTTGGAGGGCGCACTGCGCCTTGGCGTCGTGCCAAGTCTCAGCGCGGGGCTCGTCCCGTTACTCCTCTGGAAATTCACAACCACTCATCCGGGCGTGAATCTGAGCGCACGATCTGGCTGCGGAGCCGCTCAAAGGAAAAAGGCCCTCGCTCGAAATTGGCCTCCCGAGCCCGCTCGATTCCGGCGCGGTAGCTTGGGTGGAAAAGTTCGCGAGCTGGCGCGAGGGATGGCGCGCCCCTAATCTCGAGATAGCGATACTGCTCCTTATTCTTGCGCTGACGGGGGGGCCCAGCGAATCTGTTAGGCAGAAGTGGAATCGCCTTCGCCTAACGAAAAAAACTGCGGATTATTTCCTTTGCCAGCCACGCGGCGCGCGGTTTGATGCGCGACCAGACGACGGCGCAAGGCAATGTTCGGCATCGTGGTGGTGGTGGGTGTCATGCTTTTTTGCGGCGCGACTTTTCTCGCGCCGCTGCTCGCTCCGCACCAGCGGCCCGTCTGGTTTAAAGATTCTCTCTCATTTCGTCTTTTCCTCTAGCTACTCCACCGTCGCTCTAACAACCGTGCTTGGTATTCCTATGAAGTAGCTCTTGGAAGTCATTTTTTCTTTAAAGGTAGAACCCATTCTAAGTCTCTAAATGGCGAATAGGTGACCTCTGATAAATTGCAAGTCGGGTCATACATATTTTGAAAAGGCTTACCATTTACAGATACCTGCAGGTCCGCCTTGATAATGGGATTCTTGATGTCCTCTTGTTGTGGCAAATACTGTTTCAAGAATTGGACGTATTGAAACAGCATATAGGGATTGTTCACCATGACTAGTTGCTTCTCGTTCAACAATTTCTCGGGAGAATGAACGTAAACGTTTAGTGTCCGCGGATCTTCGATGGTGATGCTACCATTAGTTTCATGGTGATCCGCCATCATCCGCCAGGAAAAGCTGCTTCCTTCGTGTGTCCACTGTAGCTCTCTCTTGTATAGCAAATGCCGCAACGGGAGCAGAATTTGGAGGGATATGTAACTAACGACTAAGCCCAGAATCCAAGGCGATGCTTTTCTAGGCATACCTTCTTTACTTACCTTCCTTCTTGTCATGTCTTAGCCAGCCTCGGCACATACTTCGACAAAGGCCCGTTAAAAACACGCGCCATGGCATTTCTGATTAGAGGGGTTGGTAGGAACAAGATATAAGTCGAGATCATTAAGTAGGGGAACGTTTTGATTCCCAGACCGAAGAGAAAGATGTTCAGACCGTTGAAGAGGCAGAGCCAGACAAAGGTTAACTTATAGCAGCGACCGATAACTAACAATATCCCTAACCCAAGGTCCGATAACATCCCTCCCCAACTAAGGACCACTGCCATCCATTTTGCTTGCAGAGGATAGCCCAGAAAAGAAAAGTGTTTGACTAGGTTCAGATAAAGGGGCGCGGCATAGATTAGCCAATCCGCGTTCATTTTGGCCAGGGCGCCAAAGAAGAACACGACACATATCTGGAAACGTAACAAAAATAACTCCCAATAATCTACTTGTTCCCTTCGGGCATTTTTATTGATTAGACTATCAAGAGAAAAGGTGGAGCCGGAATGACCAAAGCACAGCAAAAATGAGAGCAGAAAAATGAGATAGTAATGATTGCTGTATACGGAGCTCTCCATGAAAAAGAAGTAGCCGAATGTCGCCGTAAAAACGATAAGAGATATGCGAGTCAATAGACCTAGCATGATACCAACAGTCGAGATTTTCAGGACGTCAAAAATCAACCAAAGAGAAGGCTGAGAAAGAGGCTTTAATCCTAGAAGGTCGAAAAGTGGATAAGTAAAGTGGAACGAGGGTTTGATATAGGAATAAGGGAACGTCTCGCGGCTTACGACGAGAAACTCGAGACAGAGCAAGAACCCAAAAAGAAACCGAAAGATTCCCAGGGGCAGGGAATCAACGGGTTGGAATAAGTTCTCTTTAAACTTTCCCCACTTTGCCTGCGGCCCATTGCGCGCCTTTTTCCGTTTCAGAACGAAGCTGGCCTTTGGTTTTGAGCTTGTTCTCTTTTTCATCTCATCGGGCGGGAGGTCGCCGCAAAATTAACCGCGGTCGACAGCCTGTCGAATGTCGAGCTTTGCCTGGCCCAGTTCGGAATCGTGTGTCTTTCGACTTTGCCGACTTGTCAGCGGCCAAATGTTACCTGCAAGTCACCTTTTGCTCGAAGGTAAATGGTCGCTGATTGAATGTAATCGGCTCCTGATTCGATGTAAGTGGCGCTGATCCTGCGTAAAGTTTAACGGTGAGATCGTCTCACTCTATGCTGCAATAAACGTACGGAGAGCGCAGGCCTTGTTGCCCGCTAGTTTCGGATATTAACCGAAGTGGTTATCGCACGTCTTGAAGATGAGGTTCCGGGTCCGCTCCGTCTCGCCCGTGACGAAGGCCCCCTCCTAACGCTAACTCGAACGCACAATGGGCGATTCGGTTAGGTCGAAACTTTAGGATAGGCAATCGCTTGCACAGCGTTTTCTGAACTCCAGAAGCCAGATGCTCTGCCACCTCGTTAGCGTAGGGCGGCTGACCCGTCGAACGCGAGAACCACCTCAAGAAGTACGGTAACATCGTTTACCTGAGGCTTTCGGGGAGTTGAACTTATTTAATTATCAGGACGGCGTTGCAGTGACGCGTGCACGCAACGCCGCCCCGATGACCTCGGCGTCGTTGGTGCTGGCGGTGTGCCGCCGCTGCCTTGCACGCCGGCGCCGGTGATCTTGCGCGCGTTTTTGTAGGACATGACGAATTGCGGGTTCGTCTCGTCGAATTGCCGAATCAGGCCGTCGATCCGGTCTTTCAGAACCATGTCGGCGCGCAAGAACTCCTGCCGGAGAAGTTCGGTGTTGGTCGAGTTGGTTTTGCGCGCCATCTCCGGGCTCGCGATCGCGAGCCGGTAGGCGTCGATGCGGGTTGCAGTGCACTCAGCGTCGGGGCCGTGACGCCGTAGTCGGCCAGAGCGGCGAGGACGCCGTTGGCGTCGTCGTGCACTTCCCGCGCGGTGTCGTCGCGCAATCCGTCCCGCGCCCGGGTGAAGTCGGTGTCGGTCAGGTCGGCCTTGTGTTGCAAGGTCGCGTTTTCTTCCGCGCTTGGCGTAGGCCTTGACCGCGCCGGCCACGCGCAAGGCGTAACT
This sequence comes from Chthoniobacterales bacterium, assembly GCA_013821455.1. Lineage (GTDB taxonomy): Bacteria > Verrucomicrobiota > Verrucomicrobiia > Chthoniobacterales > UBA10450 > Palsa-1392. The sequence goes on from JACDGS010000001.1 coordinate 32,444, forward strand.
GATCGTCTGGTCGCGGAAGGTTTTCTCATCGATGGTGATGCCGGTGGGGAGACCGGGCCTGCGCCAATGGATCGATGAGCGCAATGCTATCGAGGAGGTTTTGCTGTTGCGTGACCAGGGCAGGCACTCCCGCGCACGGCGGCGTTCGTTGTGAGCACCCCTCCGGTGGTGCGACACATTCCGAGTTTGTTTCCTGTCGGTCGTTCATGACGCTGTTTCTTTCCGGTTTTTAGTTGGAAGTGAACGCCAACCGAATCGCTCGTAACCCGACTTCGGAATCCCGAGCGGAGGATGGCGGAGATTAATTATGCACGATTAAAATCGGAGGAACGCTTTTCCATCAAAACAAAATTGCGCGCCGATAGGAGAGCGGTGGTTGCGTTCGGGAGTAGGGCGGCCAGCTTGTTAGGCAGAGATGAATTTGCCTAACGACGAGCTTCCCCCTAACGAGAAGCGCCTGCGTCTGGTTTCGTTTGCCGCGCATGCGGCGCGCGGGCTGGTGCGCGATCAGAGCGCGCGGCGCAAGGCGATGTTCGCCATCGTGGTGGTGGCGTGTGTCATGCTTTTTTGCGGCTCGACTTTTCTCGCGCCGCTGCTCGCTCCGCACCAGCGGCCCGTCTGGTTTATTTTCTACTGGGCGGCCTGCGCCTGGCTGACGGCGACGGCGGTGTTGCTCGCGCTTTTCGACCTATTGCTCGTCCGCACGCAAGGCCGCGCGGCGCGGCGCGCGCTCGCGGAACGATTGAAGAAAGCGGAAGCGCCTAACGATGACTAACGAGTTAGGTCCAGGTCCGGAAATGCCCGCGCAAGGCTGGAAGCGGCGCGAACAAATGGACGCGGATGAGCGACGCGCTCTCGCGCCTTTCGCGCAGAAGTCGGGCGACTCGCGGGGCCGCAAATTTCCTGAGCCCCGGCATCTTTACCGAACGGAATTTCAGCGCGATCGGGCGCGGATTATTCATTCGCGGGCGTTTCGGCGGCTGGAATATAAGACGCAGGTTTTTCTCAACGGGACGGCCGATCATTTGCGGACGCGCCTGACGCATACGATCGAGGTGGCGTCGATCAGCCGAACGATCGCGCGCACGCTGGGCCTGAATGAGGATCTCGCGGAGGCGATCGCGCTCGCGCACGATCTTGGGCATTCGCCCTTTGGGCATTCCGGCGAAGAAATGCTGGCGGAATGCATGCGCCAGCACGGCGGCTTCGAGCACAACCGCCAAAGCGTGCGCGTGGTCGAGTTGCTCGAGGTGGTCTATCCGGCTTTCCCGGGATTGAATTTGACGCGGGAAGTCCTGGAAGGATTGGAGAAACATCGCGCGCCTAACGAGGGCGAGGAGGCGCGCTCGCTTTCGCTGGAGGCGCAGGCGGCCGATCTGGCGGATGAAATTACCTATTACAGTCACGACCTCGACGACGCGCTCGATTTTGCGCTCCTCGATTCGGATCAGCTCGATGCCAACGCGATCTGGCGGCGCAGTCACGAGCGGGTGGCGGCGCGGAATCCGGATTTGTTAGGCGCGGAGCTGCACAAGAATATTATTCGCGACATCATCGATGCGGAGGTGCGTGATGTGGTCGCGACGAGCGCGGTGGGGATTGCGGCGGCGGCGCCGGCCGATGCGGAAGCAGTGCGGAAACATCCGAGCGCGCTGATTATTTGCAGCGCGGAGCTGGAGGCGGCGAATCGGGAGCTGCGGAAATTTCTCTACGAGAATGTTTATTATCATCCGCGAGTGGCGGCGGTGAATCAGCGCGCGTGCGAAATGTTGCGCGCGGTTTTTGAAGGGTATCTGCGCGAGCCGGAGCGGCTCGGGGACGCGGCGGCGTTAAGGCTCGAGAGTCAGGGATTGCATCGGACGGTTTGCGATTACATCGCGGGGATGACCGATCGGTATTTGCTCGAGGAACATGCGCGACTGGTGGCGTAGTCATCCTGAGCGGAGCGCAGCGGAGTCGAAGGATCCCGTGGAGGCACCGGAAGGGTGGATGCAGCCTAACGAAGCGGTGATGAGCGCGAACGTTTTCGGGAAGCCCGGAGCGATGTGCGCGAGATCGTCCAGGAAGCCCGACGGGATCCCTCGACTTCGCTGCGCTCCGCTCGGGATGACGGGGAGATTGATTCCGCTCGTTAGGCGATTCCGCGACTTGTTAGGTTGCGCTCGTTCCTGCTCTTACTCTTACTCTTGCTCCTGCTCCTGCTCCTGCTCCTGCTCCTGCTCTCCGCAGACGGAAGGGATTGTGAGCAAGAGAAAGATTAGGAGCAGGAGGGCTCAGGCGGCGGCACTGCCGCCTTCTTCGCGCAGGTATTGGATGAGGAGGCGGAGGCGTTGGTTAAGGTCGAGCGCTTCGAGGAGTTGTTGCCGCCGCGAGGCGTCGCCGATGAAGGTGGAGGCGATCAGGTCGGCGAGCATTTCCGGGTCGGACATCTCATTTAAATAGCGATCGATTTTTTCAGGGAGCTCGCGGCCCATGCTTTTTAGCTGGCCGTAGAATTCCAGGACTTTGGCGGCGAGCGCGTCGGTTTCGACGTTGAGTTTGGTGCGGGTCTTGAGCGGTTTGATGCGCGCAATGGGGTAGGGCGCTTCCTGGGTGAAGCCGCTGAATTTCACCCTCTGCATCCCTTGAAGGATAAGATCGGACGTCCCATCCTCGCGGCCGACGCAGGCTCGGATAAGCCCGATGGTGCTGACCGGGAAAAAATCTTCACTCGTCCGCCAATGATGCCGCTCCGGCCTAACGAGTGCGACGCAGAGCATGCGATCGGCCGTGAGCGCGTGCTCGAGCATCTCGCGGAAGCGCGGCTCGAAAATGTGGAGCGGCAGAAGGGCGTTGGGAAAAAGGAGTCCGCCTGGGAGCGGCATGACAGGAACGGTTTCGGGCAGCGCTAGAGTGTGCGACATCGGTGGACGTTACTGATTAGTATACGCGGCCCGGGTGCGGCGGAGTTGGGCGAGAGTTGGCTGGCCGGCGGCGTTGGGTTTGCCGATGGCGGCGTAATTTAGAGCCGATCCCAAGCGCAAAAACTCCCGGCGCGAGGCGACGCCGAGTTTGCCTATGCCCATGGCGGCGATGGGAAAATGCTCCGAGCTTTCGTGAAAGAAAGTGAGGAGGCGGTCGAGCTGTGCGGCGTTGTCGGTCCGTGTGGCAATCTTAAAAATGTCCGCGCCACCCGCGATCGCGGTTTGAAGTTGCTCGCGCAAAAGTTCCGCCGTCGGCGTATCGCGGAAATCGTGGCTGGACAGGATCAACTGGATTTTGCGATGCCGCGCTTCTGCGATGAGCGAGCGCATCGCCTGTGCGGAACGAAGTTCGAGGTCGATGCCATGCGCCTGCGGGAGAAAACGTCGCAGCAACGCGTGGCGCGCGGAGACGTTCAGGGAGCCGCGCCCGTTTTCTGCTGGATGCCGGGCGGTGAGGATGAGTGGCGCCGGCAAAAAAGGAAGAGCGCGTTCGATTTCGCCTAACGAATCACGCAGCGCGTCGAGACGCAGCTCGAAAAAATCAGGCGGGCGGCGCAGGCGTGTCGCGTGCGCGAGAGCGGCGCGATCCGCGATCACACCGACGAGCCGTCCGTTATTTTTTGCCGGACCCGGCGCGATGTTATCTTGCGCCGGAGCGCGGAAATGACGAAGGCTGGAGACTTTCCGCGGCGGATTCATTCACAATGCTGGCTCGACGACAGGAATTAAATACCCAGTTTCAGCAACTGGTCGATTCGTTCGTGATGGCGGTCGCGCTTTTCGTGGCGCACGCGTTGCGGGTGCTGAGCACGGGCTGGTTTCATCTCAGCTACTCGATCGACCCTTTTCAGAATTACCAATGGCTGCTCGTCGTGATCATGCCCTTCGGTCCGATCATTCTCGATCTGCAGGGCTTCTATCGCTCGCCGCTGAATAAGACGCTCTGGCGGTCGTTCGTGCAGGTCCTGCGCACGATGATTTACCTCAGCATCATGGTGAGCGGGTGCGTCATTTTTTTGCGCCTTCCCCTAACGAGTCGGGCGGTGCCGTTGCTCTTCATGCTCATCACGACGGTGTTGTTGCTGATCAAAGAGCGGCTGCTCGTTAGGCGAATTCGACGCCGCGCGGCGCGCGGACAATTGCGCGAGCGGGTGCTCCTTGCCGGTGTGCCGCAGGATATGGCGGCGCTCGAGCAATCACTCAGCCCGGAGGAAACGCTGCGGCTCAACATTGCCGACCGGATCGATATCGAGAAGCAGCCGCTGTCCGATCTGGTGGAGGCGATGCACAAACACGCGGTGGCGCGGGTAATTTTTGCGGCGGGTCACAGCCAGCTCAATCGCGTCGAGCAGGCGATCGGCGCTTGTGAAGTAGAGGGTGTGCCGGCGTGGCTGGTAGCGAACTTTATCCAAACCTCAATTGCGAAACCAGATTTCGATGCGTTCGGGGAGCGGCCGATGCTGGTGTTTCGTTCGACGCCAGATGTGTCGTGGGCGCTGCTGGTGAAACGGTTGATGGATGCTTTCGGGGCGCTCGCGGGCCTGATTATTTTTGCGCTCCCGATGGTGGCCGTGGCGATCGGCGTGAAGCTGACTTCGCGCGGGCCGATTATTTTCAAGCAGCAGCGCGCGGGGAAATATGGGAAGCCGTTCGTGATGTTTAAGTTTCGCTCGATGTCGAGCGACGCGGAGATGCATCGGGCGGAATTGCTGCCGTTTAACCAAATGCGCGGGCCGGTTTTCAAAGTGGAAGGCGATCCGCGGATCACGCGTTTCGGGCGCTGGATTCGGCGGACGAGCATGGATGAATTGCCGCAGCTATTTAATGTGTTCGCCGGGCAGATGAGTTTGGTCGGACCGCGGCCGTTGCCACTCTACGAGGTGGAAAATTTCGAGCACACGGCGCAGCGGCGGCGACTGAGTGTGAAGCCGGGCCTAACGTGTCTGTGGCAAATCAGCGGGCGCAATCAGGTGAAGGATTTTGCGGATTGGGTGAAGCTCGATTTGGAATACATCGACCATTGGTCGTTAGGCTTGGATTTGAAAATTCTGGTGCGCACAATTCCGGCGGTGGTCTTTGGGTTGGGCGCGAAATAATTTTAGCCTAACGAGAAGCGTTTGTTGAGTTCGGAGCTTTGCCGGTGCTCCCCGGGATCCCTCGACTGCGCTGCTTCCCGCTCGGGACGAGGTTACTCCCGGGCGCCAGTTTTGTGCGCGAGGAGGCGCTCGACATATTTGCCGATGAGATCGAACTCGACGTTGAGCAAATCGCCCGGGACGACCTTGGCCAGATTCGTCTCGCGCCGCGTGGTCGGAATGATCCAGACGACGAAACTCGCCGGAAGCAGTTCCGCGATCGTTAGGCTAATGCCGTTGAGTGCGATCGAGCCCTTGGAAATGAGGTAACGAGAGAACTCGTTAGGCAACTCTACTTCGAGTCGGCCGTCCGCGCCGCTCTCGGTGAAGCTGATAACTTTCAGGGTGCAATCGATGTGGCCCTGCACGAAATGGCCACCGAGCCGCCCACTCGCGGCGAGGGCGCGCTCGAGATTCACCGGACTCTCTCGGCGCAAGGTGCGGAGATTGGTGCGGGCGAGTGTCTCCTCGAGCAGATCGAAAGTGATCGCGCCTTCGCGAATTCCTTCCGCTGTTAGGCAACAGCCATTGACGGAGACGCTGTCGCCTCTGCGCAAATTTTTCGCGGTGAACGGCGCCGCGATTTGCAGCTGCGTGCCATGTTTGGTGGCGCGAATCCAGAGGACGCTTCCAACTTCTTCGATCAATCCAGTGAACATTTTCAGCGCCAGAAAAAGAGGAGGGAGACGAGGGCAAAGATGGGCAGCAAGACCGGAAACGCGAACTTAAAGACGAAGCCAAAAAAACTCGGGGGATGCAATTTCTCGTGCTCGGCAATCGCTTTCACCATGAGGTTCGGGCCGTTGCCGATGTAGGTGAGCGCACCGAAGCAGGTCGCGCCTAACGAGATCGCAATCAGGTAATGCCCATGCTCCGTCGCGAAGCGGGCGACCTCGGCGGGCTGGTCGATGTTCAAGTGTTTCAAGCCTAACGAACCGGCGAGAAATGTGAGGTAGGTCGGAGCGTTATCGAGCAGGCCGGAAAGAATGCCGGTGAACCAGAAGAATTGCAGATCGGTACGGAGGCCAAGATCGCCGGCGTGGCATTCCATGTAATCCAACACCGGCACCATCGTGCCGAAGATGCCGAGGAAGAGCCAGGCCAGTTCTTTGAGCGGGCCGAAGGAGAAATTGTTGCGCTGATGAATCTTCGCCGGCGTCCAAAAATAGGCGACGAGCGCGGCTGCGATCATGATCAGTTCCCGCCAGCCTGCGGGAACGAGAATAAGCGCGGAGAGGATGGCGAGCATGAGCCAAATGTTGCGCAAGCCGCCGAAGCGCCATTCCTCGTTCGCTGTTCGGGCTGCACTGATTTCGCTCGGCGCGCGACGATAGTTATGCCGGTCGAGCAGATAAAAGACGAGCAACAGCGCACCGAAAATAATCGACCACGGAAGCCAGCAAGCGCGCAACGCCCACCAGAAAGGCACTCCGCGTAGATAACCCAGGAAAAGCGGGGGACCTGTCGGAAGAAGCGCGCCGCCGACGTTGCTCACGAGGAAAATAAAAAACGCGGTGTGCATTCCGGTGAAGCGATATTTGTTCATCCGAATCCAGGGACGGATCAGCAGCATCGACGCGCCGGTGGTGCCGATGATGTTTGCGAGGATGGCGCCAAGCGCGAGGAAGAGCGCGTTGATCGAAGGCTTGGCCTCGCCTTTAACAATGATGTGAATTCCCCCCGTCACCACGTAGAGCGAACCGACGACCGCCATGAAACTGAAATATTCAAAGCCGACGTGGAGCATCCTTTCCCCCGCGTGCAAAACGGCGACGTAATAGGAGGTGGTGATCGCAGCGAGCACGAGGGAGACGAGATGGTAGGAGCGTTCCCAATGGTGCTTGAGGATGAGCGGCGCGATCGCGATACCGAGGAGCAGCACCGCAAAGGGCAACATAATGAGCGGCGTCGGCTCATCGAGGGCGCGGGCGAATGCGAGCAGGTTCATCGGGACAAAGGCCCGACGGGAAAAGCAAAAGGAAGGACAGTCAAGGCGAAACGGTGCTCCGCCGGCACCGCTCTCTTGCCTAACGAGTCGAAAGTCGCGTCTTTCGAGCGAGCCTTCGCCTAACGAGAAGCGAATATCGTCCTCTCGGGAGCGAGCCAAACTTCCCACCAGGGAACACGTCAACCACGAAAACAGCTTGGTTCTGGTCTCGGAATTGCTTCTCACCGACATAGCGGCGTGCGACGGCGTTCAAAAATATTTTGAAAAAAATGAAAAAATCACTTGTCACGGTCTGATTTCTTCTTTAATCGTCACCGCCAAACCTAACCAAACCAATGGAGAAACAAATGAAAACAACTGTATCTACGAAGTTGAATTTCGTTCGCTCGGCCCTCGTGGCTGGCGTCGGGATTCCTTTTTTAATCGCGTCGAGCGCCTTCGCTCAGAGAACGTCACCGACACCCGTCGCTGATGTGCCGAACGCTCCCGTCCAAGCCCAACCTGCGGCGTCGCAGCAACAAGGCACCACTGCGGGCGGCGGCGCCACCGCGGAACGAATCATCGTCACCGGCTCTTACATCCCGACGGCGGAAACGGAATCGGCGCTCCCCGTCACTGTGTACACGGCCGAAACCATCACTAAGCAGGGTGCTCAGACACCGGCGGAAGGCCTGCGTCAGTTGCCGTCCTTCGTCGGTAATACCGCGACGGAAAATGATTCCAACGCCGGCGATGGTAGTGCCTTTATCAATTTGCGCGCTCTCGGTGCCGGCAACACCCTCACCCTTATCAACGGTCGCCGCGCTTTCGGCTTCGCAGACATCAACTTGATCGGCCTTGGCGCGCTCTCGCGTACGGAGATCCTGAAAGATGGCGCCTCTTCGATTTACGGCTCTGATGCCGTCGCTGGCGTTGTGAATTTCATCCTTCTCGACGGTCCGAATGAAGCTCCCTACGAGGGTGCGGAAGTCTTCGCCCTCTATGGCAATACAACCGATAAAGATGCGCACGTCCGGCAGTTTTACTTGCGTGGCGGTATCACCGGTCTGGATGGCAAAGTGTCCATCGCGGCGGCGGGTGAATACTATTCCCGCGCCGACATCTACTCGGTTGATCGCCTCATTTCGCAAACGAACGACGTTTCCAATTTCTTTGGAAGTCCTTTGGCGTTGGGCGGGTTTTTTTCCCAAAGTGGTACTTTTGGCGGACGTGTTTCCGTCAACGGTGCGCCCTTGGTCTTGCTCAATTTGAGCAGCAATGCGCCCACGGGGCTGGCAAGCTATCGACCTTTTGTGAGTGGTAACGACCCGGCGCAATTTAATTTTCGCGCCTTTACTCCTGCAATCCCCGGGCAAGAGCGGTTCGACTACTACGCGGCGGCGAATTACAAGGTCTTTGGCGATGGCCTGCAACTCTATGGTGACCTCATCTATTCCCACCTCACGCAGAACAACGGGCTAGCCGGATCGCCGGGTTTCTTCACCCCTGGCAATGGCCTTGAAGAGTCCGTAGCTTCCCCGTTCAACCCGTTTGGGGATGCGCTGACGCAAGTCCGCTATCGTCTGCAACAGGAGTTGACAGGTCGCCGCTCATTCTTTGAAAAGGACGACTGGCGCTACACTGTCGGAATCAAGGGAGATTTTAACTTCCAGGATAATCCATTCATTAGCCATTTCGGGTATGACTCCGGGTTCGTCTACGATAGATTCGACGAGACTGAAACCGACAGCAACGACGCTCAACAGAGCATCCTAAATGCTCAAATTGGACTAGGTAACTTTGATCCTTTTATTGGGATCAATGCCCCGATCATCGGCGTGGCCCCCACCTACGTGAACGGCGTTCCTACCGGTCAGACTCAAGCCTATAATAACAAGGCGGCTGCTGCACTGGCCTCTTATATCGGCGTGTCGAACTTTCCGTCCCGTTCCTATCTCGTGGACGCGAAATTCAACGCGCATCTGTTACCCAATCTCTGGAATGGCGGAATCGATATCGCGGCCGGGTATGAGCATCGGGAAGTTCGTACCGCGACCCAACCGGACAACATCCAGCTCACAGGAGACACATTTGGATTCAATGCCTCTCCGGCGACAAAGTTCACCCAAACTGTCGATTCTGTGTTCGGGGAACTCGTCCTGCCGATTGTCACCTCCTCGATGAATATCCCCGGCGTTCGGACGCTTGAACTTGGCCTTGCCTATCGTTATGAATACTTCGATGAGCAGGACCAATTCATAAAGAGTAATCACTCCTCGTTTGATAACTCAAACCCTGACGAAAACTTCGGGGGCAGTCCTCGCCTCTCGCTTCGTTATCAGCCAATCGCAGATCTGACCCTTCGGGCAACGGCTTCGCAGTCGTTTCAAGCGCCGAGCCCGGTCCAACTATTCAATCCTGTTCTCCAGGATTTTCCGAGTCTTTTCGATCCGGTGACGGGCGCCGTGGGACAGCCGGTGGGCGGCGTCTTTGAAGGCGGAAACAAGGGGCTCCTGCCGGAAACAACGGATGAGTACACGGCCGGTCTGGTATATTCACCGAAATTCGTTCCCGGATTCACGCTCTCGGTGGACTACTATAACTTGTTCACCACTAATCTGATTGTAGATCCAGCTAGCTTCGCGCAGTTCCTGCTTACGACTGGCGTTCAGGATCCCGATGGGTTCGGTGAGGGCGCTGGTTTTGTGGGCGCCCCCGGTGGGCCGGCCCTCGGAATTACTCGCGATGCAAACGGAGATCTGCTCGCGATCGATTCCGCCCAGGGAAACGCCGGCCGACGTAACGTCCAAGGTTTGGACATCACGGCAATCTACCAGCTCCCGACTCAAAACCTCGGCACCTTCACCGTCTCCGGTGGGTTGAACCACTTCTTCACCTATAAGATCGAACCTGTTCTTGGTTTGGGGTATACGAACTTCCTCGGGAACTACAACAACGGCTCGTTGCCGCTGGCTCCAGGTGCAATCCCATTCAACAAGGCGTTTCTGCGCGGTGAATGGGAATTCAAAGGCTTCGACTTTGTTGCCACTGGTAACTACATCGGTGACTACGAAGACGATCCTAGCTTCATTCAAAACCAGGGCCCGGTCTTTCAGGGTCCGGTGCCCGGCAATCCGGGAACTGGTCCTAATCCTAATTTCATCCTACATCGCCGGGTGACGCAATACATCACGTTGGATATGCAGTTAAGCTACACCTTCGCGAAGCCTGCTCCAGTGGAAGCAGCGCCGGCACCGGGTTATTCGAAAGATGCTAAAGATGGCAAGGGTAGCGTCCAGCAGGCTTCCGGAACCACCGCTGAAACTTCTGCGAACATCTTTCAGCGTTTGTTGTGGGATACCACGCTTACCGTCGGTGTGGACAACGCGTTTGATCGCTCGCCACCAACAGTGTTAGGCGCGTTCAACGACAATTACGATACCTCGCTCTATAGCATTAGGAATCGCTATTACTACCTTAGCTTTAAGAAGAAATTCTAGCGGGTATACAGTCGAATAGACTAAGATTGCAGCGGCGGGCGGCAGAGATGCCGTCCGCCTTTTGCATTTTATGGCTCGAAAAAATCCGGGAGTCTGTTCTTCGTTGGCGTATTAACAAGACTGTGGCCTGCATGGGATTTCTAGCTTCGCAAGCAAATCCCTAAGATTTTACGGCGGCGATTTAGAGTCAACCTTTGAGTCTATCACTTGATAGTGGTGGCTTATTGGATTCACGCCGTGAATGGTTTAATCGCCCTCACCGCGAAGTAGGGTTCGGGACAAAGAGATCGGGTTTCCGCTGCAAAGGCCCGCACAAAACATTTGCTCCTAAGTTTGGTTTTTAGGGACCTTTGTGAACTTGCCAAGCTTTGACCATCTGCTCTAATCAAAAGACGATGGCGATGTCGCAAACTCTTGGCCGTGTTTCGCGAGGTTCGCGGCTAAGTCGCAACCGGCGGTCCCCCAGTGGCCACGCCATTGGGGCTCGGGCGAAATCGTCCCCATGGATCCTCGATCGCTGGCGCGATCTCTTGCTCTTTGTCGGCACGCCGATTCTGTTGATCCCGCTTTTCGCAGCTGCTCAGGCACGGTGGAGCGCCCAGGATATTTTTCTGTTTGTCGGCGCTTTTGGAGCGATGGGGCATCATCTCCCCGGGATGATCCGAGCCTACGGAGATCGCGCTCTCTTCACGCGTTTTCGGACACGTTTCCTTGTCGCCCCGCTGCTTCTTCTTTCGATCTCGGTCTGGTCGTCGTGGTATAACATTCAAGCGATTCAGCTACTGGCGCTCGCTTGGGGCATTTGGCACGGCATGATGCAGACTTATGGGTTTTGCCGGATTTACGACGGCAAGGCTTCCGCAAGCGCTAGAGTGCGAGCTCGCTCGGATTTCACTCTGCTTTTCTCTTGGTTTCTCGCCGCGGTATTGCTGTCTCATGTGCGTTTCCGCACACTGCTAGAGCTCTATTATGAAAGTGGAGGACCTGTGATCCCGTCCGCTTTTGTGTCGATGCTGCGCACGGGAATAATTGGCGCCTTGGCTGTCGTAACGGTTTTCTTCTGCTGGCAGCAATGGAGCCATTGGAGGAGTAAGAACTGGTCCAGCCCGATCAAACTGACCCTAGTCGCCAGCAGCGTAGGTTTTTGGTGGTATTGCAACAACGGTGTGCAGAATATTCTTGTTGGTATTGCTCTCTTCGAGGTTTTTCACGACGTGCAATATCTCTCGATCGTTTGGATTTATAATCGAACGCGTGTCGAGCGGGACGAAAGCATTCGCGGCTTTATGCGTTTCGTATTCCGAAAAAGTGGGGCTCTCATCGGAGTGTACGTTGGTCTCGTCTTTGCCTATGGAGCCATCGGTTTCACTACTTCCGGCGCTTCCGCGCTTTGGATTCGCCATAGCCTCATCGGCGTGGTGACTGCTTCGGCATTATTGCACTTTTACTATGACGGTTTTATCTGGAAGGTTCGGGAAACTCAGACCCGGGCTATGCTTGGTATAAATACCGGGGATGTCATCTCGTCAGTTTCTCGTCGCGCCTGGCCTCCCTGGCTGCTTCATAGTGTGCGCTGGGCGTTGCTTGCGATTCCTTTCGGTGCCTTGTGCGGCGCTCAGCTTGTCGGACGGGTGGTGCCAACTTTAGAGCGCACGGCTAAAGTTGCCGAAGTTTTGCCTAGCGACGGCCAGGCCCAGTTGAACTACGGCAAAGCACTCCATGAGGCCGGACGTGTTGATGAGGCTATCGAGCGATATAAGAACGCGCTGGGGCACGAAAAGTCTCTAGCGGAAGCGGAGTTTTTCCTCGGATTAGCTTACAGCGATCTCCATCAGTATGATCAATCGATCGGCCACTATGAGAAGGCGCTGGCGTTGAATCCCAAGTACGCGGACGCAGAGGTGAATCTCGGGAGTGTGCTGATGACGAGGGGGGAATCTGCCGAAGCTCGACGCCGGCTCGAGCATGCTCTCACGCTTGATCCGAGCATGGTCCTCGCTCATCAGATACTCGGAGATTTGCTCTGCAGCACGGGCGAATTCAATGCGGCAATTCCGCAGTACGAGGAAGCCCTGCGCCTGAAGCCGGACTTCAAGGCAGCGGAGCAGGGTTTGAATTTTGCTCGGTCTCGGGCCGGCCGTTGAATCGCGTCGCTGACCTGTTGGTAAGGGTCTGATTGCCCCAAACCCGCTTGGTGTGATTTTGGGCCAGGGATAACGGTGAATTGTCCTTCGGAATAGCCCGAGTTTAGGGCAGCGTCTTCTAGATCCTTCAGCCTGGATCATCAGAATCGAGGCGTTGGAGCAAGATTCCGGCTCCATGGGAGAAGGTCGGAACAAATTTTCCAAACAACGCCCGTGGCACGGGCAGTGCTTATAATTGTCATATCAAGTATGATATTCATAAGTTTAAACCCTTTCTTTCTTAAACGCATTTTGCTCGTGCTGCTGACGCTGATCGGTCTTTCTTGTGCATCGAGCTATGCCGAGCGCCTTCTCGTAACTGTGAATGCTACGCCTTACGATCATCAAATGAGCCGGATCCAGCCAATCCTTTCGTCCGAAGGTCGCGGGCGGGGCCAGGAACACGTTTCCCTGCGCATGGTGAACAATTGGATCGGCAATCTCCGTTCAATTCCCTACGGCTTTAGCCGAGTATGGAAAACCCCCAGCGAGACGCAATCTGGCTCGCCTGCGGATTGCAAGGCGAAGGCCGTCGCACTTTACCAGACGATGAAAGATCACGGCGCAACAGATTTGCGTCTTGTCATCGGCAAGCGCACGTCGCGGAGCCGCGCCACGCACGCCTGGTTGGAATGGGAGGCGGACGGAGATAACTACGTTCTCGATCCAACTATTAATTGGATGGCTTATCGGAGCGGTGATGTGGGTTCCAGTTCCTACATTCCTTATTACGCCTTCGCGGGGAATCGCAAGTACCGAGCCGCCCCTTCGACGCTTGTCGCGCAAAACTAATATCTTCGCGTAACGCTTGACGTTCACTCGAGGCGTGAAAAAGTGCGGCCCGATGGCGCACTCGGGAGTGAGACGGCGGCGATGAATGCACAGGGTAATTACCTCCCTTTCGGGATGCATCGTCGAAATTTAATCGGAAGACGATGTTGAAAGCTTGCTTTTTGGCTGGGAAAAGAAAAGAGTTGCGCTCGGAATATTTTTGTTGCCAACCCACCAGCAATTTCTTATTCTAATTTTTGTAGCTATGGAAATTATGAACACAAATATTATTGGATCCGGTTTAAAATTGCTCTTCCTCTCCGCAGTCGCCCTGCCTTCTTTCGCGGTCGCCTCGGGCGTTTTCTTACAAAAGGCACCGCCACTTACGGTGGAGCAGGCGCCTCAATTTCCAGAAAATCTTGCCCGTTACCATTTCGGCGCGGACGTCAAAGCGCTTCCGGCCGGAAACTCTGCCACAAAATTGGAGCTAAGTTCGAACGGCGAAGATCGTAATACCTCAGAAGCGGCATTGCTTTGTGACGATCCCACTACGGGCTATCAACTTCCGGCGGGGAGATCGAGCATCCTCGTCTCGCTGGCCAATATCGAGAACATCGCAAGCGTCTCGTTTTTGAATGATGGTGCCAAGGGCCATCTGGCGATTGCAATATCGAACGCGAATGTTCCGGCCGACAGTCCGGAATGGCACGCGGTCGATTCTCGCACATTGGGCGACGGAGCTGTTGCCGTAAAGGTTGGGCCAGGCGAGGCGAAGTATGTCCGGCTTTCTTTTGACATCGTCGGACCCGGACGGATTGCCGACTTCGGAGTCTTTGCGACGCCCGCGGTTTCGGATTTCACCATGCCGCGTCCACGGAAGGTGAGTTTCGAAAGCGGATCGGTCGGCTTCGCGCTCATTAACTACAGCTTCACGGACCTGCACGTCCACGCGCGCGCTTTGTATGCCAGTTCGGGCGACTTGAAGGCGGCGAACCGAATGATCGACGATCAGCCAGGCTCGACTTACCTTTTTGCCGCGGGAGATTCTGCTCCGACGGCGGTGATTGACCTCGGTCGTGAATGCACCTTGAGCCGCATTTCTGCGATTTATGCGCCTGCGCCGGGAACGGTTGAGTTTTACGTTCTGAACACGCTGCCAGCGAACGCAGAGGCGAGCGATCAATCTCAGGTCCGACAGATCTCAAATGTAATCCAGCGAGTAGATCTTCCCTCGAGCATCAAGCTTAGCGACGAATCCCTCGCCACCCTCAGGCCGGTCGGCTCCGTGGTGAGCACAGGGAAAGGCCGAGCTGCTGTTGATTTTCCCGAGACGAAGGGGCGTTACCTCATGCTGAAATGGCATCCGGCAAGCGTCCAAGGCGAAGCATTCTCCGTCGCGCAGGTGGCCGCTTTCGGTCCCTCGCATCGCGGGCAGAACGCGCAAGATGCGGGGCGAGGTGAGCAAAGCGCCGATGCAACAGGCGGAAAGGAAATCGCGGACGGGAAGAGCATTCTTGACAACAAGGACATCCCTAGGGAAGGCCCCGGCGAAGCCGAGGCACCGGCAGAAGGTCCTCCGCCTTCGCTGCCCGGCGTGCCGCCGTTCACCTTTATTCCACAGGCTCCGCCTGAAGTAGGTCCGGTTAGCCGCTAACGAATAAACAACTTCGATTGCGCGTGCCCGTTCGTCGGCGGAGACCGGCGAACGGGTTTCGCTTTTCCGGAGGCGCGCTCAAAGCTGGTCGCGAATAATTTGGAAGAGCACGGCGTTATCGAGAAAGCCGTGCAGTCGCTCACTCCCTGGCCCGCGGCCTGCGGCGAGCACGTCCGCAACATTGCTACGCGCTGTCTCCGCGAATGATGCTGCTGGTTCCTGGCTATTCACGTTGGTGCGGGCTTCAGAGTCTCCGGCCGAAGAATTCTCGGCGGCAGCCGGCGGCGGCCGCGTGACTTGAGTTCGTGGCCCGTTAGGCCCGGTGGCCCATGTGAGAGCCGGGTCACCCGCGGCGTTGACGCCCAGAATCGCGATGCCGCTGTCGCGACGAAATGGCGAACCGTTAAGCGTCAATCCTCCGATCCCAACATTCCCAGTTACAAAGATGGTGGAATTTTCACCGGCGAAACTGTTTGCTACCGCGATTGCGCGATCGAGTTCGACACTTTCGCTCAGCGTCGCTTCGCCGTGATTTGTTCGCGCCGCGATTCCCATGAGGCCGGCATCGACGATGAGAAGATAACCGCCCGGGTTCCATTCCAGTAATTCGATGGCGCGTCGGGTCATGTCTGGGAGCGCGGGCTGCTCTCCGGCTGTTGCGGTCTGGTTTGCGAAAGCCATTTCGCCCCCGCTAAAGAGTCCCAGAAGGCGAGGTCGACGCCACAGGGGTACGTTCTCCAATTCAGCTTTTGTCCGGACGATTTCGAAGCCATCCCGCCGCAACTCGAGAATCAGGTCGCGACTATCGCGACGTCCGCCACCTTTCGCCTCTGTCAGGAAATCCGCGCCGCCGCCGCCGAGCGCGAGATCGATTTGCTTTCGGTCCGCAAAGCGACGCGCGACTTCGTCCGCGTTGCTCTCACCGTTGGCATAGAACGCCGCGACAGTTTGATTCGTTAGGCGCGCATTCGTCACCAGGCCGATGCTGCGGCCTTTTTCGCGCGCCAGATCGATGATGGTCTTCAACTCACGCTTGGAGCTGTCGGCTCGGGTCCGGTTATTGATCTTCTCGCCCGTGGCCAGCGTCGCTGCGGCCGCAGCCTCATCCGGCACCGCGAAATCGAGCGAGTAATTGGATAGAAGCGCCATAGCCGGCAACGATTCCAACGCGAGCTTGCGGTTCGCGCCGCCGGCATAGATTCGAGTTGGGGCGATACGGTCAGGTGTAAGTCCTTCGCCGATAAAAAGCACAATCCCGAATGGCTTTTGCACCACCCAATGGCGAAAATAGAGAACGCCCAGCGCAAAAAAGATCGTTAGGCAAAGCAGCGCCAAAATCTGATTGCGCCATCGCATCCTTCGATAGAGCGAGCGGCGGCAGGCTTGTCAACGAAAGAACCGCTTGAGGCTCCGGCGGTCCTCGGCAGAGTGCGCTCCATGGCCGGACCCGTGCTCTTGGTGATTCGCGATGGTTGGGGAATCAATCCTGGCGGTTCGCAGCAGAGCCAGCAAAATGGCGACGCCACTCTTCTCGCTCATACGCCGTTTCACGACCAACTTTACCGTGACTATCCGCAATCCACTTTAAGTGCGAGTGGGCCTGATGTTGGTCTCCCTGAGGGACAAATGGGAAACTCTGAGGTGGGTCATCTCAACCTCGGTGCAGGCCGCATCGTTTATCAGGATCTGACCCGAATTAATAAGGCGATCGCCGATGGCGACCTGCAAAAAAATCGTGAGTTGCAGACGACATTGCGACTGGCACGAAGCGGCCGCCTGCACCTTATCGGATTGGTTTCCGATGGTGGGGTTCACAGTCACTTTGAGCATCTGTTCGCCCTCGCGCAGTCAGCTCGAGCAGCGGGCGTCGCCGAGATTTTCGTGCACGCGATTACGGACGGCCGTGATGCTTCGCCCACCGGGGCGGCCACGTATCTCGCAACATGCGCGGAAAAAATGGCCCCGAGTGGCGCACAGATCCTTACCGTCGTCGGCCGCTATTTTGCGATGGATCGCGACCGGCGTTGGGAGCGGACGAAACTCGCCTGGGACGCCATCGTGCTCGGGCGCGGCGAGGTTTGCCAGGACGCGCCGTCTGCGGCGGTGAGCCGTCATTACAAAAATGGAAAAACGGACGAGTTCATGCGGCCATTGATCTTCGCTCAGCCTAACGAACAAAGGATTCGCGACCACGACACGGTTTTGTTTTTTAATTTTCGCGCCGATCGAGCGCGCCAACTTTCGCAGGCTTTTCTGCTCCCGGATTTCAATGGCTTTGATCGGGAAGTGTGGCCGCGCGTCCACTACGTCACTTTGACGGAGTACGACGCGACTTACGAATGCCCGGTCATTTTCGGACCGCAATCGCTGGAGAAAATCCTCGGCGAAGTCGTCAGCACTGCCGGCAAAACCCAGCTCCGCATTGCCGAAACGGAAAAGTATCCGCACGTCACTTATTTTTTTAACGGCGGAATCGAGCAGCCGTTCGCGGGAGAGGATCGCAAAATCATCCCGTCGCCCAAAGTAGCGACCTACGATTTGCAGCCGCAAATGAGCGCTCAGCAGGTGACCGACGAAGCGCTCAGTCGGCTTATTGATTACGACCTGATAATCCTGAATTACGCAAATCCCGACATGGTCGGCCACACCGGCGTGGTGCCCGCGGGAGTAAAAGCAGTCGAGACGATCGATGCCTGTCTCGCGCGGCTTGTGCCGGCCGCGCTCTCGTTAGGCGGAAAATTGTTGTTCACTGCCGATCACGGCAACTGCGAGCAAATGCGCAATGCCGATGGCTCGCCGAACACCGCGCACACCACGAATCTTGTGCACCTGATTTATGTCGGGCAGGATGCGAACCGTTTTCGCCTAACGAACGGAATTCTCGCCGACATCGCGCCCACTTTGCTTTTCCTTCTCGATCTTCCGCAGCCAGCCGAGATGACAGGACATAATTTACTCCAGCCTGTAGTTGCTGGATCTGCCTAACGAGATTCGTTGCTCACGAAACCGCGGTCGCCGTTTCGCCGCGCTCTTTTCGGGACGGCAAATTCGGATCGAGGAAACCGAGCATGTGCGCATGCTTGATCACGCGCACGCCTTCCTGGTGTTGCAGTGCGGCGATCTGCTGGTGGAACTCTTCCATCTTCGTCCAGTGCACTTTTGGCCGGAAATGATGCTCGGCGTGATAGCCGTTGTAGAAGAAAATCCAGTTATAGATTTTGCCGTAACTGCTCACGCCCCACGCGATCGGCTTCTCCGGATTCGCGCCGTAGTGCCGGAAGTAGCCGTTCAGATAACTGAAGCAATGCCCGAGGTAAAAGAAGGGTAGAAAAAAGAAAATGATGTAGCGCCAGTTAAAGCAAAACATGACAAAGAGCGTGGTCGCGAAAGATGCCAGCTCGATGTTTCCCCAGAAAACTTCGGCGCTGCCACGCTTCTGCAATTCGCGTTTAATGGCCGCTGGGTTGTCGCGGAAAAAACTCAGGAAAACGTAACTCCACGGATTCTCCGCCTCGCCGTCGTGCCCGTGCCGGTAGATGGAAATCCAGTCGATCGTCTCACCGTTCTCATTCTGTTTGTCGCTATTCCCCTTGTGATGCTGAGTATGCACGGCGTCGTAATAAGTCTCCGAAAAACAGCAGGCGATCGACTCGACGATGCCGAAAAGCCGGTTCAGCAGGGGCGATCGGAAGAACGGATTGTGGATAAAATTGTGCGCCACCCCGTTGATGTTCGCGTTCACCATGAGCGAGTAGATGAACCCGAGCGGGAGCATGATCCAGAGTGGCGTGTGCGGGTAGAGAAAGAAGAGCGCGAAGAAAAACGCGAGATGCAAAAATGCGGCGAGGGTCGGTACAATGTCCCAGCGCGTGAAGGCAAACACCTTAGAGTCGGTGGTCACGCGGTCGACTTTGATTGGATCGGAGGTCATGAAAATGAAGGCCGGAAACTGGGCGAACAACGGAAGAAGATCAAGTCGGCGCGCGGTCTGCTCCCCGCCGACGGCTCGTTAGGCCCTAACGAGCCGCGGCTGGCGTTGCTAGCTGCAACGGTCCCATCCCTTTGAGCAGCACTCCGATCTCGCTCTCAGTCGAGAGGACCGCAGTCGTCCCTTGCGAGAAGGCCGCTCCCGCCACTTCCAGTCGGCGATTGAACGAATATAATTCCTGCGCCTCCGCCGAGCCGTAAGCTGCCGTGTAAATCCGCGCCGCCTCGGCATCGGCCTCACCTTCTACCTTCAAGGCATCGCGCGTCGCGACCGATTCGATCGAGGCCACGTCGCTTTCTTTTTGTCCGCTAATGTTGGCCGCTTCGCCGCGCCCTTCCGAACGGAACTTCGACGCGATCTGATGCCGCTCGCTCGACATTCGTTCGATGATTTTTTCGGCGACGGCCGGATTGTATTTGCTCCGCTTGAATCGTTCGTCGAGCAGCTCGATACCGAAGCCTTCAATCTTCTGCCGTGCCCGCTCCGTGATTTGTTGCTCGATCGAGCTCCGGCCTAGCTCGATGTCGGGTAGATTGCTCGGTAAGACGGTGCCGGTTTTCTCCAGCTCCTCGTCGTGTTCCGGTTTGCGGCCTTTCGTTACCCTAACGATCTCGACAAGGTCGTGCGACGCGACCGCGGTGCGCGTCTCGCTTCCGAGGATGTCGTCGAGTCGCGAGAGCGCGCTGCGTTCGTCGTTGAGGCGGTTGTAATAAAGAAGCGGGTCGCTGATCCGCCAGCGCGCGAAGCAATCGACGATGAGGTAAAGCTTGTCCTTCGTCGGTGTCTCGGTCGGCGGGCCGTCCCAGGCGAGGATGCGGTTGTCGAAACGGTGGACAGAATCGATCACCGGCAATTTGAATTTCAGCCCGGGCGTTTGCTCGACGCGAATCGCTTTGCCGAAGCGTGTGATGATTGCCGTCTCATATTGATGGACGGTGAAAAGCATCGCGCTCCACTTCAGCGCCGTGATGAGAAAGATGAAACCGATGATCGCCAGCGTGCGGCTCTGCACGAACTCGAGGAAGCGCGTGGAAAAATGCGGGCGGTAAATCGAGTTCATCGTTAGGCGTTAGGCGCGATGAGAAAGCTGTCATCCCGAGCGGGCGCGGCGCGGCGAGGGATCCCGTAAGCGTCATTCGATCTGCCTCTCATATCGATGCCGAGTAACGCTTGCGGGTTCCTTCGCCGCGCCGCGCCGGCTCAGGATGACAACGTGTGATGGTGCGCTCCGCTTTCATCGTTAGGGTTGCTTTGCGCCGGCCCCGTTTGCATTCGGAACAGCGCCCGGAGTTCCCGGCAGCAGCGGCAACGTGGACAGAATTCCCTTCACGCTTTCATCCACCACCACTTTGCGCTCGAGCGCGGGCAGGATTCTCTCCATCGATTCGAAGTAAAGCCGGCGGCGCGTGATCTCAGGCGCTTTCGCGTACTCCGCGAGCAGGAGCGAGAATTTCTCCGCGTCGCCTTTCGCCTGATTGACGCGTCGAAACGCGTACGCTTCCGCCTGCTTCTGCCGTTCCTTGGCCTGGCCGCGCGCATTCGGCACCGCGTCGTTATAAATCGCCCACGCCTGATTAATCGCGGTCTGCTTTTCCTGCTGCGCCTGATTCACTTCATTGAACGCTGCCTGCACCGCCGGCGGCGGACGCACGGTTGAGAGTTGCACCTGTTGAATCTGCAACCCCAGCCCATACTCCGACGATGCTTTCGCCAATCGGTCGAGCGTTGCCGTCTCGATTTCGTGGCGCCCGATCGTCAGCACTTCATCCACCGTGCGATCCCCGATCACTTCGCGCATGACGCTTTCCGAGAGATCGCGCAACGTCTGCTCCGGCTCGCGCGCGCCGAATAGGTATTGCTTCGGATCGGTGATGCGATACTGCACCACCCACGGGACGAGCGCGGTGTTGAGATCGCCCGTGATCATCGTCTCGGTATCCTCGGGCTCATTGTCGCCCTGGAAACCGTTGGTCGCTTGCGGCGTGGTAAAGCCAAACTCCAGCTTCAACAAACGTTGGGTCGGCACGATCGTGATCTCATCGACATAGGGAAAGGCATAAGCGAGTCCTGGCCCTTCGCTACTGTGAAATGCGCCAAAGCGCAGCTTCACGCCAACCGAGTTCGTCGGAATAGAAACGAAGCCGGTGAAGAGTGAGATGACGGTTATCAGGATGCCGATCATCCCCACGAGCCCAAGTAGAAACCGAAATGGATGAAAGACGAAGCCTGGCGGAAAAGGCGAAGCGGAAGAGCCGGGCGAAGTGGTGGTCTGCATCGATAAGGAAAGGCTGACGCTACCATAACACACTGCACGAGCGGCGAGAAAACAGATGGCGATCACGCGCCGCCGAAGTGACGCGGGCGCCGATCGCGAGCTCTGTCATCCCGAGCGAAGCGCAGCGGAGTCGAAGGATCCCGCGGGATTTCCTTGAAGCTCGCTCGCCAACTTCTCGCGTCGGAGCTTTACAGAAGCCCGACGGGATCCCTCGACTCCATTCCGCTCCGCTCCATTCCGCTCGGGATGACGGCGGATTTTTCTGGAATAGTGATGAATATGCGGGCCTAACGAGTATAAGTCTCCAAGATCCGGCATTCTATTTGACCGCTCATCCAACCGCAGCAACGGTGCTCCAGCGTTACGCTGAAACTTAGGAACTCTCTGCAGTTTCGATGTCATTCTTCGTCGCATCCTTCCGGTCGAAGATCGCGCCTAACGAACACACTTATGCCAGCACCTGAACTGCCGCCCTGCTCTCATCAACCGCGCCCTTACACCGGCCCCACCTCTGAGGAGATCCTGCGCCTGCGCCGGGAGTTCCTCAGTCCCGCGATCTTTCTCTACTACCAAAAGCCGCTCACCATCGTGGAAGGAAAGATGCAATATGTCTGGGATGAGACCGGCCGGCGCTACCTCGATGCCTTAGGAGGGATCGTCACCGTAAGTGTTGGGCATTGTCATCCCGATGTCGTCATGGCGGCGCAGCGGCAAAATGAGTTACTCCAGCACTCCACGACCATCTATCTCCATCCCAACATTGCCGAGTACGCCGAGAAGCTCGCCGCTAAAATGCCCGGTGAGTTAAAGGTCTGTTACTTCGTTAACTCAGGCTCCGAGGCGAACGATCTCGCCCTTCTCATGGCGCGCGCCTACACGGGTAATTATGACGTGATCGCGCTGCGCAATGCTTATCACGGCGGTAACGCCTCCGGCATGGGACTAACCGCGCATCGCACTTGGAAATTCAACGTGCCGCACAGCTTCGGCGTCCATCACGCGATCGCGCCCGATCCCTATCGCGGCGCTTGGGGTCGCAACGATCCTGAAGCCGGCCGGAACTATGCCGCTGACGTAAAGGAACTGATCGACTACGCGACCTCCGGCCAGGTCGCGGGCTTCATCGCCGAGTCGATCCAGGGTGTCGGCGGCTGCGTGGTTTTCCCTAACGACTACTTGAAGCACGCTTATGCACACACGCGCGCCGCGGGTGGCGTCTGCATCGCGGATGAAGTGCAAACCGGCTTTGGCCGCATGGGTAGCCACTACTGGGGTTTTGAAACCCAGGGTGTCATTCCAGACATCGTGACCATGGCCAAAGGTATCGGCAACGGCGCACCGTTAGGCGCAGTCGTAACCACACGAAAAATCGCAGAGACACTTGCTCAGCGCACACACTTCAACACTTTCGGCGGCAATCCTGTGGTCGCCGCACAAGGCAAAGCGGTTCTCGAAGTGATCGAGCGCGAGAAGCTGCAGGCCAACTCACTCGCGCTCGGCCAGCGGATCGGGGACGGACTCGTTAGGTTAAAAGAGAAACACAACCTGATCGGCGACGTCCGCGGCAGAGGGCTGTTGCTTGGGATCGAACTGGTGAAGGATCGCGCCACGAAAGAGCCGGCTAAAGCGGAGTGCGCGCAGGTGCTCGAGCGTTGTCGCGACCTTGGCTTATTGTTAGGCAAGGGCGGTTTGCACGGGCAGACGATCCGCTTTTCCCCTCCCATGTGCATTCACGAAAAGGACGCCGATTTTCTCCTTGCTGTGCTCGACCAAGCGTTAGCTCAAGCCTAAGCAGTGAAGCCCTCGCCACGTTGTAGTGTCCGCTGTCCCAGCGGATTTCTTTCGCCGGAGCCATCGCCGGGCGCGCGGAGACCGCGCACGCTACAGGGGGGGAAAGTGGAGCGGATTCCGCGTCGCGCCCATGGTTAACGACGCCGACCAAATTGCGGCGGCCTGGATGCGCGAGGCGATCTCGTTAGGCCGTGAAGGGATGCGCGCGAACGAGGGCGGTCCATTTGGCGCGGTCGTTGTCTGCTCTGGGAAAATTGTCGGACGTGGCTGCAACCAGGTAACCAGCACCTGCGACCCGACGGCGCACGCGGAAGTGCTCGCCCTTCGCCAAGCCTGCCACTCGTTAGGCCGATTTGAGCTGCGCGGCTGCGAGATTTATGCCAGTTGCGAGCCCTGCCCAATGTGTCTCGCCGCGATCTACTGGGCGCGGTTGGATAAAGCTTACTACGGCTGTTCGCGGCAGGAAGCCGCCGCCATTGGCTTCGACGACGACTTCATCTACACCCAGATGCCGCTGCCGATCTCTCAGCGTAGCCTGCCGATGGAGCAGATTTCGCCTAACGAATCGCGCTCACTTTTCGAAGAATGGTCGGCCAAGCCGGATAAAGTTCCGTACTAGGTAGTCGTTTCAGCGACGCGAAGCTCACTTGTCATCCTGAACCGGCGTAGCGCGGTGAAGGACCCCCCAAGCGTCTTTTCGACCTCGTCCTGAGAATACGCATCGAGCAACGCGTGGAGCCAGCGATCTCCACATGATGGCGCTTGCGTGGCGGCGCCCGCTTCTGCCAATCTCAGCAACCCCATGCTCTCCAGAATTTACTCTGCCGCCGTTCTCGGCGTCGATGCTTACGAAGTGGAAATCGAAGTCAACGCCGCGGGCGGGCCTCCGGTCATCGTCGTCGTCGGGCTGCCCGATACCGCAGTAAAAGAAAGCCGCGACCGCGTCACCACTGCCGTCGCGAACAGCGGCTACTATTGGCCGCGCGGGCGCACCACCATCAACCTCGCCCCGGCCGACATAAAAAAAGAAGGCCCGAGCTTCGATCTCCCCATCGCCCTCGGCATGATCGCCGCCGCACAGGAAATCGAAGACGACCTTTTTGCCGACTTGAGTTTCGTGGGCGAGCTCGCGCTTAACGGCGCGGTCCGCGCGGTGAAGGGCGTGCTCCCGGTCGCGTTGGAAGCACGCCGCAGCGGCAAGCGCGCCCTCGTCGTGCCACAGGCGAACGCGCGCGAAGCCGCCATGGTCGCCGGCATCGACATCTACGGCGTCGATAATCTGCGCCAGGCGTTTCAATTCGTTAGGGGAGAAAAACAGCTCACGCCGGAGCGCGGCGACTGGAACGAATTCTTCGCCACCCATCAAAATTACGACGTCGATTTCGCCGACGTAAAAGGCCAGTCGCACGTCAAGCGCGCAGTCGAAGTCGCGGTCGCGGGCGGCCACAACATTCTCATGATTGGCCCGCCCGGCTCGGGTAAATCGATGCTCTCGAAACGCATCGCTACCATCATCCCGCCGATGGCTTTGGAGGAAGCGATCGAGACTACAAAAATTCACAGCATCGCGGGATTGTTAGGCGGCGAGCGCTCCTTTGTTGCGACGCGGCCGTTCCGCTCGCCCCATCACACCATCTCCGATGTTGGATTGATAGGCGGCTCGGCCACGCCCGCACCGGGCGAAGTTAGCCTCGCGCATAACGGCGTCCTTTTTCTCGACGAGCTGCCGGAATTCAAACGTTCCACCCTCGAAGTCATGCGCCAGCCACTTGAAGACGGCCACGTCACCGTTTCACGTGCGGCCGGGACGGTCACTTTCCCATCGGAGTTCATGCTCGTGGCCGCGATGAACCCTTGTCCCTGCGGCTACTTCGGCGACCTGAAGCGGGAATGCCGTTGCAGCCCGGTGCAGGTGCAGCGCTACCGCCAGCGCATTTCCGGCCCGTTGCTCGACCGCATCGACCTTCACATCGAAGTGCCTGCGGTGGAGTACCGCGACATCTCCAGCGATCGCGCGGAGGAAAAGTCGGACGCTCCGCGCGCGCATCGCCCGCGCGCGCGAACGTCAGCAAGCGCGCTTCGCCAACGACAAGAAGATCACCTGCAACGCGCGCATGAGTGCGCGGGCGCTGAAAGCGCACTGCAAACTGAGCGACGAATCGCAGGAGCTCATCCGCATCGCCATGACTGAGCTGAACCTGAGCGCGCGCGCCTACGATCGAATCCTGAAAGTCTCCTGCACCATCGCCGACCTGGAAGGCGTCGAAGCTATTTCTCCGGACCACGTGAGCGAAGCGATCCAGTATCGCACCTTTGATCGCACCCTCTGGGTCTAGGTCGCGCAGGGGATAACGAAGTCCGAAACCATGACGAAGCTCCAATGAGCAAATGGGGCGTCGCTGCTTTTTCGAACTTTGTCATTGGTCATTGTCTCGGACTTCGTCAACAAGATGGGGGAGCGAAGTTCCCGGGTAGCGCATGCGTCTCGCGTGCTGGTTGCGCTGTTCCTGCGCAACGAACTTTCGTCTGGAGGTAACTCAACGAATATCTCGCGCTACGGAAAATAGTCACCGCGGGAAGTGTTGCCAGGTCGAAAGAGAATCACTCGCCTAACGAGTATAACTCTGGTGGGCCTCTTACCGATCTTACTTGCGGACACTTAGCCTCCCGTAGTCATGCTCACATTTCGTGTGGTAGTTAATGCTATTCTCGTTAGGCGAAGGGCGGCCCCGGGATAAGTCCCGTTTTTACGCTTGTCTTTTAAGGACCGGCCGTCACCCTCAGGATGTGAAGCACGACTTGGAGAGGAATATCCTGAGCGACCCGCGCGTCTTCGCGACGACGCGCTGGAGCCTGATTCTCTCCGCGACCAAGGCGGAGGCCGATGAGCGGGAAGCGCGCGCAGCTTTGGCGGAACTCTTCCGGAGTTACTGGCGGCCGATCTTTTCCTTCATCTGCCAACAAGGCTATGCGAGCGAGGACGCGCAGGATCTCACACAGGACTTCTTTGTCATGATCCTGGAAAGTAGTTGGCTGCAACGCGCAGATAAGAGTCGTGGACGTTTCCGCTCTTTTGTCCTGAAGTCGGTGCAGAATTTTCTCAGTCATGCCGAGGAGAGAAAGCGCGCGCTCAAACGCGGTGGAGATTTGCACTTTATCTCCTGGGATGAGTGGAATGCGGCTGCGCCTTCGCTCCTAGCTATCTCGCCCGATACTCTGGCTTCTCTCCCGCCGGAGCAGCTCTTCGACCTGCGCTGGGCGACGACGGTCGTCGAGCATGCTTTACGGCGGCTGCGCGAAGAATGCGAAGGCCAGGGACGCCTCCGCCTTTTCGAGACACTGAGCAAGCATCTCAGCACGGAGCGCGACGAAGTCTCTTACGACCAGTTAGCAAAGACACTTGGCGTGACCGAAGCGATCATCAAAAAGCAGCTGCATAATTTGCGACAACGCTATCGCTGGCTCTTGCGCGATGAGGTCGCGCAGACAGTGGCGGATCCCTCTGAGATAGACGACGAAATCCGCCATCTCTGCGCCGCTCTCGCGACGCAGAGTTAGTAGGAAATCTACCAGAAGTCTTATGAGTAAGACTATCGACAAGGAGCTTGTCATCCTGAGCCGGCGCAGCGCGGCGAAGGACCTCGCAAGCGTCCGACGACGTCCCGCTTCGCAGACGGCGCCGAAAAACGCTCGGGAGTTCCCTCGCTTTGCTCGGGATGACAACGCTCATAGGCTTACTCATACTTACGATTATGAGATGGCTGGTGGATCTTACCCTGGCCACCCGATAGGTCTTAGCGCGACGTTCTGATTACCGTCCCTTGGAAAACGGTATTGGCATCAGTCTGGATCATGAATAGCTCTTTCCCGCTCTTCTGCACAAAGATGTCGTAGTTGGTCGGGCCGCCGGCGAAGG
The DNA here is from genome assembly GCA_013821455.1 of Chthoniobacterales bacterium. Classification (GTDB taxonomy): domain Bacteria; phylum Verrucomicrobiota; class Verrucomicrobiia; order Chthoniobacterales; family UBA10450; genus Palsa-1392. The sequence continues at coordinate 59,547 of JACDGS010000001.1, forward strand.
TAAGTGTCCCCTGACAGTTGGAATCGAGCGTATAGGTGCCCGTGCCACCGGGCGGGATGTGAAGGATAAGACCATTGATGCTGACGGTGGCGAAGGGAACGGTCAATGTGCCATCGCCATTGAAGTCGATTCCTTCGACGATCGCTTTCGGCTGCGCCGCGCCACTCACGATGTTGAACCCCTGCGCGGTGAAGACATAGGAGCCGTTGAGTGTCTGCGGCCGGCAAACTTGCGCGTCGCTCTCCGCCAGCACGGCGCCCGCCAGGCCCAGCGACACCGTCGCCGCCAGGAGACCAAGTAATGGCCGTAAATTCCAAGGGATATTCGCTAGTTTCATCTTTTGCTTTTTCATAAGTGTTTCTTCTTTCTAGTTTAGTTATTGCTTTTGTTTTGTGCCTCTACTCACGGGAGATAGTTAGCTCAAAGAGCCGGAAGATCTGCCCGCGGGTAAAGTTGTTCCTATCTTCCTAACGAAAGCAGAAGTGGGAGTTCCGAAATTTGTTTCCTTCCTCCCGCAGAGAAAAAGAAGCATCCTATGATCAGGTGAAATCGAAAGAACCGGATGAAGGCGGCATTGCTCGCCACGTCTCCCTATCTCTGCCCGGCGCGTCAGCCGATAACTCCGAGAACTGCGCTCGCTGCGGCGCGCCTCTTCTTGGAGAAGGAATATGCATCAGTTGTCTCTTACACGAAGGATTGGGAAATGAAGGCGAGCCTTCCGCGGAGGCTTTCGGAAATATACTCGCCGAAGCGCACGTGGCGGAGCAGCAGTGGCGGCTCGGTAACTATGAGATCCTGGAAGAGATTGGCCGTGGCGGAATGGGAGTCATCTATCGCGCGCGGCAGCGGCACTCTCGCCGCATCGTCGCGCTCAAGCGCGTCCTGGCTTATCAGGCCGATTCACATGAGACACTGGTCAGGTTTCGGCGCGAAGCCGAAGCCGCCGCTAGGCTCGACCATCCTCACATCCTTCCCATCCATGAGGTCGGCGAAAGCGAGGATGGCCTGCCTTTCTTTAGCATGAAGTTCGCCGCGGGCGGAAGTCTCCGCGCCGCCGCCGCTGCCTTCCGCGATCGGCCTAACGAGTGCGTGAAACTTATCGCCAAGGTGGCGCGCGCGATCGCTTATGCGCATGGCGAAGGGATCCTGCATCGCGATCTGCAACCCGGAAATATCCTACTCGATGCTCGCGGCGAACCAATGGTGAGTGACTTCGGCCTCGCCAAGTGGTTAACAAGTGAAAGCGATCTTACGCGGACGTTTACCAGTTTCGGCACGCCTGGTTTTATCGCGCCCGAGCAAGCCGAGAGCGCGGCGGCCGATCTCACACCTGCGGCTGATGTTTATAGCCTGGGTGCAATCTTATTCGGCCTGCTGGCGAAGCGTCCGCCGTTTGTCGGAGCAAATGTTCTTTCAGTCGTTAGGCAAGCTGCGGCCGAGCCGGCGCCGAAGCTGCGCACGCTTGCCCCTGCTCTCGATCGCGACCTCGAAACAATTTGCGCGCGTTGTCTCGAGCGCGAGCCAAAGGCGCGTTATCAATCGGCGGCCGGGTTAGCGGAGGACCTCGAGCGCTGGCTCGAGGGCCGGCCGATTCTCGCGCGACCTCTTAGCGCGCCGGCGCGCCTCTGGCGCTGGTCGCGGCGCAATCCTATCCTATCCAGTGCTACCCTGGCCTGCCTCGTCCTCACCTCTCTGGTCGTATGGCTATTACACGGACGAGTAACTAACGAACCGGAGTTACCGTTTTCAGAGAAGAGCATCGCCGTCCTGCCTTTCGAGAACCTGAGTGATAGCAAGGATAGCTCCGACTTCGGCGCAGGGATTCAGGACGACCTCCTAACAAGTCTCGCGCAGATTCACGATCTGAAAGTGATCAGCCACACGAGTGTCATGGCTTATCAAAAGCAAGATGAACGCAATGTGCGCGCGATCGGCCGCGCCCTCGGCGTGGCGAATGTGCTCGAAGGAAGCGTCCGGCGCGCAGGTAATCGCGTGCTGGTAAACGTCCAGTTGATCGACGCGCGCAACGACCGGCATCTTTGGGCGGAACGCTACGATCGCACCGTCGCCGATGCGATCGGCTTGCAAGGAGAGCTAGCTACTCAAATCGCCGTGGCCTTGAAAGCTACTCTCGCGCCGGAAGAGAAAGCCCGCCTAAGTATCAAGCCTACCGCTAACTCAGAGGCCTACGTGCTTTACCTGACCGCACTCGGAAAGGAAGATCAAATCGCGGCGGAGGAGCTATGTGTCCAGGCCACGACGCTTGATCCCACGTTCGCATTAGCCTACGCGCGGGCTTCCCTTCTCAACAGCGAGATCGCAGGTGGCGGCGACCAGCCCCTTGCGCGGAAGGCCAAGGCGCGCGCGCAAGCAGAGGAGGCTCTGCGTTTATCGCCGGCCTTGGGCGAAGCCCATATGGCTTTAGGTCTTTGCCTCTACTGGGGAGACAAAAATTACGAGGCAGCTCTTAAGGAATTCGAGGTCGCCGCGGCGACTTCTCCCAATAATGCCGAGATCTACACCTACATCGGGGGAATCTATCGGCGGCAGGGTCGCTGGCGCGACGCAGTGGCCAGCTTCGATCGTGCTGTCTCCCTCGATCCTCGCAACGCGCACGTCGCTTTCCGCGCTGCTAACAATCATCTTAATATGCGTAATTGGGTTGCCGCAGCCGACGGGTTCAATCGGATCCTGGAGCTCGCGCCAAATGATGTTGATAACAAAATTCAGCTTGCTTACGTCGAACTGTATCGAAACGGCAATCCCGCTGGGGGCAGAAACATTCTGGAAAACATTCCAGCCAGCCTTGAATCTGATGGATGGGTGGCCTTGACGCGCTGGGACATGGCCATGCTGGAGCGCGACTATGCCAGCGCTGAAAAGATCTTGAGCGCTTTCACTTTGAGAAATGTTAAGGGGAGCCGCTACCCGAAAACATTTTTCCAGGGCCGGACGGCCCTCGCCCGCGGCGAGGTCGGATTGGCCCAAGGTTACTTTGCCGCGGCGGCACCAGCTTTCGAAGCTTGGGCGCGTGAAGATCCGGACGATCCGGAGCGTCATAGTGGACTCGGCTTACTCTACGCCTACATGCGCAGAAAGGAGGATGCCCTCCAAGAAAGTCGTCGGGCAGTTGAGCTCGAGCCTGAAAGCCAGGATGCGTTTCACGGTGCGATTGAACAGGCCAATCTGGCCCTCGTATATGCACTTGTCGGCGAACCCGACCAGGCGATCCCGCTGATCGAGCGCCTCCTTTCCACACCCGGGGCGGTCGGCGGGACTGATTTCCCGGCAAACATCACGCTGGCAGAGCTGCGTCTGCGCTGGGAGTGGGACTCGCTCGTAGCAATCCGCGTTTCCAAAAAATCGTCGCCGGACCCGAGCCGAAGACGGTCTATTAGTGCTTTCGTTGTCGCCGGGGTCGGTGACCCCGGCCAAGGGAGCATTCCAGGATTCCTGATCGAGTGCTGCACGAAATCGTTACTTTGCCGGCTCGCCTCTCCCACAATGGCCAGCGCCTGGCAGCCGCGAGAAGGGCAGCGAGACGAGCGCGCCTTAAATCGCAGAAGGGCGAGGCTTCGGTCGAGCCCCGCCCCTCTTTTCCCGAGGCAACCCGTTGCCCGGGCGCTGATCGGCAAACGCCGCGTGCTACTGCGTCACTTTGAGAAACTGACCGTGGAAAGCGCCGGAGGTCGTGCCCGCGGCTTGGTCGGCATAGCGCTCGATGATGAAATTGCCGGGCACGCCCGCGAATTGGCCCGTCGCCTTCTTGACGAAGCCGAGTTCAGTTACCCGTGAAATGGCCGCCAGGCCCGTAAACTCGCCCCCTCCGGTCACGTTGTTCGACCACATATCTCCATTTGCGAAGGTGAAGTTCGAAGTTCCGATTCCCTTGCCGATGACCGGATCAAGGTTGAAGTGATAGGTGTAGGTGAAAGTCCCGAGAGTCGACGTTCCACTGCCGCTGCCATCGACGATCAGTTTACCGTCGATGAATTGAGCTGTCTCAGTCCCCGAGAGGTAGCCGTCGAAGAGGGTGAGGTCGTCCGCCACGAGGGGGTGCGTGAACGCCAATGTCAGGAGCATTGCTGCCATTGAGATGATTGTTTTCATAGGTTTGATTTCTAAGGTTGGCTGTTGTGTTGTTGTTGCTGTCTTTCTCTTTACAAACCGGTTCTGAGAGGCGTGCTGCACGAAATCGTCGTTTTTCTCTGGCTTGCCTCTTTCGCCGGATTTTGCTAGACGGACACAGTGCAGCCATTGCCCGCCACCGTTCATGGTCAAGGCGACCCGTTCGTTCCGACTCACTGGAGCGTTGTCCAGGCCGCCAGTGGGGATGAATCGGAGCTTGCCCGCGCCGCGCTGGCCGAGCTTTGCCAGACCTATTGGGCCCCGCTTTACACTTTCGTGCGTAGCCGCGGGCACGCCGTGCATGACGCGCAAGATCTCACGCAAAGCTTTTTTGCGTATGTGATCGAACACAAAATCTACGCGCGCGCCGATCGAGCGAAGGGGAAGTTTCGGTCGTTTCTCCTCGCCTCCTTGAAGAATTTCATGGGGCACGCCTACGAGCGCGAGCAAACGCTCAAGCGCGGCGGCGCCTACGATTTTCTCCCGCTGGACGAGGCGCGAGCGGAAGCGGCCGAGTCCCTATTCCAGACGCATTTCGCCTCCGGCGAGCCATCCGGTGAGGACCAACTCTTCGTGAAAAGCTGGGCCGAGGCCCTGGTTGAAGCAGCGCTCAACCGACTCGCGGCGGAGCAGAAAGCCGAAGGGAAAGAAAAGCTCTTTGCCAAACTGGAAATGTTTCTTACCGGGAGTGTCGATCCGCTGCCGACATATGAAGACTTGGCCGCGGGCTTCGACCTGGCGGCTTCGAGCGTCCGTAGCCAGGTCACGCGACTGCGCGCGCGTTTCCGCGAATTCTTGCGCGCCGAAGTCCGCCGTACTGTGGAGACCGAGGCGGAGGTGGACGGCGAGTTGCACGAGCTATTCCGGGTGCTGACGCGTGGTTAACGAACCGATGAAGATTTCAGCCCCGGCGTTCGCGGTTTGCTCGACCTGTGGCCTGGCGTTGAACGGGAATGGCCATTGCGTACCCTGTCTTGTTCGCATTGGATTTAAACCGGCGGATGAAGAGTCGGCGGATTCTGCTTCGTTAGTCTTCGGCGATTTCGAAATCGCGCGACGCGACGACGGGTCTTTCTGGGAATTGGGTCATGGCGCGATGGGTGTGACGTATCGCGCAACCGACACGGTGCTGCATCGGAACGTGGCGTTGAAGGTAATCGACGTCTCGGCCGCGCCGGGCGGCGCGAAAGCGGTCCGCGAACGCTTCCTGCGCGAGGCGCGCGCGGCCGCCGCGTTGCGGCATCCGAACGTGGCGGGCGTGTTCCACTTCGGCGCTTCGCCCGAAGTGGATCGCTGTTATTACGCGATGGAGTTGGTCGAGGGGGAAACCTTGGAAGCCCGGGTGCGACGCGAAGGCCCTCTTAGGCTGAAGTTGGCGCTTGAGATAGGGATCCAGGTCGCTCGAGCATTAATGGCCGCCGGCGCGAAGAATTTGATCCACCGCGATCTCAAGCCGGCCAACATTATGCTCACGCCTAACGACACTGGGACAGAAGCGTTGGAAGTCAAGGTAATCGACTTCGGACTGGCAAAAGTGACCGCCGAAGCCGCCAATCAGAAGGACATCACTCACGGCGGATTTGTTGGCACGCCAGCTTTCGCCAGTCCCGAACAGTTTGACGGCCAGTCGGCGGACGCGCGGTCGGACATCTATTCGTTAGGTGTGACTCTTTGGTATGTGCTGACCGGCGATCTCCCATGTCCTGGCAAAACGATCGAAGACATTCGTCATTGTCAGACGCAGATCGCACTGCCGATTGGACAACTGACTGCAAGGAAAATACCGAAGGCGGTGATTGCGCTGTTGCGGCGTACGCTCGCAGTTGACCCCGCTCAGCGACCCGCTTCGCCGCGAGAATTATTGGCAGCGCTGGAATCCTGCCATACGCACCTCGCTCGGTCTGGCAACTCGAATCTGCGCCGCTGGGCCGCGGGCATCCTCGTCACGGCGCTCCTCGCAGCGGCACTTGTCGCCATTCGCACCCAGCACCCGAAAACTGCGCCCGCGCCCATCCCCGCCAAAAGCATCGCAGTCTTACCGTTCGAGAACCTGAGCCACGATCCCGAGAACGCCTACTTTGTCGATGGCGTGCAGGATGAAATCCTGACCAACCTCGCCAAGATCGCGGACTTGAAAGTCATCAGCCGCATGAGTGTGCTGCCATACAAGGAGAAGGCGGTGCGCAATCTGCCCGAGATCGCGCAGCAACTCGGCGTCGCGCATTTACTGGAAGGCAGTGTGCAACGCTCCGGCAACCGGGTGCGCGTGAATGCCCAGCTCATCGCCACCAGCACTGGCTCGCATGAATGGGCCGAGACCTACGATCGGGAGTTGGCGGATGTCTTCGGCATCCAGAGTGAGATCGCGACCGCAATCGCGCAGCAGCTGCAGGCGAAAATATCCCCGGGCGAGAAAGCGGCGATGGGAGTGGCGCCCACCACCGACCTCCTCGCGAATGCGCTTTACCAGCAGGCCAAGGCCATGGAACTAACGGAACCGCTCGGGTCGCAAACCCTCCTGGACGCGGTGCGTCTCCTCGATCAAGCGGTCGCGCGCGATCCGCAATTCGTCCTCGCGTATTGCCTGCTCGGCCGGGTGCATACCTCTCTTTTTTATGGGCTCAATCGCAGCCCGGTCCAGCGCGAGTTAGCGAATGTGGCTCTGCAAAATGCTTCCCGGCTCCAGCCCGACTCCGGAGAAGTCCACCGCTCCTGGGCCTATTATGCCTACTACGGTTTTTTCGATTACGATCGCGCTCGGGCCGAACTGGATCTCGCCCGCCGCACGCTTCCTAACGATGCCGAAGTCTATTATCTCACCGCCCTCCTCGACCGCCGCCAGAGCCGCTGGACCGAGGCGGCCAGGAACTTCGAGCGCGCCGTCGAGCTCGATCCTCGTAATTTTCAGCATCTTTTTACGGCCGGCGGATTCTACCACGCACAGCGCCGCTATTCCGAATGCCGCCGGCTGTGGGGCCGCGGCCTCCGAATCGAACCCCGCGACCTCTATGCCCGCATCTTTCGCGCGAGCATGCCCTTTAACGAGCGAGCAGACCCTCGGCCGCTGCGGGCGGAGTTGTCTGCGATCTTGGCGGAAGAACCTGCGAACGCGGGAAAGGTCGCCGCGGATCTGGTGCGTTGCGCGCTCGCCGAACGGGATTCAGCCGCGGCCACTCGCGCTTTGGATGCAATCCCAGCTGAAGGAATAAAGGACTACCTTATTGTTTATCCCCACGCGTGGTTCGCCGGACTTGTCGCCCGCACTTTCGGTGATCACGACGCGGCCCGCGTCTCCTTCAGCGCCGCTCGCGCGGAGGTCGAAAAGCATGTCCTTGCGCAACCCGATAACGCGAGAGCCTGGAGTCTCCTCGGACGAATCGACGCCGCCCTCGGGCGCAGGGAAGATGCCCTGCGCGAGGGTCGCCGCGCCTGCGAGTTAACGCCAGTGTCCAAGGACGCGGCCGGCGTCCATTTTGTCACTGATCTCGCGGTCGTATATACCTGGCTCGGTGAGAACGATCTGGCGCTCGAACAACTGGCGATCTCCGCCCGTCTGCCGGCTGGCGTGTACTACGGGGGATTGAAGCTCGATCCGCAATGGGATCCGCTCCGCGGCGATCCGCGTTTTGAGAAGATTGTCGCCTCACTCGCGCCGAAGGATTAGCGGCGCCGGCTCAAGAATTCTCGCCCCGCCGGGGACGCGCGGTAAGTCACTGAACCAATCCGATGCAAACGCCTAACGATTATGTCTAACTCAACTCCGGAAAATCCTCGCGGCCCCTGAGCCTAAAACCGTTGTCCCAACCGGCCGCTAAACGCCCTGCGAAAGTTGTAGGCGGGGGCGGTGACCCCGGCGATTTTCGTCCAGCTACCGGCCGGGGTCAGCGCCCCCGGCTACAACGCTCCGCCCAAGACCACTGCCGCGAGCTTTCTCGGATTGTCAGTATCGCTCGGCGGTTCGCTTCGGGGGAATCCGGATAGAGCGCCACGCAACCCTACTTAGGCTCGATCACCGAACCGGAATCGCGACGAGACTTCCATCCACCTCGGTGACGTAGAGAGCGCTGGTTCTCCTATTAAGAGTCATCGAGCTGGGAAGACTAAGGCAATCGGCGAGCACGACGGGTGCGCCGGCCGGATCGTCGAAACGCACCACATCCCCGTTGCGGGCAAAAAAAGGTCCTGCCGAAGAAGCTTCGAGAATGTAGTATTTCGCCAAAGCCTCAGAAAGTCTTCAATCGGCCGCTGCTTTTTCGATGAATCTTCTGAACCGTCATGAACGCGATCGTTTACGAGTTGGGCGACGGCGACTTCCATCTTCGAGCACGTGCTCTTCATCGATTTTGCCGGCTACCCGAAGCTGCTGATTAACGAGCAAAGCGAAGTGCTCGCCGTTTTCGCGCCCCGAAAAGCGAAGTAGGCTCCGCGCGTCATGGTCGAGGAAGATAAAACGAGGATGCCGTTGGAGATCGGTCACGTGCTCTTCGTCGATATCGTGGGCTACTCGAAGTTGCTCATCAATGAACAGAGCGAACTCCTCCAGCATTTGAAAGAGATCGTCCGCGAATCGGAACAGGTGCGCGCGGCGGATGCGGAAGGGAAACTTATCCGGCTCGCCACGGGGGATGGGATGGCGCTGGTCTTCCGCAATAGCCCGGAAGCGCCCGCCGCCTGCGCTCTCGAGCTAAGTCGCGCGGACAAGCAGCATCCGGAACTGCAGCTTCGCATGGGGATTCACAGCGGGCCGATCAATCAAGTCACCGACCTGAACGAGCGGGCGAATGTCACCGGCGCAGGAATCAACATGGCCCAACGGGTGATGGATTGCGGCGACGCCGGGCACATTCTCCTCTCGAAGCGCGCCGCGGACGATCTCGCGGAATACCGGCATTGGCAGCAGCTCCTGCACGACCTCGGCGAATGCGAAGTGAAACACGGCGTCACCCTTTCGCTCGTTAATCTTTACACCGACACCGATGGGAACCGTGAATTGCCCGCGAAGTTGCGCCGGGCTCGCGAGCAGCAAACCGCCAAGGAACGCGCTGCTTCCCGCCGCCGGAGGATGATTGTGCTGATCGGCATTGCAGTGCTTATCCTCGCACTGGCAGCACTGGTCACTTGGATGGAATCAAGCCGGCGCGCCGACCGATTAGTCCCTGCCTCGGACGCACGAAATGTAACGCCCTCCGCAGTGGCTCTCGACGAGAAATCAATCGCGGTGCTCCCCTTTGAGAATCTCAGCTCTGAGAAGGATGACGCGTTCTTCGCCGACGGCATCCAGGATGATGTCCTGACCAGTCTAGGTAAAATCAAGGAGCTGACGGTCATCGCCCGCTCCTCGGTGATGGCGTATCGCGGAGCAGCGCTGGCTGGGAAACTGCGCGAGATTCGTCAGACGCTGCGCGTCTCTCATGTCCTCGAAGGGAGCGTGCGCCGTTCGCCCAAGCTGGTGGTCATCAATGTGCAGTTGATCGACACGCGTAACGAGCGGCAGGTTTGGTCGCAACGCTACGAGCGCGGCCTGACCGATGTGCTTTCCTTGCAAGGCGAAGTCGCGGTCGAAATCGCCCGCGAACTCCAGGCCACTCTTACTCCCTCGGAAAAGAGCGTGGTCGCAACCAAGCCGACTGACAACCCGGAGGCTTATCTCGTCTACCTGCGGGCCCGGGAGATGGAACTCCGGCAATTGACTTCAGACGCGGACCCCGAAGCGATCAGGAAACTTTATCAACAAGCCGTCGATCTTGATCCTACCTTTGCGCTCGCGCGCGCCCGGCTTTCGATGCGGCTGAGCGGAGTCTCGTCGGGGCCCGATGGCGATCCGATATTGAGGGCAAAAGCCCTCGCTGAAGCTCAGGAAGCGCTCCGTCTCCGGCCTGGAATGGGCGAAGCCAGGCTGGCGCTGGCCTACTATTACTGGAGCATCCACGAGTCTGATCGCGCTCTCGCGGAGCTAACCGAGGCGGAAAAGTTACTGCCGAATTCAGCCGAGGTATGGCAGGTCCGGGCAATCATTTATAGGCTACAGAACAAGATTCGCGAGAGAATCGCCGCGCTGCGCCGTGCCGAGATCCTGGACCCGCGCGATACCAACGGTTTGCGCTTGCTCGCGATGACGCTGCGCGACGTGCGAGACTGGTCCGAAGCGGAGCAGACAGCAGACCGGGTTCGAGCTCTTCTTCCCGGTCCGCGCCTGCATTGGAAATACCACCGCGCCTGGGACGAAGTCCGCAGGACTGGAAAGCTGGAGCCATTGCAGCAAGAGCTGACCAGGGCTCCTGCTGGGCCTGAAGGCGACAAATCAGAGATTCATAGGGCCTTCCAATTCGCACTCGCGATGCTCGAGCGCGATTTTGTGACCGCAGACCGGCTTCTCCGCCAGTTGCCCGCCAACGTTTTCGAGGGTGAACCCCATCCCAAGGTCATGTACGAAGCTTTGCTCGCGGTGGCTCGTGGCGGCGACCGCGCCGGCATCGAGCGCACGCTCATGGCCGCGCGGGAGGAGATCGAGAAGCTCAGAGCCGCTTCGCCTAACGACTATTATTCGTCCATCAATCTGGGATTGATCGACGCTTTTCTGGGGCGCAAAGACGAAGCCATTCGCGAGGGACGACGCGCGGTTGAGCTGGCGGCGGCCGTTTCGCAACTGGAAAAGAACGATGCTTCTGCAGCCCTGGCTTTGATCTATGCGCGGACCGGTGAATCGAATCTTGCGATCGAGTTGATCGAACATCTGCTGACCGTGCCAGCCGACCTCATTCAGGAAGGAGTCTATAACATGACGGTGGCCGAGCTGAAGTGGCGCTGGGAGTGGGACCCGCTGCGAAGCGATCCGCGTTTCCAGAAATTTATCGCCGGCCCCGAACCGAAGACGGTCTACTGACGTAACACAGGCTTCCAGCCTGTCGGGTCGCGCGGGCTTCCAGCCCGCAGCGTCGAGAAACACGCAGACAAGATGCCCGCATGACCAGACAGGCTGGACGCCTGTGTTACGAAAATGCTTGTGAAGCCTCCCCTATTCTCTAGAGAATACGAAGCGGGCGAGAGGAGCTTCTCATGAAGACATCATTCATCTGTCCGGTCTCGTTAGGCATTGCCTGCGTCCTTCTCTTTGGGCGAATGGCTTCCGCACAAGTGGCTGCGTCCACGCCCAGAGGTGGCAATCTCGCAGGCGGCGCACCGGCCGAGGTCGAACGCATCAGCGTCACCGGTTCCTATATCCCGACGGCGGAAACGGAATCGCCACTGCCGGTGACGGTTTACACCGCCGATGCTCTCCGAAAGCAAGGTGCTAACACACCGGTGGAAGGGTTGCGTCAGCTTCCTTCCTTTATCGGAAACACCGCGACAGAAAATGATTCAAATGGCGGCGACGGACAGGCCTTCATCAATCTGCGCGCGCTCGGCGCAGGCAACACCCTTATCCTGATCAATGGCCGGCGAGCTTTTGGGTTTAGGAACGTCAATGCGATCCCGATCGGCGCGCTCGCCCGAAGTGAAGTCCTCAAGGACGGCGCGTCCGCGATCTATGGAAGCGATGCGGTCGCTGGGGTGGTGAACTTCATTCTCCTCAACGGGCCGGGAGAACAGCCTTACCAGGGCGCTGAGATCAATCTGCTTTATGGTAACACTACCGACCATGACGCCCGCGTGTTGCAGACCTACATCCGCGGTGGAGTGGCAACGGACAAAGTAGCGATCGCGGCGGCGGCAGAATACTACGACCGGGAGAACATCTATTCGCGCGATCGCGAAATTGCCAAATTTGCCGATCAAACAAACCTGGGCGGCTTTAACAATGGCAGCCCAACCTTTGCCGGCCGCGTAGCGGTGGCTGGACGAGGGCCGCTTGTCCTGACTGATCCCACCAACAACGCGCCCAATGCTGCATCCTATCGAGAGTTCGCCGTAGGAACGGACCCGGCAACTTTCAACTTCCGCGCTTTTTCACCCTCTATTCCTGGGGTGGAGAAGTATCAGTATTTTGTGACCGGCAATTACAAAGTGCTTGGCGAGAGCTTGCAACTTTATGGCGATCTGCTCTATGCCAAGACCAAGCAGGACAATGGCCTCGCACCGGCTCCGTTTAGCGTTACCCAAGCTCGCTATCAGAATGTGGCCCTTGGAATTTTTAATGGACGAGACGCCAACGGACGACTCAATGGCTCGCTCGATAACTCGGACGCCGCGCAACTGGCAATCATCCGCAACAGTCCGTATAACCCCTTTGGGGACGACCTGGAAAGGTTGGCATATCGATTGGTTCATGAGCTAAATAATCGGCGCAGCTTTTACGACTACGATTTCTATCGCTACGTCGCCGGACTCAAGGGCGAATTCTCGCCGCGCGATAACGCCTTCCTGAGTTACTTCGGATACGACACCGGCGTGGTTTACGAACGCTCTGATTTCCTGAGAACCGACTCCGGGGACGCCACCCGGGGAGGTATCTACGAGGAAATCATCGCGGGTAATTTCAATCCTTTTATCGGCCAGTCCGCACCTCTTAACGGCACCGTTCCCACCTACCTGAATGGGATTCCCACCGGCGCGACCGCTTCCTACGATAACTCTGCGGCCGCGCAACGCGCGTCTTACCTGGGGCGTTCCTTCAATTACTCGCGGGATTTTCTGGCCGACGCGAAGGTCAACGGCAACCTCTTTCCAAAGCTCTATCAGGGAGGCTTCGGTTTTAACATTGGCGCTGAGTATCGCCAGAGCCGAACTCAACAGCTCCCCGATCCCGTGCAGGCGACAGGCGATCAACTCGGGTTTAACCAATCCTTCCCTAGTAAATACAAACAAGAGGTCCGCTCGATCTTCGGCGAACTAACCATCCCTCTTATCACCTCCACCCTAAACATCCCCGGCGCGCGTTCGCTCGAACTGGCGGTGGCTTACCGCTATGAGGAATTGGAGAATAGAGATCAACTCTTCGGGACTCGGGCGAACTTCGACAACGGGGGGACCCCCCGGATAAGTCTGCGGTATCAGCCGATAGCTGACCTGACACTGCGCGCTTCCTACGGCAAGTCATTCCTCTCGCCCTCCCCGACTGATCTTTTCGACCGCTCAAGCCAGGCTTTCCCTTTTGTCTTCGATCCGCTCATCGGCGGTGCCACACAGCCACCCAACGGCGTCTTTGTTAGTGGCAATCCGAAGCTCACGCCGGAGAAAACCGACACCTACACCGCCGGTTTGGTTTTTACGCCGAAGTTTCTTCCTGGTTTTACAACGACGGTGGATTTCTATCAGGTTTACACCAGGGACGTGATCTTGGATCCGTTTTCTTTCGCGCAACTGGCGGTGACGGCGAATGGAAACGCCGGAGGTGGACCGGGAGCGCCTTTTGCGGAGTCCATTCAGCGCACTGCCGGGCCCGGAGGCCCGCAGACTGGTGAGATAATTTCCGTGGACATCCAAAGTCAGAACGCGAGTAAGCGTTTGGTCAATGGCATGGACGTCACTGCGGCCTACCAGTTACCGACGCAAAACTGGGGCACATTTACCATCTCGAGCGGTTATAACTACTTCTTTACCTGGAAGGCGGAACCGTTCGTTGGTGTAGGGAGTACCAATTTTCTGGGCGATTTCACCAGCAGCGTGCCGCTGGCGCCGGGCGCAATCCCTTATCATAAAGGCTATCTGCGTGGTGAATGGGAGTGGAAGGGATTCGATTTCACGGCGACGGGCAATTACATCAGCTCCTTCAATGACGATTCGTCGGCAGTTCTGGCCGCCCAGGTCGTCGGAGGAACTGATACCAATCCACAGTACGACATCTACCGTCGGGTTTCGGATTACATCACCCTCGACATGCAGTTGAGTTATCAGTTCAAAAAAACGGAGACCCCGGGTGTTGCCGCTGACGGCCTTGCAAAAGATGCAACAGCTGCCGGCGCCCCCGGTGCAGATAGCAGCACTTTCTGGGAACGGCTGCTCTCGGGGACGAGGATGACTGTGGGTGTGAACAACGCCTTCGATCGCAATCCGCCGACCGTCCTGGGCGCGTTCAACGATAACTACGACACTTCGCTCTACACCATCCGCAATCGTTACTACTACATCGCCCTCAACAAGAAGTTCTAGGCGCCTTCGGATTGTGTGGCGTTTACCCCCAGGACTTAAGGCTTCGAAGCTATCTTCGCTTCGTCTCAACCTTTCGCGGGGAGCCGGGTTAATCACCGATATCGCGATCATCCATGCATGGCGAACGGGTCATCGGAGTCGCTCGAATGATTCCGAACGCGAGAGACGTTGGGCTCAATCCAGTTCAGTTACAATCGTAATCTGATCGATATATCGGCGAGGCGCGACAGAGGAGTTGATTCGAGATTTGCGGTGACGGGGCCTGACGGTGTGGCGTTCCCAGCTCAAATAGTAGCCCCCTTCCCCCGGCAGAGCATCGATCTCTCTGCGCGGTTTCGACGCGCCCGAAGAAAATCTCCCGGGCGGGGACCCGTTGTAAGTCGCTGACCCGATTCATCATCGTCGGCCTTGTCCAATTCAACCGTCTAACGAATATGTCATTACCTGCTCTATTTTCCGATCGCTTCACGCCTCTGCGTCTCTTTGCCCTATTGTTGGCGCCGCTCCTTATCATTTCGGCTCGCGCCGCTGAGTCTCCTTCACCCTCCTCGAATGCGATGCCCATGACCGATAACCCGCTGTTACAGGAAAGTTCGCTGGACCTTCACTACCCGCCTTTTGATAAGATTAAGGACGAACATTACGCGCCCGCTTTCGAGCAGGGAATGGCGGAACAATTAAAAGAGATCGAGCCGATCGCTTCCAATACGGAGCCGCCGACTTTCGAGAATACTATTGTCGCGCTCGAGAAAACCGGTGACTTGCTCGGCCGGGTCGGTCGTATTTTTTCCAATCTCGCCGGGGCGAATACGAATCCCGCGCTGCAGAAAATCGAGACGGACATGGCGCCCAAGTTATCGGCGCATCAGGACGCAATCTCGCTCAATGGCCCGCTCTTCAAACGCGTCGAGACCATCTACAACCAGCGCGATCAACTTAATCTGGACGACGAATCGAAGTGGCTGGTCGAGCGTTACTATAAGGACTTTGTGCGCGCGGGCGCGAAGCTTTCCGATGACGATAAGACAAAGCTGAAAGCGATGAACGCCGAGCTGGCGGAGCTGGAAACAAAGTTCGCGCAGAACGTGCTCAAGGAAAAAAACGCCGAGTCCATCGTGCTAGATAAGCCCGATGAGTTAAAAGGTTTCTCTGAGAATGAGATTAAAGCCGCGAGTCTTGCCGCAAAGGAGGAAAAAAAGGAAGGAAAGTATGTCCTTCCCCTGCAGAATACGACCCAGCAACCTGCCCTAACGAGTCTAAGACATCGCGACTTGCGCGAGCGGATCATGAAGACCGCCCTCGATCGTAATAGTCACGGCGGCGAATTTGATAACCGCGGCGTCGTCCTGCGCATGGTAAAGCTGCGCGCCGAACGCGCGGTCCTTCTCGGTTATCCGAATCATGCCGCCTATCAGCTCGACGACCAGACCGCACATAACATAGAGACAGTTAACAAACTGCTCGCCGAACTGGCGCCACCCGCGGTCGCTAACGCGCGCAAAGAAGCGGCCGACATGCAGAAAATCATCGATAAGGAGAAGGGCGATTTCCAACTCGCTTCCTGGGATTGGGCGCTCTACTCCGATCAGGTCAGGCAGGCTCGTTATGCTTTCGATGAGTCACAAGTCAAACCCTACTTCGAGATCAATCACGTTTTACTCGACGGTGTCTTCTACGCCGCGACACAGGAATACGGAATTACTTTTAAGGAGCGTCACGACCTGCCGGTTTACCAACCGGATGTGCGGACCTTCGAGGTTTACGACAAGGATGGAAAGCCGCTCGCGATTTTCCTTGCCGACTACTACGCGCGGCCCTCGAAACGTGGTGGCGCCTGGATGAATGAGTATGTCAACCAGAGCGCATTGTTAGGCGACAAGCCGGTCGTGGCCAATCATCTCAACATTCCCAAACCCGAAGCCGGTCAGCCGACACTCCTCACCTTCGATGAAGTCACGACCATGTTTCATGAGTTTGGTCATGCCTTACACGGGATGTTTTCTAACGTGAAATATCCGCGCTTTAGTGGGACGAGCGTGCCGCGCGATTTCGTCGAATATCCTTCGCAGGTTAACGAGATGTGGGCGAGTTGGCCGCAAGTGCTACAGCACTACGCGAAGCATTATAAGACTGGAAAGCCGATGCCCAAGGAGTTGCTCGACAAAGTCCTCGCCGCCGAAAAATTCACCCAGGGTTTCAAGACCACAGAATATCTCGCCGCCACATTGCTCGATCAGGCCTGGCACCAAATCTCGCCGAGCGAAGTGCCTAACGACGTCGTGGCCTTCGAAGCGGAAGCGCTGAAGAAAGCTGGAGTCGATCTTCCGACTGTCCCGCCGCGTTATCGCACCACCTATTTCTCTCACGCCTTCGCCGGCGGCTACAGTGCTGGATACTATAGTTACATATGGGCGGAAGAACTCGATGCCGACAGCGTCGAATGGATCAAAGAACACGGCGGCCTGAAACGCGAAAACGGCGACCACTTTCGCGACACCCTCCTCTCGCGCGGCGGCAGCAAAGACGCGATGCAACTCTTCCACGATTTCACCGGCCGCGACCCGTGGATCGAGCCGCTTCTGAAACGTCGCGGCCTCGACGGCGCGGTCCCGGACGCGAAAGCTAAAGACGAGACGGCTCCGCCGAAATCGTAATTTAGCCGGCAACATTTAGGATATCACTTGTTGGAGTCTCTGACTCCTGTAGTCTGAGAGTATGAAAATAACGGTCGATGTTTCAGAGAAAGATCTGAAAGATATCATCCGCTTTTCGGGCGAACGCAAAAAGGGTCCCGCTATCGCGAAGTTTCTGACTTCAGAACTGATGTTGCGGCGGCGGCGCGAACTCGTGGATGAGGTCATGGAAGGGAAAGTCCGGGTTGATTTCCCTCATTGGGAGAAGATGCAGGCGCTCGACCGGCAAAATCCGTGGTCAAAATAATCGACTCTTGCATTTGGATCGATCTTTTTGGCGCCAAGACGGCGACGGTCGTCCGTGAGGTCGCTCGTCATGCTCTCATCGCAGAATCTTCCACTCTCTGCGAGCCGGTGCAGTTCGAGGTCCTGCGCGGGTGCCATGGGAACGCGCGCCGACAGATCTGGCGACGAATGGAGACAATGCCGATGCTGCCGACCCCGCACGACCTTTGGCGGCGTGCCTTGACGCTTGGCGAAATCTGCTACGATCACCAGCTGATCATCAATTCGATCGACCTTCTCATCGCCGCCCTTTGCCTGCATCACGAGGTCACGCTCGTGACCTTCGACGCTCATTTTCAAAAGCTGGCCTCGTGGTCAAAGCTCGAAGTCGAGCTGATGAAACGTCCTTCTTAAGGTGGCCGAACCGGGCAATAAAAAAAATCGGTTGCCTCCGTGAGAACTTTGCCATACAAAGTAATTCGATGAACGAGCGCTCCAGAGCGGAAGAAGATCTCCGAGTCATTCGCAACCTGATGGAGCGCGCCACCATTTATCGCGCGATCTCCGCGCCGACGGCGCTGGTTGGCGGACTGCTTGCGGTCGGAACTTCCGTCGCGTTCTGGTTAGTCGATCGCTCGCGGGCCGCTGATGCGATGACGCCGGATGGCCGCTGGTTCGCGACTATCTGGCTGGTTGTTCTCGCCCTCGTGCTCGCGGTGAATGCTTTGTTCGTTAGGCAGGAAGCGCGCCGCGGCGGCCGGCCCTTTCTCTCTTCCGGCGCGAAGCTGGCGCTGCGCGCGATCGCGCCTTGCCTTCTCGTTCCAGCGGCGGCGACGATTTGGTTTTTCAGAAATCCAGACCCGATTGATGCGGAGGTTTTGGTTTCGATCTGGATTGCTTTTTATGGCCTGGCGCTGCTGGCGACTGCTCTCTTCGCGCCCCGCTCGCTCGCCGTTCTCGGGTGGGCTTTTCTCCTCTCCAGCCTGCTCGTGGTCTTCTGGCCGAAACCGCTCGGGTTCGACCCGCGCGGGATGTTTCCTGATTTCGCGATGGGCGCTACTTTTGGCCTTTATCACTTACTCTATGCGGCCTGCATCTGGTCGAGGCGACGCCCGAAAGAGCGAGGCAACAGCGCGACGGAATGAACGATGCCGGATTTCGAGAAGCTCGACAAAGCGATCCACGAAAAAGGACGGCTCGCGATCATGACTTTGCTTGCCAGCCGCGTGAGGTGGTCTTTTCAGGATTTGAAAGCGGAATTGAAAATGAGTGACGGCAATCTCGTGAGCCACCTCCGCACCTTGCACAAACTCGGCTTTGTCGCGGTGACCAAGGCCGTGCTTGATCGCCCGCAGACGACTTATGCCCTAACGAGTAAAGGACGCTCGGCCTTCACCAAATACCTCGAGGTCCTGGAACAAATCGTGCGCGCCGGAAAAGCCTGAATTTTTGCCCACTTACTTTGTAGCACAAAGCTAGACCCTCCTCTTCTCATGAAAATCATTCTCGCAGAACATTTCGGAATCTGTTTCGGCGTGCGCGACGCCATTGCTCAGGCCGAGCGCCTCGCCGCTGACGGCCCGCTGACGATTCTCGGCGAGCTCGTCCACAATCCCGTCGTGCGCGAGAGTCTCAGCGCGCAGGGAGTCCAGGAAGGCTCTCTCGCGCAAACCGACTCCAGCATCTCGCGCGCGGTCATGATTACGGCGCATGGCGCTTCGGACGCGAGGCGGGAGCAATGGCAGGCCGCCGGTTTCGCCGTGACCGACGGCACTTGTCCTCTCGTTAGGCACGCGCATGAGCAACTGCGCGCGCTCGTCGCGAAAGGATATTTCCCTGTCGTCCTCGGGCAGCCCGGTCATGTCGAAGTGCGCGGTCTCACAGAAGACTTTTTCGGCGCGGTCGTGGTGGGCGATTTCGCCGGTATCGGGCAACTGCCGGGGGCGGCGCGTTACGGCGTCATTGCGCAGACGACTCAGCCTATCGAATACGTGCACGCGCTCGTTGCAGAAATCCGCCGCGCGCAGCCGCAGAGCGAAGTCCGTTTCGTCGATACAGTCTGCAAACCGACGAAGGATCGGCAGCTCGCGCTCCGCCGTTTGCTCGCGCAGGCGGAGCTGATTGTCGTCGTCGGAGGCCGGACCAGTAATAACACGCGTCAACTCGTGGAGGCTGCGCGCGCCGCCGGCCGCCGCTCTCTGCATATCGAGCGCGCCGAAGAACTCGCGCGGGAAGATTTCGCCGAGGTCGAAATCGTGGGCGTAACCGCAGGCACTTCGACGCTGCGCGAAACAGTGGACGCGGTCGTCGCGCGGCTGCGGGATTTTTCGCTCACACCAACCAACCCAAACAAAAACCAAATATGAACTCACTCGCCTGGCTTCGTTATTTCGAAGCAAATCGCCGCAACTTTATCGAGCCGGATTGGTCCGCGCCCATGCCGCTCTCGGGAGGATTGCGGGCGCATCTGGCGTCGTCGCTTTCCCATTTTCAGTTAGGCGAGAGCGGAGGCGGGAGTCATCTTTTCGCGCAGGCCGCGCGCCAGACGGAGGAGGATGCCCCCTATGTCGGGGCGCTGGAATTGTTCGTGGCCGAGGAAGGCGAACACGCGCGACTTTTGCAAAACCTCGTGGCACGATTCGGCGGCCGGCTGATCACACGCCACTGGACGCACCTGCTTTTCCGCACGGCGCGGCGCGCTTTGGGATTGAACTTCGAGATCCAGGTACTCCTCATCGCGGAACTGGTTGGCACCGCCTACTACCGCGTCCTGCAACGTCGGGTGCGCGATCCGATTCTCGATCAGGTTTGCGAGCGAATTCTCGCGGATGAAGCGCAACACGTGGCCTTTCACCTCGATCATTTGCGCGACATCCATGCCGGATTGCTTCCAGTGGAACGCGCGGCGTGGAGTTTGCAATTTCAGCTTCTTTTCAGCGCGGCGTTGCGCGTCGCCTGGCTCGATCATCGCGCGGCCTTGCGCGCCACCGGGAGCAAGCGCGCGGAATTTTTTGCGGACGCTCGCGGAGAATGCATCCGCTTTCTGGATTCCCTGACCGCACGGGAAGCGCACGAGATCCTTTTCTCGGGCGAGGCTACTCGTTAGGCGGTTTTGGCATGCGAGTTAGTCACTCGCGTCCTGGCGGTCTTTCGGCTCGAACCGATGTCGAAAAACTTTGTCAACGGGCGATCGCTCCCAGTTGCATGCGCCAGCCGTGCAGTGGATAGCTTCCGCTCATGAAATCCGGCGGCGTCGTTTTGCTCGCGATCTTCACGCTCGCCTCTGCGGCCGATGCGCAGTTTTTTCGGCGGCGCACCCCGACGCCAGCTCCCGCGCCACTCCTCGCTCCCGTCCCGCCAGCGCAGCCAACGCCGGATCCCACGCCGAAATTACCGCCGCGCGAGCTGGTCGCACTGCCGGTTTACGACGAGACGACGAGCGTCCGGCTGCAGATTTTTTTGGATAACAATGAGTTCGGTCCGGGGAAAATCGACGGGCGGATAGGCGAGTTTTTCGGGAAAGCGCTGGTGGCCTTCAAGCGCGCGCACGGGCTGCCGCCGGGAGGCGCGGTCGATGCGCAGTTGCTCGCGCAGGTCCCGGAGCCTTACACGACTTATACGATCCGGCCGGAGGATGCGCCGCTCATCGGTGATGTGGCGTCGCGGCCTTCAGAGCAGGCTAGGTTGAAGGCGCTGCTCTACGGTTCTTATCTCGAATTTGTGGCCGAGCGGTTTCATTCGGCGGAGGACTTTTTGCGCAAGCTCAATCCGGGAATGGATCTCGAGAAGCTCAAGCTCGGCGACACGGTGAAGGTGCCTAACGTTCGGCCGTTCGAAGTCGAGAAGCTCTCCGAGCATTTCGTTCCGCCGAATCCCTCTTTCGCCGCGCGGCAGATCGTCATCGATATCCGCGAGAATTTTCTCGAAGTGCGCGAGGGCGATAAACTCGTCGCCGAATTTCCGATTACACCGGGCTCGAAAACTTTGCCCGCGCCGCAGGGGGTTTGGAAAATTCTTGGGATTGCGACGCTGCCCTGGTTTCGGCACGATGAAGGCGTGCTCATGCATGGCGTGCGGACGAACGATTTTTACAATCTGCCACCCGGGCCTAACAATCCCGTCGGCATTCTCTGGATGGGCTTGAACAAGCCGGGCATCGGGATTCACGGCACGAATAGTCCGGAGACGATCGGGCGCGCCGGGAGTCACGGCTGCATTCGCATGGCGAATTGGGACGCGGCCCGGGTCAAGGATTTGGTCAGTGTCGGGAACAAGGTCACGATTTATCTGGGCGAGGGGACAACCATCGTTCCTGCGGTGGCGGGCGCGACTTCTCGTTAGGCGGAAACGGCGCGGCGCTAGCGTCGCGTTCCTTCAAGCAGGCGAGCACGTACCTGTCATCCCGAGCGAAGCGAGGGACCCCGCAAGCGTCGCCCGGCGCGCATTTTTCCAATTTATTTCGAGTGGCGCTTGCGGGGTCCTTCGCCGCGCTGCGCCGGCTCAGGATGACACGAGCGTTGCGTTCGTGATCTGTCCGCAACGCCAGCATTGCGAGCGGATAAGCCCGTGCGCGGAGATCTTCTCGTTCGTTAGGCAAAAACCGTTTTCGCGCATGAGCGGCGCATAATCGATTAGACGCCGTGCTTCGATGCCGGCGACGAAGCGGAAGAAAAAATACATTGTTCCGATGAGGAGTCGGGCCCACCAGCGTCGCCATCCGTTAGGTGGCAGGCTAAAATCCGCGACCAACCAGATTGCGTTGTCGGTCGCCGCGCCGCTCAACTTGGTGACTACTTCGCGCAGTGTTTCCGCCGCGAAGCAATCGAGAAAAAAGTGCGTCACGACGAGGTCGTATCGGTGCGGGGGAAAAGCCGCCTCGCAGATATCTGCGTGAAGAAAGCGCACCCGATTTTGTCCCGCTCTTTTTTGCGCGAGCGCGAGCATGCGCGCACTCGCGTCGAGGCAATCCACCTGGAGCTCCGGCTGCGCCCGCCGGAGTTCTGCGAGAAATCGTGCGTCGCCCTCGCCGACGACAAGCGCGCGATTCGCCGCCGGAATTTGCCTAACGAATGCGCAACGCGCCGCCTGCAATTGCTCGTCGAAAACAATTCTTTCGAGCCGGCGGTAATGCGGCGCGACCCGATCGAAATTCACCGCGAAAAAGGCAGGCAAAGAAGCGGCGTGAGCAGAACGAGATCGGCCAGCGCGGTTCGATTATCCCGCGGGAGACTGGTCGCGGAGTGCAGCCGGATCAGGAGAAGCGTGCTCGCGGCGAGGCAAATCCAAAGTGGCGCGGCAAACCGCCAGACCACCGCGAGGATGAGCGCGGCCGCAGTCAGGGTGAGTCCCAATGGTTTAAGCGTGCGCGCGAACGCCGGCCAGCCGGTGAGGAACGAACTCTTCCCCTGGGCCGCATCGAGCTCGCGCTCCCACGACGCGATGCAGAGGCAGTTCAGGGTGCAAAGCAGGGCGAAGAGCACGACCGCGAAGGCGAACGAGATCGTTAGGCCGGGCAGTTGTCCGACGACTCCGAGGGTGGTGCCGGCGGCGAAAAGAACGCCCACTGCTTTTTCCTTCATTGGGACGGGGCGCCATTTTCCGCCTAACAAGTGGTTCAGGAAAAGATAGACCGCGCAAATTGTTGCGAGGGTTGCGCCGAGGATGAGCATTTGCAGATCGAGCGCCTGAAGCGCGAGCCCGGCATCCAGGAGAAAAATGACGACGATCGCGACCCACCAGCCGCGCCTGTGGTCCTGGCAAAATCGGTGGCGCTCCGCGCGCGGAGCCGCGAGCGGCAGGCGGAGCGTGTCCGCGAAACGATCACCGAGATAGATCAGCCACGCCGTGAGAAAAAGCAGCCAGCGCAGCGGCCAATTCAAATGCGCGCCGAAGCTGTGCGCAAAAATCCACTGCCAGGCGACGGCGACGAGCGGCGCGTCGAGGCAGAGGAGATTCAGCCAAAGGATAGGCGCATAGCCACGAGGCGAGACCGACGGCACGACCGGCGGCGAGATAGGCGCGGCGTCATTCACGGTGCGCAGTGTATGTGAGGCGGTGTCGTCGGCAATGAGGATAGGTCGTATGGGACTTATAGGTCGCATGGGACCCCTGGGATCGATGTCCACAGCTGAGAGTTGCGCGGGCTATCCTTCAAATCTAAGACTTATATCCTAAAGCTTCCGCCCAATGTCCTGCGCCAAAATCGATCCCGCTCTTCACCAGGCGCAGAAGCCGCCCTGGATAAAGGTGCGCCTGCCTTCGAATCCGGTGTTCTTTTCCACGAAGGCGCTCATCTCCGATCTGCGCCTGCACACCGTTTGCGAGAGCGCGCAATGCCCGAACCGCTGGGAATGCTGGAGCCAGGGCACTGCGACGATGATGATCGCGGGTGAACGCTGCACGCGCGCCTGCGGTTTCTGCGCGGTGAGCACGGCGAAACCTTTCGCGCTCGAAGAAGACGAGCCGCAGCGCGTGGCGGAAGCCGTTAGGCGGCTCAAGCTCAAGCACGTCGTCATCACCGCCGTCGCGCGCGACGATTTGAAAGACGGCGGCGCGGAACATTTCGCACGCACCATTCGCGCGGTGCGCGAGATGGATCCGACGATCATCATCGAAGTGCTCGTGCCGGATTTTCACGCACAGGATTGGTGCATCCAACTCGTGCTCGACGCAGCGCCGGAGATTTTTAATCACAACATGGAAACCGTGGAGCGGCTCACGCCGGTCGTTAGGTCGCGCGCCAAATACCGGACCTCGCTCCAGGTTTTGCGACGCGCGAAAGAGCTGTCGCCTCACGTCGTCACCAAGAGCGGAGTCATGCTCGGCCTCGGCGAAAAGGAGCCGGAACTTTTCCAAACCATGGACGACCTGCGCGAAGTCGGCTGTCAGGTTTTAACGTTAGGCCAATACCTCCGTCCGACGCCG
Organism: Chthoniobacterales bacterium; assembly: GCA_013821455.1. Classification (GTDB taxonomy): domain Bacteria; phylum Verrucomicrobiota; class Verrucomicrobiia; order Chthoniobacterales; family UBA10450; genus Palsa-1392. The sequence goes on from JACDGS010000001.1 coordinate 83,606, forward strand.
CAGCACCTGCCGGTCGTCGAATACATCACGCCAGAGCAATTCGAGGTTTACGGCCAGATCGCGCGCGGCAAGGGCTTCGCGCACGTCGCTTCCGGGCCGCTTGTGCGCAGCTCGTATCACGCGGCGGATTTTCATCCCGTCGTTCGTTAGGCATGGAGAGCGGCGCGCCGCAACCGGGCCGTTCGCTCGATCGCACCTGCGTCGCTGCTGTCATCCCGGCCTATCTCGAGGAGAAGCACATCCGCGATGTGGCGGAGCGGACGTGCGCGCAGCTCGATCACGTGTTGGTGATCGACGACGGCTCGACCGATGCGACCGCGGCCCTCGCGCGCGAGGGCGGTGCCGAGGTCATCATTCACCCCGAAAACCGTGGGAAAGGCCACGCGATTAAAACCGGGTTGCGCCATTGGCTGACGCGGACGGAGATCGAGTTCGTCCTCTTGCTCGACGCCGATGGCCAGCATTTGCCGGAGGAGATCGGCCGCTTCTTCGCGGCTGCCGCCGGCCCGGCGGCGGCTCTTTTTGTCGGGACGCGGATGAACGATGTGCGCGAAATGCCATTCGTTAGGCGCGCGGTGAATCGTTACATGAGTCATCGCATCAGTCGTCTTTGCGGGCAGGAGGTGCCCGATACGCAATGCGGTTACCGCATGGTGCATCGCAGTCTCGCCTCGCGGCTGCTCGAGGGCACGAGCCGCTTCGATTATGAGACGGAAATGCTCATCATCGCGAGCCGCTGCGGCTTTCGCATCGCTTCCGTGCCGGTGAGCACGGTTTACGCGGATGAAAAGAGCAGCATTCATCCAGTGCGAGACACCATGCGTTTCTTCAAATTGATGCGGCGCTACGAGAGACAAACCTGAGCGTCATCCCTCGACTGCGCCGTCGGCTCCGCTCGGGATGACAACTCCTTTTAGAGCGAATCGAGAAACGCGATGACCTGCGTCTGCTGGTCACTCGTTAGGGCGCTATAGGCCGCCACCGCACCGCTCGCCTGCCCCGCATGTCGCGCGATCGCTTCCTGGCGCGTGAAAGAAAGTCCGTCGTGCATCAGCCGATTCCGGGTGCGCAGGCCCCAGAGCGGTGCGGTGCGAATCTGCGGCGCGGTCGTCGCGTATTCCGGTTGCGGGAGAATGGGGATGCCGTCGCCGGTGCCGATGTCGTGCAGCAGAAAATCGCTGTAGGGATGGATCGTCATGCTCCCGAGCGCGTGCGGGACCGTGAAAGAATTTCCGTTGATCTTCGTCCCCGCAGCCGCGGTGCGAATCGACGCGACATGGCAAACCGCGCACCCGACTTGATCGAACAGCGCCTCCCCAGCGATCGCGTCATCGGTGATCGAACCGCGCGAGGGCGCTTTGGTCGAGCGGAGGAAATTCCCGAACGCGGTGATATCGGTGCCCTCGTCTTCGGGTTCCGGCGTGGGATCGTAAATCGTCCCGAAGCCGACGAAGAGCCCACTCGAAGTGTTCTCATCCGGAAAAAGCGGATTGGTGATCCCCATTTCGTTGAGGTAGGCGTCGCCCGCGAACGACACGAGGCTGGCGTGTTGATCCTTCCAGCCAAAACGCCCGAAGCGCGGCGTGCCGTCGCCCTCCAGCACGGGCACCGAGGCCGTGCTGCCGCGCACCTCTGTCGGCTGGTTCATCTGGATCGCGGTGAGTGTGCTGTCGGCGATGCACTCTACGTAGCCGTCGCCGAGAGCGTTGGTGGACATGCGAAAAGTGCGCACGTCGTCCTCAGGCGAAACGCGCTCCACGATTTCAGGATGAGTTGCGCGCGACTGGATAAGCGAGCCGCCTAACGACTCGAAGAACTGACCATCGACCACGCGTCCGGTGCGATGCTCCGCCACCTGACTGGCACCGCCAGTTGCGACGCTCTGATGACAGGCGCTGCAACTTTGCGCGTTATAAGTCGGCCCAAGACCTTTCTCCACGCTCTCTACTTCTTCGAAGACGAATCGTCCTTCGTTGTAGGAACGCAGCGGCCTCAAATTGTCTTCGTTGATCGTGTCGTACGCCGGACCCTGCTTGAGATAGCCATTCGTTAGGCTGTCGTATCCGGTCATCGCCTCCTGACCGGGGAGAGCGCGCGTGCCGAAGCTGCCGGCCGGTCCTTCCGGCGCGGCGGGCCCATCGTGCCGGAAGCGTTGCGCGCGCGACTTCTGGCCGTAGAAAACGATCTGGTTTTCCGCCGCCGGTGTGGCTCCGGAAAATGCCGTCGCGGCGAGAAATGGAGTGAACGCTGCGAACACCAAGACCGATCGTTTTGCCATTTTCATCCCGTGCCCGCGTCCTTTTCTCCAGCCGCCCATGACACTAGAACGGCCGCCGAAAGTCAAGGGGTTTGCCACCGTCAGACGGTAGCCCCGACGCTCGCGGGAGCGTAGCGGACTACATCAAACCGCGCCGGCGCAGATCGCCCAGATTCCCGCCGGCCGACTTCTCGATCAGGTCGATGGTAAATTTTAACAGACAAACTTCCCAGGCATCGTCCACCCCTTGAATGACCGCGCTGAGCGGCTCTTCCGAACGTTCGACTTGCGCCTTGGTCTGCTCGATCACCGCGGCCATCGAATCGTGCACGGTCCGTTCGGTCACATCGGTTTTCCGAAACTGAAATCCGTAACGCAACACCGCCAGTTTCCCCGCCTGCGCGCGAAATTGCTCGATGAAACGTTCCGCCTTTTCGCCGAAGCCTTCGAGCAGCAGCCGTGAGTAATGATCGGCGGTAAGAATCTGCGGCCGCTCCGCGTGAATGCGGCCATCGCGCACCCGCACTGCATCCACGCGATCCATCAGCTCGCTGATCAGATAAAAGCGAAAGCTGGTATGCCCGAAAGTCGCAATCTGATTCCGGGGCGCGAGAATCACTTCGGTATTCTCGATCGCGTATTGAAAATTATCCTCGCTCCACATGGCGGCGGAAGATAGCGCAAGGCGGCTGCCTTGCCTGCGCGAAATGCCCTAACGAATCAAACCACCGGCGCCGCCGCCGGGACGCGTAGCCCGCGCCAGCGCGCGACGGCGTCGGCGCTATAGATGGCGAGCGCGACCCAGATGAGCGCAAAAGTCACGAGCTGCGCCCGGCGAAAAGGCTCGTGATACAGAAAAATCCCCAGACAAAAAGTACAGCTCGGCGCGAGGTATTGCAGAAAACCAACCGTCGTTAGGCGAAGCCCGCGCGCCGCCTGGGCGAACCAAAGCAACGGCAAGCCCGTGACAATCCCGGTCGTGAGGAGCAGAAGCGAAAAGGCTGGCGTCGTTAACTGAAAATGTCCCGCCCCCGTCGCGGCCAGAAAAAACACGAACCCCACTGCCAGCGGCACGATCATCGTCGTCTCGAGGAAAAGGCCCGCCGTCGGTCCGGCGCCGGAAACTTTGCGGAAGAGCCCGTAACAGCCAAAGGAGACGCAAAGCGCGAGCGCCACCCACGGGAGATGTCCGAGGTCGATCGTTAGGTAAGCGACACCGCCCGCGGCCAGAAGCACGGAAACGAATTGCCAACGAGTCAGGCGTTCTCGCAAGAAAACCGCGCCCAGAATCACGCTGAAGAGCGGCGTCATGAAATAACCGAGGCTCGTCTCGAGGACGTGACCCGCGTTCACCGCCCAGATGAACAGGAACCAATTGACGGCGATCGCGATTCCACTCGCGACGCAGAAGAGAGCCGTCCGCCGGTTACGCAAATTGCCGAGAACTTCCGGCCATCGCCCCTGCCAGCTCAGAAGCACGACCATAAAAATCCAAGTCCAGACAAAGCGATGCGCCAGAATTTCCGTGGCGGAAATCGAGCGGAGCAATTTCCAGTAAACCGGTGCGAGACCCCACGCCGTGAAAGCGGCGACTCCGGCGAGGAGCGCGGATTTTTCGTGAGAAACGTCGGCGCTCGGCATAGCGCGGTCTATTTCACAAAAGCGTGATGGCGGCAACCGCCGACTGTCGGAGAGAACGTTTCTCACGCTCAGGCGCGGCCGCGCAGTCCTTTACTCGTTAGGCGCGGGAACGATCTCGAGATAAAGCAAAACAAAGGCGATTCCGAGCAGCGGGCGGAGCACTTGCTGCAACACGCCGAGCACAAGTGCCACCGGCGCCAACCCGGCAGCCTGCGCGCTGGCGGTCATCGATTGCATGATCGCCTGCGGATCCTGCAGCGTCGTGAGGGCGTGGAAGTAGTTGGTCAAGGTGGACCATTCCGGCCCGATGCTCAGCGCCGTCGCCACGATGAACCAGAGCGAAGCAAGGATCGCTCCGCGCCATTTCGGCCGTTGCGACGACGGCCGCTCGGGCTCGCTGTGCGCTAATTCTTTGCTCCGGCGGAGTGACTCCGAGACGCCTTTGTTTTCCAGCACCGCGGCGGGTTGCCAGAAAAGAAAACTGATGAAGACGCGGCTAAACATCCAGACTTGGAAAACGAGCAGGAGCAACGCGACCAGAATCACCACAAGGCTGGGCGGACCGGCGACCAGCATCGCGAGGATGCCGAAAGCCAGGACGATGAGGAGAAAAAACGCGCCGTAAACAAGCACGCAAAGGAGAGCGACCCGCCACCAAAATTTGGCGGCTCGCGCAACAACATTCGCGAGCGTGGCCGAGCGGCCTTGCGCTGCTTCCGTGGTGAGGATTTGCAGGCCGGCGATGTAGAGCGGCCAGCCGACAACGCTGGCCGCGAACATACAAAAATTGAAAAGGCCGGCGAGAGCCGACCGCAGATCAAGGTCGCCGTTACCGTTGGCGGCGGCGCTGCTCAACTGCCCGCAAACCGAGGGCACAAAGACGAGCGCACTAAGCGCCAGATATTGCCCGAAGTGCGCGAGATAAATCCGCCAGGTCCGGCCTAACAATTCCCCGAGGCCAGATTGCCTAACGAGCGCAGGCAATGGCGGCGGCTGCGGCACGTCGGCAAACACCTCCGGCAACTCCGCCGCTGGAAACCAGCGTTCGCTTTCTACTTCGCGAACTTCGTTCGTCCGAATCAACCGCCCATCGTCGCGCCAAGCGCGCAATTCTTCGACATCGACCGGCCCGTATTCTTTCCCTTGCACGCGGACGAGCCATTGGGCGGCGGAATTATTTTCGACAGGATTCACAAGGTTGCGGGCAACGTGTTGCACGTTCCGCATCTCGTCCTGACAATCCAGTAAATCCTCGCCGCCTATGAAGCTTCTCCTGATCGACGGTCACTACTACGTTTACCGCTCTTATTTCGCGATTCTCCATCTCTCGAACTCCCGCGGCGAACCGACCAACGCGATCTTCGGCTTCACGAAAACGCTCCGGCTTATGCTCAAACATCTGCAGCCGGATCTCGGCGCGGTCATGTGGGACATGGGTTTGCCCCAGCGGCGCACGGAGCTGCAGCCGGCCTACAAGGTGACGCGCAAAGAGATGCCCGACCGCATGCTCCCGCAGCTCGATTACATCCAAAAATTAACTCCCATCCTCGGCTTCCAAAACATCGCCGTGCCCAACACCGAGGCCGACGACATGATGGGCTGCTACGCGATGGCGGCGGCGGAACGCGGAATCGAAGTGATCCTGGCCACGAACGACAAGGACCTTTATCAACTGGTTAATCCGCTCGTAAAAATCTACAGCACCGCGAAGGCCGATCTAGCCTCGCCCAAGGATGCTTTTGCATTGTTAGGCGAAGAAGAGGTCACGAAAAAATGGGAGGTGCCACCGGCGCAAATCGGGGACGTCCTCGCCATCTCCGGCGATGCGGTTGATAACATCCGCGGCATCGGCATCGGCCGAAAAAACGCGGCGAAATTGCTGCGCGAATTCGGCAGCCTTGCCGCGCTCCTCGAGAAACTCGACCAGGTAAAACTGCCGAAGACACGCGACAAACTGGAGACGGCGCGCGAGACCATTTTGCAGAATCGCCGGATGGTCGATCTCGACTGTCACCTGCCGTTGCCGGTGCCGATCGACGAGTTGCGCATCCGGCCCGATTATCCGCGCATGATCGAAGCGATGGAGAAGTGCGAATTCAAATCGCTCCTGCAGGAAGCGCGCGACGAAGCCGTTCGCGTCGCTAAGCCCGAGCAAAGTGAGCTGCTCCTGTAGTTTCGGACATCTTCAAACAGTCGTCCCAATTCTTCCGAGCACCTCCCGACCGTCGTCATCCCGAGCGGAGTGGAGCGCAGCGAAACGAAGCCGAGGGATCCCGTTGAGCATCCACGAAGATTGGCTGCCGCAGAACCTCAACAGCCAGCCCGATCCCGGCGGAATCTTGTTGCCAGTTCACACCACGGGATCCTTCGACTCCGTCTCGCTCCGCTCGGGATGACAATTCCTCCCCCACGAAATGACTAAAAAATTCGTTGAACGTCCCGAAAACGCTGCTGTCTAACGTCCTCGGTTAAGGCGATTCGGGCGGTGGCACGGCCTCGCATTCGAAGTTTCTCCGCGGCGTGCCCCGTCCGGATCTTTTTTTTCGCGCAGGCGCGCTTGTCCCTCCGGCCTTTTGCCCCCATCGTGGGCGGATTCGCGCCGGTCCCCAGCGCGATTTTTCTTCACGCCTGCCATGGATTTTTCCGCTGACGACCACCTCCTCATCGATCTCGCCCTGCGCGAAGACATCGGCGGCGGCGACGTCACAACAGAATATTTCGTCACCGAAACCGAGCAGGCTTCCGCGCGTGTCCAGGCGAAGGAACGCGCAATTGTCGCCGGGACCGAAGTCGCCGCGGAAGTTTTCCGGTGCGTCGATCCCAGCCTGCGCCTGGAAATTGTCCAGCGGGACGGGACGATGGTCGCGGGTGGCGCGACGGTCCTTGAGATCCGCGGGAACGCGCGCTCCATTCTCACGGCGGAACGCGTCGCCCTGAATTTCCTCCAGCGTCTCAGTGGCATCGCTACTCTCACGCATGAATTTGTGGAAGCCGCCGGCAAAAACGGCGCGAAAATTCTCGATACGCGCAAGACCACGCCGGGTCTGCGGAAGTTCGAGAAAGCTGCGGTCACCGCTGGCGGCGGGGTGAATCATCGCATCGGTTTGCACGATATGGTGCTGGTAAAGGACAACCATCTTCTGGCCCGCCCCGGCCTGGCGCGGCTGACGGAAGCGATCAAACGCGTCCGGGCCGAGCGGCCCGGGATGCGGATCGAGGTCGAAGCCGATAACCTCGATCAAGTGCGCGCCTTTCTGGAAATCGAGGGCATCGAAATCATCCTCCTCGACAACATGCGCGGCGCGCAGATGCGCGAAGCGGTTGCGATTGGTAAAGGGAAAGTCAAGTTCGAAGCAAGCGGCGGAATCAACCTGCGCAATGTGCGGCAGGTGGCGGCGACCGGCGTCGATTACATCTCGATCGGCGCGCTCACTCACTCCGCGCGGGCGATCGATTATTCGCTGGAGCTGACTCATGTCGCGGCCTGAGCGCGTCGCCACTTTGATCTTGCACCTACACGTGCACTTACACCTTCTCCCTGGACGTGTAAGTGCAGGTGTAAGTGTAAGAGCAAAGTGAAGAAGCCCCATCATCCGCCTTTTTCCGACCGATTGATCGCGCGCGAACTCGAGGCTTCGTTAGGCAACGTCGTCCTCGGACGCCAGATCCTCGTCTTGGAATCAACGCGCTCGACCAACGATTTTCTCCGGCAAATGCTCACGTCGGATTTGGCTGAAGGCGTCGTCGTCTTTGCGGAAGAACAAACGGCCGGGCGCGGCCAGCGCGCCAACAAATGGCACTCCGCGCCCCACCAGGGTCTCTGGTTTTCCATCCTCCTGCGCCCGCGAATTACGTTGGCGGAATCGGCGCGCCTAACGAGTTGGGCGGCCGAAGCCGTCGCCGATACCATTCGGCAACAGCTCGAACTCGCGCCGCAGATCAAGCCGCCTAACGACGTTTACATCGGTCCGCGGAAAGTCTGCGGAGTGCTGGTCGAGACCAAGGCTGGACCTGGCAGGAGCTTCGCCGCGATCGCCGGTCTCGGCGTCAACCTCAACCAGTCGCCGGACGCTTTCCCGGAAGACCTGCGGGAGCGCGCCGGCTCGCTCGCCATGGCGATTGGCCGGCCCGTCGATCGCCAGGAATTTGCCGTCGCTCTCCTCCGCGAGTTGGACCGCAGTTACGCCGAGAATTTTTGAAGTGCGCGCAGCTTCGCCAGCGCGCGCCCGCTCTCGATTTGCTCGCGTGCCAGCGCAACACCAGCGGGCAAATCCGCCGCCAAATCCGCCACCACAAAACCAGCCGCCGCGTTTAACAGCATCATCTCGCGCTTCGCGCCGCCCACTTCTCCGGCCAGGAGCCCAAGGAGCAGCGTCGCGTTTTCTCTGCGACCGCCGCCGCGCAATTCTGCGACCTTGCCTAACGACAGTCCGGCGCTGGCCGGCGTCACTCTGGTCGCGGTTATTTCCCCCGCGCGCAATTCAGCCACCCCGGTGTCGCCACAGACGGAAAGATCATCCATTTCCGCGCCGCTCTCCGTCGTCCCGCTCACCGCCCAAGCCCGTTCCCGCCCGAGCTGCCGCAAAACCTCGGCAAACACACTCGTTAGGCGAGCCGTATAAACTCCGACCAACTGCCGCGGTGGACGCGCCGGATTGAGCAGCGGCCCGAGGAGGTTGAAAATCGTCCGCGTCTTTTGGCGCGCGAGACGTTCACGAGTCGTGGCGAGCGCGCGGAAGACCGGATGATAATGTCGCGCGAAAAGAAAACCCATCCGCAGCTCCGCCACGCAGCGCCGCAGATCGTCCGGTTCGAGCGCGAGATTGACGCCCAGCTCCTCCAGCACATCGGCGCTGCCGCAACGCGAGGTGACGCTGCGATTCCCGTGCTTCAGCACCACCGCGCCACCCGCGGCCAGGATGAACATGATCGTGGTCGAAACATTAAAAAGATCGAGCCCATCGCCGCCCGTCCCGCACACGTCGAGCGCCGGACCCGCTAAATTCGAGAGATCGATCCCCGGATCGGTCGCGCGTTCGAGCAACGCCCTAACGAATCCCGTAATCTCGCTCGGCGTCTCGCCCCGTTGATGGAGCCGGGCTAGGAAATCCGCCTTTAGCTCATCGCCGACCGTGTCGGACGTGAGCTGCGCGATCGCCATCGCGATGTCGGCGTGATCAAGCTCCGCGCCTTCGCCGATCTGTGCGATCAACCTTTGCATCAGCCCGAAACGAGTTCTTCAAACGCGCGCGGCGCCCACGTCGTCGAGCCAGCGCCGATAAATCTGCGGCGAAATTTCCGACGGCTTGATCTCGCTGCGGCCGCCCCAGAAAACATTGGTGTAGGACACCGGAATGCCGCCGTCCGCGAGGTGCCGGTCGATCGCGGTCTTGTGTTCGAGGAGGAGCGCTTTGTCGGTGCCATGCGCGACCGCCATGATGTTGACGTCGCGGAATTCCGGACCCGCTTCGCGCCAGTAACAGTGGGTGAGAATTTCGTGACGGCCCGCTTCGCCGCCCGCCTCCAGTTCTCGCCCCGGCGGCACGGCCCAATGAAAAAGCGCGTTGAACCGCGTCACCCGTACTCCGCCTAACGATGGCTTCACGTGCTCGAGAAACGTCGAGAAACGTCCGATGATTTTTCTATTCGTTAGGCTTTCCGCCACCGCGAAAAATTCCTCGAGCGAAACACCCGCTTCCCCCGCGCGCGCGACCCACGGCGCCTCCTGAATTTCCTCAGGAGTGAACTCGCGTTTCAAGGCGGTCAGAACCGTCCATTCGTGTTCGGTCAACGTCGCGGGTTGCACTTTGATCATCGTGGCCGGCGCGCCCGCGCGGCTGCCGGGTGCGACGTTTTTTCGCCTAACGTGTCCGACGCCAAGCGCGAAAATACCTTTCGCCGGCATCAGCCGGAAGTGTTCCGCGCCGACGATCTCGCGCAAGATTTCGCCGTGCCGTGGCAGCGAAAAACCGTGCGGCACTTTCAGCGTCGTCCAGAGTTTGTACTCGGATCCGGGCGTGATCGCGTCGGTCGAACGCAAAACCACGTGGCCCGAAAACGGATCGCGCTGCGACATGTAATCGAAGGCGGTGTCGATTTTTTCCGGCGGCACTTTCCAGGCGACGAGCGCGCCATCGGCGAGGTTGGTCGCGAGCAAAGTCTGGCGCACCCGACGCACTGTGCCCGCGCGCAACATCGCGGTGATTCGTTCCAGCACGACCTCCACGGGCAACCCGGCACGCTCTGCGATCTGGGCGAAAGGCTCGCGCACGAAGCCCGCGATTTTGTCCTCCGAAATCGCGAGGATGCGCGCGTTGACCGGATCGTTATGCTCGACCGGCAGGGTGTCGTTAGGCGAAATATTCACGCGCTGGCGCAGGAGAAGACGGCGAGAAAGTGGCAGGTCGTGCCGATGAGCACAAATAAGTGCCAGACGAAATGGGTGTAGCGCCGGCCTTTGCGGACGAAGAAAAAAACGCCGCCGGTGTAGGCGAGGCCCCCTGCCCCGAGCCAGATCAACGCGCTCAGTGGCGCATGCAGAAAAAGCGGGCGCGAGGCTACCAGCACCATCCAGCTCATACCGAGATAGAGCGCGAGCGAAAGACCGCGCCGCCGCTGCGTGCCGCCGACGCTCTTTAGCACGACGCCGCCGATCGCTATCGTCCAGATAAGAATGAGAATCGACCAGCCCCACGGACCCCGCAGTGGGCCCAAAGTGAAGGGCGTGTAAGTGCCGGCGATGAGCAAAAAAATCGCGGAGTGATCGATCACTTGGAAGACCGACTTGATCGCACCGCGCGGCCAGGCGTGATAGAGCGTCGAGCCGAGATAGACAAGCAACATGGCGGCCGCGAAAACGGCCACGCCAATAAAAAAGTAACGGTCTCCCCCGCGCCAGGCTTCGATCATGAGCAGCGGCGCGCCGATCAGAGCGAGGAGCAAGCCGAGGCCGTGGCTGATGCTGTTGGCCAGTTCCTCGGCGTGCGATTGATCCCATTTCGGATCGTCGGCCGGAGAAAGAAGAGCGCTCATTTCGAATCGCGTTCGCGCGGGCGCTACTTTCACGCGCGCGACGTGATTCGAAAGGGAAAAGAGTCGCGCGCCGATTGGTTAGGTGTTGGAAGGTGAAGCGCGATGCTCCAAGCGATTTTCTTCGATGCCGCCGGGACGCTCATTCGCCTAACGAAAAGCGTGGGCTGGCATTACGCCCTGGTGGGCCAACGGCAGGGCCTCAGCCTCGACGCGACCCAGCTCGACGCCGCTTTTCGCAAAGTCTGGCAGACGATGCCGGCGCGTCCGGCGACCGGCCAGCCGCGACCCGACGACGACAAAGGCTGGTGGCAGGAGCTCGTTAGGCGCGTGCTCGCGCAGACGGGCGCGCAAATCTCCGCGCTGGAGCGCGACAGCTTTTTCGAAGCGGCTTACGGGCACTTCGCAGAGGCGGGCGTGTGGGACCTTTTCCCCGAAGTGCGCGAAGTTCTCGAAACGCTCGCGCCGCATTACCAGCTCTCGGTCGTTTCGAATTTCGACGGCCGGCTTCGCTCCATTCTTCGTCACCTCACAGTCGCGAAATATTTTCGGCACATTTTTCTTTCGAGCGAGTTGGGCGCGGACAAACCCGACCCCCAAATCTTTCGCCGCGCTCTCGAGGTTGTCGGATTTCTGCCTAACGAAATCCTGCATGCGGGGGACGATCCCGAGCGTGATTGGGCGGCGGCGAGCGCTGCGGGCTTGCCGGTCTTCCGGCTCGACCGGCCACGCAACTCGCTGCGGGATTTGCTGCGCGATCTTGCGCCGCATGGCGAACCATCGTAAAAACTCAGGCTCCCGCCGGGTTGGTAGCTCAATGGTAGAGCAGCGCCCTTTTAAGGCGTTGGTTGTGGGTTCGAGCCCCACCCAACCCACGTCAAACCTCATCGACGGAAGCAGATTTTCGCGGTGCATTGCGATTTCCCGGTGCTAACTAAGAGGAGAAATGAATTATCTGCTGATTTTCCTTCTCACTTGGTACCAGCCCCAAGGCTGGTTCCATCACAAGCCGCGCCCCACCCCGACCCCGGCACCGACGCCGACCGCCACGCCGCGCCATCGGCCGAGGCATTCCGCCAGTGAGAGTTCGACGCCAGCCTCCAGCCTAACGAAAGCGCCTCGCGGCATTTTCTATCTCCTCAAAACGGACGAGCCGATCTCCGAAAAGCAATCGTGCTGGACGAATCCGGCGATCAATGGCGTCCGCCTGAGCGTCAGTATCGGGTCGATTGAAAAGAGAAAAGGCGACTTCGATTGGGCCCAGCTCGACACCGCGGCCGCGCTCGCGAAAGCGAAGGGCAAACAATGGTCGGTCGGTGTCGCCTGGGCGCCCGCCCTTCCCGCCTGGGTCGGCGCGAAAATGTACAAGTTTTCGACCGCCGCCGCGGCGTTGCCCTGGGACCCGGCTCTCGTCGCCGCGGAGCTGGATTTTATCGAAGCTTTCGGGAAACACTTCGCGGGCGACTCCAACCTCGCGGGCGTGATCGTGGGCGGTCTCGGCACCGGCGCCGATGGCTTCGTCACCACGGTCGCAAAAGACGCCGACGATATTGCCGCGCTCGGCAGCGGCGGCGGCGCGCCGGAATGGATCGCGGCGTCGCAAAAAATCATCGGCGCCTATGCGGCGGCTTTTCCGCATCACGCGATCATGCTGGTGGCGGCGAATCCTTTCCCTAACGAGTATAAGTCTCTGGCCACGATCGGCGATTGGGCGACGTCAGCTTACCCGGATTTCGGCGTCATCGCGCCCAACTTGAAAATGACTTCCGGGGTCGATGACACGCCGACGGCGCTGGTTAACGTCTATGCGCTTTCGCATCCGTGCGGTTTCCAACTTGCCTCCACGGATCTCGGCGGCACCATGCCGCAGGTGCTCGGCGTAGGCGTGAAGCTGCTGCGCGGGCGCGGCGACATCGAAGTTTCCGGTTCGGCTTGCGACGACGCGGCTAACGCGGAGGCGCTCACTGCGGCCACGCGACAGCTCAAGGCCGGGGCTCTACCTAACGAGAAGAGCAAAGAGAAAGAGTAGGCGAGGAAAAAGGGGAACATTGGGCCGCGAAGCAGGCGAATTAAAAGCTTGCGGCTGGTGCCGGCTTTAGTGCAATTTACTGCAACCTCGAACTCCTTTTTTTCGATCCCATGAAATTATCTCTTCGTTCCTTGTCGTCCAGGCACGCTGCCTTTCTCCTCGCTCTGGCTGCCGGTTCATCGACGGCCTTCGGCCAGACAAAAGTGCGTGTGGTGCCGTGCGACAAGCCGGTCCAGAGCGTTAAGCGCGGGCTCTGTCTTAATGAAATGTCCGCCGCGGATTTTATGGCTGTCTCGCCCGGTGTCTCATGGTGGTATAACTGGCACTACGCCGACACGCAGAATCCGCCGCCCGCCGCGCATATGGAATTTCTGCCGATGGCTTGGGGCCACGCGGAGGATGTAAATGGCCTGCGCACTTATCTGGCCTCTCACAAGCCGAGCCATGTCCTGGCGATTAACGAGCCTAACTTGAAAGGCCAGGCATTTATCCCTCCACAAAAAACGGCGGACTATTACAAGCAAGTTAAGTCAGTCGCCGATAGCTTTCACATTCCGGTAGTAGGTCCACATATGGCGCTCGGATCGGGCACAGGCGCCAGTATTAAGGCTATGGACCCGGTAGAACACAAGGAGATGACTTATACCTTTATGACTCCTTTCCTAAAGGCAGTTATGTTCTATCTCGCTAACACCGAAGTGACCGCAACCTCCGCGCACACTTATGGTAACTTCGGTGAGTTAAAATGGATGGTCGGCATGATGCACGACACTTTCAAGAAACCGGTCTGGGTGACTGAGTTTGCGCAATGGAATGCTTCGGGACCGGAGGCGGAGCGTGACTATCTCATTCAATCCGTCGACCTCTTCGAGCGGACGCCGTATGTAGAGGGTTACGCTTGGTTTAAGGAAAGGGTGAAGGGTAACCCGAAACTGAGTCTGCTTGACTCACAGTCAGGTAAGTTAACTGAGCTGGGCGAGACCTATGTCAACATGCCGGTGCACGATCCTAATGTGTATTATCAACTGCCTGGCCGGCTCCAGTCCGAGAGTTATGTGGAAGCAAAGGATAGCGATCTCGGCCTAACGAAGGATAGCGACGGCTTCCTGGAAATGCAGATGCTCGATTCGGGTCACCTTGATTACAATGTAGCAGTGCCAAGCGCGGGGGCTTACTCTTTGAACGTGCGTTTCGCCGGGAGTGGGACGGCTAAGATTCAGGTGTTGGCGGGCGCGCAGGTCCTAGCGACAGCGCAGGCGACTACGACTGGCTGGCAAACCGCGACCACCCAGATACAGCTCCCGGCAGGGAATCAGAAGCTGACCGTAAAGAGTGACTCCGCGGTGCGCTTGAACTGGATGGAGTTCTCCAAGTAGCGTTGGAAGAAAAGGCGGGCGCGCTTTGGAAGTGCTCTCAGCGGTTGCAAACCGCCGCTCCTTGAAAGGGGGCCGGCCGCAACGTCATCCACGACTTTCGAGCTGTCATCCCGAGCAGAGCGAGGGACCCCACAAGCGTTCTTCGGCGGCACTCCCGGAACAAACGTCACCGGACGCTTGTGAGGTCCTTCGCCGCGCTCCGCCGGCTCAGGATGACACGCTCATTGACGAACTGACTTGGTACGGCCAGACAACTAACTCTAGCCCTTTACGGCTCCAGCGGTAAGACCCGCGATAAACTCTTTTTGTAAGAGTAGGAAGAGTGCCAACACGGGAAAGATGGAAACAAGCGTCCCAGCCATGAGCATCCCGTAGTTAGTCGAATATAACCCTTTGAGCTGCGCGATCGCGACGGCGAGTGGAAACTTCTCCGGTGTTTGCAAAACGATTTGCGGACCGATGAAGTTATTCCAGCAACCTAAAAACGTAATGAGAAGAAACGCCCCGATCATCGGGCGGACGATGGGAAGAATAATGGTAAAGAAAAGTCTTAGTTCCCCGCAGCCATCGACGCGCGCCGCTTCCATGAGATCGCCGGGCACGCTGTTAATCATACTCTGACGAAAGAGAAAAACTCCGAAAGCCGGGGCCATTGCGGGTAGGATAAGAGCCGAAAAGGTATCCAGGAGATGCAGGTTAAAAAGTAACTGGTAGCCGGGCGCGATAAGCAATGCTCCGGGAACAATGAGTGAAGACAGGACGACCCAAGTGATAAGTCTCTGAAACCGAAACTCAAACTTAGCCAGCGCATAACCACCCATGGCAGAGAAGAGAGTAGCAAGCACCGCCGTGCAGGAAGAATAGAAAAGAGAGTTAAGAATGTTCCGGCCGAAAGAAAACTCGTTGCTAAAGAAAAGGTCGTGAAAGTTAGCCAGGGTCAGGTTATGCCAGTCGATCCCAAGAAAGCCGTCGCCCAGCGGCAGGAACTGGTATTTGAAGTATATCTCCGGCGTCTTCAGCGTGGCGCAGACTAACCAGACGAAAGGCACAAGAGTCACAATCATGGCCAGGCCCAGGATGGTGTAGATAACCACCATCATCGCGTTTTGCAGTTGCTTAGTCCCAGTTACCATTAGCGTTGTCGTGAGAGGCGTTGTTGTCCGATGGCGAGACCCATCAGGAGGATGGCAATGGTCCAGCCGACCGCACTCGCATAACCGAGGTCGTTTCTTTCAAAGCCATTTTGATAAAGGTACATGACGAGGGTAAGTCCACGGTTTTCCGGTCCCGGGCCATTGAGTAAGACAAGGGGTAACTCAAATAACTGCAGACTCCCTATGATCGAGAGTAGGACGACAAAACCGGCCACGGGTTGAATCTCAGGGATGATAACGTGCCAGAATCTTTGCCAGGCATTCGCGCCGTCGATCGCGCTCGCTTCCAAGGCGTCGGCACTCACACTTTGCAGCGCGGCGAGGAAGTAAACCATGTTGAACCCGACATACATCCAAAGGGATGAGATGATCAGCGCAGTCAGGACATACTTTTGCAGCCAGGGAAACTCCTGTGGAAAGCCGGGGACAATGCTGCGCAGAAAAGCATTCACCAACCCACTCTTCTCCGCGAACATGACACTAAACATCATCGCGACAAAGACGACCCCGACGAGCGAAGGCGAGAAGAAGACCAGCCGCATAAAAGCGCGACCCTTCAATCGCGGACGGTTAAGGAGCATGGCCAGACCCAGGGCTAACGGTAATTGGATCGTAACTGACGCAAGTGTGTAAAAGAAGGTATTACGAGTCGCAGTCCAGAACTCACGATCGACTAACAGCCGCTTATAGTTATCAAGGCCGACAAAGACTTCGTAGCGCGGCCCATAACTCTGCTTGAGCGAAAGGATGAGCGATTGCCCCAGCGGATAGATCATGAAGACCGCGAAGACGAGAACGAAAGGCGCAATAAAGAGATAAGGCGTCCAACGTGGATAGCCGACCGGTCCTCTCATGGCTCGGTCTCCGGCGCGGTATGACTCTTTAAAAAGACATTGCTCGAGATCTGGCCTTCGACGTAGGACTGAGCGTCGTCCAATTCCGTCTTCACCAAGGGCATAATTCGTGGGACGTCGTAGATACCGCCTTCCTCTGCTTCGCGCTTTAACTTAATGGCGGCATTGAGCATGCGATTAAGAGCGATTACTTTGTAAGCCGATGGAGGACGCTTGGGTACGTTAGGCGCTTCCTGGATGTAAAGGCGGCCATTAGCCTGACCACAAAAGTAGGGATTCGGTTCGTCATAAACCGGCAAGTTCCAGTTAGCCCGCACCGGTGAGACGATACCGGTGCGATGGTAGAGATCGACCGCGAGATCAGGCGAGAGATAGAGATGTTTACCAAAGGCCCAGACCTTTTCGAAGTTAGGACTGCGCTTCGGAAAACCGAGCATCGTTCCTCCCTGCACGCTCGTGCGCCGGCCGCCTTTCTCCCACGCGGGGAGAGGCATGAGTTTCACCTTCCCACTTAGGCCGGGCAGGTCTTTCATCCAGATACCGGTCATCCAATCCGGCATCAGGTTACATAGGACATAGCCATCGAGAAACTTCTCGTTACCTTCCGCATCGAAAGGCGGCGCATTCGTGCAGACCCGGTTAGGGCCTGAGATCCAGGAGACAATGTTCGCCATGACTTTGGCATTCTCCGCTGAGTTCATGATCGGCTTGCCATCTTCATTGAAAAAACCACCACCGGCCTGCAAAAGGAGAATCTCCATCGCATACTGGTTGGTCTCCCAGAAGTTAATAAGATAGCGCTCCGGATAACCCGTTTGCGGATTTACCGGCATGAGTGGCTTCATCACGCGCATGAAGTCATCCCAGGTCTCTATCTGGTTCACATCGATGCCGGCGGCTTCCACGATATCGGCGCGATAAGCGAGTAAGACGGGATGGACATCATGCGGCAAACCGAAGATATGTCCGCGCGTCGTCCAGGCGCTGAAGGAAGGCGTATTGATCTGCGCGATCAGACCTTCGCTTTTCAGCCGGTCGGTCAGATCGACAAAACCGACGGCATCGAGCGGGCCGGAAAAGAACTTACCGATCATGACACTCTCGACCTCACTCATGTCCGGGACGCTGGTGCCTGAGAGAAAGCCCGAGAGCAAACGCCGCTCCAGGGCCGGGATACCTATGACTAACGAGTCTATGTGTTCGTGGGGATCGGTCTGCTCCTTATTCCAGCGCGCGATGATCGGCCCATACATCTGGGTATGATTGAGCGAGAACGTCCAGAAGCGCATCCCTTGCGCGACCGGGATCTGCCAGACGGCGATCGCGACCGTCGAACAAAGCCCCAGGATGGCGATAACCAATGCGCCCGGAGAGAGCGGCGATTTCTCCAGGAATCTCACGACGGGGCTGCCCCGCTGCGAAGCGCAGTTGTCCTTGTAGTGTCCGCTGTCCTCAGCGGAGCGGGATGCGCTGGGACAGCGCACGCTACATCGGACTCGACTGGCACTCTTAGGAGATCGCGTCGAACTCGAGCGCTTTCAACTTACCCTTGGCCGCGTCGGCCGGCGTCCAGAACCAGCCTTTGGTATCCCAGCACTTCGCGTCGGGAAATTTTTCCGCGAGAGTCTTATAGGCTTCGAGCGCGCCCTTCTTATCGCCGGACTTCTCCAGCGCCGAGCCGAGGATAAAGTAGCAGGTGCCAACATCATTCAACGCCCAATTCTTAAAGACCGCTTCCTTATCATCGGTCGAGACTGGCCCAGTGATACCTTTCTGCATCTCGAGCGCCTGCTTCTCGAAAGAATCGATGCACTTCTGCGTATAAGCCTTCACCGTCGCGGTATCGCCCTCGCCGAGTGCCTTCCATGCTTTAGTCGTTAGGGTGGAGGATTTGTAATCACCGAAGTCCGGCTGGGCGGCGCCGTCCGGCGCGGACGACGGAGCCAGGCTCGGGTCTTCGGCGAAAAGCGGAAGACTGGTCAAGGAAAGCAGCGAGACAATGGCGAGACAGAGGCGAATTTTCATGGGTGAGACGTTAAACAAGATTCGTCGCAGGTGTCAATCTTCCTTTATGCAATTTAATGCAGCATCTAGGAGGCTTCCGCGTTGCGCCGTTGCGGAGCTACGAGGTGTGCCGGCCCGACCGTCTTGCCCGTAAGCAGCCTTCCCCCGAGCATGATGTGCTGCGCCGGATCGAAAGGCGCCTGAATCAGATCGAGCAACCGCCGCCCACCGGTCATCCCGATTTCGCGGAAGGGAATCTCCAGCGTCGTGACCGGCGGCAAGTCGTTAGGCGGCTTGATCCCATCGAAGCCCGTCACCGATACGTCCTGCGGCACCCGCAAACCGTTCTTCGCCAGTTCCGCCGTCACCGAGTAAGCGCCGTAGTCCGTCGAGCACACCCACGCCGTCACGCCCGCCTGCGTCTGCGTCAGCATCTGTTCGAGGCCAGTTTCCTCGGGCACGATCGACGCCGGCAGGACATTGATCACGTCCACCGGGCGAAAATCGATCCCGAGCGAAAGCAGCTTCTCCAGATAGGCGGAAAAGCGATTCATCGTCCAGTAAGTCTCCAGCCCCGACGACGGCGAATAAAAGCCGATCCGCCTATGACCCGACTCCAGGAGCAGATCCATGATTTGGGTCACCCCGCGATAATGATCGACATCCACGCAATTCATATCCGCGCGCCCATACTGCTCCACGAGCGAGACGCAGGGGAATTTCGCCAGGAGCGCATCCACGATCCGGCCCGGGAAAGAATAAATGAGCAACGCGCCCGCCCAGCCGCCGCGGTGCAGCGCTTTCACCCGCTGATAGGAAGTCTCTTCCAGCGTCGTCTCCTCGGGATCGACGTAGTGCACATCGAGCTGCGCCTTGCGCAACTGCGCGAGCTGCGAGACGCCATCGAGCAGCTTCTGCCCGGGATTTTCAAAGCGGTCGCGTTCGCGGAACATGCCCGCGTAGGCAATGAGGACGCCGATGGTAGTCGATTCCTTTCTCTTCTTCGTCGTGGGAGTACGCAGGTCGAGATAATGATAACCGAGTTGAGCAGCCAACTCGAAGACCCGTGCCCGGGTCGCGGGATTGATCGCGCGGTGATTGGTGAAACAGCGCGAGACCGTGGCGCGCGAAAGTCCGAGACGGTCTGCGAGGGTTTGCTGATTTATTTCAGTCATGTTCCTGAGCATGCGAGGAACGGTAACTTTGTGCAACTCCGAAATGCATCCACCGTGCGGATAATGTGCGGAAAAATTCGAGTTGTTCTCCACCGATTGCGCAGATTCACACAGATTTTTCGAGGTTTAGTGATAGATCTGGACCTTCCACGCCCCGGCGAACAGCGCCATCCGCCGCGACTTCCAAATCCCGCCCGACCGCCCCGCAGTCGAAAAGGGGAGCGCACGCGCCCTCGCGTGCTGGTTGAGGCGCCTCGCCTCAATGGACTTTACAACTATTTTCAGCGTTGCGGCTTTACAGAAGTCCACAGATTGCACCGATTCCCACAGATTTCTGTCTTCGAGATAGAGATCAGCTTTTCAGCTTTTGAAAGGTCCTTTTGAAAGCCTGGCCGGTGCTTCGCATCCGTTGCAGCTCGTTAGGCGAAGAGCCTGTCCGGCGACTTGTAGCGTCCGCTGTCCTCAGCGGATCTGGGATGCGCTGAGGACAGCGCACGCTACAAGGCGGAAGCCTCTGCGCTGAGGACAGCGCACGCTACAAGGCGGAAGCCTCTGCGCTGAGGACAGCGCACGCTACAACGCGGAAGCCTCTGCGCTGAGGACAGCGCACGCTACAACTCTGTCACGGCTGAGGTGGCGTCGCCTGTTTTGGTTGCTTCGCCATCTCGTCGCTACGCTTTTGGATCTGCGCCGCGAGTTCGGCGGGCAGAACGAGAGGCGAAGTGGGAGCGCTCTCCCATTTGAAGGAGCGAGTTTCATCGTGAAACCGCACCGCTACTGGCAATCGATGTCTGCTCTCGATACAGGCGACCAGAGGGAAGTCCTTCCACATGCTCTTCACCTTTTCCGGGTTAGTGAGATCAATCGCCGTTTCGCCCCCGGGCACAAAGACGAAGCAAGCGAACCCCCCGTATTTGATTGCGCCGGCGTAATTCGCCGTCGAAACCCAGGAAAGGTCGGCGAACCCCGGAGCAAGCGATAGCGCATGCTCAGGATCATTCTTTTCGCCGGGCGAACCTGCGGGTTCCATCTGGACCCAGGCGCTCCCGCCGGTCTCCTTGGTAAATAGGGTAGCACCTTCAACCCAGCGCTCGCGCACGCGACCCTGCAAATCCGTGATCTCCTCGTGCATCGAATTCGCGGTCTTAGTCGTCGTAATCTGGCGCGGGCGCTGAGACAGATCGGCGGGCGGCGACACTGCCGCTTTGCTCGCCGCCGAGGCAGTAGGCTTGAGTTCGTCCTGGTAGGAAAATGTCACCGTCCACTTGGCAGATTCAGGTGGCGGACGCAGCAGCGGCTCGGGCGGGACTACGAATTTCAGAGCCGCTTCGCTCTTCGCCGGTATCGCCTGGCCCGAAGACTGAGACGTCAAACAAATCAAGGCTAGGAATAACCCTGGAACCCCCAGGATGCTACGGATGCTGCGATGACTAAGTCCCATGCGAAATAAGTTCCACCTGCTGGTCGATGATCTACCGCTGATGGAGATCGATCGCAACATGGACCCAGGATCGTTCCTCTCCGTTAAAAACTGCGGAAAGGATAAGACCCGAATGTGCAGCGCCATCTGCCGCGACTTCCAAATCCCGCCCGACCGTCCCGCGGTCGAAAAAGGGGAGCGCACGCGCCCTCGCGTGCTGACTGAGGCGCCTCGCCTCAACGAACTTTACAACTATTTTCAGCGTTCCAGCTTCAGCTTCAGCTTTTTGAAAGGTCCTTTACTCGTTAGGCGAAGCCGATCGGCAACCTGTAGCGTCCGCTGTCGCAGCGGATGCCGTTGCGCTGAGGACAACGCACACTACAATTTGCTTCGACTAGGGACGCGCTGCTTGCTTTAACAGCTTCGCCGTGTCGTCGTTCTGCTTTTTGATTTGGGCGGACAGACCAGCCGGAAGGACGAGGGGACCGGCGGGCGGTTGGTCCCAGGTAAACGTCCGTATTTTACCGAGATAACGGACGGCCACGGGAAGGCGACTACGTGCTTCGACGCAAGCGATCATCGGGAAGGTCTGCCACATCGTTTTGATTTGTTCCGGCTTGGTAAGATCGATAGCCCTCTCGCCTCCCGGGATGAAAACAAGACAGGTCGAATTGCCATACTTAATCGTCCCGGCGTAGTTCGCCGGAGCCACCCAGCCGACGTCGCGGAATCCTTTGTCCGGCGGCGGGGCATAATCGGGATCGGGAGTCGCCCCTGGTACGCCTGAAGGGTCTTTCTGCTCCCACGTGTTCGAGCCGCTGGCTTTCGTAAATTGCGTGGCGCCGTGGAACCACCGCTCACTCACGCGCCCCTTCAAGTCTATGATTTCCTCCAAAACCTCATGCCCCGTTTTTGTCGTGGTGACTTTACGCGGCCGGGCGAGGGCATAGTCAGGCGGCGTCGGTGTCGGGGTCGCCTTGAGTCCGGGAGCGGTTGCCTGCCTCTCCTCTTCATACGAGATGGTAACTGTCCACTTTGCGAAATCGGGCGCCGAGTTCATGAGCGGTTCCGTCGGGAGTGGGAATTTGCTCTCAAGCTTGCCGACGGGCGAAGGGTTCTGCGCGGAAGCGGCCAGGAGTGAAGCAAGCGAAAGGATCACTCCGAGAAGCGACGTCGAAGAACGCAGACCGCATGATCCTATACTCGTTAGGCGAGGTTTCATTCTGTCACCGGTTCTACCTGTTTATCGATTACTTCTCCGGTCAGCCGGTCGATGGCCACATGCACCCAGTAGCGTTTTTCGCCCTCGACAAAGAAATTAGGCAGTGCGCTTGCGTTGGAAGAATACCTTCCACTCTGGGCGACAACGTCGATCAGGAGATTCCATGTACGCGTCTGCCCGCAGTCCGCCAGCGGGCGAATCGCACTCTCGCGGAAACGTTGAATTTGCGCGGAAGAAGCCAGATTTGCACTGTCCCAAACGGGGTTGGGGGTTGGGCTCTGGGTAGGGGTGGGACTAGGGTTAGCCCCTAACGAACCCGATAAGCCCCCATAGGTGTAGGTAGCTGTCGGCGGCCCCCCTGTAGTTACGGGACGTACATATTGGTAGGAGTCGGAGGCCGAGCCCGGGTTTACGCTAGCACTGACGTAGTGTCCGACGATATCTCCAATATTGGTAAGAGGTCCCTGCCATCCTTGAGTTCCCGTGGTCGTATTCACCAGACATGTAGCGATATTGGTTGCCTCAGTAGAACTCGGACTTGGAGCAACCACCGGGAGCGCGCCAGCGGGCGGCGTTGCTAAGTTCGCGAACTCATCCCGATAAGCTCCGGCGAGAAGAGCTTTCAGAACGGGGATTTGCCGCGTGTTCAGGTTTACCTTCCCGGCCACGACAGCGTCGGAAGGTGGCTCATTTAGAGTAAAAACATCAAGGAGAGCGGTGTCGCCACTTTCAGGAGTGGAAAAATCAATCTGCTTCCACTGTGTCCCTCGGAAGGCGTAGCCGAGGTCGGCGACGCTACGGAAGGCCCGGTTGAGAATGATGGGACGGCTCTGGCTTTGCGTGGTCACCGTTCCCGTTCCGTCGCCCGCCGCGATGAGCGGAATTCCGACAAGAGATGAGGTGCTATTATTAGTATCAAGCGGTACATAAGCGCTCATCCCACGACGTGCGACACCATCAGGGTCTTCGTAGAAAAATTGCAAGGCAGTAAGACCGTCTCTTGCCAGCGCCTTCATCTTCGGATTGTTCTGGCTCAGAATACCTCCAAGGAAATATGTGGAGTTCTGATCTGTCGTGCCGGCTTGTCCGTTATAGTAATTGTACCCGGAGAACCATCTAATCAGGCTGACAGGTGTGAAGGCATTGTTGGGGCTGCCACCGCTGCCCGGAGCAGAGAAGTTATTGTTCTGTCCTTGAACTGCCGCCGTAGCGGTCTTGGGTGGCGCCGTAGGAACAGGAAGTGGGGTTGGCTGCGCGATGGCCGGGCGCTGCGTCTTGGCCGTCGTCCACGTCGTGCTTCCCATGGTTGTGTTGGTGGCCACGGTGTCACCGCCCGCGTTTACTTCAAGCAATGGGTCCGAAAGGTTATCTGCGAGCCCAGGCTGAGTAAATGCTGGGTAGTTGATGTCGGAGGAGCTCATGCAGAAGCGGTTGGTCCTCGGATCGTATGAAGTGCCGGCCAGTTCCAAAGAGTTATTCGCGAAAGGATTTTTGTCAGTCGGTTTGGTGACGTTAGTCGAACCGTTGCTATCCTTTGGAATGTTCCAGTCGTAGTTGTTGCCACTACTGTCTTTTACGTTCACCACGATACTAGGATCACCCACGTTATGTGTGTTGATGTATTTTTCGTCGTAGGGAATCCAGGTCGATGAATTGGTATCGTAATATTCCATCCGGAACGTGACGTTCGTAAAATTTACCGGGCCCAAATTCGTTCCCTGAAATATGTAAGTCTGCGTGCCAGGCGGCACGACGGTTGGAGTCCCGTTGCGGTCTACTGATGACGCCCCATCGGGGTTGCACGTGACGGTGTCGGTCCAAGAGACAGGGCCGTAGGAAGCGAGGATACCAACATACTGTTGAGTGGTATTAACGTCAGTAAGCGAAGTGCCGTATCTGGCGGAGAACTGCGAAGCAGACCCTGGGACAACGTTCGAGCCGGTAGGAGCATTCGGCCGCCACAGCATGGTGGGCTCTCTCATAAGCGCGCCGCTCGCGTCGGTAAACTCTATCGCTGAGTTATCGCGCGTGAGCAGAACGCGTGGGGTAGGGCTAGGACTCGGGACATTGGTCGGATAAGTGGGAGGAGTTAAATTACTCGGCGTAGGAGAAGGCGTCGGACTTTGGTAGGTATAATTGCTTCCGGTGGCATTGTCCCTCTTATAAAGTTTTCCACCTATCGTCGAAGTGGAAGTACCGTTAGGGTCGGCGCTGCTTAAGGTGACCCTGAAACGCGTAGGCCTGTTAGTGCTAGAGACAAGACGCGTATTTGCGTCGTGTGGATTCCACACTTCTGGAATGTAAAGCAAAGCCGCTTCCCCTGCGTTTGAGGAAAGGAGGCCGCCGGGCGCATACTGCGTGCGGACCACGGTAGCATCCCCGGTCGCGTTGCCGGTGCCATTGTTGTAAGTGAACGCTTGATCATGAAGAACAACGTAGTCTTTGTGGGTTAGCATGGGACTGGGATTCTGCTTCACCACGACAAAAGGACGAAAGCGATAGAGATATGGCAGGTCCTCTATGCCTGCGATTTTGCCCGATGCCGTCGCCGCCGCTCCCATTTGCATGATAGTAGGGAAGCTATCCGTGTCGTATTGGTCGATTATATTAGCCATGACCTGCAAAACTTGCAGATCGACAGATGAGTCGCGGACATAGGCGTAAACTCCGGTGGAATCTCCATTAGGAGCCGCCTTAGCCAGCGAACCGCAGTTAATTGCAGCTTTTAATAACTCAGCGAAGTCCGGCTCCCTATTCGCCGCTTGGACTTCCGATAGTCTTAGGATGCGATTAGTTCCACCATGGTCGTATATCCAGGGTGTCGACGCGTTGGCACGATAGATACCGAAACGAGAATAGATCGGGTCAGTTGACGTGTTTGTAGCCGTAGCCGTCGGGGTAATGCGGGAGAGGTTACTGAGAGCGAATCGTCTCTTGACCAGAGGTTCACCTACCTTGGCCGTGCTGCCATCCAGTCGAGTAAAGGAAGTGCCGACGCGGATCGTAAGAAACGATGGGTTAATTGCATCGTCATTGCCAAAGGCATCGTTGCCACCTCGAAATGTACTCAAGACGGTGTTCGGCGTCGAAGCAACCGCCGCCGAGACCAC
Source organism: Chthoniobacterales bacterium (assembly GCA_013821455.1). Taxonomy (GTDB): domain Bacteria; phylum Verrucomicrobiota; class Verrucomicrobiia; order Chthoniobacterales; family UBA10450; genus Palsa-1392. The sequence continues at coordinate 108,877 of JACDGS010000001.1, forward strand.
CTTCGGCCTGTTCGGATCCGGGATGAAAGAAGGTTGGTCGAGAGCGCGGCTAAAGTGAGTGAGATATTGAAAGGCATTAACCGAAAAACCTGTTGGTGACTTATAAGCAATCATTTGCTGTCGCGTGGCGAAGACCTGGTCGGTTCGGTTATTGAAGGTTGTTGTGCTCACCTTGCGGAAGCCGTCCGTTCTACCTAATACCGCCGCGATATATCGACCCGTTGCCGTGGCATCAAAGACAAAGGCATTAAAGGCGCCACTAGGCTGCGCCGTGGCGTAGTTTCGCCAGCCAATTAGCTTGTCCACCTGCGCGTCGGTCACAGTAGAGGAGGAGGTAGTGGCTACTTTATTAAGATTCACCATCCCCAAAGACGACTTATAATTCTGGTAGGGCGTGCCGGCTGGAGTTGGACTAGGGAATCCTACCGCGTTGATGTCTATCAATCCGCCTTCGTCGTAGATGGCGTAGGCATATCTCCCGACAGCATAGTTAGCGTTTGTGCTGTCTTTTAAAGTGGCGTCCCATGCGTCGAACTTTTGCGGGCCGTTGTTAGTTACGATGACCCAGTCCGGTGCTTTAAAGCTAGTGACCGGGGTGGTGCTATCATTACCAGTCGTTAACTTCGGAGCAAGGTAGTGTTTGTTCCAGCGGTCTAACGAGATGTTCCTGCCAGTGACGGATGCATCGGTTTCGGAGTTAACGGCCGACGCCCTTGAAGGAATTCCTGGCGCTACGATCGCATCGGACCTAATGCTGCGGCGAACGAGGTTTGGAATCGGTGTCTCGCCGGCTGCGGGCGTACCGCTCCGCTGGGGAACCATATTCGTGTTGATGGTTGGGACGTATAACGCAATTCCAGGAGTTGGCGTCGGACTTGAGCCGTTCACAATTTCCTGTTTCAGATCGCCGATTACCAAATCAGATGCACTTAGGGCCAGTTGTCCGGCCTTGGTTTGGTTAAAGCTCGTATTGGCAAGCTGACGAGACGTGAGGGAGCGGGAGAAATAAGCTACGACCAACCCAGTCAGTAAGACGAGGAAAGCGAGGACGATGACGAGAGCAGCGCCTTTCTCCTGATACAATTGGCGGAACTTACTTTGAAGCATGGTCATTTCGAAACTGGTCCTGAGGAGAGGTAAAAGTAACGGCGATAAATTCTCATCGCTGACAACGCGACCCGTGGAAAAGTGCTTGCATTGATCGCGCCCTGCCACTGTGCCTGCATGGTCCCGGGCGTATTCGTATTTTGGAAGTCGTTCATGCTTCCGGCGAGAGTGACGAGTTGGGCGTTAGTAACGAGAACTTTGCTCTTAGGATCGACCAACGCGATCGCTGCACCGATCGCTGCGATATCCTGGAAACCATTGACGGCAGTGTTGGGAGATATCCAAGGAGTGACACTTACCGTCCCATCCTTTAGGAGGTACCAATACTCAAAGCGAAAAACCTGTGCGCCAGCAAGGTCATAGTCGGCATCGGCGGTCGTAAGATCAGAAGCGGCTGGCCAGTTATCTTTGATAAGTAGTGGTAGATAAAGGACAGGCGTGTCCGTGGTGGTCGCGCCATTCCACAACAATCCTTTGCCCATGCGTTGCAGCTTACTGTATGTGGGCGCGGTAGAGTCACCGTTAATACGGTAACTAACCAAGGAGATAGGCCCAGGCGATCCACTGGAATATCCGGAGACTTGGCTGAAGAAAGATATCTGATCGTTTCCAGCCTCCAGGTTGGCAGGTCCTTTCAGGAAATAATCGAGGTCGGAACGTTTGATCATCTGGGAGATGTCGATTTGCATCCGGTCAAGGACGGAGCGCGCCTCTTCTTCCGCGTCCATTTGCTTGTTACCCGATACCGCGATGGCCGCGGCGGAGTTAAACATCTGACCAATCAGCACGACAAGCAGGGCCAGGATCGCCATCGAAACCAGCAGTTCAGCGAGCGTGAATGCTTGAGGCGTGCGGCGGCGGCTGATTTGCATACTAATTACGATCCACTGCAACGAAGCTAGTAACTAAGCCAGAAGGTTGCGTGGTTGCGGGGTCAACCGGCGCGGGCCAGCTCACCTTGATCAGGGCGTAGGTAGCCTCGCGCACCAACGTGCCAGGTGTAGGGCTGGGTGAAGGCAAATTAGGAAGAAATCCGATTCTAGCCCGGTAACGCATGCCCGTAGCGGAAGTCTTGGAGAAAGACCCATCCGCTGCAAAGTACATAGTAATTGGCGCTGGTGTCGCACTGACCGGGCTAGCAGGGATTGCGATCTGGTATTGGAGCGAGGTAGCTGTTCCACCCGGAGGTGTCGTCACCGGCGTGGCGCGTAAATCCGAGGCGATAGAAGTGAGTATTCCAGTGGCCGCGGCTTGCTCTGCAGCGTTGCGGTTGCTCGTTAGGCCGACCGGAAGCAGTCCCATGATGGCGATGAGTCCAAATCCAACGATGCCGATGGCGAGAGTGACCTCGATAAGCGAGAAACCGCACGTCAGCTTTCTAAACTTCATTGCCGATAGATTTTTACGTTGCTGCTCAGGCTCGCAACCTGTACCGCCACGACATTTGTTGTTGTCGTATCGACAGATGTGCCGTGAGTTGGTCTGACTCCAATTTCCAAGACTGCTCGAAGTGAGTAGGTACTGTTAACGACCGCTTCTCCGGCTGGGCTGAACCGGATTGTTTTATAAAACGTGTAGTTTTGAGCAGAGAAAGCGAATTTCGTAGTATCCGAGCTTTCACTACTAATTCGCCCATAGTGACCGTAAATGGGATCAGTGTAAGCAGACGGTCTTCCGCTTAACTTCTCGGGGTCGCCGCCGGTGGCTGCAGGAGCGCCTAAGTCTACCAGATGAATATTTTGAAGCTTTAAGAGCTTTCCGATTTGAGCGATCCTTGCGGCTGGCAGCAAAGCGGTTGGGTCACTACTGCTATAAATCGAAGTACCATCTTTCGAAGAAACGGCAGCGAGAAGAACCTGCCCTTTTCCCGGGTAAGGAGGCATGGCTGCTGTCGGAGTGATCGTCCCAGCCGCCTCCTCATAGAAGCCTACCCAAACGTAAGTGTTATTGGAGACTGCATAGGTACGAGCTTGCGATAGTACACCCGCGATGTTGTAGGCATTGGTATTAACATCGGTCCCGCCTTTGATCGCATTAAAGGCGGGAGCTAGCAGGCCTATTAGGAGCACAATTATACCGACTACCACCAGCAGTTCGACTAGCGTAAATGCTGTGCGCCCATCCGGCGGCGACATCAGATTACGCAAACATCCGCGCAAGGTCGGATGAGGCGCGGGTTGCGCTTTGTTTTGTTGTCGATGAGCGGACAGCTTTTTCACGGCTGAGCAGCGGGCTGACGGGTTAATTCTACGATGGACCCGAAACGATGCACGATTTGAATTAAGAGCAGAGAATGCACTTTTGTGCACGCTTTTCTTGACGCCTTTCTTCGTTCGCGCTAAACCTCGTTGCCATGCCTCGCTCGAATGCGGCGGCTGTTGCCCTCCGGGCCAGCCGTTGTCTTCTCACCGTCATTTTGTTGTCGAGCCCCGGCATTTCTCAAACAATGGCTGCTGCGTCCGTCGTCAAAGTTCAGAAAAAATCCGATGGCGGCTATGAATTAATTCGCAACGGGCAGCCGTTTTTTATCAACGGCGCCGGTGGTTCGTCGCATCTGGATTTGCTCAAGGAGTTGGGCGGGAATTCGCTTCGCACCTGGGGGATCGAGCAGCTCGATGAGGTGAAGGAAGGGAAGACGCTCCTGCAAAAAGCGAACGATCTCGGGCTCGCGGTCGCGGCCGGGATTTGGATCGGGCACGGGCGGCATGGGTTCGATTATTCGAACGAGGCGCAGATCAAAAAGCAGCGCGATGCGGTGCGCGCGGCGGTGCTGAAATATAAGGATGATCCGGCGATTCTCGTCTGGGGCTTGGGCAATGAGATGGAAGGCCCGGCCTCCGACGGCAAGGATGTCCGCATTTGGAAGGAACTGGATTATCTCTGCACGATGGTGCATCAGCTGGACCCGAATCATCCGGTGATGACGGTGATCGCGGGCGCGACCGACCCGAAGGTGCGCGCGATCGCGGCGAATTATCCGAGTCTCGACATTCTCGGCGTGAATGCCTACGCGAGCGCGACCGGCGTCGGCAAGGCGCTGAAATCGGCGGGCTGGACGAAGCCGTTTGTCCTGACGGAGTTTGGTCCCTCGGGCGCGTGGGAAGTGCAGAAGACTTCGTGGGGCGCGCCGATCGAGCCGGCCGGCCAGCAAAAAGCGGGCGCGTATTTTTCCACCGCGCGCACCGTGATCGACGACGGCAGAGGCACTTGCCTCGGCACCTACGCTTTTCTCTGGGGCAACAAGCAGGAAACGACTTCGACCTGGTATGGAATGTTTCTGCCCACGGGGGAAAAGCTGCCGCCGGTGGATGCGATGTCGTTCATCTGGACCGGCAAATTCCCGGCGAATCGTTGTCCGAAACTGAAGAGGTTTATCTCTGCGGCTGACTCCAAAACGATCGCGCCCGAGAGCACGAACACGGCGAAAGCCGAGGTCGCCGATGCCGCCGGAAATCCGCTCACTTATGACTGGTCGGTCGTCTCCGAAAGCACCGACCGCAAAGTGGGCGGCGATACCGAAGCCGCGCCGCCTTCTCATCCGGAATGCGTCGTGGAGGGCAAAGGCCCCGAGCTGACTTTTCGCGCGCCTGCGACCGCCGGTGCTTATCGCGTTTTCCTCGTCGTCCGCGACGGCAAAGGCGGCGCGACCTCCGCCAATTTTCCCTTCCGCGTCCAATAGAAATCCAAATATGCCTGCTCTCGCCAACCCTCCTCCACCTACCTATGTCGCGCTGCGTGTCATCGAGACTGCGCGCGATTCCAAACATCGGCTGACCGAGTTGCCGCAAATAAATTTCGGACCGCGCGAAGATCGTCCGCGCAGCGTCATCGAATGTTATCCGGAGCGCACCCGCCAGACCATCGTCGGTTTCGGTGGCGCCTTTACGGAATCGACCGGTTACGTTTTGCAAAAACTCGACGCGGCGAAACGCGCGGAAGTTTTGCGCCAATACTTCGATCCAAAGGCGGGGATCGGTTATTCACTTTGCCGCACGCACATCAATAGCTGCGACTTCTCGTTAGGCAACTGGGCCTGCGATGAGGTGCCGGGCGACGTCGAACTGAAGCATTTTAATCTCGACCGCACGCGCGAGCACATCATCCCGATCATCCACGAAGCGCAGCGGGTGCCGGGCGCGAAGTTTCATCTTTTCGCCTCGCCCTGGAGTCCGCCGGCTTGGATGAAAACCAACGGGATGATGAACGAAGGGGGCCAGCTTCTGCCGCAATATCGCGACGCCTGGGCGCTGCATTATGTGAAGTATATCCAGGCCATGGAAGCCGAGGGCATTCCGATTTGGGGCTTGACGGTGCAGAACGAGCCGGCCGCGACGCAGCGCTGGGATTCGTGCGTTTATTCGGCGGAGGAAGAGCGCGATTTCGTGCGCGACCATCTCGGGCCGACGCTGCGGAAGCATGGGCTCGGCGACCGCAAGCTCATGGTCTGGGATCACAACTGCAACGTGCTCCTCGAGCACGCGCGCGCCATGTACGACGACCCGAAGGCGGCGGCGTTCGTTTGGGGGACGGCGTTCCATTGGTATTCCGGCCCGGGCTTTAAAGAGCTGGCCGAAACGCACGAGGCTTACCCGAACAAGGCGCTCCTTTTTACCGAAGGCTGCTGCGAAAACGGCGTGAAGATCGGCTTCTGGGAACACGGTGAACGCTATGGCCACAACATGATCGGCCACCTGCGCAACTGGACCACGGGCTGGGTCGATTGGAACATGGCGCTCGACGAAGTGGGCGGGCCGAATCACGTCGGGAATTTTTGCGACGCGCCGGTGATCGTCGATACCAAGACGAAGGAAGTGCATTATCAGCCGGCGTTTTATTACATCGGGCAGATCAGCAAGTTCGTTAGGCCGGGCGCGGTCTGCATCGAGAGCACGACCGCGGGCAACGGGCTCGAGAGCGTGGCCTTCCGCAATCCCGATCGCACGGTCGCGGTCGTGGTCATGAACGGATCGAACGAAGCGAAGCCGGTCGAGATCGTGATCGGCCCGCAACTGGCCGCGGGCACATGCCCGCCGCACGCGATCCAGACTTACGTGACGAAATAGCGGCGCGTTTGTGGAGAGTTTTGTCCACAGATTTCACAGATTTACACAGATTTTTTCTGGGATCGGGGAGGTCTTTTAATCTGTGGAATCTGCGAAATCTGTGGACTCTTCCCCGTTGTCCAGAAGGCTCTATCTTGGTCAACAACCAGTCGTTAGGGGAGGTTTGTTGTCCATAGATTTGAAAGCCCGGCCGTTGCTTCGCATCCGTTACGGCACCGATTTACACAGATTATTTCTGGGTTTCGGGGAGGTCTTTTAATCTGTGGAATCTGCGCAATCTGTGGACTCTTCTCCGTCGTCCAGAAAGCTCTACCTCGGAAAACAGCGCATAGTTAGGCCGCCAGCCAAATCCTCCGGCTGCTTCGTCGAAATTTTCGGCGACACCTTTTATCGGATCGAGAACTACGATCAGATTCCGCCATTTTTTATCAGCGTCGTCAGCGACGCCGATCACTGGCTCTTCGTCTCCACCACGGGCGGGCTTTCCGCCGGGCGGATCAGCCCGGACCACGCGCTCTTTCCCTATTATACGGTCGATCGCATCCACGAGAACGCCGGAAACACCGGGCCGTTCACCGTCTTGCAAGTGCCTAACGAGCTGCCACGGATGCGAAGCACCGGCCAGGCTTTCAAAAGGACTTTGTTCTGGCAACCTTTCCAGCAAAACGCGCCTAACGTTTATAAGGCGACGCGCGATCTCTACAAAAACGCCAGTGGCAACAAGATCGTCTTCGCGGAAACGAATCACGATCTCGGACTGACGTTTCGTTATTCGTGGGTGCCGAGCGAGCGCTTCGGCTTTGTGCGCGAGAGCACCTTGGAGAATCTCACCGCCGCACCGCGCGAGATCATGGTCCTCGATGGCCTGCTCAACCTGCTACCGGCGGGCGCGGATCGTCGGTTGCAACTCGAGTTCAGTTACCTCGTCGATGCTTACAAGGCGAACGAGCTCGTGCCCGGCACTCGGCTCGCGCTCTTCACCCTCGCCGCCGGGATCGTGGATGAAGCGATCCCGATGGAGTCGTTAGGCGCGACCAGCGTTTGGTCGGATGGTTTCGCCGAGGCGCGGGTGCTCCTCGCCGAACCGCTCGTGCGCGCCGCGGCGCGCGGGGAGGCGGTCGAACCGGCGGCGAGGACGCGCGGGTTGCGCGGCGCGTATGTTTTGCATGGCACGCTACAGCTCGCGCCTAACGAATTGCAATCGTGGCGCATTGTCGCCGATGTCGAGCAGACGCAGCAGAAGGTGGCGGCGTTGCGCGAGCGTTTGCGACAACCGGAAATGCTGCGCGCGGCGCTGGAGGAAGACGTGCGCGCCGGTCAGGAGCGACTCGTTAGGCTGGTGGCGGGTGCGGACGGTTTGCAAAAGACGGCCGACCAGCTCACGAGCGTTCATCACTTCACGAACACGCTTTTCAACGGCATGCGCGGCGGCGTTTTCGCCGAGGGCAATCGCATCGCCGCGGCAGACTTCGCGAAGTTTGTCGGCACCTGCAATCGCGAGGTCGCCGCGCGTCACTCCGACTTGTTAGGCCAACTCCCCGCGATTTTGCGCGAAGAAGAATTGCGCGCGCGCGTCGAGCAAACCGGCGACCGCGATCTGCTCCGGATTTTCTACGAATATCTACCTATTACTTTCAGCCGCCGCCACGGTGATCCGAGCCGCCCTTGGAACAAATTCGCAATCAAGCTGAAGGACGACGCAGGCGCGCCGCTGCTTAATTTCGAAGGCAACTGGCGCGACATTTTTCAGAACTGGGAAGCGCTCTCTTTCAGTTGCCCGGCGTTTCTCGAACACATGATCGCCAAGTTCGTCAACGCCTCCACGCTCGACGGCTACAACCCGTATCGGATCACGCGCGGCGGGATCGAATGGGAGGAGCCCGACTCGGAAGATCCCTGGGCGTCGATCGGATATTGGGGCGATCACCAGATTATTTATTTGCTCAAGCTGCTCGAAGCTTCGGCGCAGTTTCATCCCGGTCGCCTAACGAGTTTTCTCAGCCAGGAAATTTTCGTTTACGCCGATGTGCCCTACCGCATCGCTTCCTACGAACGGATGCTCGTCGACCCGCGCGCGACGATCGATTTCGACGAAGAGCGCAGCCGCCTAACGAAAATGCGCGCAGAGAAAATTGGCGCCGATGGCAAGCTCCGCACGCAGGCTGACGGCTCGATTCTTCACGTGAATCTCGCGGAGAAGCTGCTGGTGCCGTTGCTCGCGAAGCTGACCAACTTCATTCCCAGCGGCGGGATTTGGATGAACACGCAACGCCCAGAATGGAACGACGCCAATAACGCCCTCGTCGGCTCCGGCGTTTCCGTCGTGACCTTGAATTATCTGCGGCGTTATCTCACCTTTTGCCTCGACCTTTTCGCCCGCGCGGAAGCAGAAAACTTCGCGATTTCCGAGCCGGTCGCGCAGTTGCTCGCGAGCGTCGGCGAGTCGTTAGGCAAGTCCGAAGCACCACCGCGCGAAATAGTCGATCGGCTGTCCGGAGCCGGGTCGGAATTTCGCGAAAAAATCTACGCTGATGCGCCTAACGAGCTGCAACGGATGCGAAGCACCGGCCAGGGTTTCAAAAGGACTCTCGCAGTCTCCGAGCTGCGCACTTTCCTCGAAACCGCGCGCGACGCGGTCGATCGATCCCTCCGCGCCAACCTTCGTCCCGATGGACTTTTCCACGCCTACAACCTGCTGAGCATTCGCGACCGAGACATCAACCTCGAGCACCTCCCGGAAATGTTGGAAGGCCAGGTCGCCGCGCTTAGCTCCGGGCTTCTCAGCGCCGAGGAGGCGCTGAAATTGTTGCGCGCGCTGCGCCGAAGCGCGCTCTACCGCAAAGATGCGCGCAGTTATCTTCTCTATCCAAATCGCGCTCTGCCCTCCTTCCTGGAGAAGAATATCATTCCCGAGAACGAGCTGGCGCGCTGCCCACTCCTGCAGCGCATGCTCGCGGAGGGCGACGAGCGGCTGGTCTATCGCGACGCCGCGGGCCAGGCGCGTTTCGGGAATGCTTTCGTCAATGCGCGATCGTTAGGCAAAGAGCTCGATCGCCTCGTTCCCGCGGAAGAACGCGAGGTTGTTCTCGCGCTCTACGAATTGGTTTTTCAGCATCACAGCTTCACCGGGCGCAGCGGCGCCATGTTCGCCTTCGAAGGGCTGGGGAGCATTTACTGGCACATGGTGGCGAAGCTTCTCCTCGCGACTCAGGAATGTTTTTTCGCGGCACTCGACGCTGCGAAACCGGCCAGGATCGTCGCGGGTCTCGGCGCCGCTTATTACGAAATCCGCGATGGCCTCGGCTTTAACAAAACGCCTAACGAGTATGGTGCTTTCCCAACTGATCCCTATTCGCATTCGCCTGCGCATGCCGGCGCGCAGCAGCCGGGCATGACCGGCCAAGTGAAGGAGGAAGTTCTCACGCGCCTCGGTGAGCTGGGTGTCCGCGTGCGCGATGGGATCATCCGTTTCCAGCCGGCTTTGTTGCGGCCGTCGGAATTTCTGCGCGCGCCCTCCGAGTTTTCCTATTTCGCGCTCGACGGACAGCGCCGCACGATCGCGTTGCCTAACGACTCGCTCGCCTTCACCTTTTGCCAGACGCCGATTGTTTACCGGCTCGCCGAAGAAGCGGCCGGCCTCGAGCTCTCGCCCGCCGCCAGTCGCGCGCTCGTTAGGCGCGAAATTCGTGAGGAAGAAATTTTCGTGTCTGTGCCGCGCGCTCTATTATTCAGCAAATGACTCTTCCTCCCAAAATGCAGGCTGGCATCGCCACACTTCTTTTCGCCACGGGTATTCTTGTGGGCAGGTCGTCCAATCGCGCGACCGCGTCGTCATCAGGCGAGATGAAACTCGCGGTGCAAGGTGCCAACGGTATAGAGGTTGCCGCAACCTCGAGGCGGAGGGCGTCGCCCGCGGCCGAGCCAGGTCAGTCGGAAGAGGATTTGGTCGGGCACTTCGCCTATGTCCTAACGATCAATCAGCCCGAAGAGCAGCAGTTGCAGTTTCTGCGTTTGCTCAAGGAGATGACGGCAGGGGACGCGCCGGCCGTGCTCGACTTGCTCCGGCGGGAGCAAAAGGCGGGAGTTTTTTCCGAGCTGGAATGGCTGGCTTTCTGGCCGCGCTGGGGAGCGCTCGACGGTCCGGCCGCGCTCGCCTACCACCAGAGTCTCCCGGACTCTCGCTGGAACGGGAACGATATCTCCCTCACGATGCGCGGCTGGTCGGCAGTCGATCCCGACGCCGCTGCCGCCTGGCTCAATTCGCACCCCGATGTGCGCCATGCCGATAGCGCGTTCTATGGTTACATCGACGGGGTAGCGAGCAACGATCTGGGTGGCGCGACGAACATGACCATCGACTCGTTGCCGAAGGGCGATCCTTACATGTCTGGAGCGACGGAGCGGCTGGTGGAACAGGCGGTACGGCAGGGAAAAATCGCGGGATTGGAATGGTGGTTCGACCAACTTCCGCCGGATGGAGATCCGGGAAGCGCGAAGTCCTCCGCGGTGCAGCACGTTTGGTGGCAGTTGCAGAAGAGCGATCTGGAAGCGGCGGCTGACTGGGTCGGGGCGCACGCGGGCGATCCGTGGCGAAGCGATCACGGGATCACCGAAGTCGCGGAGCGCGTCGGAGAAGAAAATCCCATCGCGGCCGTGCAATGGCTCGGCCAGATTGGGGCTTCGCCTAACGATGGCAGCTATCCGGGTCTGAACGGGGTCGTGGAGGAGTGGGCGCAACGCGATCCGGGAGGCCTCGAGAACTGGCTTGCGCAGCCGAACGGGGGCGCGGTGCAGCAACAAGCGGCTCGGTTTTATCTCGCGTATCGGCAGCAAGCGAGCTTGGCCAATCCTCGCCGCTGACACCCGATTCGTTAGGCCGGAGCGGTCTCCCAACGGGAGTTTTCCGCGGGTGAGTAATCCGGACAGGTAAAACATTCGCCTCGAAGACCGAATAAGATTGACGGTTGCATTTTTGTGCAATTTAATCGCTGCCAAAGAAAAAGGTCCGTTTGAGGGTCAAAGTCGCCATCGCCCATGCTTATGAAATATAATTTCTCGCCATCCTTTGTTCGAGCGGCTCTGTCGTCGAGCAAGCCCACTCGCAACCTCGGTCTGGCAAGAACGTTGGTCTCCTGTGCCGCGCTCCTGCTCGCGGTTGCTCCCCTGCAAGCGGGCAACACCTGGGACGGCGGAGGCGGCAGTGGAAACTGGAGCGACAGTCTGAATTGGAATCTAGACACGCTGCCGACATCTCCAGGCGGCCTTACGTTCGCGGGGACGTTGCAACTCGCTTCTCATAATGATCAGTTCGCGAATGGCACGCTGTTCAATGGCTTGAATTTCAGTGTTGGTGCCGGGGCTTTCGTCTTAGATGGGAATAGCATCTCGTTAGGTGCAAACGTGGTGAACAGCAGCACGAGCTTGCAGACCATCAACTTTGGCCTCGATCTCACCGGCACCCGGACATTCGCGCTGACGACTGGCGGTGGAAATATCACTGTGGGCGGGAATATTACGTCGAGCGGCGGGACTTTTGGTGTGTCGACTTCTGGAGCAGGTTTTTTGACCCTGAGCGGCGCAAATACCTATTCCGGCAATACAACGTTTGCTGGCGGTCAGACAATAAACATCAACAGCGCGAATGCGATCGGCACTGGGGCCCTTGTTGCTGGAGGCAACGGGAGCTTTGATAACACCAGCGGAGCTGCGATCACCCTAACGAACAATAATGCGTTTATTCTCAGCGGTGGAAGTCCCGTTTTCACCGGAACGAACGATCTTAACCTGGGGACCGGCGCTGTAACCCTTAGCGTCGCGAGCCGCACCATTACCGTCACGAATGCGGGGGCCACTTTGACTTTAGGGGGAGTGGTTGGACAGGATGCCTCTCCAAGAGGTTTGACCAAAGCGGGCGCGGGGACACTGGTGCTGTCAAGCGCGAACACCTTCAGCGGCGGCTTAACGCTTACATCGGGCACACTCAGTGCAGGAAATGATGGTTCGCTGGGGACAGGGACTTTCGCATTGAGTGGCGGCACCCTTCAGGCCGTTGGCGGATCTCGCACTTTTGCGAATGCAGTTAATTTCGCCGCGAATTCGACCATAGCAGGGTCACAAGCCGTTACTTTCAACGGCCTCGTTTCAGGGAACGCGACGGGTACTAACGCGATAACTGTTAATAACTCCGCACTCACGACCTTTGCGGGTGGCGTTGCGATACGGGCCGCGGGAACGGGCAACAGAGATTTCGGCGTCAGCGGTAGCGGAGTTACCTTGATAAATTCGGCAATAACTTCCGGAACCAACGACAATACGGTAAACCCATCAAACTTGGCTTATCGAGGGACGGGCACCTTGATTCTATCTGCAACAAATACTTATAACGGGACGACGTCGGTTGTCGCTGGTGGGACGCTCTTAGTGAACGGAACTAACGGATCGTCGGGAGCAGCAGCCGCTCCGCCAAGCGCAGCGTATACGGTGAACGGCACCTTAGGTGGCACGGGCACAATCGATCCAAGCAGTGTCTCCACGACCAGAACCTTCACTGTATCGAATACGGGAACTTTAGCTCCTGGTGATAGCACACTCGCTCTCGCGGGCCAGACCGGCACTCTAGATATCAACGCGCCGATCTCACTTGCGACCGGTTCCAAATACGTCCTCCAGCTCGGCGGGACTACCCCCGGCGATGGGACGGGCTTTTACGACCAGACTAACATGACACTCGCGACTGGCTCGTTGAGCATCGCGACGGGAGCAACAGGCGCCACACTCAGCATCTCCCTGGTCAACAATTTTACTCCTGGCACGACGGATATCTTCTATGTCCTTACGCGCGCGGACGCTGCCGCGACGGCTTCCTTTGCAGGTCTCGCCGAAGGAGCGACAGTTACAGCGGGCGGTTACAATGGCCAGATCACTTACCTGGCGAATTGGACTGGGACACAGGCGGGAAGCAGCCTTACCGGCGGAAATGATGTCGCGCTTTACAATCTCACTGCCGTTCCCGAACCCAGCACATGGGCGACGATGATCGGTGGCGTTGTTCTCCTGGTAGGATTGCAGCGCTTTCGCCGAAAAAGCTCCAGCTAGTCTCAGCCGATAGAGGAATAGGAGGTTAGTCATCTTGACCGACTCGGTCAGAGGGCTTACGGCCTCCCGGAACGACAGACTCACATTCCTAGGCTATTTTCTTCGCTCGATATTTACTTCGACGCGTTTGTTATTGCGGACCTAGCTATCCGACTGAGATTCTCGCGCAAGGTAAGTGGTCAACATCAAGGGAATGAAGATGGCCCACCGGCGGCTCAAGAATCTAACTATAACTGCACAGGAGTCATCGCACTTGGGAGTCCTGTAGCGTCCGCTGTCCTCAGCGGAGTTGACCCTGCACAGCCCTTACCCATTGCGCTGAGGACAGCGCACGCTACAGGAGTTACACTCAGCCTTGTCATCCCGAGCGCAGCGTAGCGTAGTCGAGCCGTAACGCAGTTTGCGGGGCAAGCGAGGCCGGGCTTTCAAATCCCGCAAAATTACCTTGCAGCTCCGGTGCCAATGACTTTCCCTAAGGCACGCCTTTCCAGGCGTGCGCATCCGGCAGGCTATTCTTCGTTAGGGTCAACTGAAACGCGGGCGCTTCTCCATGCGCGTAAGTAACTCCCTTCTTCTCCACCAGCAGCAAACAACGAAACTGTCCACCCGGTGATTCGCCCGTAATGATATCCAAATCGATTGGCTTTCCCGCTTTCAAATCGATCCAATCGCCTGCCATATAACGCCCGCCGAAACGGCCATGTAATTCGGTCGTTTCCTTGGCAAACCACTTCACTTTTAAGCGCGTGCCTGGTATGTCAGCGACTAACTCCGTCTGATCATTAACGGCCACGGCGACAAAGTCATCGGCGTCGCCCAGAAAACGATAAGTGCCATCTTCCGGCGCGGCGACCTGACCTTTGTAATGCACCAGCCACGTCCGCGGTTCGACTGTCTTCTCTACCCCAAATGCGCGCGGCGCCGTATCGGCATCGATGGTGTTGATTTGTAACTCAGTCGCATAGAGTGCGCGCGGCACGCGGTAATATTGATTCAACAGACCTTCGTCCCAACCCGAGTCGATGAACTGTGCCACGACCTGCTCAAAGATATGCCGATCCATCGGCGTCTGTTGTCGTTTCTGATTTTGTTTAAAATCGTAAAGGATGCCGATGAGTGCGCCCGCCGAGCGCTTAGCGGAACCGAAGAGCGTGTTGGCATCCTTCTCGTCCGCGGCCCGAGCGACCACCGCGGAAAAAAAGACCAGCACAAATAGGGTCAGCCACCAGCGCCGTAACTCAGGCTTCCAGCCTGACAAGTCGAGCGGGCATCCTGCCCGCAGGCGCTGCGAAGCAACGCCAACCCATCCTGCGGCTTGGAAGGCCGCTCGACCTATCAGGCTGGAAGCCTGAGTTACGACGTAAATGCCATGCTCTACGAATGTTCTCACGATCTTACTTTTCCGGGACCACCCCATCGGCAATGTTCTTGTAATACTGCTGCACTTCGGCGCGATATTCCGCCGGCGGCTTTTCGTTTTGTAACTGTGCGATCGCATCGCGCTCGTGCGGACTTAAGCCGCTAACGACCTCCGCCGGTCCGCCCGCCGCACCGGCGCCTTTTAGAAAGTCACCCGACTTTCCGCCGCCACCATTGCCCTGACCTTCCGCGACGCCGCCATCATTCTGTCGCTGACCTTCGGCATTGCCCGCATTACTCGGCATTGGCGCACCCGCTTGCGCGGCGATCTGCTGACCCGCGCCCGCCGCCGCCGCCTTTGCCTGCGCGAGTGCCTGCTGCGCGCCTTGCGCGGCCGCCTGGGCTTGCGCGGCATTTCCCTGGGCCGCTCCCTTCTGCGCTTCCGCCATTCTTTGCGCGGCTTGTTGCAGAGCAGTCTTAGTCTCGTTAGGCGCGCCCGCCTGGGCGGCGGCCTGCTCCGCGGCTTGGATTTGTTGTTGCGCGGCGGCGGCTTGATTGAAGGCTTTCGATAACCCGTCCGGCGTCTGCATATTCTTCTGCGCCTCGGCCACCGTCTGCGCGGCCTGCGCGATTTGATTAGCCACCTGATTCAAAGCTTGCTGAGCCGGCGTGTTCCCCGCGATCGCGGCCTCCTGTTGCGCCAGGAGTTGAGCAGCTTTGCCTAACGATTCCGCCGCCGCCTGCTGCGCGGGCGCGGTCGGCTGCGCCATCAGCTCCGCCGCCGCGGCCAGGGCTTGCGCGGCGTCCGGCGCGACGGGAAGAGCTTTTTGCTGCAACTCATTCACCTTCTGTTGCAACGCCGCCTTCTGCCCGGGGGTGAGTCCAAACGGAGGTGCTGCTCCCGGTTGGGCGCGCGCCTGTTGCGCGGCGGCGTCAGCGGTTTGACGTTGCAAATTCGCGAGAGTTGCCGCCATTTCGCCCGCTGTTCTCGGCCTCGCGGCGGCGCTTTGCGCGGCCTGTTGCTCCAGCGCATTGCTCGCCGCTTGCATCTGGTCGAGCGCGGCTTGCGTGTTCGCGCGCGCTTCCGGCCGCTCCTCCCACATCCGTCGATAGTTCGCGAGAGCAGCGTCGATTTTCTCCTGCGCCTGTTGCAGGTTAGCCGCGGCGCTGCTGTTCAAAGGCTGAATCTCGGCGCGCAAAGCCGCGGCTTGGTCGCCTAACGACGCCGCCAGCCGCTTCAGTTCATCCGGGACACTCTTCTTCACGCCGATCTCGTCGATTTTCCCATTCAGATCCTTTTGCTGCTCGAGCACTTTCTTCAGGTCGCCCGCTAAGGCGGCGAGCCGTTCCAGCGGATTTTGATTTGAGGAAACTGCCTGCTCCATCAGGACAAGTGTCTTCGCGCATTCGTTTTGTAAATCGGCCGCGGAAGGAAGAGGTCCTTTACTCGTTAGGCTAGCTGCTTCCTGTTCGGACTCCGCCAGTTTCCGCTCGTGCGCCACCGCCGCGGCGCGAGCGATGCGCGGGCGCGAGTCTTCTGGAAGATCGCGCGCCAAGCCGTCGAGTCTGGTAACCAGCGTGGTGACGTCCTGCGCGAGCAACTTTTGATCGTCGGAGACTACTTCGAAGCGCCTCTGATCGTCGTTGTGCAGGTCGTTAGGCTGCGGCTGGATGCGGCCCAGGCGCGCTGTTTCTACCTGTGCCGCCACCTGCCGGCGCAGGAGTGCGCTCAACTCCGTCGCTATGCCGTCGAGCGACTGTCGAGCGTCGAGATCGACCGCGAGCTGCTTCAGGGCGCTGCTGATCTTCGACTGGTTTTTCATCGCGCCCGCGATCTTGGAAAGCTGAGCGCTGCGATCGATGCTCAGGCTGGCGTCGCGCAAGGCCTGTACCGCCGTCTCCATCTCGCCCTTGGAAAGACTTTCCATTTGCTTGAGCGCGCGATCGACCGCCGCGACATCGTTAGGCATAAGCTGTCGCATCGCTTCCGCCACCTCCGCGAGCTGCGCCTGGATTGCCGCCGTATCCTTCTGCAAAGTCTCCTGCGCGACGCTGGCCCGATAAGCTTCGCTCTGCTGATCGCTATTTTTCTGCGCGCGCGCAACGGGAACGGCAAAGAGAGAAACGGCGAGTAGTGTTATACTCGTTAGGCTAACGCTGTAGCGTCCGCTGTCCTCAGCGGATTTCGGAACGTCATTTGTGCTGGCAGGTCTTTTTGCGCTGAGGACAGCGCACGCTACAGCGGTCAGTTTGGCTCGGAGTTTCATGGGCTTTTCGGCTGTAAAATTGATTCTACGCGCGAGCGCAGGTCCTGTTGGGTGCGCGAAAGGTCTTCGATCGACTCCGCGTGTTTGCGCAAGGTCTCAGTCAGCTCGCTGCGCTTGGCCTCGACCGAGACCAGCGTCCATTGCCGCACGGGCGAGTAAGTCACTCCCGGGCCAGTGACGTCGTTGTTATCGACCGCTTCGATCCAGTAATGAATGACCGTACCTTCCTTCCAATCCACCACCTCCGCCGGCTCTTTCCATTCGTAGTCGAAGACGAGCGCGGCGGCTGGTTTCGGAATCGTTAGGGCGATTTTCTTCGCTTTCTCCGGGCTCGGAACTTCGCCCTCAGCAAGGGTGCTCGCGGGTTGGACGCAGAGAAAAACCAGCTTTATCTGGAAATCATCGCGTGCGGTAAAACGCAAGCGCGGGTGCGCCGTCGGGATAATCGTAGTCTCGTTAGGCTGACCGTCGGCGATAACAATCTCCGGCGGTTTGTCGGGCACAATCTCGATGGCATAGACAGCATTGTTCGTTGTCTTCACTCCGCGCACGTTTTGCAGACCGACCGAGAAACCAGTGAGACCTTTCGCGGGAATAGGAAGCTCCCCGCTGAAGGCTTTGTGCTGATCTTCGATTTTCATGGCGACGACGTTATTGCTGCCCTGCGCGATGAGACTAGCGCTCTGCAAGGTTTGATCAGCGCGTCCCCCGACTTCGAGCCGGCTGCCGGCGAGGAGCGAGAGATTACCCGGCGCGACCGGCGTGCGCGGTAAGCCCGTGTAAGGCGGAAAGACTTGCTCGAACTTTAGCTCCTGCACGACCGGCGGATGGATCAGAGTGACCTTTGCCAGAGGCCCGCGGCCATCGTTCAGGTAGAAGCGATAACTCACCGGTTGCTGCACATTCGGGATCGTTAGGTTAAAAAGCTCGCGCGTCGTGGCCTTGGGATTAACCGCGATCCACTCCGGACTTTTCCCTTCGTAGGTCAGTTCGATGCGACCGGTGCGCGGGATGACGCCTTGGGCGCGGGCGGCTAACTCGATCGTCTCGCCGGGTTGAATTTCAAAATTCCCGCTGACCGGAACAACAATGGTTTGAGTTGGCAAAGGGACATTGTGCAGAAAGAAGCGCTGCCAGAGGACAAGGCTGCGCGGTGCGCCGAGAGCGGTCAGGGCAAGTACGACGCCTAACGAGCAAAGGACGATCCAGCGCAGACGTTTCAGATGCTTGCGCTCAACCGCCATGCGCAAGTCCATTTGCTCGATCCTTTTCGCGGTTTGCGCGAGGAGAGCGTCGATCAGAAAAGGCGAGCCGTCGGGGCTGCGCGCGAGCTGGACGGAGGAAATAAGGGAAGTGCGCAGTTGCGGCCAGCGGCTTTCGGCGAGAAGCGCGGCTTCATCCGGCCCGAGCTGCTGCCGCCAGGGCCGGAAACCGAACTGATAGCCGACACCTAACAAACAAAGGGCCCCTAACGAGAAAAGGATTGCCCGCACCGGCCAAGCGAGATCGAAGAGCAAGTCGGTCATCATTTCCGCAAGTGGGAAAAGACAAATCCCAGTCACGGCCCAGAGCGCGCCTTCCAGCCAGCTCAGGTGCAGCGCGCGCGCGGAGAGACTGCGCAGACGTTGCTGCACAATGGCCGGCAGCCGCGCGGGCATCGGTCGCGGTGGGAGCGGAGCTTTGGGTTGCAAAGGCATCTTCATAGCGGGTTACTTTAGTTGCCAGAGGCGACGGAACAACCATTCGGCGCAGGCGAGAACCATCAGGACCACCATCCACCAGCCGGAATAAAAGAGTTCGATCTTCTTGAAGGCCGGGATGGTCGCGCTGCGGCTGGCAATCAGCTCCGGCAAAGTGTTGAGATTTTCTTCGCGCAAAAGCTTTCCACCGGAGATATCCGCCATGGTTTGTAACAGCGACGCGTCCATGGCGGTCGCACTCATCTCTAGTCTGGGTGGAATCGCTTCGAACTTTATCACCGCCTTAGGATCGATAATCGTCGAAAAGCGATATTGCCCGGCGGATTTCGCGGTAAATTCGACGGAGTATTCGCCTGGAGCATCAGGACTTTGCAAAAGACGTAGCTCAGACGTCTCGTCTTTGCCGTTAGGCGGCGTAAAGGTAAGTGTGCCTGGCACGGACGGTTCGTTTAACGGCACAAAGTCGTCGCCTAACAACTTGCCCGAGATAACCACTTTCTCGCCCGCGAGATATTCCGGGCGCGCAACCTTCAGCTGAGTCTTGGGCGAGGCGCCGAGTTGCCGTTCGAGCGAGAAATTCTGGATAATCTGATTCCAAATCCGGGCGTAATACTTTTCGCCGATCTGGCTGCGCCAGCGATAAGTCTCATCGAAACCGAAATACATGACCGAGCCCTGACCGTATTGCTGCTGCGCGATCACCGGTGCGGGCTGTTCGCCCGGGTCGTCAGGGGCGGTCGTTAGGTAAACCTGCGCCGTCGGCCGCGCCCGCGCCACGCGCGCGAACCAGCGCACGCCCGGTAAAGAGTTCCAGATTTCGCGATTCTCCAGCGTGTTCTCGGAGAGACGCAGGAGCGGGGATAACTCACCGTTAGGGGAAAGCTTAAGGCGCAAGGGGCGGCGGCTGCGTTCCGCCATTCCTTCACTCGTTAGGCTGCGATTAAGCTCGACCGGCAGCAAAGGTTCGAGCGGTGTCCCGGCATATTCGAAAGGATTATGCTTCGGCCCGGTGAGGAAAATAAGACCGCCGCCTAGCTCGCCGACCCATTCGTTGATCAGCTTCATATGTTCGGGACCGAGGTCTTTCGGATCGGCGTCGCCCAGAACGATGATTTCATTCTCGACCAGATCGGCGCGGGTTTTCGGAAACTCTTTCAGAAAAGGAGAGTTAGACTCGTTAGCCAACTCCGGATCGCCATCGAAGAGGACGCATTTCACCGCGAGCCGTCGATCGCGTTCAAGGGTGGATAAGAGATAACGATAATCCCAGCGTGGTTCGCCCTCGATGTAGAGGACTTTGATCTGGTTATCGAGGACGCGGACCTTGGTCGAAGCAGAGTTATTATCGGGCGATGACTCTTCTTCGAGCGGATCGATGACCGCCTCGATCTTTGCTTCACCCTTTTCCTCGGGTACATAACCGAGCTGGTACTCCGCCTCGCTCGCGCCATCGAGTTTGATCTCGCGTTCATCGACCTTTTTCCCGTTAGCTTTGAGCTGCAGTTTTACGGTGCGGCTATTAAAGCCCGACGCGCGCACGCGCACAGAAAATTCCGCGCGTTCCTTGAGAAAAGCGCCGCGCGGACCGGTCACTTCACGCACAACGATGTCCTGTGGTCCGGTGATGCCGACGCCGTAGAGAAAGAGCGGCAGGCCGGCGTCCTTTGCGACCTCCGCGATTTCTTCCGGCGGTGTGCCAGTGTTATTGGCGCCATCGGTCAGGATGAGAATGCCGGCAATAGGCTGCCCGCGATTTTCCTCCAGCACCTGGCGAAGCGAATCGCCCAGAGCCGTGACATCGTCGGTGAAGTTGAGCTTGTGAAAGAGGCCCGCGGCGTCGTCGCCTGACATCGCGCCAAGCGGTCGGGCTTCGCGTCCGAAACCGTAGAAGGAGAGGTCGGCCTTTTCTTCGAGACGTGGCCAAAGTCTCATCTGTTGGTTCGCGGCCAGGGCCTGCAGGACTTCCACGCGTGAGGGATCGTGGGAGTTAGCCGGCGGGGTGGCTTTCAAATCTGTCGCCGGCGGCAACTGACCGGCGGCGATGGCCGCGCGGATCTTATCCTCGACGGCGCTGCGATGATCCTTGATCTGCATGCTCTGGGAGGAGTCGATCAAAACGAGCAGGCGCTCGCGCACGGGATCGTTCAAAGTTAGCAATAAGACTGGCCTAACGAGTAAAAGAAGGAAGAAAAGCGCGAGCAGTGCGCGCAAGCTGGTGAGCAGGAGTCGTTGACGACGGGAAAGGCCCTGACCAGCCCAACGATAAAGCCACCAAATCGCGGCGGCAGCGAGAAGGAAGAAAAGAAACGCCCAACCCCAGCTCAGACCCTCGTAGGAAAGCACAGCTTCCGCGCTTCCACCTGCGGGCGCGTGGACGAGCCGGCTGAGAAGCACACGAATCATTTCGCGAAACTGAACTTGTGCGCGAGAACCATTTCCACGAGCGCGACGAGGGCAGCAAGAAGGATCAACAGTCCCCAAAGCTCGCGCCGTACCCCTGTAGCTGTTTCGCTGTGCGAAACATGGGCATCGGCCACACCTTTACTCGTTAGGCCAGCCAGTTGCTCTGGTGGAATAGTTCGCAAGTCCGATTCCGCCGGATCGATCTGCACCGCGCAGGCGGCGATCGCGCGATCGCTACCCGCGGCGAAGAAGCGGTAAGCGCCGGGCTCGTCTGTATCGCGATAGCGCACCACCGCTTCCTGATTGATCAGCTCGACTTTGCCGGTCGGCCGCGGCTTTCCTTTCCCGCCAGGCACGAGAACGTTGATTTCCCGTCCGACCAGATCGGCCGCGACTTTCACCTGCAAGGCAGCGCCGGGCTGGAGGTTGATCTGGCCAGGCTGTTCATCCGGGGCGACAAAGGCAACGAGGCGCTGGAGGAGGGGAACGAAGTCGGGATGAATCGGGAGGTTACTCCACTTCGTATTCGCGGTGCTGCTGAAGAGGACGACGCGGCCTTTGCCATAACTCTTCTCCGCGATCGCAGGCGAACCGTCGGCGTAATTAACGATGGCGTGCGCGGACTCGTTTTCGTTTTTGGAAGGTGTCAGGGTCAGCGGGAAGAACTTCGTCGCGCGGACCGAGCCGAGGTTGCCATTTTTGTTCTCGTTCCAAATGGCCGTAACCGGACTCTTATACTCGTTAGGCTGCCAGGAGGCGAACTTCCCTTCCGCGCCCGGATCGCGCAGATCGCCTAACCTGGCCGGCAGCATCTCACTAAGGATGACATCGTTGTTGTAAGTCGCGGCCTTCACCTGGGGACCGGGAAAAGTGACCAGCGCGCCGCCTTCACGGACATAGCGTTGCACGTTTTGCGCGGCGGCGGGATCGAGCCGCGCCACGTCGCAGAGAAAGATGATATTCTTGCGGCTAAGATCGGCGGCGGCGAGCGCGGCCGGTGTGATGGTCTCCGTTTTCAAGTAGTAACTCTCGCGCCGGGAAGGGGAGATCGGGATAAGTGCATTCGCGAGAAAGAAGCCCGCGCGATCCTGCGGTGCTGCGTCCGCGTCGCCATCGACGATGGTGGTGAAAAGATGATCGATGACGCGGATGGCTAACGAACGCTTGTTATCAGCCGGGAATCGATCGGAGCCGATCGCGGCGGTGAGAGTGTAGTAACCGGGTTTGTCGAAGCGCGCGTTTAACTGCACGGCCCGCGATTTGCCCGCTTCGATTTGGTCGATCACGGCGGCGTCGATGGGCGGTCCGTCGTCCGCGGTGAGAGTGACGCGCGTCGCCGCTACTAGGGTGGTCCCGAAGTTACTGACTTCGACGACGCAACCGACCGGCTGACCGGCGGCGATCATGCTGCTGGCCGGTTTTAGGGAAGTGATCGCGACGTTATCCTCGCCGTGCTCCACCGCAGAAACGACGCGTAACTGTATATCGGGCGCGGCGAGGAGTGCGGTCCGTACGTCTTCAAGGCCAGACCAGGCGTTAAGCTGGTTGTCAGTGAAGACGACCACTTCCTTCTTTGCTCCGACGGAGGTGCGCAATGTCTCGAGCGCAGTCTTAATCGCGGACGGGAGATCGGCGGTGCGGCCGGTCGGCTCCGCGAGGTCGAGCGCGTGCCTAACGAGTGTAAGTTGTGGAGTAGGCCGGGCGATGATCTGATTCACTCGATTACTAACGAGAAATAGAGCGGCCTGCGAGCCTTGGGCGAGGCGCTCCAGTTCCTTACCGGCGGCGGCTTTGGCCTGCTCGAAGCGGGTTTGCAGGCCGTTGCTCTGCTCCATGCTCGCGCTTTGATCGAGGAGGAGGACCTGGATGGCCGGTCCATACGCGCCGGTGCTGGCCGCGCCGCCGGGATTCAAAACGGGGCGTGCGAAAGCGAGCGCGAGAAGGGCGATGAGGAGACAGCGCAGGAGAAGGAGGATGAGATCTTCCACGCGCAGACGGCGCTGATTCTTGTTCAGGCTCTCGCGCAGGAAGCGCGTCGCGCCCCAACGCACGACAGTCACTTTGCGGCGGTTAAGGAGGTGAATCGCGATCGGCGCGGCGATGACGTCCAGACCCACAAGCAGAGTTGGCGCGAGGAAGGTCACGTAACACAGGCTTCCAGCCTGTCGGGTCTTGCGGGCATCCTGCCTGCAAGGTCGCGCCGCGGTGCGGGCTGGAAGCCCGCTCGACCTGACAGGCTAAAAGCCTGTGTTACGTCGACAAAAAGCCGGCGGCGAAAAAACATACCTAACGAGTGCGGTAGCCCTGCCGGAAGGCGAGGTATTGGCCTAACGTTTCCGCGAGCGGCACGGCGGTGTCGCAGAGGACGTAGTGTGATGAGGAACGCCCGCATATCTTGCGGATGCGCTCGCGGAAAGCGTTGAAGTTTTCCAGGTAACTCTTGCGGATGGAAGCGGGCGAAGTCTCCATGTCGCCGGCGCTTTCGAGACCGACGAATTTAATTGTGCCGGTAAAAGGAAACTCCATTTCGTACGGATCGAGGACATGAAAGACGATGACTTCGTTCCCTTGGAAGCGCAGCCGTTCGACATTTTTCTGGAACGCATCTTCGTTGCCGAAGAGATCGCTGATGATCATGACAATGCTGCGGCGCGAAGCGGTCGCGGCCAGCTCGTGCAAAGCCGCGCCGAGGTCGGTGGCGGCTTCTGCTTTTACGCCCGCGAGACGGTGCATGATTTCGTGGATCTTACCCGCGTTATCCGTGCGCGCGCTGCGTTCACGGATGCGGCTATCGAAGATGTTCACCGCGACGGCATCGCGTTGTTCGAGAATGATGAGTGAGAGGCAGGCGGCCAGAACCCTGGCATATCCTAGTTTCGTTAGGCTAGTGGAACCGTACTCCATCGACTCACTGCCATCGACGAGGAGATGGGCGACGAAGTTCGTGTCCTGCTCGTATTGCTTGATGTAATGGCGATCGGTCCGGCCGAGCACTTTCCAATCGAGATGGCGCAGGTCGTCGCCGGTGGTGTATTCGCGATGCTGGGCGAACTCGATCGCGAAGCCGTGAAAAGGCGAGCGATGTTCGCCGACGCGATAGCCTTCCACGATCTGGCGCGCGATGACGCCGAGCGCTTCCCCGCGCGCGATCGCGGCGGGATCGAGCAGATTCGCGTTCGCGCCCGGCATGGCCTAACGAGTAAAGGACTGCCTAGCGCGCCGGCACCGAGTCGAGCACCTTTTGCACGACCGCGTCCGGGGTGATGCCTTCGCTTTGCGCGGTAAAATTGACCGCGATGCGGTGGCGCATCACGCCCTTCGCGATGGCGGCGACGTTCTCAGTCGCGACATATGTCTGGCCTTGCAGCAAGGCGTGGCCTTTCGCTGCCATGATAAGTCCCAGGCTCGCCCGCGGGCCGGCGCCGAAGGAGAGGAATTGTTTGCAGTAATCGAGCACGTCCGGCTGCGTGACGCGCGTGCACCGGACGAGGCGCTGGGCATATTTATAGACGTGCTCGGCGACCGGCATTTGCCTAACGATCTCCTGAATGTAACCGATGTGCTCCGCGCCCATGATCGCACTCGGTTCTTCCGTCTTTCCACTGGTGCCGCGCATCATAACGGCTAGCTCTTCCTCCTCGTTAGGGTAATCGACGTTGATGAGAAAGAGGAAGCGATCGAGCTGCGCTTCGGGAAGAGGATAAGTGCCTTCCTGCTCGAGGGGGTTCTGGGTCGCGAGAACGAAGAACGGTTCGGGCAGGATATGAGTCTTGCCGCCGGCCGAGATGCGACGTTCCTGCATCGCTTCGAGCATCGCGGCCTGAGTCTTAGGCGGTGTGCGGTTGATCTCATCCGCGAGAACGATGTTGGAAAAAATCGGCCCTGGCAGAAACTTAAACTGCTTCTCGCCGGTGGTCTGATTCGAGATAATGACCTCCGTGCCGGTGATGTCGCTCGGCATGAGATCGGGCGTGAACTGCACGCGCTTGAAGGATAGCTGAAGCGTCTTAGCCAGGGTGGAGATGAGCAGCGTCTTAGCCAAGCCCGGCACACCCATGAGGAGCGCATGACTGCGGGTGAAGATGGCGATGAGAACCTGGTCGATAACATCGCTCTGACCGACGATGACTTTGGCCAGTTGATGTTTCAGTCCGCTGTAGGCGTTCTGGAAAAACTCGATGCCTTCGGCGTCGATTTCCCGACCTAACTCCGGCGTGGCAGCCGTGGTGGTTAGGGTCTCAGCGCGGGCCGGCGAAGTCTCATCAGTGGTCGCTTTCAAGTTGAGGAAGAATAGCAGAAACGCTGAAAAAGGAGGAATGGATTAATTGCATAATAATGCGCTAAGATTGGAGCCGGTTGCAGTGTCTGGCCGGATCTACGCAGGCCGTCGCACTAACGGGATATAGCTTTGCTTCATCACTCATGAAACCCGCGCCTGACTATTCCGTCCTTTCCGTGCCGGAGGATTCTCTGACGCGCCGACGCCGTTGGCGGCGACGTTTTATTGGGGCGGGGATAATCTTCGCGCTAGTTGCCGTTCTACTTTCGGCGCGGCCGGTTATCCATAGTTTGCGACGCTGGCATGCACGACGGCTCTGCGAACAGGCGGAGGTGTACCTTGAAAAAGGAGAGTGGCAAAAAACGTTCGATGCTGTGCGGCAGGCTTCGAGCTTGCAGCCGGGTTACCCGGAGACTTTGCGGATGCAGGCCCGACTGCTCAGCGCGACCGGGAATTTCGTTCCTGCGGCAGTGCTCTGGAAACAGTTAGGCAGTGGCAAAATCGATTTTCAGCCTAACGATCATCGCGACGAAGCGAAAGCGGCGATCGAGACGGGTGATCTGCCCTTGGCCGACGAGCAAATGCGATGGCTGCGCGGCAAGGGCGACGACACCGCCGCCGATCGGATTTTAGCGGCACGTCTGGCCGAGCGTCGCGGCGATCGGGCAGGTGCGACTTCCTTCGCTTTGAGCGCGCTGGGCGCTAAAGATACTTCCGAGCGCGACCGCATCGCCGCCTCGGTTCTCGTGCTCATGAATGCCGTGCAGGCGGATCAGCGTCATCAGGCATGGAGCGCGCTCGATGCGATCGGGCAAAAGAAGGAAGCGTCCGGTCTGGAGGCGCTGAATTATCTCGCCGCGCAGGAAGTGACGCTCCTGAAGGGCGATTCGACTCTGGATTCTGCCACGCCCATCGATCCCGAATTACTCGCGCAACGGCTGGAGAGTCATCCGCTGGCGAAGGTCTCGGATCGTTTGCACGCGGTGGATTTGCGCCTGGCACTGCGCCCTTCCCAACGGGCGTTGCTCCTGGACGATGCGACCAGGCGTTTTAGCAAAGGCAGCCGCGATGAGTTAACTGCGCTTTGTCTCTGGCTCATCGGAGAGCAGGAAGCGGCGCGCGTGCTCAGTGTTTTGCCTAACGAAAAGGCGGCGGAGACGAAAGTGCTTTCCGTGTGCCGGGTCGAGGCGCTCTCGGCGCTGGGGCGCTGGAGCGAAGTGGAGAGCGAATTGGATAGTCCTCACTCGGATTTGAAGATGGAGGAAATAACGTCCCAGCTTTATCTCGTGCGCTGCGCTTTTAAGCTCAGGAAGAAAGCGGCCCTGCAAGTGCGATGGGAGCGCGCTTTCGATCTCGCGGCCGGCGACGCCGCGAAGCTGCTGCTCGTCGGCGGAGAAGCGGAGCATGACTCATCGCCCGAGATCGCGGAAAAGGCTTACCGCGGGGCGATCAAGGCTCAG
The DNA here is from genome assembly GCA_013821455.1 of Chthoniobacterales bacterium. Lineage (GTDB taxonomy): Bacteria > Verrucomicrobiota > Verrucomicrobiia > Chthoniobacterales > UBA10450 > Palsa-1392. The sequence goes on from JACDGS010000001.1 coordinate 135,610, forward strand.
CCGCAGGACCGCCGGGCCTACGACGCCCTGCTTCGCCTCGTCGCGAGAAATGGCGCCGGAGCGGCCTACGAAACGCTCGCGGCCATGGCGAAGCAATGGCCTAACGACCCTAACATTCTCAACTCCGAACTTTACGCGGGCCTCCTCACCGCGCGGCTCGCGCCGGAAGCGGCGCGTGCGCAAGCCGAGCAACTCGTTAGGCAGGCACCGGCTGATTCTTCCTGCCGCGCGACGCTGGCCCTATCCTTCCTCAAACTGGGACAGCCCAAGGCCGCGCTCGCTGCCTTTGGCAACGTAGACGACGATTTGAAGAAAGGTCACGCAAGGACCTCCACCGCGATCGTGCACGCGGCCGTTCTTTCGGCCAATGGCCAGGAAAAGGAAGCGCGCACCGAGGCTGCCAGGATTTCACTCGCCGGCCTCGCCCCGGAAGAGCGTGCGCTCATCGCGCCGCTCCTGCCCCCGGGTGCCTAACGAGTCTAAGTCTACTTTTTCGGCGAGGCCGCAAAAGTTTCGGGCGCGGTCGCCGAGAAAGCGGCCAGAGTCTTTTGCCAAAGATCCGCCAGATCTTTTTCGTTCGTGATGTCCGACGACGACCAAAGCTGCAACCACAAGCCTCGTCGATCCACGATTTGTTCGGAGGTAAAGAGCCAGCGCAAGAAATGAGCAGGGTCGCGCTGCCATTCGCGGAGACGTCCCTGCCACAGTTCGCGCCGAGTTATCCGGTAAGAGCCGTTGGCCGAAATGCGCGCTCCGAAGTAGTAGCGCCCATCCCGGCTCCCCTCGACCCAGCTTCCTCCCGAAGTTTCATCACGCTTGATCGCGAGCGGCAAACGCTCTCCGGCGGCGAAAAGCGCGCGCGGGCCAAACTTTTGCGGAAGCTGGAGCGCATCCGCATTCGCGCTTTCGAGGACGAAAAGTTCTATCTCCGCACCTGCCTGAATCGGACTTTTCGCCTCGGGAAAGAGGTAGGCAAAACCGTCTACCAATGGAAGATCATCGTTCCCGGTGCGTTTCTCCGCGCGCCCGGCCAGGATCGACCCGTCATGTAGTTGAAGCTCTGGAGGCGGCTTATAGACGGGCACTGTTCGTGAAGGGGGCGTAAAGAGAAGAAAACCTAACGTGCCTGCGAGAGCTAAGGCTGCACTAAGGGTAAAGACTAACTGGAACTTGACGCGCATTAGTAACTCACGCTGACGGGAGAATTTGTTTCGAAGCCCATTGATGCAGACTAAGAGCAGCCAGCCCCGCGAAGCACGCCACATATAAGACAGAGAAAAGATTCGCCCCCGGGCCGTCGTGCCAATAGTGGAAGCGGCCCTGATCGCCCGCCGCGGCGAAAATTTCCATCACCGCGATGCGGATGGCATTGCCTAACAAAGCCACTATGATCGCGGAGAGAAGGATAAGGACTTTACGCCACCACGCCGAAGGAAAAAGCAGCAGCACGAGCAGAGCCAGCTTCAGGAGATACAACAAAGGGACAGCCGCCGAACACGGACCAAAAACGCGCACCGAGCCGCCGGGCAGCGTCACTACATCCCCAGCCGACGAAGCGGGATAGCCGCAAACCAAAAGGATATTCGCTCCCAGCGTCGCCCCGTGTGCGTTGAGATTCAGCGGCCCAGTGAGGGCGGAGAAGGGGATATCAAAGAACGACAGGGCCATGAGGATGACGAGGGCGCGCCAGTGCCGAAAGACTTGAGCAAATCCCAATGCAATAAATCCTACGCCCATGCCTAGGATGAGCGGCAGGAAGTGCCGATAGTCGTCTCCCCTAACGAGTGTAAGTGCCTTTGCGAGGCCGGAGGCAAGGAGGAAGGCAGCGCAAAGAATCGCCGACCATGAAGTCTGCAAACGGAGCGCATTACGGTCGCGATCAAGCAAAAGAGCCACTGCCAGGAAGGCGAGTACATTATAAGTGATGGAATCGAAGCTCTGACGTAGTTGCCAGTCACAGACCAACGCCACGAGTGCGGCGAGAGCCGCGGCACCCAGAGCCGCTACTTTCGGAGCTGAATGCTCGAGGTCCATGCGCAACGATGATCCAGAAGAAACAAAAAGGCTCCGACAAAATCTCGTCGGGGCCTCCTCGAAGGACTTAAAGAAATGTCAGGCGGTTTTAAGGCGCCGATAGCGAAGCACGCCAAAAAGCCCCGCGATTCCCACTAGGATAGAGCCAGCGACGGAGGAAGGTTCGGGAATAGCGGTCAATCCGCTGGTGAATGTGAGAAATGGCTTCTCGGTCGCACCCCCGGCATTGGACGTAAGAATAGAGTAAAAGCTATTCCCCGGTGCAGATGGATTTTGATCGTAACTAAAGAGCAAAAAGACATACTTCCCGGCATTCGCGCCATTCGCATACTGTGTATTGAGAAAGCTCGTCAAGCTCGCGTCTCCAAGAGCGCTCGTCGTCAAGTGGGTTGTGCTCACGCTGTTGGCAGGAGTTAGAATGGCAGATTGAATAAGAGTACCGTTGGGGTCCGGGGCAGCGCCTGCGTAGAAGTCGGTGGTGAGAACGGTATCCAAAGCTCGGGCGTTCAATCCGTACAGGTTTACGTTTCCAAGTGTTCCGGTATTATTCATACCGAAAAGCTGAAAACTCAGCTCTGCATTGGTGAACAGCTCTCCAGTCGGGAGGGTAGGCAAAAGAAAAGGTAAAACGGCGACTGACACGCCGGGTGAGAAAAATTCGCCTATCCTCGCTTGGTAGTCGTTGACATTTGTAATCTGCGGCGCGGTTCCGTTGCGGGTGTCGATCGCAGTGTCGGCGGTGGTGGGATTCTCCGTGCCCGCTATCGCCAGACGGGTAAGGCGTAACGAACAAACAAGCGCGGCGCATAGGCTAAGGGTCTTGGTATCCATAAGTTTTCGAAGGTAAGCCGATAGTAGTTGTAATCGAATATGCTTCCGTGTTGGCGGCTTGACTTGCATTAAATTGCAAATGACGTAACACGTCAATCTTTTTTTCCATTTCGAAGGATTTTTTTCGGCGTTTACGTTTAGCGCACCTCAAGGCCCTTAAACAGCCTCATGGGAGATGGAAAAGGCTCTTCGGCGCTTGCAAAGCGCCAATCCGCTAGCCTCAGGCCGCCAATAACGGACCGGTTGCGACCAATTTTTTCCTTCGCGGGTCAACGACGAGCGACAAACCCTCCAAGGTTCGCGCCCCGAGGAGCGTCAGATCGCCCGGCTCAGCGAAAACGACCTCGTCGATCGTGAACGACTTCTCCACTCGGATAATGGCGAATCCTACTTTACGCGTGGTCCGCAGCCCGTTGGCCACGGTGCAAGCTAGGACCTTTTTCTCCACGCCGACACCAATCCGCTCCAGGGTTTTCTCCGGCAGCCAGGTATATTCGCTGCCTGTATCTACCAAGGCGCGCGGTATCAAGGCAGACTTGGATCGGTCGGTGTGATTCTCCACCCGGCATCCTACTTGAAACGCTCCCACGCTGTAATCATAAGCCAAAACTTTCTCGGGCGAAAGATCGCTGCGTTTCGCTATTTTAAAGAAGGAAAAGCCTGCACAATCGCCGCCGCTGACTGCAACCCACGGCGATGAGACTTAAATGAGCGGATGCAGGGCGATGGCTCTGGCACAGCGGTCAGGGCCAGCTTGAGATCGATGTTAAGGCCGTCGTAGGTAAACATCGCGGTGTAGCCAGAATTGGTGATTATCCACCAGGCTTCCGTTCCGGATCAGCAATTCCTGTGATGATGTAAAAGTTCGATAGTTATCGAAAGTCCAAGTTCCCGAGCCGGTTCGTGCCAAAGTAGAATGAGTTAGGCCAGAGCCGAGTGCTAACTGAACGATCGAGTTGTCGCTAAAGTCAATGCGCCAGATAATTTGCATCCACCAAGTAATTCGGCGCGACGACTTCCTCCGCGAGATGACTCTGTGCTAACTCAAACATCTCGTCGGTAAAGGTAATCAATTCCGTGGCCTCGCGGAAAGTATCTTCATGTAAGGCCCTCACTTTATCGGCGCCTCTGTGAGTTCGGTCCGGACCACCGAGGAGGTAACAAAATGGAAAATGCCTAGCTCGCGTTGTCGCCACAATTCCCGGGTCGCCTCGGCAAACTCGTCTCGAAGTAACCACCCAGGACGGAGATATCAAGGTAGAGAGTCGGGACGTTCATCGGGCGACGGTCTTAAGTTCAAGCTCAAGTTCGCCTAGCCAAACGAACCAGACTCAGGTGAGTGCGACGCCTTTGTCTCTCCTAGCTCTACTTATCCAAAGTAACCGACAATCATCAGCAATAACTCCCAAGCGCTGTCATAAGCGCGACGCATTCCCTACGCCCTCCTACTTTCTACTTTCCACTTTCCTCGTCCCCTACGCCATCTTACTTTAGCCTTTGACTTTGCACGTTCCTTTCGAGAATCTGGAAACCAAGCTGCAACGGGCTAGGCTTTCCACCCAGGAATTTGAATCAGGAAAAGAGGAAAGCAGGAACGAGTAGGAAAGCGAACTCCTAGGAGCGGCGTTCTAATTACCTAATAACTAATAACGAAGAACTGCGGGCGCCGAAGAAGTCGCGACGCGTTCCTACTTTCTTCCCCTCTTCCCTTCCCGAGTTCTGCAAACCTGACAACCACCCGTCACGCAGCTTAGGCAAGGCCGGGCTTTCAAAACCAGAAACCTACAGGGGCGACTCGACAACGGAAGTCTGTTTGCTATTATCAGGGCATGGGAGCTTCGCTCAGAACGGTAGAAGCTGTGGTCGAGGCAGACGGAACCGTCCGGTTGCGCGAGCCAATGCGGCTTTCGGGTCCGACCTCGGCCGTGGTCACGTTCCTCGTCCGCGAGAACCAGCCAAATGAAGCGACGCGCCAGGCCATCGCGGAAGACATACTCGATCTGCCGCGCTTCGAGACGGTGGACGCTCTCGTGCAAGAACTCGAATCCTAAAACGGGTCGGGCGCGATGCGGTCCATCATTCGCAAGAGTCAATTCAAACGCGATTTCAAGCGACTGCGTTCGTCTAATCACCCCGTCGATGTTCTTATCCTGGCGCTTCAGAAGCTGGCGGCTGGTGAGGAGCTACCGGCCAATTTTCGAGACCACGCGCTGAGCGGCAATTACGTCAACTGTCGTGAGTGTCATCTGGCGGGTGACTGGCTCCTGATTTACCAATGCGACCAGGAAAGCTTGATTCTAATTCGCACCGGATCCCACAGCGAGCTTTTCGAATAAGTTCGTTCGAATGCTTCGCCACGCTGCGGTATAGACTTGGCGACTAACAGCCAATAACGAAGAACTGCGGCGCGAGCGCTCCGCCAGCGCGCCGCATTCCCTACGCGATCCTACTTTTAACTTTAGCCTTTAAACTTGGAAAGCCCGGCCGTTGCTTCGCATCTGTTACGGCTACTTCTCTTCTCTGACTTACCCAATTAACCAGTAACAATTAACTGCGGGCGTAAGCGCCCCGCGATTAACTAATAACCCATAAGCGCTTCCTAGCGCCGCGCTTCCCCCAACTCCATCCTATGTTTAACCGTACCCTTTAAATCACATCGATAGGATGTGAGGTGATCCAGACATCCAATTGTTGGAAACGCGTCTTTAGAGTTTCCTTCAAGCTCTTGAAGAACTCGCGATGTTCTGGCTCATCGGGAACATCGACGAAAAAGCGAGTCAGATTATCGTTGTAAACCACGCCACCGCTCTCCCACTCGCCGCGGAGAGTATGCGTTTCCCAAGAGGCCGCGGCGAATTCAGTTCGCAGTTCGCGGAAAGTCTCTACGAGCAAAGTCTCCGGCACTGGGCTGCCATCATTGAAGAGCAGCGGCAGGAAGACTTCGTAACGACGTAATGAGCCCATACGGAGCGGGACCGACCACGGTAAAGGGGATACTTTGCTCTGCCAGCAAGCTCAGCGCGGCGGAAGGGACCGCGGTTTGCCCGCTCGCCCAACTTTTGCCGGAGAAACGCGGGATGAGTTTCGCCAAAGCTCGCTCCTCAGTCGCTGGATCGGGAAAGGTAATTAGAATTTGCATCGGTCTTCTGGCGCTGCGCAGCTTAGCGCAATTTCTTCGGTGTTGCCAACTCGGAAGGGGTGAGTGTTCAGAGAACCAGATTACGCCGTCCGGCTCATAGGAAATATCCAATCTCCCAGAGCCCGACTTTTACCCTTAGCCTCTAGACTTGGCAATCTGGTTGCCCGATTCTGCAAATCTGGAAACCAAGCTTATCGATAGATATCCCGCCGGTGACCAATCGAAACCACCAACACCGTCAGGAACTTATCTTTGACTTGGTAAATGATTCGATAGTCTCCCGCGCGGATGCGATATAGGTCAGGTCCACCAGCGAGCTTTACGCAACCGGTCGGGCGCGCGTGCTCGCCCAACGCGTCTATTTGGCCGCGCAACCGAGCGTAGAGCGCGGCATCGCGAAGGTTGGAAAGAAACTTCTCAGCCTGCCGGCTGAGGAAGATCGAATTGCGCATCCAGCTTTGCCTTTACCTCAGCCCACGCCAAAGGTTGTTCCGCCTCGGCCAAGGCCGCACGAGCGGCGGTGAGATCTGCTGCGGTTTCCAAGGCCTCCAGTTCGGCCAGATCGTCAATCAACGAAACAACTCTCTTGACGCGGTCGTCTGAGAGCCGGCCGAGCTGGGCCACAGCGTCAGCGATTTGAGTGCTGCTCATGACGAATAATTACCGAGGAAACGTTGAACTTACAAGGATGATTCGCAGACTTGCCTAAGGCTGCGTTGTAGCACCCGCCTAACAAGGAATAACACCTAGCCGCGGCGCCTGTTGCGCCCGCTGAAACGAGTAACTCCCAAGCGCGTCCCCGATCGTGGCCTTACTTTTTACCTTCTACTTTCGACTTGCTACTTCTCTTCCTTGGCTCACCCAATGAACCAGTAACAAATAACTAACAACTCGCGAGCGACGAAAGTCGCGCCGCGCCCCGTGCGCCATCTTACTTTCAACTTTAGCCTTTGTACTTTGGAAGGTCCTTAGCCTCTAGACTTGGCAATCTGGTTGCCCCAGGTCATGGTAGAGTTCTTTCGTGGTCGCGAAGTGCTTTACGCCCTTTCCTGCCTTGCTTGCCCGCAGCGTTTTCGCCGTGAGTGCATTCGGAATTTCCACCGCGAAGGGGAGGCCGCGGCGCATTTTAATCTGGCGATAAAGCAACTGGATTGTCTCCGAGGCGGTCAACCCTCTGCGCCCGGTCCTCTGAAAGTTGGCCGAGCTGGGCCAGGGCATTCGCCACTGAAGTGGCGCTCGTGGCCACAACTTACGCCGGGGATTTTGGAACTAGCAAGTATCACTCGCTCGCGAACGTTCGCTGCAGCGCATGATTGGTTAGGCGTTGCGTCCGCGTAGTCTTCGGCGAATAACTTCGGGGTCTTGGCGGAGGTCCACGACGCCCGCGATGATGATACGACGGCCCTCAAGCGTGTAAAAGACGCCGAAGGGAAAACCATGCATGAGCAAACGCCTGTGCGCCTCGTGCATGGGCGGAGCAATCTCCGGGAAAGTGCGGAGACGCCCGAGAGCAGCATCCAAGTGCCGCATGAAAACCTCGCCCCGCCCCTCCTGATACGCCTCGTAGAACTCGTAAGCGGTCTGGATATCGGCATCGGCAGAGAATAGAAAAACAAGGTCACTCACCGCCGAACGTCCGGCCGAGGATGCGCTGCTGAATCGCCTCCCAAGTGGTCACCTGGCTGGGGTCGCGTCGGTAGGCCTCCATGCGGCGGTCAAGCTCGGCAATCTGTTCACGGGAGACGGGGACTTCGGTGGGATGAGCGGCCAAATCGTCCCACAGCTCACTGACCAGAAGGAGCTTCTGGGCTGCCGTCAGCCGGCTCACGTCAGGAATGGTTTCGAGAATCATGGCGGAAGAATACCCTCTGCCGAATTCGGGACAAGCTCAGAAACGCCTGACGCTGAATCTGCTCTAGACATGTGGTTACCGCGCGAATGAATTCTGCGCCCAATCCGACATCTCCTCTTCATACCAATCGTAGGCATCGGTAAGATCAGCCTCAGCCCGGAGACCACCTAGTTCCCGCTCATCGGCACTGCTCAATCCGGCGAAGCCAAGCGATTCATCCACAGATTACACAGACTGCACAGAGGGATGATTACATTCGCCCTCCAATCTGTGCTCATCTGTGAAATCTGTGGACTATTTCAACAGTCTGTTGCGGGAACGCATTGCGACTTCGTCGCTCGCGAGTTACTGGTTAATCGTTGTCAGTTAATCGGGTTAAGCAGACTGAGCGGAGGAAAAGGCGCCACGCTCGCCCAGCACGAATGAGTTATTCGCTGGTTAGTTTAATCGGGTATTGGCTAACAAAAACCAGGTCGAAAAGAGAAATGCGATTTCATACCCGCTCTTCCTCACTCTTTCCTGACGCCATCCTACTTTTAACTTTAGCCTTTAGACTTTGAAAGCCCGGCCGTTGCTTCGCATCCGTTACGGCTACTTCTCCCCTCGCTTACCCAATTAACCAATAACAATTAACGAGTAACTCGCGAGCGAGGAAGTCGCGCCGCGTTCCTACTTTTCACTTTAGCCTTTCTTCTTTGCACTTTCCCTCGTTCCCTACGCCATCCTACTTTTCACTTTAACCTTTCTTCCTCCAACTTCGCTGGACCATTAATCAGGAACGAGATCTGAAACGAGCCTTTGAGAATATAAGAGCATGAGCAAGACATCCGACCGTTACGTCAAAGTCGTCGCCTGGAGCGAGGAGGACCAATCTTACGTCGGCCGTTGTCCGGGCCTGATGTTAGGCGGCGTTCATGGAAGCGATGAACGAGCCGTTTACGCCGAGCTTTGTGACGCGGTCGATGAGTGGATTCGCTTGCACGAAGCGGAAGATCGGCCCCTGCCTAAATCAACGTCCCTGCGCGAAATCGAAGCGATCGTCTGAATCAGGCGCTAGCGCATCCTTCTTCGAGCGATGCCTTCGGGTTTGCTTCCCGATGAAAAATCCAATACCGTTTAGCCATGCCCGCCGATCTCGTGCAAATCCCAGTGCCGGTTCTCCTGTCGGTAGAGACTCTCGATGAGCTGCATGATTGGTTAACGGCGCAGAATCCGGAGATCATGGAAGACTTACGCGAAGCGCGTCGTGAAGATTTGGCGGGCGAGTTTAAGCCGTGGCAACCTCGCCACGTTTCATGGCCTACCGAGTCGAAGTAGGGCGTAAAGCCGACGCTCAACTTCAGGAAGTTGACTCTTCCATCGGCGCTGCCCTTGAGCGCAAGATTCTCTGGCTAGCGCAAAACGCCGCGGTCATGATCCATCGACGACTCGTGGGAATGCCGGAAGACCTCGCCGGTTTAAACAAACTGCGAGTAGGCGACTGGCGGATCCTGTATTGGATTAATCAAAGAGAGCAGGTCGTGCGGATATATCGGATTCAACACCGCTCCGAAGTTTATCGGAATCTTTGACTTTGAAGACTGGGCTTCTAGCACTCTGCCGACAACGATAACTAGTTACGACTAACCGCGGGGCCTGCGTGCCCGCAATTAACTAATAACTCGCGAGCGGCGAAAGTCGCGCCGCGTCCCCTACGCCAAGCGAATGAATTAGGAAATCAGGAAAAGAGGAAGCAACGCCTGCGCAAGCAGGAAGGGACTGAGCTCTGCAATCTGGAAACCAGCCGTCACGCAACACGCGAAGCGAGCGAGGCCAGGCTTTCCACCCAGGAATGGATGAACTCTCCCTACCCGAATAACCAGTAACGATTAACCGATAACTTCTGGCTCTCCCGCCATTAACCAATAACTCGCAACCGCTTCAGAGCGCTAAGTCTTCCCTACACCATCCTACTTTCAACTTTAGCCTTTAGACTTTGAAAGCCCGGCCGTTGCTTCGCATTTGAAAGCCCGGCCGTTTCTACGAATCCGTTACGGGTTACGGCTACTTCTCTTCTTTGGCTTAGCTAATTAACCAAGAACAATTAACTAAAAACACGCACGCGCTTCAGCCGCTTGCGCGCGCTCCCTACGCCATCTTACTTTTAACTTTAGCCTTTAAACTTTCTACTTTCTTCCTCTGGCTCCAGCCGATCACACCGACGCTTAGGAGCGCTGCCGCCCAAGTCGAAGGCTCGGGAACGGGAGTGAAGTTGATGCCGACTTCGTAAAACCCGTTGTCTAAAAGAATTTGCTGCGCTGTCATACCGGTCCCAACAAAATTGAATTGACCTAGGTTGAGGGCCTGACTTTGCGAAAAGATCAAGCGGTCATCCGTGCTAAGACCTGAGTTTGTTGTGCCATTGAAATTCGCATTGCTGTAATTGGTAATGTTCAACACAAATCCGGCCGGCGTGAAACTAGTAAAGGCCAATAGGTTACCGTTACTGGCACTGTCGAAATCCAACGTTGAACTGGCGGTCAATGTCAGGGCGCCTAATCCGACAGTGCTAGTTCCTGATAGTATTCCGCCTGTTCGTGTAGCTGCCACACCTTCTTTTGCTGAGTTCGTGCTGGCCAACGTTCCCCCAGCTAATCCGATCGCAGCCGCGTTATTAATACGGTCGTTACTTGCGGTACCGCTTTGAGCAAGAAGGAGCGTCCCGCCGGAATTCACAGTTATGGCGCTTGTGTTCGCTAGCTTGCCCGTGCCGGCGGAGCCGCTGTCAACCGCCAGAGTTCCTCCGCTGGCCGAGATGGTCGTGGTTCCCGAATAGGTGTCTGTACCACTAAGCGTGAGCTTGCCGGCGCCCGACTTCGTAAGACTACCAACGCCGGTGATCGAGTTACTCACAGCTAAATCATTGCTACGGTTAAAGGCGAGCGAGCCCCCGTTGAGTGCGATGTTCGCAGTGTTACCGGCAGCAAGGCCGCCGGTTGATCCGCCATTGCCGAATTGAAGTGTGCCTTGGTTGACCGTCGTTTGTCCTGTATAAAGGTTGTTCTGGCTGAGGACAACTAAACCAGCGCCTGTTTTCGTCAGGCCGCCACCAGCGGCGAACGTATCGACAGGACTATCAATCGTCAACGTGCCACCTGCTGTAGCGTTTTCGTTAGTAACGATCGCCTCATTCGCACCGGTCGTACCGAAGATAATGCTTCCAAAGCCGGTAATGGTGCTGCTTCCCGATGCCCCTGTGGCTACGTTGGCCAATGCGCCGCTGGTTAAGGTCAGGCTGCTGCCGTCGCCAGTCACAGTCGAGGCCGTCGTCGCCGGAGTGTTCGCAGCACCAGCACCGAGGAGCAGTGAGTTGAACGTCTTCGCTCCCGTGACGGCATTGGCACCTGCGGCAGACTTGACGTTATCGCCGGTTGCCCCAGCGGTGACTAGGGACTGCTCCGCGGAGTCGAGAGGGCGCAAGCCTCTCGTGGTGTCGTAGGTCACGAAGTTCTTCCCAACCCCTGTGCCTGAGGTATCTCCCATGAGATAAGGGACGATCGTCAAGTTCTTCGTCGTACCTGCGCCGCCCGAACTGGTCGCGGTGCCGATCTGCGTCAAGCCTGTAAGTGAACTAAGGGTAATACGGCTGGAGTTGGTGCTGGCGTCGCCCAAGGACGTGCCTCTTACCAATGCCGTGGCATTGTTTGTCCGCGAAGATCCCGTTCCCGCAAGAATCTGCGTCTGGCTTGCACCGGTGCCGGTTACCGAAATCGTGCTTGTGCCTCCCGCAATGCCCAACGTGCCGAACGCCTCATTCGTGCTGCTCGTTGCGCCGTTGCCGGTAAGGCTCAATTCACCGCCGTAGCTCAGGGTGACATTATTCCCGATGCGGTCGTTGTTATTGTTGACCGAATTATCCAAGAGTAATTTGGTGCCTGTGCCAATGATCGTGATGCTTGAAGAATTGCTGATTGAACCGTTGGCGGTGTTTAACTGCGTCAAGGCAGCGCTCGTTGTCTGACCGGCAGTGCCTAGGATTGTCGCGCCGGTAAATCCGGTGCTCGCACCTTGCAGCGTGAGGCTTGGATTCGTGCCAAGTTTCGTGAGAGAAAATGCACCGCTGATCGCGCCCGTCAAAGTCAGCCCGCCGCTGTTAGCCGCGTTAGTGTTAATAGTGGCGTTGCCGTGAGAGTCGTAGTGCCAAGGAATTGCCCAGTGCTTGTGCCATTGCCACCCGTGTTCAAGGTGAAGGCGCCAATGCTCAGGTTATTGAATTGGTAGTTGTTGCCAGTAGTTGCGCCCGTTTTATCGAAAGACATGGTGGAATTTCCCGTAACCAGGACATTGTTGCCGGTAATCCCATTGCCAGTGATGATATTCTGGCCGTTGCCATTCGGGGTGGCTTTGAGGCTAAGAGTGCCGCTGTTCAAAGTGACGGTCCCGGTGCCCAAAGAAAGAAGATTGTTCGTTGAGGCGAGGGTATTTTGGGCGATCAGGGTGCCGCCTCCGGTAAGCGTAGTGCCACCGGTGTAAGAGTTCGCTCCGTTAGCCACGGTGGTCGCATTGCTCAGGAGTACAATGCCACCGCCGTTCACCAAAACGCTGCCGCTCCCGGTCGAATTGTAGATGGTGCCATTAACGGTGAGGCCGGTGTTGGCGCCGATGATTGTACTGGAGGTCGAGGTCAGGGTGAGCGTGTTACCCTTGATGTCCGTGCCCAGAACAAAGGACGTGTCCGCGGAAGTGTGAACTGAAGAAATGTTGAGCACTCCGCCGCCTGCCTGAGTGATCGTGAAATCGCGATCCATTCCAATGTGACCAGAGTAGGTGTTGGTGCCGCTTGTGTTCAGCGAATTCAGGGTAAGCAGACCTGTGCCGGTGGTGGCCACGGGGTTAATGACACTGGTGATGGTCTGGCCACCAGCCGCATTCGTGAGATTGATGCTGGCGTCCACGCCCGTGCCAAACGTTGATCCGAGTCGAATCGTCGAATTTGCAGCCGAACCGCCCGTAGCAAAAGCCAACGTCCCAGCCCGAACAAACGTGTCGCCGGAATACGTATTCGCTTGAGACATGTTCACAGTCGGGCCGCCAGCGGTTCCGTTCACGCCAACGACGACCTGGCCGCTACCGGTGCTGTTGCCGACCACGCCCGTCAGGTTCACTATGCCGCCGGTGCCCGTTAGCGTTAGAGTCTGCCCTTTGATATCGGTAGTGGCGTCCGAGATCACGATCGTGCCACCGGAGGCTTGGTTCACCCGAAGCGCTGAATCCAGATAGAAGTCACCGGCCAGCGTGTTAGTGCCGCTCGTGTTCAGCGAATCGATGAGCAGCGCACCGGACGTATTGTTTGCGACGGTGTTGATCAGCGCGTTGGTCGTCAAGCCGCCGGTGAGCGGCGTAAGCTGGAAGGTCGCCCCGGAAGCAAGATTCTGAGAACCGGTGGTCCCGAAATCGCCGCCTAACCGTAGAGCAGCGCCAACGAACCCGCTAGTGGTGAGCGAGCCGCCGGTATTCAGCTTAAGCGTGCCACCATTCATCAGGTAGAAATCTCCCGTCGTCATTGCGCCGCCGATTGCGACGGTGGTGTTAGCCCCGGTAGTGGCAAAGTATTTTCCGGAAGCGCTAACTGTGTTGTTGAAGGTAGTGGTATGATTCGACCCAAACATTCTAATACCAGCCACAATCGATCCGTTAATATTCAGAGTATTGTTGGTGCCGAAAAGAATATCGCCACTGACAGCGTTGATTTCGCCCCACGCGGCGCCGCTTGTCGCTGCAAAATTAATTGTGGCGGTATTGAGGGTGAAAAGCCCTGAAGTACTGCCACTGTTATTCTCAATCTTAGCCTGCGTACCACCATTATCGAATAGGGAGATTGTACCAGTCCCGTTGATGGTGAACGCCCCGGTGGTGTTCATTAAGAGCTTGTTCTCACTCAGGTTGGCAATATCGTCGAGGCTAGGCGAGTTGCTCGATGTGGAGAAGAAAAGCGTGCCGTAAGGCGCAGTGTTAGGCGCGCCGTTACTCCAATTACTTGCGTTACTCCAATTAGCGTTTCCGCCGGCGCCCGTCCAGGTGTCGTCAGCCCTTACTGAAAGAGGGACCAAAGCCAGAAGAACACTACAGAATAGAACTCCGGAACCAACGCTTCGGGACTTCCAACGAGTTCCGACTCTGGACATAGTTTTTATCTGGCACTTTACCTTAGGGGACTTGTTCATGGGCGATTTGAAAGGGATTTCCGGGAAAACTCAGGTCAGGATATACGGGTTGCGGGGAATTGCACCAAAATTCTGAGGGGGGAGCAAGAGTTTTTTTGAGAAATTTTTAAAGACTGAAAAACTGCCGTAACGCAGCCCTTCGGCGAGGCCGGGCTTTCCAAAGCTGAAATAGGCGGAGCGCGGGATTTTTGGACAGGATTAACGGGATTTTCTGGAGTGCGCACCAAGAAAGTGCATGACCCTTATTTTTCGGAGGATCTTGAGTATAGAGCCGTTACTCAACCGAACCTGCTAACCCGCGCTGGGAGCCCCGGATGGAAACCTGAAACTAGCGAATGGGAGCGGTCCGCCGCTGGGCGAAAACAGACGACAGAGAGGCACGCTTGAACCAGGCAAATCCGGCTAGCAAAAGCAATATGCCTGCGGTCGAACCCGGCTCTGGGATCGGAGTGAGGCTCGAGACCGAAATGTTATCAACGATCAAATCCTGATTGGTGCCAATGTTGAAGTTAGCGAATCCCAAGTCCGCGACACTGCCGACGCCGGCGGCAGCGCCGTTGGTGTCCTTAAGCAACCCGGTGAAAAAGCCGGCAATCGAGCCACGCTCGCTAGCGGTCAGAGTATAGGTGCCTGCGCTGGTATCGAAGGTAAGCGCGAAGTCGATGACTGAACCGCGCAGCTCGCCGTCCAAAGTAATTGTGTGAGTGCCGGTAGCGTCGAACAACGAAATGCTGCCTGAACCCTGCGCGGGATTCAAGCCGAAGGCTAACAATTCACTGGTGCCAAACGTCGAACCGACACCTGTCTTGATATTAAAACCCGAAAAGGCGGTCGTGTTGCTGAGATTAAACCTCGCAGAGACGTCGTAAGTACCCGCAACTTCCAGCGTGTTCAATGAGCGGTAAGCGGCCTGCCCGGTGGCACCGCTCCCACCCGCAAAAATGCCCATCGACTTTTCGTTGCCTGCCGGGTCGATCGCCGAGCCCGGTCCGGCCAGAAAGACGCCGCCGCCGCTGCCTTCCAGGTAGGTGAGCGCACCAAGCCCGGTGCCGCCGTTGTCTCCATAGTTAAGCGAGCCGTAAGACTGATAGTCGTCGGCCGCATCAGGCGCGGCGGTTACGGTAGCGATAGTGGCGAAGAGCGCGGTGAAGAGAATGAGTGGCTTCATAGATGAGCAGAGAGAAAATGCGTTGCGACATGCTTTAAAGCGTCATCCGCAAGAAGTGTCAAGAAAAAAAACAATTAGATGCAATCAAGGGAAGAAAATGCTGAAATCCTGAAACTCTGAAACGCTGAAATTGGGGAGCGCGGGATTTTTGGGAGGATTAATTTGGAAGCCAGGAAGCCAGGAAACGGACGTAGAAAGTAGAAACTAGAAAGTCGAAAGTAGAAGCTATGAATCAGGAACGCAGGAAAGCAGGAGAAGAGGGAGTCGGAACGTTGAACGTAGGAAAAAGGAAGTAGGAAGTAGAAATTGCCGTAACGCGTAACGGATGCGAAGCAACGGCCGGGCTTTCAAGTTGAACGTTGAACGTTGAACGTTGAACGTCGAACGTCGAAAGCAGGAAAGCAGGAAAGCAGGAGAAGTGGGAGTCGAAAAAAGGGCGTCTCAACCCTGGATGAGTTTGCCTCTTACATCCAAGAATCTTTCCATCAGGCGCTAACTCTGGTCGAGGCGCGTCTCGAACTCCTCCGGCTTCAGCCAGTGGGCGGGATCCTTGTCGGCGAACCGATTTTCGATTGCCGTTTGGTAGGCGGTGTCCGCACGCCGGCGAAGATGGAGGAATCTCAGACAGGGTCATGAGGAATTTGGGAGGATTAATTTGGAAGCCAGGCTGCAACGGCTGCGCAGCAACGGCCAGGCTTTCTACCCAGGAAACTTTGCCAGACTTATGCATGTGGCCGTATCCCAGGCGGACGTAGAAAGTAGAAAGTAGAAAGTCGAGGCGAGTGGGATGAGTGGACAGGATTAACGGGATTTACTGGATTGGGGGGAAGTCTTGCAATGGGTTGCCCCAGGCCAGCAGGGATTTATTGTCCGTTTCAGCGAGACCCCGGCGGCGGTAAGATGAAGAAAACGCTGAGATGCTGAAATTCTGAAACGCTGAAATTTGGAAGCCAGGAAAATTTTGCCAGACTTAGGCGACGTAGAAAGTGGAAAGTAGGAAGGTTTCCGAAAAGCTGAAAAATCGGAGACGGCGTGGCCGGTAGAGTCAGGGATAACCTGCTACCATCGAATGCGCTTTCAACGTTCAACGCTCAAGCTCAAACGACTTCGCCGCGGCGAGAAATCCAGTAGAGCGGTTTGCGGCTGGCATGCGCTACGGCCAGGACCCAGAGTGTTTGTCGCCTAACGACGTAGGCTATGTAGTAGGGAAAGACGCGCAGGTTGATGCGCCGGTGAGAGCCAGGTCGCGGACGGTAGAGTTCCGGTTGGTCTGTAATCCAAGACAGACTTCGGTCGATTTCTTCTTTGAAGCGTCGTCCGAGCCCGGGGAGGATTTTCTCATACTCGGAAATCGCATCGAGGAACTCTCGCTGAGCCTCCT
Source organism: Chthoniobacterales bacterium (assembly GCA_013821455.1). Classification (GTDB taxonomy): domain Bacteria; phylum Verrucomicrobiota; class Verrucomicrobiia; order Chthoniobacterales; family UBA10450; genus Palsa-1392. The sequence goes on from JACDGS010000001.1 coordinate 152,218, forward strand.
CGACGAAGCGGGACGTCACGAAACCAAACGCTTCTCGGCGGCTCTCATAACCTCCTCCGAGGCGACGCCCGTTACCTGGCCCTCGTCAATGAAACGGATGCGGTCCCGGATCTCAAGGTCCCATAGCACATCAGCGTCGGAATCGCCGGGTGAAGCGGCACTCTCGAGCAAGAGCCCAGCGAGAGCGAGCCGCTGGCTTACGGGAAGGTCCATCGCTTCTTTGCTCACTTCGTCGAGTGCCCGTGGCATCGCGAATACTTGCAGGCTCCTGGTTTGGGGTCAAGGTTCAAAATAGAAAGTGGAAAGTGGAAAGTGGAAAGTGGAAAGTAGAAAGCTATGAATTAGGAAAGCAGGAGAAGAGGGAGTCGAAAAAGGGCGTCTCAACCGTTGGTGAGTTTGCCTTTTAAATCCAAAGTCATCCGGTCTATTAAGGCGATCCGTTCTCTCCCGGCAGGTAGCTAATGCCGGTCGTAGAAAGTAGAAAGTAGAAAGTGGAAAGTAGAAAGTCGAAGCGAGTGGAATGAGTGGACAGGATTAACGGGATTTACTGGATTGGGGGGGATCAGAGTTCTGGTTCTTTCCTGGCCCCATGCCAGACGTGAAGTATCTCAACTCTGCCAGCCTCCTCGGAGACGTCGTAAAAGATCCGGTAGGGTCGGAAAACGATCTCGCGCAAAGAGCCATGCGCACCTCGCGGATAGGTCGGCCCAATCAATGGAAACGAGGTCAGAATGCGAACGTGAGCGAGAACTCCTCGCCCCACCCGAAGAGCAGCCTGGGGATCGTCCCGGGCAATGTAAGAGCAAAGGCTATGCAGATCCGCGATGGCCGCGTCGGACCAAACTACTTGGAAGTCCACGCCGTGGCCCAGGATTCAGCGTCTCGCTCGACCTCCTGCTGGCTTTTGCTCCGCCCGGCGGCGATGTCCGCGCGCCCCCGGCGAACGGCTGCCATGATGGTCAATTCCGCGGTAATTTCAGCGAGCGAGGCCGCTTCCGGTAACCGGCTCAGCGCGTCGATCACGGCTTGCTTATCGGTCATGCGGTCAGGCTACCGCCGCGATGATTTGGAGGCAAGTGTTTCCGAAGAAAGGAGGCTTTGAAAATGCTGAAAGGCTGCCGTAACGGATGCGAAGCAACGGCCGGGCTTTCCAATGCTGAAATGCTGAAATTGTGCGGCGTAAGAAAAGTAGGAAAGTGGAAAGAAAATAGAAAGTAGAAAGTAGAAAAGTGGAAAGAAAGTATTAAGTCGCCGTGACAAGACGCCGATAGGCAACTGGATTTCCCAAGTAACTCTCCAGCCTAACGAGAAAAGGATTTAATTTGGAAACCAAGAAGCCAAGAAGGGAAGGAGATTACGGATGAGCCTCGAGCGGAGCAGGTGGAACAGACTCAGTTAATCGAACTCGATCCAGTTAAGCGCGGTGAGCGCGCCGCTGCCGGTCACGCGAAGCGTTTGTGCACCGCTCGGGAGCGCGACGGTCAGCGAGACGGTTTGCCAACCCGCCGAGGTGGTGTTGACGCTGCCGAGGGGGACGCCGTCTTTTTGCAGGGTGATGGTGCCGATGCCGGAGGCGCGGAATTGCACCGTATAAGTGCGCGCGGCGTCGATCAGGACGTTGTAGTCCACGGAAGGAGCAGCGGTAAGTGTGACATCGAAGGCGCCGTCGATGTCGGTCGTTGCGCGCAGGTCGCCGTTGGCGAGTAGGACATAATTTTCGGCCGGGAGGCGTCCGGGCAGATGATAGTAAAGGCCGCTGTCGTGCACGGGCAGGGTGACATAGGCCTGACCGACAATGGTGAGAACTCCGGGAGTGCTAGTGAGCAGAGAGGCGTTAGGGTTACTCGTGCTCCGTTCTTTATACCAGGCATAGCCGGCTATGGCCGGGCTGCGTTCGAGGAAATCCGCGGCTTGAATAAGATAGTCGCGCGATTCGGTCTCGCTCGAGGTGGCCCATTGATTGAATTCAGTAACCCAGAGCGGGCGCCCATAGACTTCGTGGTAGTGCTGGACAAAGTATTTCAATTCACCCAAGCCGCCGTAGCTATGAAAGGAGAAGGATGGAGCGGTCAGGCCGGCGGCGTTCATGTAATAGAAGACGGCATCAAGAAATGGCTCGGCTGAGGTGTAAGTGACCGTCGTCATCTGAATAGGGTCATAGGCCGTGATGCTATCAGCCGCGGCGCTGCCGAGAGCCATTTGGGGAGCGATGACAGGAAGGCCGTATTGGTCGCCGATGGCTTTGATCTGGCCATATAAGTTGGCGGTGGTCTGCGGGTTGATGAAGGCCTGACCGAGTAGATTAGGTTCGTTGATGCCAAGGATGACGGGCGGCTTTGGGTTGGCCGTCGAAATATAGTTAGAAAGGCCGGTAAGACTATCTGGCTGGTTACCCCAGACCATGGGTAGATATGTCATGGGCGCATCAGCGGGCGGGATGTCAGTAGTGTTATAACTCCAGTTATAAAACCACGAGACACCGGGAGCGAGGGCTTCGAAGTCAGGCGCCGAAAGTGAGTTCTCGCACAAGCCGCGCTTGCGGCTCACCATCTGATCGGTGGTATTTGCGACTTGAATGCTACTTGTCGTGGTGAGGCCGAAAACAGAAATCTCATAAGCGGAAGCGAAACCGGCAGATGCGCCAGTGACAGTGACGCGAACGTAGCGGGCAGTAGCGCTAAAAGCATCCGAGGTGTCGCCTACTGTAGTGTTAGTGGTCTTATCGATGACGGGTGTGTAAGTGATACCGTCGGTCGAGATTTCGATGAGGTATTTGTAGGAACGACTGGCACTGGAATACCAGTTAATATCCGCCCGCGACAAACTCGTGTTCGCGCCGAGATCGACCAGCCACCATTGCGGGAAAGTGCCGTCCACGGCGGCCCAGCGGGTTACGGTGGTGTTGCCGTCGTTAGCGTTGGAGAGATTATTACCCGACTGCACGGTGCTGGCAGCGGCGGGCCGGCCGAGCGAGACGTTGCTCGTCGCTATCCACGGCGAGACACTGAGTGCGAGAGTGGCGTTACCTGTTCCGGTAGAGTTCGTAGCGCTAAGTGTAACATTCGCCGGGCTGCCCGCGATGGTAGGAGTGCCGGAGATCGAGCCGGTCGTGTTATTTACACTTAGGCCGGCGGGAAGGCCGGTAGCGGCATAACTCGTCGGATTACCGGTGGCTAGGATTTGATAGTTAAAGGGTGTTCCGACAGTTCCGGCGGCGGTAAGGGGACTGGTAATCTGGGGAATGACCGCGCTGGTGTTATAGATTTCAAATTCATAAAGTGAGTAACCTAACTTACTCGAGCGCTTAAGGCCGAGCATGCGCACGTATTGCGCGGTGATAGGGGTCAAGACGATGTCATTCTGGCCGCCGGTATTGCCGTTGACGGTCGTGCGATCGATCCAGGTGGCGGCATCATTGGAGGTTTGAATCTTGTAAGAGGTGGCATAAGCGCTTTGCCAGTGGAGGGTAACTTTGTTGAAGGTCTGCGGGGAAAGAAGATTGACGTAGATCCACTGGTTGTTGGTGTAGAGGCTACCCCACCCAGTCGTGAGTTTTCCGTCGATCGCTTTGGCGGGCGAACCGGTTTTGGTGGAAGAAGCAACGGCGCTCTTGCCAAGGGCGAGGTTATTTTGGGCAGAAGCGGCGCCGAGGCTGAACGAGAGAAGGGCAAAGGTGAAAGCGAAGGCGAGGAGTTTGAGATGAGTGTTCATTCAGTGTGAGCTAAGTCTATAGTTACAACGTTCGCATCGAATCGCAGCTAATTTTGTTCCATCGCGGCGGAAGTTTTCCTGGGCGCGACTTCGCTTGGCGGACTCTTGACTCTTATGATTGTGTAGCGGCACCCAAGGACGCTTGCGGGGTCCTTCGCCGCGCTGCGCCGGCTCAGGATGACACGCCGAAAGTAGAAAGTAGAAAGTAGAAAGGCGAAAGTAGAAAGGCGAAAGTAGAAAGTAGAAAGGTAGAACGTAGGGCAAATATAATGAGGCGGAGCTCAGAACGAACAAACTGAAGAATCTGCTTTTCTTATCCTTATAATCCCGTAAATCCTGTCTATCTTTTTCGTGCGATGGGGACAGTTATTTCGCCAGATTCCAGTTGCACTTGTCACTCATATTTTGCCCCGCATTGCTGGCGGTGGCTTCGATGGTGTTCGGGCCAGGTTGTAACGTAATATCTTCCCATTTGTAGATATGGGTAGAGTCAGGTGTAACTGCTGGCATCGCTTTACCATTCACTCTTAACTCTACTTTCTCACAGTTAGAATAGACTTTGACTTCGGTGGTGGGTCGTTTGCGTTCGATCAAGCGACGAGCGGCGATGTGGACCATGGGTTTATCGGTCCAGTTAGCCTGGTAGAAGTAGAACGCATCTTTGCGTAGTCTACGGTCATGAGTGACCAGACCTTTGTCATTAATGCCGGGTTGCTTTCCTTCGTCGCGATGGTCGCTCGCGAAATCAAACATGGCCCAGACAAAGGTGCCCCATAGTTTCGGGTTATCCTGAGCGATGTTCCAGAAGGTTTCATGCGCTACAGCCTGGTATTCCTCGGGATGGAATTGGCCGGGAGCGTCGGGTTTTGTTACTGGTCCTTCGACGTGCTGTTGGATGTTAGCGCCGGCTCCGTATTCGCTGATCGCGACGCGCTTCCCGCCGATGGTGGCGCTTCCTTTGTCGATGACCTCGGCGAAGTCTTGCAGCTTGCCCCAATACCAGCCGGGATAAGTGTTGTAAGACTGCCAGTCCACGATTTGGAGAAAGGGTAAGTGGTCAGTGGTCCAGGAGGCGGCGACGATAGGCCGCGATGGGTCCAGCTTTTTCGCCAAGGCATAGAGTTTGTGTAAGACGGGCGCGGGATCGACGACCGGGCCGCCATCGGGTGTTTTGATCCAGTTAGCGTTTAACTCATTAAAGATACCGCGCCAGACGATGGAGGGCCGGTTATAACCTTGCAGGATCATCTCGCGTAACTGTTCCAGGGCATTTTCGTCGAAAGCCGGCGAGGAACTGACGCGCTCGACGTTCGGAATTTCTTCCCAACAAACAAAGCCCTTGCGATCGCAGATGTCGTGCACGTCCTCGCTCTGCTGGTAGTGGGCCAGGCGCACGGCGGTCGCGCCTATCTCTGCGATGATCTGGAAATCCTCTTCGTTATCCGCGTGGGAGAGTGCCCAGCCTTTGTCCTGGCGTTCCTGATGTCGATTGACGCCATGGACAGGATAAGGCTGGCCGTTAAGGAGGAAGCCTTGTTCGTTAGTTAGTTGAACAGTGCGGAGACCTACTGTCTGAGTTACTTCGTCGATGACTTTTCCGTCGCGGAGAAGTTTACTGTGCAGAGTGTAGAGATAGGGATCTTTGCGGCCATTCCAGAGATGAGGATGGTCGAGCAAAATGGTTTGTCTCTCGGAACGGGTTTTATCAGGAGACGGCTGTATCTCTGTGGTGCTCGACTTAGCCACCGCGCCGCTTTTATCGAGTAACTCACTGCTAAGTGTAAGTGTCCCGGAATGTTTGGCGGTGTTGTTAATTTTTGTTTCTATCTCCAGAGTTGCCTTATCAGCAGTTAGCTCTTTCGTAGTGACATAGACGCCGGAAGTAGCGTAGTCGAGAGGCGTGATGCAGTCCTGTTCCGTGGCGAAAAGATGGACGGGCCGATAGATACCGCCAAAGACCGTGAAGTCGCCGGATAACGGCATCACTTCTTCGGTGTGAGAGTTATCGACGCGGACGCGCAGAATATTTTCGGCGCCAAACTTTACTTTGGAAGTCAGCTCGTAACAGAAGGCGGCGAAGGCGCCACGATGTTGTCCCAAGTGAGCGCCATTCAAGTAGGCGTCCGAGACGAGCGAAGCGGCTTCGAAGCGAATGAAGATGCGCCGACCTTTCCAGGCAGCCGGAATCTCGAGGGGCTTCACATACCACGCCGGGCCGCGATAGTAGCCATCCGGATATTCAGGGTCGGCTTTCCTGCCATTTTGGCCATCGAGCGCATTCCAAGTGTGCGGGACCGTCACCATCTCCCATTCGGCAAACGGGGCTGCCAAATCGGCCTCGGCGCGCTTGAATTTCCATCCGTCGGTCAGGGTGATTGAATCGCGGGACATGGCGGTGTTGGTAATGAGAAGAATGAGGGCGGCGGCGAGCGCCAAGGTCAGTTTGGGCATGAGGCAATGAACGGCGGCGCGGAGACCACAATCTATTCCGGAGCGCGCGCGTCAATCATCCATTGCGGGAAATTGCAATGCTCACAGCGGGGATGGATGCCATCGTTGTCACGGAGCCGTGAATCTTCCGCGCGAAAGCGAATTAAATTTACACTAAATTGCATTGACAGAGTTTCTTCTTTTGGTAAAAATCCCATCCAACTCAGGGAAAAGGCATGAAAAAAATTAATATCGCTTCTCTTTCACTCGTCGTTTTATTCGCCGTCGGCCTAACGACATCAGCCGCGGTCATATCGGAAAATTCCAATCCCGCGGATTCGGCGATTTCTACCAATGCGCATGGGACTGACCCAACGACGGTTTACGATACCGGGAATTATGCGAATCGGGTCGGTGAATATTTCGCTCCCGGCGTGAGCATTTCCGTGCTGCCTTTCCAGCTCCCGACTTTGGCGGCAGGCGAAGTTTTCACAAATGCAGTTCTTCAATTGCAGCTTCTGGGACTCGACAACGGCGATAGTGGCTTGGCGAACGTCGATCTCTATGGTTTGTCGGCTCGCGCTAGTTCGACGGTTCTGGCTTCCGACTTTTACGCTGGGGCGACGCCAGATCTGAGTGCGAACGCGACTCTCTTGCAGGCTAATTTTCTCACGCCTGCTTCTCCAGTTCGGACCGATCCGAATACTGGCCCCTTCGTCACTACCAGTACTCAGGGGGACATTTCGCTGGCGGCCTTCCTGAACGCGCAATACGCGATTTCGGGTCCTGGTAGCTACGTCTTCTTGCGTTTGAGCTACGATCAGAATCCCGCGTTGGCTGGCAACGATTCGTACACTGTCCTAACAGACGACGCGGGCGGGGCGAACGAAAAACCTCTTCTCACCCTAACGACTGCAGCCCCGATTCCTGAGCCTTCCTCTTTCGCCTTCCTTCTTACCGGTCTTGGCGCTGGTGCGATGGGATTGTACCGCAAGCGCCGCGCCACCTAGAAATTCTCTCCGATCTTCCCCGAAGAGCACCGGCCGAGTGGACCCCGCCACTCGTCCGGTTTTTTTTGTAGATAGTCGTCCGATCTTCCATCATATCTGATTCGAGAAGGCGAGAGCGGGCGACTCAGGCGGTTAAAAAGTAATTTCCATTCAGATGAAGATCCGAGGTAAGGATGCCTGAAACGATTCAGCCCACGGAGCCGGAAGTAATCGCGCCGAAAGTCCCTCGTTCCACTTGGTGGCGGCGGCTGAGGCAAAGCCGCTTTCTCTTCGTCAGTGTGGCCATTCATTTACTTTTCGGTGCTGTCGCCACGATCTACGTCGTCCAGAATTACCAGGGAAATCGGAAGCTGACCTTTAAAGCGGGCCCGCCCTCTCCCAATCGCGCCACGCGCGCGATTGAGCACAAGGTGCAGATGGCGAAACAAAAAAGCATCTCGATCGCCCCGCCGGCGGTGAAGCGAATTGTGAGCACGGGAATTTCCAAGGTGACTCTGCCGCAGATGCCGGCGATGCCGACCAGTCAGGCGGCCCCGGGCAAAATGAGCGCGGTGAGCGGGACGGGTTTCGGAGTTGCTTCGGCGATGAATGCGGGAACGGGCTCCTCGGGCGGCGGTGGGCCGGTTTCACTTTTCGGGCTACGGGAGGCGAGCCATGCCTCGCTCGTCGGGACATTCTACGATCTGAAGCAAAACATGAATCACCGATCGACCGACATGAACGGCAACAAGTACGCCGATTTGCTGACCGATTTTGTGCGCAAAGGCTGGAATGAAGGCGCGCTGGGAAACTTCTATCGGGCGCCCCAGCCGCTCTACGCCGGCCAGATCATGATCCCGCAGATCGAAGCAGATGAAGGCCCCAAAGCCTTTGGAGTGGAGAAGGCGGTGCAGCCTCGCCTCTGGGTTGTGCTCTATAAGGCGCGCGTTTCGCCGCCGGAGAGTGGGACTTATCACTTCGTCGGCGCGGGCGACGACGTTATGTTTGTGCGTTTCGATAAAAAAAATGTGCTCGAGCGCGGTTACACACTCCGGCCGAGGCTGGCTAAGACTGATGCCGAATATCCTTATAGCTTCTCCGGAGTGCCGGGCGGCTTTGCCAAAGGCGAGGGAGTGGCGGCGGATGCGGGCACCTACTACGACATGTCAGTCCTGATCGGCGAACAGCCCGGCGGAAAATTCTTCGCCGACCTTCTGGTGGAGAAAGAAGGAGCGACCTACGAAAAAGATTCGCGCGGCAATCCGATTCTGCCGCGCTTTCGCGTTTCGAACATTGGCCCTCCCACCGGGGATAAGGATAAGCTGCCGCCGTTTATGCCGAACGGACCAGTCTGGCGGGCGGAAATGCCCGGTCATTAGCGGGTCAATTCGCCAGCCAAGTAGATCCTCAGCGCCCGACTCGGTCAGGGCGGTTGGAATCTCGTGCCGGACAGAGCGGCCGCTTCGGTCGCTCGCGCTGTGATCCGCCTTTCGCAGCTTGCTCGGCCTGTAGCTTAATAAATGAATCGCGGTCAATAAATTGCCGGCAGGTTTCTTGAGCGGGCATGATCGCCCCGCCCTCGGAGCGTGGGCGATGGAATGCGCGGGAAGGAAGAATCTTTTGAGAGATTCTTAAACGACCGTCAGTCGCGCACGGGAGCTGCTTATAGTGAATATAGAAATTATATTCCGAGCTATCGTATGTTTCCGTCTTCAATCTTCCGCCGCTGTTTTGCCGGCCTGGCATTTTCTTTTTGTTTGGCGCTGTCTCCCAAGGCGCCCGGCTACGCTTTGGAAAACGTCGCGTGGCCCGACAATACCGTGGTGACCCTGAAAATGAATCTCGGTTCGCCTAACAATTCGCTTCAGGATGGCAGCACCTCGTGGATCGCCGCGGCCGGTCCGGCGAGCGACATGTGGAACGCCGTTATGGCGCGGGTCCAATTTTCCCGAGTGAGTTCCTCAACCACGGCAAAGTCCGGCGACGGCAACAACTCGGTGGTTTTCACGGATAGCGTTTTTGGAGATTCCTTCGGTTCTGGAGTGTTGGCGGTGACATATTATCTCAGCCAAAGCGGTGGTGAACTCGCCGAGGCCGACGTCCTCTTCAATAAAGCGCAGAGTTTCGATTCCTACCGTGGGGATTTGCAATTCAACTCTCAAGGCAATGTGATTGCCGATCTCCGCCGCGTCCTTTTGCACGAGCTCGGTCACGCGCTCGGCTTGGATCATCCCGACGACGCCGGCCAGCACGTGGACGCGGTCATGAATTCGATCGTGAGCGACACGTACCTCCTCACCGCAGACGACATCGCGGGGATACACCACCTCTACGGCGCGCCCGCCGCCACTCCGACACCGGCGCCGACGGCCACTCCCACACCGACTGCCACGCCTCCATCGACTGCTCCAAGTCGTCTGGTCAACCTCTCCACCCGCATGCAGGTGGGCATCGGCGATAACGTTTCGATCGGCGGCTTCATCATTCAGGGAGACAAACGCAAAAAAGTTCTTCTGCGCGGTCTCGGACCATCGCTCGGCGCGAGCGGTATAGCCGGTGCGTTGCAGGATCCAAAAATCACCCTGCTCGATGGCTCCGGCGCTGTTCTCGAGACGAACGACAACTGGCAGGATAGCCCCGAGATCGGCGACATCATCGCGAGTACGATTCCGCCGACGGATCCGCGCGAAGCCGCCATCGTCGCGAAACTGGACCCCGGCAATTACACCGTCATTCTCGATGGCGTGAACAACACCACAGGCATCGGCCTGGTGGAAAATTACACCCTCGACACCTACTACGGCTCCCGCGCCGCGAACATCTCAACGCGGGGTCGGGTCGGGCTCGATGACGACGCTTTGATCGGCGGCTTCATCGTCCGCGGCGACACGAATAAGCAAGTCATCATTCGCGCCCTCGGACCATCGTTAGCCGGGAACACCAATTTCGCCGTCCTCGCGAATCCGCTCGTCGAGCTGCGCAACAGCGACGGCGATCTGATCGCGATGAATGACGACTGGCAAACCGGTGCGCAGAAAGCGCAAATCATCGCTACCGGCATTCCGCCTAACGACCCGCGAGAGTCAGCTCTCATCATCACTCTCGGCGCGGGCAATTATACTGCCGTCGTCAGCGGCGCCGATGGCGGAGAGGGCATCGCGCTGGTGGAGATCTACGACATCGATCCCTGACAAAACCACGAATTGAAAATGAACCGCGAAAGCGTAAAATCCATTATGAGTCTACTTCCCTTCCGCACCAAACTGGGCCTGCGAGTGCTTCCATTCCTCGCGCTCGCTCTCAGCGCGCGTGCCACCACGGTGATCGCGCCGGACTTCGACCACCTCGTTAGCCGCGCCCAAGTCATCTTCGACGGCAACGTCACAGGGGTGCGGTCGCAATGGATCGGCGAAGGATCGGAACATCGCATCGTCACCTTCGTTACTTTCAAAGTGAACGACTTGATCAAAGGTGATGCGGCGAGCAATTACACCATTCGCATGCTCGGCGGCACTGTTGACGGTCGCACGATGCGCGTGACCGATGCGCCGGAGTTCGCCGTGGGCGATCACGATCTTCTCTTCGTCGAGAACAACGGCAGCCAATTCGTCCCGCTTGTCGGCATCGGGCACGGACGGTTTCACATCGGCAAAGACCAGTCTGGCTCCGACATGCTCGTGACCGGTGAAAATCAACCGCTCACCGACGTCAACCAGCTCGGTGCGGACGAACACGCGGTCGCGCAAAATCGGCGCGCGCTTTCTCTCACCGAGTTCAAGAGCGCGGTACGGACTCGGATGAGTGAGCAAAAAGTGCGCGCCAACACGCCGTAACATCCCCGCCGGCGTCTGCTCGCCGCGAATTGTTTGTTAGGCTATCGCATCGTCATCCCGAAGCGGCATCACGGGACCGCCGTGCCCTCGCCTGACTCGCCCCAGCAATTCGGGGCCCGTCATACGGAACGCGGCATCGTGCGGACACGCCGCGACACAAGCTGGATGGGGCGAGGAGAGTTCGCCGGCGGCGTCGCAGAGATCGCAGTTGGCAGCCTTCATTTGGCCGACGATGTGCGTGCGTTCCAAGTGTTCCGGGTCCGGAACCGCGATTCGGTTCCGCTCGTTAGGGATCATGAAGATGCTGCCGTAAGGGCAATTCTCGGCGCATAATCCACAGCCGATGCAGTGATCTTCGATCACGATCTGCAAATGCTTCCCGCGATGGATGGAGTCGACGGGACAACCAGTCATGCAGTGGGGATCGGTGCAGGAACGACAGGAAGTTGCGACCATGTAATTGTCGAGTCGCCGCCCGGCCCGGAGCAAGCGCGGGATAGGAATGCCATGTGTCGCCGTGCCGTGGTGATCGACGCAGGCTTTGGTGCAGGCATCGCAGCGTGTGCAGTTATCGAGGTCGAGGACGAGGATGCTTTGGCCTTCGTAAAGACCTTGCGCGACATACTCATCCAGGATGCGGTGCCCTACCGCAGAACTGCGCAGGCGGGCCAATGATTGCTCGATAATCCTCCGGCGCAGAACTTCGAACTTCCGCAACATTTCCAAAAAATCGGAGCGTGCCAGTTGCGCGAGCTCGAGCTGGTTGAGCGCCGAACAAGTTGCTGTGCGGACCCCCGGCGGAAAGGCTTGCGCGGGATCGTCGCCGCTACGATTAAGCTGGCTCTGCAAAGCGCGGTCGATCTCCTCGATAGACCCACGTTTATCTTCTAAAAAACCGGCGAGTAATCCAATCTCTCCCAGAACCGTGCCTGGCCCACTCGAGACAGTCTTGGCCACTTTTCCGTGCAGGTGGACGGAAATGCGAGCTTCTCCGAGGCGAACAAAATAAAGGTAATCTGCGTTCTCCCCCTGACGGAAAAGTGTCTGTCCTGGCTGAACGCGCACAAAATTTAGCCGAGGCCGCAGATAATCTACGACCTGCCGATAATTTTCTTCCTCGAGCCCGCGGAAGAGGTCGGTGTTTTGCAAGGTGAGATCGAGAGAGCTCTGCCGGTATTTCGTTTCGAAACGATGGCGTTGACTGGGGAGACGCATGAGTCGATCAAGGACGTTGCGCCGGATCTCCCAGACCTCGCCGCTTTCCAGCGCGGTGATATCCGCGGCGCGCGGCGAGCCACTTAAGCAAGCCATTTCCCCGACAATCACATCCGCCGCGGTGCGTTCGCGGATGGTCGGGCGCTGGCGGTGAAAAAGTCGCCCACCGGCGGCAGGTAAGCGGGGGAAGATGGTCACTTTGAAACGGCCACTGCGGATAATGAACGCCGTATTACCTGGCTCGCCCTGGCGACATAAGACTTCTCCGGCGCGGATCTGCCGCCGAATCACCAAGCCGCGTTGCCAGAGCAAAAACTTTGGCGGGATACCGGCGAAGATCGGATCGGAAGTCAGCTCGCGCGGGCTCAACGTCTGAGCGGAACGGCGTTTGGCGACGATTTTTATCCGAGCGATCGGCTTAAAAGTGATCGCGCTCGTGGGGCAGGAGACCATGCACTCGCCGCATTTCACGCAGGTCGATTCCCCCATGGGAACGTTAAGATCGAATCCGATCCCGGCGGTGATTCCTTTCCCGGTCCGGCCGATGACGTGATTTTCCCGCACGTCGTCGCAGGCGCGCACACAGCGGTCGCAAAGGATGCAGGCGCTGTGATCGACTTGGAAAACGGGCGAGGAAGCATCCAATCCTCGGCGACCGGTCTGTGGGCGCGGGGGAGGTGGCGGGTTTGATAGCAGCTCCATCCTGAAACGTGACGGATCGGCCCCACAACGGCGGGTCATCTGGCCGAGCTCGTTGAACTCCGCGAACTCTTCCTCCAGTTCGGGCGGGCTCGCCGGCTTGAGATGATCGGCCGCTAGTAATTCAGTAACCACTTTCACCGTCTGCCGCACCCGCTCGCCGTCCGCGCCCGGGTCGTTCATGGTGAACACCTCCATCCCTTCCTTCACCTGATGCTGGCAGGCGGGGAGAAGCTTGCGCTCGGCGGCCCGACGCCCGCGTTTCTGCCCGTAAATTTGCACGATACAGACGCGACAGACAGCCACCGGGCGCATATGCGGTTGATGACACAAAATCGGGATGGAAATTTTCTTCTCACCGCCCATGGTCTCGAGAGCAAGCTTCTGCGCCGCATCGAAAATCGTGGTGTAGCGCGGCGTGGTGCGCCCGGCCAAATCAACCACGATATTGCCGTTCGCATCCGTCAGCGGTTCCGCCAACGGCACCGTCACCGGCACGCCATCGATTTGCAGCGTGACGTTTTTTTTATAGTCGGCCTCTGTCGGTTTATCCAGCCGGACTAACTGCCCATCGATATCGCGACTGAATAATCCTTCGTCGTCATCGCGAATATATAGGCCAGGAACAAAATCGGTTTCAGGCACGGCTATTTCCGGGGCAGTTTTCATGCGTGAGCCGCTCCGTTGGCCGAGAGATGCTTGCTTACATCCTCGGCAAAAAAAGCGGCCGCGGTCTTGAGCGGGATCGGGACGGAACGGCCGAGGCCGCAGATAGAAGCTAACTCGATGGCTTTACCCATTTCATTCACCATCGGTAAAATTTCCTCTTTCCATCGTTTCGCCCCGATCTCACCGGCAAGTAAGTGGTCGCCGAGCGAAACAAGCTTCTGAGAGCCGAGCCGGCAGGGCACACACTTCCCGCACGACTCATTACGAAAAAATTCGATCGAATTCACTGCTTCCTCGGCCATGTCCCGATCTTCGCCGTAAATGCACAACCCCGCGCCCAGCGCTTGAGTGGGACTAAGCGCCCGGAAGAGGTTTAGCTCCAGTTCGAGATCCAGAATGTCGAGCTCGGTCGCCTCAGGATCAAAGCCGCGCCGCGCGGCCAGCTCCAACCAGCTTTTGTTCTTCGTATGGTCGCGGGGCAGCCCCTTGCCGGCGGTCAACTTTGCGGGGAGAAAACCGCCCGAGGGTCCTGAAGGCGCAAAGGCCTTGAGCTTCCGATCGCCCTTCATGCCCTGGCAGTATTTTTCTCCGTCAATGAGCTCGCGCAGCGTCATCCCCATGGGTACCTCGTAAACGCCGGGACGCTTCACGTCTCCGGAGACGGAGAAGATACGGCGACCTTTCCAACCGTTGACTCCCTGTTCCGCAAAACTCTTCCCACCTTTCAGACAAATGTAAGGAACCCAGGCGAATGTCTCGGCATTGCTCACCAAGGTGGGAAGGTCCTGCAAGCCGTTTGTCTCCAGCTTCGGCGGCATGTTTCTCGGCTCACCGCGGCGATCCGACATCGCTTCGATCAGCGCGCTCTGTTCGCCGCAGATATAACCGCCGGGACTAACGAACACAGAGATAAGCAAAGAGCGCCCAATCAACATGGCGTAATCGCCGCAGAGCTCGAGTTGCTCCGCGCGCTGGATTTCCTGCCGGCACGCCTCGATTTGTTCGGTGTATTCGTGCCGAATATAAATAAAACCCTGGGTCGCCTCGGTCAGCAGACAGGCAAGGATCACGGAGCCGACTATCAAGTGCGGCGTGCGGAGCAGAAGCTCGCGATCTTTGAAGGTGCCCGGCTCGCTTTCATCGGCGTTGACGACGATAAAAGCGCGATCGTCCGATTCCCGCTGCCGCGCGCGCCGCACCGCATCGCGCACGTCGCGCCACTTCTGCACTGCGGGAATTCCTGCGCCGCCGAGACCGCGCAAATCGGCCTCCTTTATCTCGTCCAAGTAAACATCCGACCACCCGCCAAACTCCGGACCTTTGGCCCAGTCTTCTTCCGTCTGCCAACAGCGCACCGCCTCGCGCACGATGGGTACCACCTCGAAATCCACTCCGAGCTGACGCAGAGCGGCGACGCGAAACTCCTCCAGCATTTCCAAAGTCCATTCCGGTTTTTGCGCGAGGAATTTCACCGCGGCTCCGAGCGAAGCGTCGCGCGTCGCAACCGCCGCCCGCACCGCGTCGTAATTCGCCGTCTTCCCCTTGTAAGGATCGATTACCGAATCTTCGCCGAGGTAGCTGAGATCGGCGTCGCGGTTCGGCGTGGGCGGCGCGCCTCGGAGAGTGGCCGCGACAATTGCGGCCATCTCAGCACTCGATCGTCCCAGGTAGTAATTTTCCTGCTCCGTCCCCCGCAGAGCGATGCAGGCCGCGGGTGCTCGATCGCATCGGCTCAGACAAGAGGCTCCCTGGATCTCGACTTCTTCACTCGTTAGGCTAGCCAGCTCCCTCAGCATTTTACCAGAACCGGCAAGGTGACAGGAAAAGTCCCGGCAAATTTTCAATACGACTTTCTTGGGAGGGGTCAGGAGAAAGTGCGGAAAGAAACTGGCCACCGCTTGGAGACGATATTGCGGCACACCTGTGGCCCGCGAGAATTCCGCGAGCGCCTCTGGTTTCAGGTAGCCGAACTGCTTCTGAATCCGATGCAAGGCTGGCACCAGCATCGGTGCATAGGAGGCGAGGCGTTTGGCAGCCATGTGGTTTACCCTGGAAGAGCCCGCCGCATCGGAACGTCAGGAGCGCAAGCCTTGACCGCGATCAGCGGGAGTTCGTTAGGCATAATTGGTTGCGATCTTAATTCGGGATGTGGCTCGTTGTCTCGCGAAAAGTTGCCAGATCGGCGGCGAATTTTGCCGGCTGAAATGTCGACCGCGTCCGCACATCGTCGAAAAGCGTTCTGATACTTGGAGTGGCTGTTGCGCTCGGCGGCGGCGGAGAGTTTTTGCGCGAGAGCCGGTCGAGCGCAAGGACGAGTCGCCGGGCGCGCGGATAAAGCGATTCTGCGGAGATCGTAGCCGAGGAGTTAAAGTCGGAATCGGTGCGGGAGAGAGCCTGCAGGAGCGTAGCCGTAATTCGCTCGTTCCAGGGAACGGTGGCGGCACGGCGGGCGAGCAGATCGGCTTGTGCTTGTGTGCTCGTGAAGAATCCGCGGTCGGCAGCCG
>JACDGS010000111.1 GCA_013821455.1 Chthoniobacterales bacterium
GATGGAGCACCTTTCCACGCAGCACATCACGACTCCGGTGGTGCGCATCGGTTGGCCCGATCAATTCATCGAGCACGGTACCATCCCGATCCTCCGGGAGAAATACGGCCTAACGAGCGACGCGGCGGTGGAAAAAGTGCTGCCGTTGTTGAAGAAGCCAGCGGAAAAAACACGGTCAAGCGCCGCTTGAGCGCTGCTGCGTTAGTCGCTCAAGTAGGCCAGAAGGGCTCGATCTAGCGCACGCAGAAATTCGGGCGAAGCGATCGCGATCACATCCAAAAGGCGCGTTTTTTTTACCTGACGAATGCCCGGTAAAATCGCGTAGCTAATTTTTTTCCCGGGAAGTTCAAGTTTGAGGCGCAAGGGCCAAACCTCCGGAGCGTGGGTGGACAGCGGAATGGCGACGACCGATTCCAGATGAGCGTTCTGCTCGGAATTCGAAATCAGAATTCCCGGGCGCGTTTTCCCAAATTCGGGCGGCCGGGCATCCTCCAGATTAATCCAGACAATCGTGCCCCGCTTCATTTGCGACGGCGCGTCCGCGGCGTGGTGGCGAGGGGAGCGGCCTCCCATTCATCCATCGCATTCTTTTCGGCGGAGTTGGTGCGCAGCAGATGCATATAGCTTTCGGCCGCCTCCCGCATTTGCTGGCGGCAGAGATCGCGCTGCAAGGCTTCGCGCACATAAGCGGACAAAGTTTGTTTGGGCGATTTGACAGTGGCGATGGCCCGCAGAAGTTCGCCATCTAGTTTGACAGTAGTCGCACTCATGCTGGAAGAGTAGAATTCTGGTATCTTTTGTCAATGAGCGCCATCGAAGCTTCCGGCCTAACCAAAGTCTATCGCACCTATCGCAAAGAGAGCGGCCTCTGGGCTTCGGTCAAAGGGCTCGTGAGGCGGCGCTACGAGGAAACGCGCGCGGCGGATAACATCTCGTTCTCGATTGAGGAAGGTGAGCTCGTCGGTTTTCTCGGACCGAACGGCGCGGGCAAAACGACCGTGCTGAAAATGCTCTCCGGCCTTTTGAATCCCACCTCCGGCCAGGCGCGCGTCCTCGGCTTCGTCCCATGGGAGCGACGCGATGAAATGAAGCGGCAATTCAGCCTCCTCATGGGTCAGAAGAATGCTCTCTGGTGGGATCTCCCGGCGCAGGAATCACTTGAGCTCAATCGCGCGATCTATGGGATTGATCGCGAGCGTTTCAAGAAAGTCGTCGGCGGCTTGAGCGAGCTGCTCGAGGTCGGCCACAAGATGAACGTGATGGTGCGCGAGCTGTCGTTAGGCGAACGGATGAAGATGGAACTCATCTCCGCGCTTATCCACGAACCGCGCGTCCTTTTTCTCGACGAGCCCACCATCGGACTCGATGTCGTGAGCCAGCAGCGCGTGCGCGAATTTCTCCGCCAGTACAACGCCGAGCATCGCATCGTCACCATGCTCACGAGCCATTACATGCAGGACATCGAGGAGCTTTGCGACCGCGTCATCGTCATCGATCACGGGAAGATTTTCTTCGATGGCCCGTTGAGCGACATCATCGATCGGTTCTCCGGTCACAAAGTGATCAGCCTGACGTTTGCGGAAAAGCAGGAGCGCGATTTCGCCGGCTTAGGCGAAGTGGTCGAGCAAACGCCGCTGAGCGTGCAGTTAAAAGTCCCGCGCGCGAAGGTGACCGATGTCGCGCGGCAGTTGTTGAGCGCTTGCTCGGTCTCTGACATCAACGTGCAGGAACTCCCCGTAGAAGACGTGATTCGGCAGCTCTTCGGCGAACACAACGCGGAGCAGCGCGCCGCCGCGGCCGTTGCCTAACGAGCGCGCTAGCTTTCTCGATCTACATCCACGCCCGCGCCATCGTCGTGCGCAGCTCGTGCACGTAGCCGGGATTCACTTCAAAAACGGTGCCTGGCATTTCCGCACTGTTAACTTGTTCGCAGTACGGCTTGCTTTCCACGTAACCGGCGGCGAGCAGCGCGTTGATCACATCCACGAGATCTTCTGGCGGCATCTGCGTCTGCTCGGCCAGCTCGGAGCCGCGCGCTCCATCGCCGAACCCGACCGCTTTCAAAACCGCTCGTTCGCGGCCGCTCAATTTGATGCGACGCATGCCTAGAGTCGAGCAATTCATATACCCAGGAAACTGGGAGCGAAAAATTCTGGGGAGCGCACGCGCCCTCGCGTGCTGTTTCGGCGCCTCGCCGAAAACTTCCGCAAAAGCAAGGGAGTCCAGCCTAACGAACCCTTGTGCGATCGGCGAGGCGTTGGCGTGGTAGACGAAGCGCGTGTGCTTCGCAGAATTCGTAGGTGCATCCCGTCCGTGGAATATTGGACATCTTTACTCGCCAAGGCCGCGCGGTAAGTTCGCCGCCCATGCCGCCGACGGAAGACCAAGTGATGGACGCGCTCAAGGCGGTGAAATATCCGGGCTTCAGCCGCGATATTGTTTCCTTCGGTTTAGTGAAAGGCATCGACCTGAAAGACGGCGATGTTCTCGTGCAACTGGCGCTGGCCACGAACGACCCCGCCGTTCCGCAGACGATTAAGAACGAAGCCGAGGCCTCGTTAGGCAAACTTCCTGGCATCCGCAGCGCGAAAGTGCGGATCGACATTCAGGCGCCACCCGCCGGCAGCGGCAATGCGGGGGTT
>JACDGS010000031.1 GCA_013821455.1 Chthoniobacterales bacterium
GGCCTCTCCTGCCGGGGTCACCGCCCCCGGCTACAACGGAACTTCGCGGCTGCGTATATTCGTTAGGCAGATGATCGTTAGGCGTGCCTTCTGCTCTGCGCCCCGTAGTCGCCTCTTATTGCGCGACCTTTCTGAAGCCGGAGATGCTGCACATCTACCGGCAGATTATAGCGCTGGAGCGCTTTCAGCCGGTGGTGATCGCGCGCAAGCGGGAAGAGGCGAAGCGACTTCCTTTCTCGCCGGTCTTCGTTGTCCCGCGATCGGCGACGCATTTCTTGCGGCGCTTTTGGTTTCGTAATATCCGCCACGCACCGTGGCGGATGTCGGCTGCGGAGACGGCGCGGATCGAGCGGGTGCTCGCGGCCAATGACGCACAACTGCTGCACATTTATTTCGGCCACATCGCCGTCCATCTGCTGCCGCTGATGCAGCGCTGGCCGAAACCCGTGGTCGTTTCTTTCCATGGCGCGGACGTGCTCGTAGATCTGGAAAAGCCACGTTATCGCGCAGCCACCCGCGAAATGCTGGCGGCGGCGCGGCTGGTTTTGGTGCGCTCGGAGTCGCTCGTGCGCGCGATCGTGGAACTCGGTTGCGAGCGGGAAAAGATTCGCGTCCATCGCACCGGCATTCCGTTAGGCGAAATTCCCTTCCGCCGGCGGATCTGGCCTAACGACGGTAGCTGGCGCTTTCTCCAGGCGGGTCGCCTCATGGAAAAAAAAGGCCTAACGACAAGCCTGCGCGCCTTTGCGACGTTTCGAAAGGAACATCCGCGCGCGACCTTCACGATCGCCGGAGACGGGCCGATGCTTGAGGAATTCACATCTCTGGCACAAGAGCTCGGCCTCGGGAACGCAGTGAACTTCGCCGGATTTCTCAGTCAGGCAGAGCTCCGCGCGAAATTTGAGGAGGCGCATATTTTCCTGCACCCGAGCCAGCTCGGCCGCGACGGAAATCAGGAGGGAGTTCCGAATGCGATGCTGGAAGCGATGGCGAGCGGCCTGCCTGTTTTCGCGACGCGGCACGGCGGCATCCCGGAAGCGATCGAGGATGGGGTGAGCGGCGTGCTGCTGGCGGAGCGTGATCATGAAGGTTTGGCGCGCGCGCTCTTCGAATGGACCAATCGTCCCGACGCGCTCAGCGCACTCGCGCAAGGAGGCGCCGCAGCTGTGGCGCAGAGATTCGAGCAAGGAGCGCAAGCGCGAGCGCTGGAGGGATTTTATTTGGAGGCGTTGGGTCGAGCGACATGAGACGTCGCTCCGTTGTGCCTGGGGAGGACGCGGCTGTCAGCCCGTCCTTTGCGGGAGTCTCCCGCAAAGTCGTGAGTCGTTAGGCGCTCGTGGGAAAATAAACGCGCCGACGGACGGGACTCTCCCGGCTGCGGCAAGATTTCTCCCGCTCCACCGGTTGCGCTCCGCGCAAACTGCATCGGCGAGACTCGCCCGATGCGACGGGCTACCAGCCCGTCCTCCCCGGAAGTTAGCGAGCGAGCGCGGCGTAGAATTTTGCCAGCTGCTTTGCGACCGCCTCGAAACCGACGCGAGCGATTGCTTCCCGTTGGGAGTCGTTAACGATCTTCTGGTAAAACGTGTCGTCGCGCAGCAACTGGTTCGCCAACTCTTTCAACTCGCCTAACGAACGTCCGAAACCATTAGTATCCGGAAATCCCAGCCGGTCGATCGCGCCGTCGCCGCCCACGCAGGGCACGCGGCAAAGCAGCGCGTCGCCCGCGACCTGGCCCGGCACCGCACTCTTATCCAACTGCAGGACGAGGCGGTGGCGCGCGATCTCAGCTAGATAATCGCGATACGGCAGCCTTTTTTCCAAGGTCCGGAGTTTACCAGTGTCTCCGCCTAACGACTCCCAAAGCTTGCGCGCGCGCCGTGGTTTCTCGTCGAAAACAGTCGCAGGCCCACCTAATTGCAGCGCGAGGGAGAAGGCTGCGAAATGATGGCGCGAAGGCACGTCCCATTCGCGCGTGCCGATGAAAATTCCCGCGCGTTCCGGGAGCGGTCGCGAAAAATCCCAGAGCGCATCTGCGATGGGATAGGGAGTCGGAAAGAACGTCCCACCCGCGCACAACTGCGCTGTCTCGGACGTGGCCGCGAGGAAGCCATTAGCCGCTCCGGTAATTTCGCGGAAAAGCGCGGCGCGCTTCGGATCGGAAAGTTGTCGCGCGATCTGATGCAGGCCGGTCTCCTTCAGCGAAACCGCCGTCGTTAGGCCAGCACTTTGCAACTGCCGTAACGCTTCACGAGTCTCGTGAAAATCCCCGCGCAAAAGCAAAAGAACCGGCAGCCCTTCGGCGATGGCCGCTTTGGTTTCGCGATGAAACACCCCGCGCGTGCACGCGGCGTAGCCGTGGAAGTTAACCGGCGCGTGACCCTTATCGTTAGGCGAACCAGCGCCTGCCGAAAAATCCTCGTGCGGATCGCGCCCGCCCGGATTTAAAACGGTCAGGCGAAAGGAGCTGCCGGACTCGTTAGGGGGTTCCGCCGTCACTTCCGTCACTGAAGTCAATCGTAGGCGGCGGCTCGGCCTGGAGGAGTGGCTCGCTGGCAGCGGGATCCATCGGGCGGACCGGCTCGGCGCGCCGAATTTCCACCGGCTCCGGAGCCGCGGTCGCGACTGGGAGCGCGCGCTTGACCGGCTTGTCCGGATCGAAGGCGAGGTCAGGACCGGCGGAAGGCTTGGGCCGGAAAGTCGAGCCGACCGCGTTGTAGGGATCGTCCGCCGCGACCAGCGTCGGCGCTTTCATCTGCACCGGCGCGACGTCTTTCGTTTCGACGGCGAGCGCCGCGCGCGGCCACTGGCTTTCGTCAAATTGTTTGACCAGACGCGTGCGCACAGTGTCGCCGTGCACGTCGCAGGGATCGGTCGGCATCTGCTGGTCGGTCGCGAACTCAAGATAACTGGTTCGATGTTTAACCAACTCACCGCTGGCCGAGCGCACGTTTTCGTAACACTTGTCGGTCGCGAGCAAACCGGCGGTCGCGCAAATCTCGACTTTGTGGAGCGAAGGCGGGATCGGGAAAGGCTGCGGCGGATGACTGGAGACAGAGGCGTTCATCACGTCCACCCACACGGGCAAGGCTAGCACACTACCGAAAGCGCCCCGGTAAATTTTCTGCGGCTTATCGAAACCCGCCCAGACCACGCAGGTGATCGCGGAATCGTAGCCCGCAAAAAGCGCGTCGGTGAAATCGTAGGCGGTGCCGGTTTTGCCGGCGGCGGGAAATTTCTTCAGTCCATATTTTTGGTAGGCCGCTTCGCCAGTTCCTTCGTGCAGCGCATCCGTTAGGCATGAAGTCACCTCGTAGGCGATAGCCGGTTTCAGCGCGGCCGTGCGAGCTTTCGTGTCTTCCGCTTCCCAGACAGTGTGACCGTCCTTGTCCTCGATCCGGTCGAGAATATGGGGCGGAGACGGCCGCCAGCCCTCGTTAGGGAAAATCGTGTAGGCCAGCGCCAGCTCCGCAAGCGTGATCTCGCTGCTCCCGAGAAAAGTCGATGGATAAGGACGCAACTTCGTCTGCACGCCCGCAGTGCGGATCAACTGGGTGACGTTATCGAGACCGGCGGAAGTGCCGATGCGCACGGCCGAACCGTTTTTCGATTTCGCCAGCGCCTGCCGCGCGGTGATCGGTCCTTCGTAGCGGTTGTCGTCGCGCTCCGGCCCCCATTCGCCGAGAATGCCGGTGGTGCCGCCAATCATGACGGTGCGATTATCGAGCGCCGAATCCTCCACGATCGAGCCGGGGAAAAATCCCTTCTCGAAAGCCGCCGCGTAAACAAATGGCGTCATCGCCGTGCCCGGCGGACGGCGCGCCTGCAACGCGCGATCGTACTCGTTCTGTTCGAAATCGCGCCCGCCCACGAGCGCGAGGATGCCGCCGGTTTTGTTATCGAGCGCAATGACCGCACCCTGCAAATATTCCGGCGGCGACGGTGCGACCGTCTTTTCGTTAGGCGACTTGCCCGCGTGCGCGTCGCGCAGAAGCGCGGTGTATTGCGCGTAGGTCTGGTGGTCGTAACCGGGATGCCTCTCGGCCTCGTCGAGCTGCGCCCGGAGCGATTTCTCAGCCACGCTCTGCAGCTCTGAATCGATCGTGGTGTGAATGCGGAAACCGTCGCTCATGGCGCGATCCCAGCCGACCGCGGCGATGACCTGCTGACGGATGTAATCGATCGCGTAATTCTGACCCCGCGCGTTTTGCCGGTTGCCGGTGAGCAGCTCTTCGTTCGAAGCTTTTTCGAGTTGCGCGGCATCGATGAAACCGAGCTCGTTCATCCGGGTCAGGACAAAGTTGCGTGCGTCGCGCGAAGCCGCGCGATCAGCCCAGGGCGAGAGTTTGTTAGGGCTTTTCACCAAACCCGAGAGTGTGGCGCATTCCGCCAATGTCATTTCACGCGCCTTTTTATCGAAATAACCGCGCGCGGCCGCTTCCGCGCCATAGAGTCCGCCGCCGAAATAAATCCGGTTCAGATACAGCTCCATGATTTTCTGCTTCGAGAAATTGTCCTCGATGCGACGGGCCACGAACATCTCGAGCAGCTTGCGGCGAAAGGTTTTTCCCTTGAGATCAAAACTGTTGCGCGCGAGCTGCTGCGTCACCGTGCTCGCGCCCTGACGCACATGGCCGGCGAGCGTGTTCTTGAAAGCCGCGCGGATGATCCCGAGCAAATCGTAGCCGTGATGCTGATAAAATTTGTTGTCCTCGGTCGCGACGATCGCATTCACCAGATTCGGAGGAATCTGGTCGTAGGGGACCGTCTCGCGATTCTCGACGTAGATCTGGCCGAAGATTTTATTGTTGCGATCGACGATAACGCTGGCCGATTCCATCTGCTCGAGATGCGAGAGATCAAGGCTCGCGGCCTGTTGTTTCAGGGACTCGGCCAGAGGGAGGAAGGCGAGCAGAGCGACAACGAAAAGGATGAGAACAAGAACGAGCGGAAGGTAAAACCACGGGCGGGCGTACCAAGGGCGCACTGCGTAGGAGCGCTCGGTGGGCATGAAATAATCGACAGGCATGCGACGAGTGGGCGAGAGCCCAACATTTGGAGAAACGGGCGCAACTTAGCGGCAAAGTCTGCGAAATGCCAAGTGCTGCGCGGCATTGATCGCTGGCTTCATCCCACAGACAAACGCGACTCGACAACAGGCTGGCCGACAGTCGCCGGTTTTGGCGATAGTTTTCACCTGACGCAAAGATGACTCGTCGCATTTGTAACTTCCTGCTCTGGTGCGCCGTCGCGGGCCTGGACTGTGACCCGTTGCGGCAGGTGGCGAAGCTTCAGCCATAAGGCGCTTTCAGAGCCACTTATCCGGAAGGAGAAGTGGCTTTGGCCGCGCGAAGTCGAATGGGGCCGACGGCTTTCTCGATCTCGACGGGCGCGCCGCCTTGAAGGCATTCGAGCTCGCCTGCAGCGATCA
Source organism: Chthoniobacterales bacterium (assembly GCA_013821455.1). Classification (GTDB taxonomy): domain Bacteria; phylum Verrucomicrobiota; class Verrucomicrobiia; order Chthoniobacterales; family UBA10450; genus Palsa-1392. The sequence goes on from JACDGS010000031.1 coordinate 5,432, forward strand.
ACTTCGCGGCCTCACGCCGAATCGCAGGCATCAAGGGCCGCCAATCGTCCGCCAAATCACGCGCCACTTCCGATGGGCAAAAAGTCGCGGGAAACGCGCGGGAGTTCGACAAGGTCCGCAGCGTTTTCCTAATCTCGTTAGGCGACACCTTCACTTTTGCGCGACGGCGGAAAGACTGAGTTGATCGGTCAAATAGTTCTGCAAGTAACGCAGCGGATGCGCGGAACTAGCGGACGCGCGCGCCAGGAAGGTTTGCAAATGCCGGAGCGCGGCCGGTCGTGTGCGGATCGCAGCGAGCAGATCGCTTCGATATTCCGCCTGCTCCAGTTCCGCAAAAATATTCGCCAACCGCACCCCCGCTTCGGGCCGCAAATCCAGATGCGAAGAATCCTCCAACTGCGCGATCGTTAGGTCGAGGGCTTCGTCCCAATGCTGCGTGCGCCACGCGATCATGCCGCGAAAATTGCGCAGCTCCTCCGCATAACGGCCTTGGGGATACTCGCGGTCGTAGTCATCGAGCGCTGCAAGAACACGCTTCGGATCGAAGGCCTCGGCATGATAGGATTTCTGAACGGCCTCAAACAATTGATCTTTCGGGGAAGTGCCCGGAAGAGGGATGCCCACCTCGCAAATCACCGGCCGCGAAAGCCCCTGCACGCAGCGCGCGATAACGAAGAGCGCCGCTTCGCGCTTCCGGCTCTTTGGATATTTTTGCAAAAAATCGCGGGCCATTTTTTCCATCCCGGCGTAGTCGCGCGAAACGACCGTCACCTTCGCGCCATCCCCTTTTGGATCGACGATGTCGGTTTCCAATTCCGTCCGTTTCCGCGAGCGCAAACCAATCCGGCTAAACTCAAGGTAAGCGGCCACCGGCTGCATCTTCGGATTCGCGAGCGCCCGATCGATTTCGGTGCGGACCGCGTCGTCGTTTTTCGCCGCGCCTTCTTCCGGCTCCGATCCGCTCCCACCGTTACTCTCCAGAATGGCGTAACGAATGCCGCAGTAAGTCGTCTGCATCTCCCGCGTGCTCGCTGGCTCGGAAGAAAACTGCCGGAGATCGTCGAGGAAATTTAGCAGCGCCGCATCGTCGATCGAGTCCGCGCTTTTCCGCTCCGCTTCGTCGAGCGCGCGAACCTCGCGGGCGAACTCGTTAGGCGCATGGGTGCGCGCGAATTCAGGCAACGCCGCGATCCGGTCTGCGAACTCCTTTGCCGGACCACCGCGTCCATATTCGTTAGGCCTTTCGAAGGCCCCGAAATCCTGCCACGGATAACCCATGAGATGAGCGTCGCGATCGTCGGAACTCAGATCGTAAGACCGATCCGCCAACGGCACCGCCGCCGGGAAATTCCAATAGGCCGCGAGCTTCGTGGCTTCCGCCGAAGCGGGACACTCCGCGCGCAACTTGTCGTAGATTTCGCGCGAGACCGCGCCGCCTTTGATTTCGCGCGCCAGCTCTTCCGCAAACTCCGAAGCGCGCGCAATCTTGGGCAGCGTCTCCAGGGCCTGCCAGCGGGTGCGCGCCGCCAGCGGTGTGCCGGGACGAGCGCGCGCCGCGGCCAGCCACCATCGCGCCGCGTGCCGCAACTCATCACGACCAGATAACTCGTCATCGACATTCTTGAGATGCAGTGACCGGCCATTCGCCCGCCGCTCCGTCGCCGAAAGCACTGCATAAGGCTGCACCATTTTCACCAGAGTATTCAGAGGCGTCTGCAATAACTGCCCGCGTGCCGCCGACCAGGCATCGCCCAGTTGCGCCATTGCTTCCGGCTGCCCCGGGCCGGCGACGAGAGCTTTACTCGTTAGGCTGGCAATCTTCTCCGCCAACAGGTTATAACGGTCGGGCGTCATGAATTTTCGCGCCTCCGCAAAATTCTCCTGCGCGAGATAGCGCTCGGCGATAATGGCATTTAGTTCTTCCCGATTCGTACTGTCGAGCCCGCCACGCAAAGCAGTCGCCAGCTCGAGCACGGGAGCGAAATTCAGCAGGGTATCGATCGCCTGTTGCAACTGAGTCAGATTCGCGCCGGTAATGTTTGGATATACCGCGCTCTCGCGCAGCGACCAACCCGTAAGGTCTTCCGGGAATTGATAAGCTGTCGTATAAGGCGAATTCTCTATCGCCGTGTCAGCCTCAGCGTCGTTCGTCGCCGTTACAGTCTTATCCTCGTTAGGCGGACAGAGACGAACGAATTCGATCAGTGCCTCTCCGGCCTGGTGGTTGTCCTGCAAGGCAAAAGCCAGCCGCAAACGCACTCCCGGAGTAATCGGCGTTTTGGGAAAGCGATCAAGTAACTTCCGATAAGTCTCGATGGCCTCGGCTACTTTGCCCGCGCGCTGGAAAGCAACCGCTCGCACCAGAAGTAAGTCATCGCTCTTCTTTAGCTCAGCCGGCGCGAGGTTGGTTAGTTGCAGCGCCTGCTCCTGGTTGCCTTGCGCGCTGGCCGCCTGCGCGAGCAGCGCCAGATAACGTGGCTGCCAGTCGCCTGACTTATAACTCTCTTTCTGCCGCACAACCTCCGCGGCGATGCGCGGCAGGATAGCGCGCCGCCACTTCTTTACCTCGGCCGGCTTATCAAAAGCTCCGTCATAGTTATTAGCTTCGACCGCACTGACGACGAGATAAGTGAAACCCATCGCAATGCGCGGATGGGCCGCGATGAGGGCAAAAGCCGCCTGACCTTCCGGTTTCGCCGCCACCTCGGCTAACGAGCGTTCGCACATAAAGATGGCCGACTTCAAAGTCTCGGGATGTCCGCGCGTTTCCGCCTGCGCGATATAAAGGTCGAGCGCACGCAGATAGTCTTTCGCGTCAAAGGAGAGCGCGCCGAGCCAGCCTAACGAGTCGGCGACGAAGCTGCCATGCGGATATCGCTTCAGATAGCTTTGGAAAAGTTCACCGGCCTCCTTCTGCGGCGGGCTCATGCCGGCGGGAGAAACCGCGAGATCATCCTGGTCCTCGACTCCTTCGCGTGACTTGGCAAAAGCACATCGCGCCTCCATGAAGAACGCTATCTCAGCCCGTGGGTGATTGGGGAATTCGTTCAGGACCTGCTCGAAATACTTGCGGCATTGCACACGATCGCCTGTCCGATATAAGGCGGCGCCGCAAAGATAAAGCCAGTGCGCGCGCAACGGCCCCGAAACACTAGCGGCGCGCTCTTCCAGGTTATACTCGTTAGGCGAGGAAGAAGGTGTTGGCGTTCCTTCTTCTCCCGCCGGGTGCGCCAAGAACAGTTCCTTGTGCACCACCCGCCACCGAATGTAGTCAGCGGCGGCGTTGCTATTCTTCGCGGAGCCGGTCAACACATCGCGCACGTCGTGCAGGAGGTTGCACCAATCTCCTTTGCTCGCGTAATGCTGCCGCGCTTGCGCGAGCAAAGCATCCACTTTCGGCACTAACTCTGCGGCGGAGCGCGTCCTTAGTTCCTCGGCGATCTTAAGGATGTCATGACTGAGATCGGAGGAATCTTGATCCGCCGGGTTTGCATTTGTCTCCAGAAAGATTTCTCCGAGGGATTTTCCGGGGAGAAAGTCGAGCGATTCACCAATAGTCAGCGCCGGCGCGTCGAGGTCGTCACCGCCCGTGGCGTAGAGAGACCACGGGAAAGAGAGCAAGCCCGCCGCGAAGACACTGGCGACCGTTATTCCTACTTGCCGAAGGGTTGCCATTGTGACTGAGAGCTATGCACGATGCGGTAACGAGTCTGCGCGTAATCAGCTTCCGGCGCCAGTTGAATCAAACCTGTCTCTAACCTTTCTCCAGCACGAAGAGAGCTAAAGGAAAACGTTAGACGCGTGGCCAGCGGAAACATGACTCGACTCGCTCTTCCCTCGGCGCCAGCTTCACCTCGCACATGCGCAAAGTCTCCTTCATCTACCTCGCGGAAAATAGGTTTCTCCGTCTCCAGTTGTAAGAGATAGCCGCCTGGCAGGACGGGTGGTAAGTCTCCGCTGCCATCGTTCATTAATTCCAACTGTCCGGAAGAGTCAGTTTTTGCTTTTAGAGTGAGATGAGGCTGGGCTGAAAGATCGCTGAGTTGCGATAACGACCATCCGCTCGCGGCCGTTGTATCCGGGAGGCGAAAAATAACTATCCCGCGAGCGGAACTGTTTTCAGCTTGCGCGATAAGCTGGCGCAGCGCATCGCGCTCCGCCCAGCGCGCAGCCAGCAGTTGCCCTTTCCGCAACGGTGTGTTTCCTACTCGCGTGTTTGCGCCGGCGAGAAATATACTTACTCCAAAATCGGTCTGCCTAACGAACATAAGACTGTTATTGAAAGTAACTGAGTCCCAGTCCCATTCTCGGATGTTTCCGCGCGATGTCCCGTCAGGATCGTAAACCGTGAGCCGGGCAAAGTTAGGAACGCCCGCGCGCCAGGGAGAGGGATAGTTATTCCAGGCCGCGAGCCAGCTCTTCCCCTTTTCGGGCACGATCAAAGGCTCGGGCGCCGCGCCGGGCACGATAGGATCAGCCGCATAGTCATAGAACATGGGCAGGACTTCATCGACGTTCTTTGCTATCTCAGTCATCGCCTTCTTCCCTATCCAGCCTGGCAGGGCAGTTATCGTCAACCTCGGGACCAGCGCGCGTATTCGTCTCAGGGTCGCGGCGTAATCGGAGAGAAGCCGATCCGGACAGTCGTAGTCGATCTGTAGTCGCTCTCTCTTCTGCACGAAAGCGAGAGATTGCAGAAGAGCCTGGGTCGATTTTTCCGAGAAGGGCTCGCGCGCGTGCGACTCCAGCCGCACGACCGGCACGACCTCGAAATCGGGAACGACCGGAAGCTGAAACCGGGCCGCCCATTGCCAGGAGTCGCCCTTGTTCCGCAAAGTTCCAAGTTGCCAGTAAAGAGTGCGCACACCCTGCCGCGCAAGGGCAGCGAGGTCTCTGGCATTTGGAGGTTCGTTCCGTTGCCAGGCCCAATACGCTCGCTCGAAAGCCACCGCGGGCTGAGCGAAAGCGAAAGCCGCCACCAGAAGCAGCCGCGTGAGATGAGTCACTTACTTGGAGGCCATGCGTTAGCCTAACGAGTAAAGGACGGCTTTAGCAGCAGCTGCAAGGCCTGCTCGAAACTCGCGTTGGTCCGTGGCAGCGGCGTCGAGGCTTCAAAGTGACCAGCGTTAGCCAAAGGTAGGAGCGTCGCGGGATCACCCGCCTTTTTGGCGGCCTCGACATAGCTGCGAACACTCTTCGGATCGACGATAGGATCCTCTTCTCCCTGGATGAACACTTGTGGAATACCCAACGGCAAGCGCTGCAAAGGCGAAGTCTCGGCGTAACGGCGTGGAAATTGTTCCGGCGACCCGCCCATCAATCGATCGACCGAGGCATGACAGCTCGAAGCCGGCCCGATGCGGTATTGCACGAGATCGGTAATCGCCGCCAGCCCGAGGACACCGCGAATGCCTAACGGATTCGCGACGTAGAGTTCGCTTTCCGCCGGCAGACGAGCGCGACTCGCCAGCCAGAGAGCGAGTTGTCCGCCCGCGGAATGCCCGGCCACAAAGACGCGTTTCAAATCAAGCGGCGTGGTCTCCGCGATTTTGCGCAGGCCGTCAGTGGCATGCGCAACATCGAGGAAAGTGCCGGCCCAGCCGCCGCCGTCGTCACCGATGCGCCGATACTCGATCGTCCAGGTGGCGACGCCGCGATCGGCCAGCCACGCGGAGAGCCGCTTCATGTAAACGTAATCGAAAGCGGAGACCCAGCAGCCGCCGTGCACGAGCACGAAGACAGGAAAAGGCCCGGCGCCTTTCGGCAAACGCAGCTCGCCGAATTGCTGCGGTCCGTTGCCGTACGCGATCTTCCTGCCCGCGGCTGGAAGGGGGAGCGACGACAGCTCCGACCAACTCAAAAGCCGCGTTACTTGCGTCGCAGCGACCGGCGAGGCGAGCGAGAAGCAGGCCAACAAAAGCGGAAGTGAGCGAGTTAGAAGTTGCCTTTGCATTAGCGAGTGTCTTTCCGCCGTGCACTCACTTTTGGCGAATGATAATGTGCGGCGTGCAGTTGCTTCCCGCCCTGAAAACACATTTCGGTTACTCGGCTTTTCGCCCGTTGCAGGAAGAGATCGTGCGCGACGCGCTCGCGGGCCGCGATGTCTTCGCTCTCATGCCGACCGGCGGCGGGAAGTCGCTTTGTTTCCAACTGCCCGCCCTCCTGCGCGACGGCCTAACGATCGTGATCTCGCCCCTAATTTCGCTCATGAAAGATCAGGTCGATGCGCTGCAGGCGAGCGGAGTGGCCGCCACTTTTTTGAATTCCGCGCTCGACGGCAACCAGGCGCGCCAGCGCTTGCGCGGGCTTTACGACGGCGAATTCCGGCTCCTCTACGTCGCGCCGGAACGACTCATGCTCGAGTCGTTCCTGGAAAAAGTGCGCGCTTGGAACATCGCCCAGATCGCGATCGACGAAGCGCATTGCATCAGCGAATGGGGCCACGATTTCCGGCCGGAATATCGCGAGCTGTCGAAGCTGCGGGAGCTCTTGCCTGACGTTCCCCTGATGGCGCTGACCGCAACCGCGACGGAGCGGGTGCGCGCAGACATCGTTAGGCAACTCAAGCTGCGCGAGCCGCGGATTTACGTGGCCAGTTTCGATCGGCCGAACCTGACTTATCGCGTCGTCCCAAAAACCGCGCCCTACGAACAGCTCTTCAATTTTTTGAAAGAGCGGCCTAACGACAGCGGCATTGTCTATTGCGCGAGCCGCAAAGCCGCCGACACCGTTGCGGCGAAGCTGAACGCTGACGGTATTTCCGCGAAGGCGTATCACGCGGGACTCGAGAGTGGGGAACGCGCGCACAACCAGGAGGCGTTTCTGCGCGACGACGTGCGCGTGGTGAGCGCGACCATCGCTTTCGGCATGGGAATCAATAAACCGAACGTGCGCTTTGTCGTGCACTACGATTTGCCGAAGAATATCGAGAGCTATTACCAGGAGACTGGGAGGGCCGGGCGCGACAGTTTGCCGAGTGAATGCGTGCTCCTTTTCAGCGCGGGGGACGTGGCGAAGCAAACGCGTTTCATCGAGGAGAAAAGCGAGAACGAAGCGCGGATCGCGCGCGAGCAGTTGCGGCAGATGGTGCACTACGCGGAGACGCGCGAGTGCCGGCGGACCACGCTGCTGCGTTACTTTGCGGAGGAGCGGCCTAACGAACCGTGCAACGGCTGCGATAATTGCCTCAACCCGCCGGAGACTTTCGACGGCACGATCGCGGCGCAGAAATTTCTCTCGTGTGTCCTGCGTATCCAGCAGAAGAGCGGTTTCGCCTTTGGCTTGAATCACATCGTCGAAGTGCTCACGGGCGCGGATACGGAAGCGATTCGCCAGCGCGCGCATAACGAACTTTCGACTTACGGAATCGGCCGCGAGCTGAAGCGCGAAGCCTGGCAGGCGCTCGGGCGCGAACTGCTGCGTCTTGGGTTGGTCGAAGTGGCGCCCGGGAAATTCGCCACGCTGCAAGTAACCGCCGCCGGCCGCGCCGCGTTGCGCGAGCGGACGCTGATTACCCTAACGAAGCAGCCGGACAAACCAGAAGCGCGGGTGAAGCAACGCGCGGGCGAGATCGAATGCGACGAGGCGTTGTTCGAGGATTTGCGACTCGTTAGGCGCAATCTGGCCGATGAACGCAACGTCCCGGCTTACGTAATTTTTTCGGATGTCGCGCTGCGTGAAATGGCGCGCCAATATCCGACGACGCCGGCGGAATTCCGGCGCATTCCCGGCGTGGGCGAGCAGAAGCTGAAGGATTTCGCGGAACCATTTCTCGCGGTGATCAACGAATACCTGCGCGACCATGAGCGGCGAAATTTTGTGGCCGCGGCTGCGCCTCTGGCGCAACGGCCTTTGAATGACAGCGAGCACGAAACGTTGCGCCGTTTTCAGAAAGGCGAGTCGATCGACCAGATCGCACGGGCGCGCGGTTTTGTGCGCGGGACAATTCTGGGTCACCTCGTCCTCGCGGCGGAAGCGGGCGTTCCCCTAACGACGGCGCAATTCTTCGAGCCGGCGCAGGAACACGAAATCGCGGCGGCTTTCCAGCGCGCGGGCACGCGCAATCTCACGGGCCTGCGCGACGATCTCGGCGGCAAATATGAAGTGGCGGAGTTGCGGCTCTTTCGCGCGTTGGCGGCGCGGCAAAATTAGCGGCCTTCTTTAAAATCTTCTCGGCATCGTGCCGCCATCGCATGAGAAGTGATGTCGAGGAACGCTTGCGGGGTCCATCAGCGCGCTTCGCCGCCTCAGGATGACAACGTCTGTTTGAGCAGTCCGAAATTAACTTGCGAGATGCCTTTCGGATTCGACCACAGCGCACAAAAAATGGCCGTTCCGCGACTCGTTAGGCCAGGTTCTGCGCCTCCAGGAATTTCCTTGCCTCCCTGACTTCCGCCGCTGTAATGGCGACATGAGAGCGAACGGAGCGAGCTGGGATAAGGTCGCGATCTGCAGTGGTCATACGATCGATGCGCCGGACAGGAAAGAGCCGCGCTTCCCCCAAGCTAAAGCCGAAGCAGTGCGGGCGAAGATCGCACTGCAACTCGCGCAGTGGGAGATGGGCGCGGGCGATCTCGCGATTTGTGGCGGGGCCTCCGGCGCCGACCTCCTCTTTGCCGAAGAGTGCCTAAGCCGAGGTGCACAGATCCGTTTGCTCCTCGCCCAGCGGGTCGATGACTTTGTGCGCGCTTCAGTGCTCCCAGGCGGAGAAGAATGGGTGCGACGTTTTCATACCATGCGCGCAAAGGCCGAGGTGGAAATTCTGCCGGCAAACTCCAGCGCTGAGTCTAACGAGAATTCGATTTATGCTCGGAACAATCTTTGGATTATCGAGACAGCCCAGGCCGAAGCCGGCGATCCAGGGAAAATTTTCGCGCTGCTTGTCTGGGATGAGAAACCAACCGGCGACGGCCCGGGCGGGACTTCGGATTTCCAGAAGAAGGTCAATCGTCTCGGCGGGCAGTTCCAGATCATCAATCCGACCAAGTTATGACAACCTCATCCTTTGCATATCTGCAACGCCGACTGGAACCGCAGGAACAATGGCATAACGACAAAGCGCGCTGGAATAAAAGGCTCTTTTACACCGTGGAAGTGGCGACACTCCTCGCCGGTGCGGCTATCCCGGTGGTTAATCTTTGGGCAGTGAAGGATACCTATCTGGCCGCGCTCCTGTCCGCCATCCTCGGCGGCATTGTGGTTGTAGCGGCGGCGGTGGGGAAACTCTTCAAGTTTCACGATAACTGGCTGCATTATCGCGCGGTGGTGGAAGCTCTCGGACGAGAGAAAGAGCTTTACTCGGTAGGCGCGGGGGACTATGCCGCGCCGCTCGAGGAAGAGGCGCGCAACCGGCAGCTCGCCGAGCGCGTGGAGAATCTTCTCGCGACCGGCACCTCGCAATTCGTTGCCACTCACCAGGCGGCGGAAAAAGGGACTGATAACTCGGTCGCGCGTCCATAAATAATGCCTAACGAGTATAACTCAAATGACCCGTTGCCTCTTCCGGAGACCTTTCTTCGCCAATTAATGCCCGGGAGTCAGGAGCGCTGGTCATAGAACTGTAGATCGCCCGCGCGAAAAAAAGCAGCAGCGTTCGACAATGTGTTAACGAGAAATAGAAATGAAAACCGTGGCCCTCGAGACTGAAGCGTTGCCGCCGCCCGGTGTCTTTATTTCCTACTCGCGCAAGGACCAGGAGTTCGTCCGCCGCCTCGATGCTGCGCTCAAGGAGCACGGCCGTGAGGCATGGGTGGATTGGGAAGCTATTCGGCCGACCGAAGAATTCATGCAGGCGATCTACGGCGCGATCGAGCAGACCGATACCTTTGTCTTTGTGTTGACGCCGGATTCAGTAACATCGCAGGTATGTGGGCGCGAGATCGCGCACGCTGTTGCGCATAACAAACGGATGGTGCCGATTGTCGCGCGCGATGTGAATGCCGCCGACGTGCCCGAAGCGCTGGCCAAGCTGAACTGGATTTTCTGCCGCGAGTCCGATGAGTTCGAAAAAGCGACCGATACACTAATTGTCGCCTTTGACACGGACCTCGATTGGGTCCGCGCACACACTCGCCTGCTAACGCGCGCGCTCGAGTGGGATATCAAAGGAACGAACAACAGCTTCGTCTTGCGGGGAGATGACCTGCGCGCCGCCGAGCAATGGCTCGCGGAGGCTGGTGCTGACAAAGAGCGCCAGCCCACAGCGCTTCAAACCAGATACATCATTGCGAGCCGGAAGGCTGAAACACGGCGGCAACGTGTTATTAGATCATGGGTCAGCGTGGCGGCGGTGATCGCGCTCGTGCTCGCAGGAATCGCGTTCTATCTGCGCAACGTGGCCGAAGAGAGGCGGCGCGTCGCGCAGGCACGACAACTTGAAGCCGACGCGCGGGTCGTCGCCGCGGATTCCTCCGGCGAAAGCTTGCAAAAAAGCGCGCTCCTGGCGGTCGAATCTTTGCAGTCGGCGTGGACGGTCGATGGTTACATTACTTGCGCGCGAGCCTTAAGCATTCTGCCACTTCGGCCAAAGCTTCGACTGGCACATAACAGGGAAGTGCTAGCTCTGGCCTTTAGTGTCGATGGCCGCCTGCTGTCGAGTCAGGACGCTACCGGAAACGTTATCGTTTGGGATTACGTCGCTAACAAAGAAGTAACCCACTTAATGCCCAAGGCCATGGGACAAATGCAGTATGCCGGTCTGGCCTTTAGCCCGGATGGGAGATGGTTGGTATCAACCAGCGGTGACGTCGCGCTCGTTTGGGAAACCGACACCTGGCAGATGAAGAAGGGGTTACGAGATGGCAAGATGCTATGGTCCGTCGCCTTTAGTCCCGCCGGAGACTTACTAGCTACCGCGAGCTACGATTCACGGCAGGTAAAAGTATATAGGACCGGGAGCTGGGATGAACTCACGGCCTGGGGCGCACAAACAGAGAAGGAAACTGATGGACATTTCCGCGCAGTGCACTTCAGCCCTAACGGAGAGTGGTTGGCAGCAATTGGAACTTCGCTCACTACCTGGGAAACAGGGACGCTGCAGAAGGTAAACAGGATCGATAAGATCCAGCCTTGGTCACTAGCCTTTAGCCCAGACAGCCAAGCACTAGCAGTCGGCGGCGAGATGAATGGGAGCTTGTGCCTTTATAAGCTCGATGGGACACCCAGTGATCCATTCGCAGGACATTCGGCGAAGGTTAGCGATCTTAGCTTCCAGCAGAGTGGACGCTATCTCGCATCCGCCAGCCTGGACGGGACTGTTCGGATGTGGGATGTCGAAAGTAAGCGCGAACTATTGCGTCTGCCGCAGAAGGCTGCCGCCGTTATCTTCACGCCTGCCGGCAAGTCTATCGTGACTGGAAACAGTGATGGAACTCTCGGGGAATGGTCTATTGCGCGAGGAACTGCGGTCAAGACTTTGCGCTATGACTCGGCAGTTACAGCGGTGGCTAGTAGCCCGGACGGACATATCCTGGTGATTGGGAACGCCAATGGCTGGATGCATATTCATAACACTGACGCAGGTAACTGGAGTGAAATTGCGGCCAAAAACCTCGGCGCGGAAGCGTCGACTGTCGGATTCAGCACTGATGGTCATTGGTTAATAGCGATAACTAGTAAGTCAGCGCAGTTGTATTCGATACCCGGATGGGTCGAAGCATCCCCAGAGCTTGGCTTTGGTAAGGATAAGGTGGAGGCTGTTTCGTTCAGTCCGGATGGCAAGTCTATCGCGCTACGGACTAGCCGCCGTGCCCCAGGCGGTTTGCGCGGCACCCTAACAACGACACGACTCTTCGAGCTTGCCACGAGACGAAAGGTAGGCTGGGTTACCCATGCCGATGTCCTGGACGTGCCGGCTCGTGAGCTTACTTCAGGTGGTGATCTGAAGCTCGTGGGTGACTCGGCGTCCTGGGCGGTCATGCGGCTTGGGCGCAGGACAATGAAAAGTTCGGATGGTCGTTGGATGACCTTTATCGGAAGCTCTGTCTTAGCAGACGCCAAGCTACAACGTCCCGCGGACATCGTGCAGCATGAGGGCGAGGTCATCGACGCTACTTTTACCCCGAACGGACGTTGGCTCATAACTGGAAGTAATGATCAGAGTGTCCGCATCTGGCCGTTGTGGACGGAAGACCTTCTTCCAGAAGCCATGCTCCACTTGCAACGCAATCTGACCTACGAGGAATGGCAGGAGTTCATCGACGATCGGCCCTACGCAAAGACATGTCCGGACCTGCCTATCCATCCCAGCTTTGTAGAGGAAGGCCGGAGGCTTGCGGGAGAAGGCGACGTCAAAGGTGCAACTGCAATTTTTCGTCGTGCCTTGGAGCTGCAACCCGATCTCAAGCTCGATCCGAAAGCCGAAGCGAAACAACTGGCGGAGAATGCCAGACGAACCAATGCGGCCAATAAGTTACAGCCGGAACCCTGAGAATAATCGGGTCGTTTCAGAGCAGTGGCTACACCATAAAGTCCTTTACTCGTTAGGCGTAATCTCAAGCGAATCTCGATGGTTGCGGGATGACTTGTCCGGTCGGTTTAGCGGCAGGATTCTCCCAGCTCTTTATTTGCCCTCGCCACTCCGGCTAAGGCATGTTCCTATCATTTCATGCCCCGGCCAATCTGCTTCATGGTCATGCCTTTCAGCACGAAGGAAACGCGCGCCAAACCTCCCGCGCCGGCGAAAGTTAACTTCAACAGCCTTTGGGAGAAGGCGATCTCTCCCGCTCTCGAGGAACTCGGTTACCAACCGGTGCGAGCGGATCAGGACCTCGGCGCGCTCATCATCCAGGAAATGCTGGAGCGCCTTTACTTTTCGGACCTGGTGGTGGCTGACCTCACGATTCCAAATGGGAACGTCTATTACGAGATCGGCATTCGCCACGCCGCGCGCAAGCAAGGTTGCGTCCTGATCAGCGCGGATTGGTCGAACGCGTTGTTCGACATCGACCAGATGCGCCAGCTTCGCTATCCCTTGCCGGAGGAGGAAGTGAGCGACGAGACCGCGGCGAAGATTCACGCTGCGCTGGTGCAAGGCGTGCCGGCCTTGGCGAACGGCGAGGGGCCGATGTTCCAAACCTTGCAGGGCTATCCGGACGAGAAGCTGGTCGATCCTTCGCGCGCCAGTGCGATCAAGGATTACCTCCAGCAGCTCTCCGCTTTCCAAGCCGAAGTGGGGGCCGTCGCCCATGCGCCTAACGAGTCGCGCCGGCAACTCGCGCTCGCTCTGCGCGACAAATATTACTCTGGCCATACGCCGCTTGTCCCGGCCGTCGCGCTGGAACTGCTTGACCTCTTGCGCGATCAGGCGGGCTGGGAAGCGACCGTCTCCTACATCGACTCATTGCCTGACCCGATCCGACTTCTACCCACCGTGCGCGAGCAGTATTGCCTGGCGAAATCGAAGACGGGCGACCACCCCGCGGCCATCGGCGCGCTGGAGGAGCTCATGCGGATCAGCGGTGCCAGCTCCGAACGCGAGGGATTGATCGGCGGTCGCTTCAAAAGCCTCTATCGCTCTGCGGCGGAGCCACAGAAAAGCACCTACCTGACCGAGGCGATCAAGCATTACGAGCGCGGAATGAAGCTGGACCTCAACGACTACTATCCCTCGAGCAATCTGCCGCGGCTCTACCGCGCTCGCGCACGCGTCGGTGACGAAGATCGCGCCCGCGCCGCCGCCACGGTCGCGCGCATGGCTTGCCAGCGATCTCTCGATCGCCAGAGCAGCGACGAATGGGCCCGGCCCACCCTGCTTGGAATGGCCTTCGATTCCGGTGATGTGACGACCGCCGAACAACTCTGCGATCAGGTTCGGGACGAAGGCGCGGCGCTCTGGAAACTCGAGACCACGCTTAACGACCTGAAACAAAGCGCCGCACAAACCAAGGATCCCGCAACGCGCGCCGGTCTCGAAGCCGTCTGCGCCACGCTGGCAACCCTGCTTTAGAGAAATCCGGTTTAGCCTAACGAATAAAGGATGACGAGCTACAAAAGCAAAATCGAACACCCTGCGTCGCGCGCCGCAACCAGCCGACCCAATCTAGTTCTTACTAACTATTTTGATGCGTCACTGACACGAGCACGGACGCGATCCGCTCCAGCGCCGGGTTCTCGCGCGAAGGACTCGACGCGCTCGGCCTCCCGCAGATCACCGGGAGTTGTGCAGGAGATAGACTCCATCGAGCACATTTCGGAAATGCAGGAAGCCGGTTGCGCCGTCGCGGCGCAAAAAGTAGGTGGCCATCACTTCGCGGATTTCCGCCGAAACAATTTCCGCGCGCCTAACGAGAAGTAGATTCGCCGGCAAATCATGTCTGCTGCAGTCAATCTCGGGAAACAAGCGGCCCCAGGCGATGATGTTTTCATTTCCTATTCGCGCAAAGACGAAGAGTTCGTCCGACGCCTGGATGATGAACTGAAACGGCGCGGGCGCCAAGCCTGGGTCGATTGGGAAGGCATCCGGCCCACGGAGGAATTCATGGAGGCGATCTTCGGCGCGATCGAAGGCGCGGACACGTTCGTTTTCGTACTCTCGCCGGATTCGGTCGTTTCGAAAATATGCGAGAGAGAGATCGCGCACGCCGCGCTGCACAACAAGCGCATCATCCCCCTCGTCGCGCGCGAGGTGGACGCAGCCTTGGTTCCCGAGGCGATCGCGAAGCTGAACTGGATCTTCGGTCGCGAGTCGGACGATTTCGAGCAGTCGGTCGACACGCTGGTGACGGCGCTCGACACCGACCTTGAATGGGTTCACTCCCACACCCGCCTGCTCACCCGCGCGGTCGAGTGGGAAGCGAAGGGCAAGAACAACAGCTTCGTCCTGCGCGGCGATGACCTGCGTGAAGCCGAGCGCTGGCTCACCGAAGCCGGCGCCGACAAGGAACGCCAACCGACAGCGCTCCAGACCGAATACATCATCGCCAGTCGCAAAGCGGCAGCGCGCCGGCAGCGGAGCACGCTAGGCGCGGTAAGCTTCGGAGCAGTCGTCGCTGTGGTCCTGGCCGTGATTGCCTTATTTGCCCGGCAGGAGGCGGTGAAGCAGCGTGACATCGCCAAAGAACGCCAAGAGGAAGCCGAACGCCAGAGCCGGATCGCGCTTTCGCGGCAGCTTGCCGCTCAGGCTCAAGCGATGGTTTCCCAACAGCCGAAGCTGATGGGCCGAGCCGGACTGCTCGCCATAGAAGCGGCGCAGCTCTATCCCTCGCTCGATGCCGACCAGGCTTTGCGCTCCGTTCTCGCCGTCCTGCCGCAGCCTCACTTCTCGCTGCCCAGCAAGCCGGCAGCGCAGAATGCCGACTTCAGCAGAGATGCCGTCTTCAGCACGGATGGCGATTCGCTTGTTATCGTCGATGGCGACCGCATGCTGCGTGGGTGGAATTTGCCCAAGCGACGGCAGGAGTGGGAGATGCCGCTCGGCGAAAAAGCGGAGGTGGCCGGGGTCAGTCCCAATCTTTCGCAGGTCGCGCTGCGGCGTGAGGACTCCCTCGTGATTTGTCGGCCGGAAGATGGTCGGGAGACTCCGCTGAAACTGAGCAATGGTTCAGACGCGCATGGCGAAGTCGCCTTCAATCGTGATGGCAGTTCCTGCATTGTGCGCACCAGCAACGGCAGTCACATCTTCAATCTGACCACCGGCAAGGAAGTCTCAGAGGTCAACGGATGGGCGACGTTTGATCCGAAGGGCGGCGTGGTTAAGGGGCAGGTAGCGCGGATAGAAAACGGACAGATCCCTGCCCTGATCGCTGATTTCAAAAATTCTTACCCAGATAGAGCAGCGGCATGGGCGGGCGAGGAAGGAGGCCAGAATGAGACCAACACAGCGTTAAGTTCTAATGAGCAGTATCTGGCGGTCTGGCATGGCCAGACGGTGCGCGCTTATGAAATCGCCACCCGGCGGCTGCTCGGTGCCGTTACCAACGATCAGGATGTCATCGAGGCGGAGGTCGATGATCGCGGGCGATTCCTCGTGGTGCTTGGAGAACGCGGTGTGCAGACACGGATCTGGAAGCTTTCGCCCGTCCAAGAATTCGCTCGATTCACCGACAGCACCGTCAATCGCGTGCGCTTCAGCCCCGATGGATCCTGCTTTGCCACCATCGGCAGCTGGGTTGAATCCGTCCGCTTGTGGCTCACCCTGGGTGGTGAGGAGGTGACAACGATCAAAACCAAAGTCGATCTCGGGACCAGATCCGACGTCTGCGCGCTCGATTCGAACGGTGAATACCTGCTTATGCCCGGTTCGCAGAACGAAGCCGCGGTGCGCGCCGTCAAGGGGGGCCGCAAGCTAGTCGCTCTGCCGCATCGTGGCGTTTTGGGATTCGCCATCAGCCACCACGACGACCGCCTTGTCACGTTGGGCGGAGACGATGGAATCCGGATTTGGCAACTCCAGCGCACCGGCGGCAAGATAACCGGCGCTTCGGGACCGGTGGCGCTGAAAGAATCGGGCGAGATCAACGGCATCTGCCTCTCGGAGGACGGCACTCGACTCTTTACGGCCGGCGAGGAGATTCACCTTTGGAACACGGCGAGTGGCGAACTCATCGCCCGCATTCCCAATCAATTCGGTGCCGACACCATTGCCTGCTCGGCAGATGGGACCCTCGTCGCGGTTGGGAATAGAACGTCTCAAATCAGAATCATTAGCGTCCAGGACAAAAAACTTATCCGCGAGCTCGATCACCCGCAGCATGTCAGTTCGTTGTCTCTGACCGCCGATGGCCGGTATCTCGCCACCTCAGCCTGGCGGGACTTCGGCTACCAGGCGCGGGTGTGGGACGTTGCCACCGGCCAGCAGGTCACCGCAGCCACCCACGACCGGGAAGTATCCCGGGTGTTCTTTTCTCCGGATGGCCGCTCAATCGTGACCACCGCAGTGGACAATACCTCGCGTCTTTGGTCGCTCGATTTCTCTCCCGACGGAAAACCTGTCGGGACGACCGAAGTCGCACGAATTCAAACTTCCGGCGCGACGTCGATGACCGATGACGGACGCTACCTCGCGACTGCCAGTGACGGTGCCGTCCGCATTTGGGACTTGAAACAGGAAGACTTGATCGCGCAGGTGCAGGCGCGTTCCTTCCGCAATCTCACCCGCTCCGAGTGGAAGACTTACCTGGGCCAGATGCCATATCGAAAGACCTGTCCCGAGCTGCCGGAAGAACCCGAATAAACGCATACGGACTCCAAGTAGCGCCACGATGCTCAATGACACACTCACTCGAAATTGCGCGCGCTCTCTTTGATCGCCGCGAGCCCGTCCACCGCATGCGGTTGGGTGTCGGAGTGTGGGCCTTAACATAGTTGGGGATGGCGATATTGCCGGACTCAATGCCGCCTTTGTAAAGGACGGACACGAAGTGCGGTTGTTCTGAATCCAGTGCGGCACAAATCAAACTGTTATGGCAGACGTTTTCATCTCCTACTCGCGCAGGGACAAAGCGTTCGTGCAGCAGCTCGATGAGTCTGGCCATTGCGAGCCGAAGACCTGCTTCCGGAAGCCATACCCCGCCTGCAGCGCAATCTGACGCGGGAGGAATGGCAACAGTCTTTCGGTGACCAGCCCTACGCAAAGATCTGTCCGGATTTGCCTCTCCCTGCCCCATAAAATCCGAGCAGGAAGATCGATAGGTAGCCGGAGGAGGGGATATTGGACGGCATCCCGATTTATCCCTGATCCTTATCGACCTTCGGCAAATCTTTGTGCTCCAGGGTGCCTGCAAAGGCTTTGATGATGGCGTTGCGGAAGACGTTGAGCACCGTCGTGAGGATCGCGGGCTCGGGATTATCGAAACTGCCGTGCACGGGTACGCGCGTGCCGAAACGATCGGTCGGATGATTACGGATTACACTCGTTAGGCCGCCGACGATTGCCTGCCAGACAAAGCTGATCGGATTATCCGAGTCGTGTTTCGGATTGAAGATCGACATGTGCTCGAAGACCGGTTCGACGTAGCCGTCGAAGTTGCCCTTCTTCGCATTGAATTCCGTGGCCAGACGCAGTGTTCCCTTCTCGAAAGTGATCGCGGCGTAAGCCTTCGCGAAATCGTTCAGCTTCACCAGCGGCAGATCTTTCATCTCCGTCTCGAGGTTAAAGGTCGGCCTCGCCGCGTAGGGGTCGAGATCCATCTTGATCCGCAGATCGCCCGAGCGCAGCGGCCGGCCTTCCATCTCGAGATGAGCATTAAGGGTCTTCGCGATCCTGGTGCTGTTCGTTAGGTTAGTGGCCACCATGCGCACCTGGTCGATGACCACATCCACCTTCGGTCTTTTGTGGAAGTCGCGGTAATGCACCTCCCCATTGTGGACGACGAAGCGATTGATCTTCAGCGGGAAGAGCTCCTTCACCGTCTGCGTCCACGGCTCGTCCAAAGGCGCCTGCGAAGCGGCCTTGCTTGGGGCGTTGACGAAATTCACTTCCGGATGCTCGAAATAAATCTCACCCACAAACGCGCCATGCAGGAGCGCCTTCCATTCGACCGACAGATCCATGAGCGGCGAGGAGAAAAACGGCACCGGCACGTCACCGGAGGTCTTCACGATTTTGATGTCGTAGATTTTGTACGCGCCGCGCCAGAGCGCGAGACCGACGTCATCCACGTGCCCTCGATACCCGTGCAGCTCGGATAATTTCCGGTTCACATAATCGCGCACCCAGATGGAAAGCATGAGCCGCACGACGACGAGCGCGACCACGAGGACGAGGAGAATCCAGAAAGTCCTGTAGCGGTGAATCGGTCGTCGCATCCCTCTCTCAACGGAATGGAGCGAGACGGCGGACGTGTGACCGATCATTCCCTCGCGGGTCTGGCAGTGCTAGCGTGCCATCGCAAATGGCGAACTCGATGGCCACTGACGAACGCTCCCGCCTGATTAATTTAGAGGGCGAAATTGGCCAGCTCCTGATGCGAGCGAGCAATGTGGACTACGCTCTCCGCGGTTTCGTCGAAGCGCTCGTGCAGCATATCGACGCGGCCTTCGCCCGCATCTGGACCTACAACGAGCAGGAGCAAATGCTCGAGTTGCAAGTGAGTGCCGGTCTTTACACGCACATCGACGGACCGCATGGCCGAGTGCCGTTAGGCAAATTCAAAATGGGGCTCATCGCTTCGGAACGAAAGCCGCATCTCACCAATCAAGTCATCGGCGATCCGCGCGTGAACGATCAGGAATGGGCGCGCCGGGAAAAAATGGTCGCCTTCGCCGGCTATCCTTTGCTCGTCGGCGACAAGCTTTACGGCGTCCTCGCAATGTTCGCGCGCCACGAACTTTCCGAGGCGACGTTGAGCGCGCTCCAGCTCGTCGCGCACGGAATCGCTCTCAATCTGCAACGGCGGGAAGCCGAGACCGAGCGGGAAAAATTATTGCGCGAAGCACAGGATGCGCGCGAAACCGCCGAGGTCGCGAACCGGGCGAAGGACGAATTTATCGCAACGGTTTCGCACGAATTGCGCACGCCGCTGAACGCGATCCTCGGCTGGGCGCGTCTGCTCGAAACCGGCGACCTAACGAAAAGCGAGATCGCGGAAGCGGCCGCGGTGATCGAGCGCAACGCCCGCGCGCAGGCGCGCCTGATCGAAGATTTGCTCGATGTTTCGCGCATCATCTCGGGCAAGCTGCGCTTGGACCTCCGCACGATCGATCTGCCGGAAGTGGTGCGCGCGGCGGTCGCCGTGATCGAACCGACCGCCACGGCGAAATCGATCAAGCTGGATTGTGTCCTCGATCCGCTGGCCGGTCCGATCTCCGGCGACGCCGAACGGCTGCAGCAGATCGTTTGGAATCTTGTCTCCAACGCGGTCAAATTCACCTTTAAAGGCGGTCGCGTGCAGGTGCGTTTGCAGCGCGAAAACTCGCACGTCGAGCTGACGGTGAGCGATAACGGCATGGGCATCGCGGCTGATTTTCTGCCGCACGTTTTCGAGCGCTTCACCCAGGCCGACACGAGCAGCACGCGCTCGCATACCGGGCTCGGGCTTGGGCTCGGCATCACGCGCCACCTGGTGGAGCTGCATGGCGGAGCGATTTACGCCTTCAGCGATGGGCCGGGAACAGGCGCGACCTTTTCGGTTCATCTCCCGATTGTTATTTTGCACGAACGCACAAAAGCGCAGGGCGAACATCCGCAGATTGCGTCGGACGCGCCGTTCGATCCCTGTAGCGAGTTGGCGGGCGTGAGAATCGTTGCGGTCGATGACGACGCCGATGCGCGCAAGTTACTTTACACTGTGCTCACGCGCTGCCAGGCCAGCGTCACGGTGGTGGCGACGGCCGCGGAAGCGCTCGCGGCCGTGCGAGAATTGCGGCCCGACGTGCTCCTGAGCGACATCGAAATGCCTAACGAGGACGGCTACGACCTGCTGCGCCAGGTGCGCGCGCTCCCGCCCGAGGAAGGAGGCAACACGCCCGCCGCGGCCCTGACAGCTTACGCGCGCGTAACCGACCGGACGCGTGTGTTGCGCGCCGGCTTTCAGCTCCATGTCCCGAAGCCGGTCGAGCCGAGCGAGTTGATCGCCGTCATCGCCAATCTCGCGGCGCGCCGGGAGAAGGGCGCGCCTGCCTAACGAACGAGCGCAGCCTAACGATCATAGCTGCTCTGGAGTTTTCTCGGAGCGTGCTGAAACCATTTTCATCGGCTAAACGCATCCACCGTCGCGATCCCGCCACCAGACCTGAAAAGACCTCCGGCCAATTCTTGCCTAACGAATCCGCACGTGCACGCCCGGCAGCACTTTTTTTCCGAGATCGAGCGCGTCCCAATTTGAAAGCCGGATGCAGCCGTGACTGGTCGTGCGGCCGATCGTTTCCGGCACTTCCGTGCCGTGAATGCCGCTGCCTTTGTGATTCAGCTCCATCCAAAGAATACCGACGGGATTGTTAGGCCCGGGTGGCAGGTTGAAAAAATTACCACTCCGCTCGTCATGGTGGAGCATCGCCTCGTCCCAGCGGAAAGTCGGCATCCAGGAAAAACCTCGCACGAACCAATCGCCGATCGGCGCCGGGAGCGTCTTCGATCCGGGCGTAATGGGATAGCTGCCGACGAGCTTCCCGTCCTGGCGCACTTCCAGAATCTTCTGCGCCACGGAAACGGAGATGGAATATTGTTCGTTAGGCGGCTTCTGCTTTTCCGTTTTGAGCTGGTTCGCTTTCTCGGCCGCTTCGGTCTGTGTTTTCAGGCCGATCGTTTCCTGCAGATCGAACGGCGTGGCCACATTTGGCACCTGCACGGAGTCGCCCGCCTTAGCTTTGGCCCAATCGTAGCCGGGATTTATCTGCTTCAGAAAATCCTCACGCGCGTGAAACTTTTCGCCGGCCAGCTCAAGAAAACTTTCATAGGGCAAAGCCTCGAGCTTTGCCTGCGCCGCGTGTTTTTGCGGGACCGGGCCAACGAATTTCTCATCGTTAGGCGAAAGTGTGTAGCTGATCAGCGCTGGCTTTGCAGAGTCGATCGGCAAATCGAATTGCGCGGGCGGCTGCGCGCCGTGTCGAAGGCCGCTCTTCCCCTGCGCCTGCTCGTAACGAGTGAGCGCCTTGCCCATGAACTCGCCCCAGCGACCGTCGATCACGCCCGGTTTGAAAGCGGAGCCATCGAGGAAAATCTGCGCCCGCAGGATCTGTTCGTTAGGCGAAGGCGCCGGGCTCGGAGGCAGACCGTGCGCGACGGAACATCCCAAAAGCAAAACCAAACCGGCGCTGACCAGCACGCGCAGCCGGTTCTTCAAATGTGAAATCACGTTGGAGATACGGGCGCGCGCAGGCCGCCGGCCTCATCTCGCGAGCGAAGGTGCGGTGACGCGCGAGGCCTCCGGCAAATACGAATGAAGGAGTATGAATCGTCGATTCGTTCGTTTCGTTCCTGTGGCCCTGACTCTTCTCGCCTTCGCCTCGCCAGCTTGGGCGCAGGAAACGACCGACAAAGACATTCAGAAAAAAGAAGCTGAGCTGAAGGAGAAACAGCTCGACCTGCAAAAGAAGGATCTGGATTTGCAACGCCAGCAGCTCGAGCTGGAGAAGGCGAAACAGGAATTGCAGTATCAGGAAAACGGCCAGTCGCTGAGCATGAATCTCTCCGGCGACGTGCTCTTCGATTACGACAAGGCCACGCTCAAGCCGCAGGCGGAAGATGCGCTCAAAAAGGTAGCGGTCGTCCTCTCACAGTTTCTCGACAGCATGGTGACGGTGGAAGGGTTTACCGATTCGAAAGGATCGAAATCGGCCAACATGAGTCTCTCGCGAAACCGGGCTACGACCGTGAAAGATTGGCTGGTCAAGAATGGCGGAATTAACGCCACCAAGATCACCGCCGAAGGGAAAGGCGAAGAAAATCCAGTAGCAGAAAATAAAAATCCGGACGGGAGCGACAACCCGGCCGGTCGCGCGAAAAATCGCCGCGTCTCCATTATCATCGCAAAGCCCGCGACCACCCCGACGCCGTAATTTTCGTCGCGAAGCGAAACGGTTGTAGCCGGGGGCGGTGACCCCGGCGAGGGAAAAGATTGCCCTCGCGCGAACCATCCGGGGTCACCGCCCCCGGGCTACAACGCGTCGGCGCGGCGCGCCGACTCTTTTCCATTTGCCTTTCCCAGCCGTTCCCGGTCTTCTCTCCGAATGCGAGAGAGCGCCGTCGCTCCGCCCACTACCTAACGAATATGGACAAAGAACTTACCATCCGCGGGATCATCATCGGCATCTTCATCACGCTGGTTTTCACGGCGGCGAATGTTTATTTCGGCCTCAAAGCCGGCCTCACTTTTTCGACTTCGATTCCGGCGGCGGTGATCTCGATGGCCATCCTGCGCGGCTTCAAAGACGCGACGGTGCAAGAGAACAACATCGTGCAGACGATTGCCTCTGCCGCCGGCACGCTCTCCTCGATCATTTTCGTTCTGCCGGGGCTGATCATGATCGGCTGGTGGACCGGTTTTCCGTTCTGGATTTCATTCTTGATCTGCGCGCTCGGCGGCATCCTCGGCGTGATGTATTCCATCCCGTTGCGCCGCGCGCTCGTGACGAACTCGGACCTTCCTTATCCCGAAGGCGTCGCTTGCGCGGAGGTGCTGAAAGTCGGCAGCAGTGGCGATGCGACGCACCCGGATGATATCGAACACGGACGCAGCGGTCTGCGCGCGGTGCTCTGGGGCTCGATCGTTTCCGCTGTTTTTGCGATCGTCGTAGCGACGCAGATTTTTGCTTCGGATGTTGCGCAAAATTTTCGCATCGGCCGGCGCGGCGCGGTCAGCGGTTACGATTTTTCGCTTTCATTTGCTTTGCTCGCGATCGGACATCTCTGCGGAATTTCCGTCGGCATCGCGATGCTGGTTGGCGCGGGCATTGGCTGGGGTTGGGGCGTGCCGCATTTTTCCGCGCTCACCGGCGATCTCACGACGGCGGCGGGCGCGCTTGCGATAACCACTTGGAGTCACAAAGTGCGCTTCGTCGGCGCGGGAACAATCGGCGTTTCCGCGATCTGGACCCTGTTGAAATTAGTGAAGCCGGTCGTCCAAGGTCTTGCTGGCGCGATGGCTGCGAACCGTGCACGCAAAGCGGGCAACGCCGACACGCTACCGATTACGGAACGCGATATCCCGATCGGCATTGTTGGTTTGGTCACGCTCGTTTGCATGGCGCCGATCGGCTGGGTCCTCGGGTATTTCGCAAACTCGAGTGGGCTCGGCGCGCACATGACTACGCTCGTCATTGGCGGAGTGGCTTACGTTATTTTGATGAGCTTTTTCGTCTCGGCGGTTTGCGGGTACATGGCCGGCCTGATCGGTTCGTCGAACAGTCCGCTCTCCGGTATTGGTATTCTCGTCGTGATCGGCGCGGCCTTGCTGCTCGTTTTCGGGGTGAAACCGTACGTCTCGCCGGATGCGAGCAAAGCGTTAATGGCTTTCGCGCTTTTCACAACGGCGGTTATTTTCAATGTCGCGGCGATCGCGAACAACAACCTTCAGGATCTGAAAACCGGCCAGCTCGTCGGGGCGACACCGTGGAAACAGCAGGTCGGGCTCATCATCGGCGTGCTCGCCGGCTCGGTGGTCATTCCGCCAGTGCTGAACCTTGTGAATCAGGCTTACGGATTTGTCGGCGCGCCCAACGCGACGGCGCATTCCCTCGCGGCGCCGCAAGCGGGATTAATTTCCGCGCTCGCGAAAGGCGTGATCGCTTCGGATATCGATTGGAGTTTGATTGAGATGGGCGCGCTGATCGGCCTTGGCATCATCGTGCTCGATGAAATTCTCACGCGCACCACGCGGCACCTTCGCATGCCGCCGCTCGCTGTCGGCCTCGGAATTTATCTGCCGACCGCGAGCACGCTCATGATCGTCGTCGGCACAATCGTCGGCTGGTTCTACGATCGCGGCGCCGAGCGCACGCGGAATCCGGAGGGCACGAAGCAGCTCGGCGTGCTCCTCGCCTCGGGCTTGATCGTGGGCGAGAGCATTATCGGCGTGGTCATCTCGGCGATTGTCGTCTTCTCGGGAGCCGGCGCACCGCTTGCGCTGGTCGGCGCGGGATTTGCCACGCCCGCGATCATCATCGGCGGTCTCGCTTTTGCCGTGATCGCGTTTGTGCTCTATCGCTGGGTCCTGAGCATGGGAACGCGAACCAGCCCATCGGGCGCGACTCGTTAGGCTAAAGCGCAGCTGCTTCGAATCTCGATTTGAACATCGACCCACGAAATCCGCCTAACGAAATGCCGGACATCGTGGGGGCGAGACCGGAGAATCCGATTCTCGCCAATTTTCGTCCGTTCATTCCCTCTAACGCGCGACTGCGCGAGTTCACGCCTCTCCCGATCATCATCGGCACATTGCTCGGGATCGTCTTCGGCGCCTCGTCGCTTTATTTGGTGCTCAAGGTCGGCATTACGGTCAGCGCTTCGATTCCCGTCGCAGTTCTCGCCATCACCACCTTTCGCGTGCTCTCAAAGTTCGGGTTGCGCGATTCGACCATTCTCGAGAACAACATCGTCCAGACCGCCGGCTCGGCGGGCGAATCGATCGCCTTCGGCCTCGGCGTGACGATGCCCGCGATCATGATCCTGGGGTTCGATCTCGAGATCGTGCGCGTGATGCTGGTCGCGATTCTCGGCGGGCTGCTCGGTATTCTGATGATGATCCCGACGCGGCGCGCACTCATCGTTCAGCAACATGGATATCTGAAATATCCGGAAGGGACTGCCTGCGCGGAGGTCTTGAAAGCTGGCGCATCGGCCGAATCGCGCGCGGCCGCGCGGTCTGATGAGGGCAACGCGCTGGCAGTGGATGAAGCGGTCAGTGGCGGCAAAGTGATCATTGGCGGTTTCGCTATCGGTTTCATCTATTACGGCGCGCTCGAGATGCTGAAAGCGATGAAGGAAATTCCCGAGAAGGTTTTTGGGAAACCATTTCTAGGCGCCTCGATTTCGATCGAGAACAATCCCGCGCTGCTTGGCGTCGGTTATATCATCGGTCCGCGCATCGCCGGCATGATGATGGGCGGCGGCGTCCTCTCGTTCCTCGTCATGATCCCAGCGATCAAATATTTCGGTTCGTTAGTCGCGGGGCCAGTCGCGCCGGAAACGGGTCACACCATCGCGGAGATGAGTGTCGAGCAAATTCAGCACGGCTATATTCTTTACATCGGCGCGGGCGCGGTGGCGGCGGGTGGAATCATCAGTCTGCTTCGCTCACTGCCGTTGATCTGGCACGGACTGACAGGCGGACTAGCCGATCTGCGCGCGGCACGCACCGAGACGGCCACGGCGGCGCGCACCGACCAGGATATCTCGATGAAATGGGTCATCGGCGGAATCATTCTGCTGCTCGTGCTCATCATGATTGCGCCCCAACTCAACCTCCGTTTCAACCCGTTAGGCGCGCTCCTCATCGTCGGGATCGGATTTCTTTTTACCACCGTCTCGTCGCGCCTCACCGGCGAAGTCGGCTCCTCATCTTGTCCAACTTCAGGGATTACGGTGGCGACGCTGTTGCTTACGTGTCTCTGCTTTCTGCTCGTCGGCTGGACCGCGCCACCTTATTTCGTCACCGCGCTGTCGATCGGCGGGATTGTTTGCATCGCTTCCTCGAATGGCGGCACGACCTCGCAGGATCTTAAGACGGGATTCTTGATCGGCTCGACCCCGAAGTATCAGCAGATCGCTATCCTCATCGGCACACTCGCGTCGTGCATCGTGATCGGGCCGATCCTGATGAAGTTTAACGAGTCCGGCACGGTTTACATGCCGGTCGCGGGCAACAAAGAATTTGCCTCTGCCTCCACTTTTCACGCCAACTCCGCCAACTTCGAAAAGGATTCGAGCGGCCAACCGAAGCGTGAACACATCGCCGGTGCGCAGGCCGGCAGCGACACGAAAGAGTATTTCGTTTATCACAAAACCTCAGCCGATAACGGACCGGCCGGGCGCTACCTCGTCAATGACCAGGGCACGCCGATCTATCTCGTCGATCCCGGCATCAACGGCATCTACGAGAAACGGCCTGACGGTTCGAGCGTGCAGAAGTTCACCGCCCCGAAGGCCACGCTGATGTCCTACATCATCAAAGGCATTCTGGGCGGCCAACTGCCGTGGGGACTTGTGTTGCTCGGCGTTTTCATCTCGATCGTGCTCGAGCTTTGCGGAATTCCTTCGCTCGCGTTTGCCGTCGGCGTCTATCTCCCGATCTCGACTTCCGCGCCGGTTTGGGTGGGCGGACTGATTCGCGGGATGGTCGACAACTACACGCGACGCAAACACGCCGGCGCGAACTTTACCGAAGATCAGCTCCTCGCCGAAGGCGATAAGAGTAACGGTGTCCTGCTCTCCTCCGGTTATATCGCCGGCGGGACCCTGGCGGGAGTGGTTTTCGCCTTCCTGAATATTCCGTGGAAAAACTCCTTCGACGCGATCGAAAAATGGTCTATCGCTCACAATCCCTTCTTCGAAGGCGCGCACGCCGACCTGCTCGCGCTCATTCCTTTCATCATCCTCTCGGTCTTGCTCTATCTCGTCGGCCGCAACGTTCTTCTGGCACCAAAGAAGCCGCCGACGCTCTAAGTCACTCTCAAATTTTCGGAACGCATCCTGCTCGCTGCCGAGTATGGATTCGATGGGCATTGGTGGAGTGAGCGGCTTCTTTCGCGTGCCCGCGCCTTCACGAACGCATCTCAAACCGCCTCGTATTGCGGATAATCGCGAGATGATCGCCGCCCGCGTCGCGGTCAAAGGCGTCCTCGAAGGAGTCGCCGGGGAAGCTGCGGCGGATCAGCTTCGCCTCGCGCAACAAGCGCTCGGGCAGATTCGCGAGTCGGTCATCATCACCGGGACAGCGCTCGAGGAACCCGGGCCAAAGATCGTTTATGTCAATGCAGCTTTTACCAAAATGACCGGCTGGTTGCCGGAAGAAGTCGTGGGCCGCAGCCCGCGCTTCCTCCAGGGACCAAAGACCACGCGCAAGACCCTCGACCGCCTGCGCCGCCAGCTCACGCGCGGCGAAGCTTTCGAAGGCGAGGACATCAATTACCGCAAGGATCGCTCCGAGTTTTGGATCGATTGGTATATCGAACCGCTGCGCGGGCCTAACGATGAAATAAATTACTGGGTCGCGGTGCAACGCGACGTGACCGAAAAGCGCGAATTGCAGTTGCAGCTCCTCCAGGCGCAGCGACTCGAAGGCATCGGCCTGCTCGCCAGCGGCATCGCGCACGATCTCAACAACGTCCTCGCGCCGATTCTCATGGGTTGCGATTTTCTCCGCGGCCAGGTCGCGACCGAGGACGCGCGCGAATTTATCGGGCTGGTCGAAGGCTCGGCCAAGCGCGGCGCCGGACTCGTTAGGCAAATTCTTTCCTTCGGTCGTGGGCTGGCCGGCGGCAGCGGCGTGATCGACCCGCGGCACATCGTCGATGAAGTCGCGACCATGGCGCAGGCAACTTTCCCGAAACGCCTCCACGTCGTGGCCGATGCGCCGGCGGAGCTGTGGAACGTCAACGCCGACCCGACCCAGCTGCACCAGGTGGTGCTCAATCTTTGCATTAACGCGCGCGACGCGATCGCCGAGGAAGGCACGATTACCTTGCAGGCGCGCAATCTCGAACTGGCCGCGTCGTTAGGCACAATGCGCGGTCTCTTGCCCGCCGGTTCCTATGTGCGGCTGGCGGTGACCGATACCGGGAGCGGCATGACCGCCGCAACCGTGGCGAAAATTTTTGATCCGTTTTTTTCCACCAAGGCGCCCGGTCGTGGCACCGGCCTCGGGCTTTCCACCGTCGCCATGATCGTGGACGGAATGAGAGGCGCGATCGATCTCGAAACCGTAGAAGGGAAAGGAACGACTTTCTCAGTTTATCTGCCCGCGCTGACGGCTGCGAAAGTCGAGAAGCTCGACGCGCCTAACGAACTCCTGCGCAACGGAGCCGGCCGCCGCATCCTCATCGCCGATGACGAAGTCGCCGTGGCGACGATCATGCGCGAGATGTTTGAAAACGCGGGCTACCGCGCGCGCACGGTGAGCAGCGGGCTCGACGCGCTCGCGCTCGCGGCGACATATCAGCCCGATCTCGTGGTCCTCGATTTGATGATGCCCGGAGCGGCTGGCGGCGATATCTTCGCGAGCTTCCGCGAGCGTTATCCCGAGACGCGGATCGTCGCCATGAGCGGTCTTTCCGGGGAGGAAATCATGCGAGAAGCGCCGGGTGTCGCGGGAATTTTGGAGAAGCCTTTTACGCAACAGCAGCTTCTCGAAACGGCGCACGAAGCGCTTTCGTAAAGTTTCGCTCCACGATTTTCGAGTCTCGCCAGAAAGCCGGCGCGCCAATTAGGCTGGCCCGCGCGGCATGGAAACCGAGACTGAATCTCCGCCCGCGAGCGCGCGTAAGATCGTCCGGCGTTATTCCGCGCCGGTCCTCATGGCGGTTCTTGGCATCCACATCATTCTCGGCGGCTTGGCCGCAATTTTGGTCGTCTCTAAATATTCCACCAGCCGCAAGCTCACCTTCCACGCCGGCCCGAAATCGCCTAACCCGAGCGAGCGCGCACTGGAGCATCGGGTGCAGTTGCAACGGAAAATCGAAACGCTCAGCGCGCCTCCCAGCGCGCCGCAGCGCATCCTCACCACCGGTCTGTCCAAGATTATTCTCCCGCCTCTTCCGGAAGTCGGCGTGAAACCGGAAACGGCGATGCCGTTGATGAGCGCGGGAGGCGCAAAGGTTGCATTCGCCACCGCTGGCGGCGCCTCCGCCGGCGGCGGAGCCGTTAATGGCAACGGCGTCCCGATTAATTTTTTTGGGATCAAGGACCTGAGCACCAGCGTCGTTATTATGATCGACGTTTCCGATTCCATGTTCACCCGCACCGGCGACGCCGCGGGACGGCAACTCGTTAGGCAAGGAAAAGAGCAGGCTTTCCAAACCGTGCGCGCGGAGGCCATCCGCCTCGTGCAAAGCCTCACTCCGCAAACGCGTTTCGACGTGATCCGCTGGGCGGGCAGCGCGCGCGCCTGGCAGCCGGAACTCGTTCCCGCGACGGACGAAAACAAAGCCGCGGCGTGCGCGCACATCCAGAACGAGATCGATTTCAAATCCGCCAAACCGCAAGCGGATCGGCCCGGTGGAACGCGCCACGACTACGCGCTCGAACTCGCTTTTTCCCTGAAGCCGGAAACGATTTACATGCTCACTGATGGCAACGCCACGGCGTATCAGCCGGAGACAGGCCGCCTGAAAAACATTCCGCCGCAAGCGCTCTACAAAATCGCGGAGGACGGGCAAAAGACGCTGCCGAAAAAAGCGCGTCTGCACACGCTGTATTTCCTGAACGCGAAAGAGAAAAAAACAGAGCGCGAGATGCTGCAACAGCTGGCCTCGCGAAATGGCGGGCAGTTCAGAACCGTGCCGGTAAAGAGCGGCGGCGCGTAAGAACGAGCCAGCCCCATACGTCATCCTGAGCGCAGCGCAGTCGAAGGATCCCGTGGAGCAACCGTGAAGTTCCGTAGCCAGATATTCCCGCGCGCAATCTTCACGGAAACCCGACGGGATCCCTCGACTCCGCTGCGCTCCGCTCGGGATGACGGCGCTGTCCTTCCAACCTCCGCCTAACGAGTGCTCGCCTCACCCCCCCTGCACCGGCGGCATGATCGCAACCGGTTCGTTAGGTCGGATCGCTTTATCGCGCCTCACAAATTCCACCCCGGACCCAATGAGAATCTGGCGATCCCACTTCTGCAGCCCGGGATGCAGTTGATAAAGCCGCGCCAACAACTCGCCGATCGTTGCGCCTTCTGGCAGCTCAACTTCTTCCTCCGATCCGCCTGCGACCTCGCGCAGCTGGGAGAAATACTGGACGCGGACTCGCATCGTTAGGCCAAAATCAGCTCCGGCCGCAGGACGCCGATACAGGGCAGATTGCGGTAGCGCTCCCGGTAATCAAGTCCGTATCCGACCACAAATTCATCCGCGATTTTGAACCCGACGTAATCGGCCTCGACCTCACGCAGACGCTCTTTTTCCTTCCGCAAGAGGACGCAGATTTTCACGCTCAACGGCTGCGTCGCGCGCAGCTTTTCCCCGATCGCCGCCAGGGTCACGCCGCTGTCGAGAATGTCGTCGAGGATCAGAATGTGCCTGCCGGCCACATCTGGCAGCGCGATTTGTTTGAAGACAATCTCGCCGGTCGTTTTGACCCCGCCGTGGTAGCTGGCCACGCTCAGGCAATCGAGCTTCAGCGGCAGCGGAATTCGCCGTAGCAGATCAGCCATAAAAATGAGGCTGCCGTTCAGGATCGCGATCACGGTCAGCTCGCGCTCGCGGTAGTCGGCGGAGATTTGCGCCGCGATCTCGTCCAGCCGGCGCAGGATGGTGGCTTCGTCGAAGAGCACGCGTTCGAGATCCTGTAGCATCCGCGCAATTGGCCACAATTTGCGCCGGAGTTAAACGAATTAGTTGCCGAGGGCCCGGAGTGCCTCGCGAATTTCCGCGGTCAACCCCGGGTCCGCCGCGAGCGCGACGCCGCGCTCCCACAGCTCGCGGGCGCGCCCATGGTCGCCCGCTTTTTGCGCCGCTTCCCCGGCGTTCAGGTAAAGCAGTTCCTGATCGTTAGGCGATAATTTTTGCGGCTCCTTTTCAATCACGCTGACCAGATGATCGAGCGCCTCACGCGCGATTTGGCGGCGGCCCAAAACAGATGGAAACGCTTCGTAAGTGACCGCGCGCAGGAGCTGCACTTTGGCATCGTTAGGCGCGGCCGCGGCAGCCTCGTCCATGAGCGCGTTCCCGTGCCGCAGCGCAGTTAATTTCGCCAGACCAAAAACGGAAAGATCGCGGCTGCGCAAAGTGTAGGCGCTGCCGAGATAAACGCGGGCCAGTTCATCGTGCGGGCGCGCGACGAGAACCTTCTCTAAACCATCGATGCAGCGCACGACAGCCTGGCTGTCGCCGCCTAGACCGCGCGCATAAAGATCGGCGATCGCCTTTTCGTTAGGCAATTCCGCGGTCGCGGGAAGGATGCAAGCGAGCCAGAGAATTGCGCAGAAAAACCGGAACACCCGGCAGCATCGACAAAGCGGCCGGCGCTGACAAACTGCCGTTGTCATGTCCGCTCATCACGCGCTCATTTCCGTCGCGACCAAAGGCAAAGGGACCTACGAGATGACGGACCAAGTTGCGGCGGCCGTGACGAAAAGCGGGATCGAAACCGGCACCGTGGCGGTATTCGTTAGGCACACCAGTTGCAGCCTTATCGTGATGGAGAACGCCGACCCTTCCGCGCGCCGGGATCTGGAGAAATTCTTCGAGCAGCTCGTGCCCGAAGACACGCCCTGGTTCGAGCACACGGCGGAGGGCGACGATGACAGCACCTCGCATATCCGCTCCGTCCTCACGCGCACGAGCGAAGTGATCCCGATCGCAAATGGCCGGATGCAGCTCGGCACCTGGCAAGGCATTTTCCTTTTTGAGCACCGCCGCGCCCCGCACCGCCGCGAGATCGCGCTCAGCATTAGCGGAAGTTAGGCATCCTGCCTGACTTCCATCGACAGCTTGCGGCGCGTCCGCTAATCTCGACCCGTTGAAAACGCTGGCCGCCACGCACAATCGTCACGACGCCCTGCGCGATCGCTGGGAAATTCCCAGCGTCGATCAGGTTATGATCGAGGAGCGCGCGGCGGCTTTCACGAAAAGAAGCATCAAGACTTCCGCGAAACTCGCCGGGCTCAAGCTTGCCGTTTCCATGATGGATCTCACGACCTTGGAAGGAAAAGACACGCCCGGAAAAGTTGCCTTTCTTTGCCGCAAAGCGATCCAGCCGATCGACCCGCGCTACGAAGTCCCGAGCTGCGCGGCGGTCTGCGTTTATCCAAATCTCGTTAGGGCGGCAAAGCGTTTCCTGGGCGATTCCGGCGTCAAAGTCGCATCGGTCGCGACAGCATTTCCGACCGGTTTGATGCCGCTCGATTTAAAACTGAAGGAAGTGCGCCGCGCGGCCGGTGATGGCGCCGATGAGATCGACATGGTGATCGATCGCGGGGTTTTCCTGGCGGGCGATTACAACCGCGTCTTCGATGAAATCGCCGCGGTGAAAGAAGCCTGCGGCGAGGCGCATTTGAAAGTCATTCTCGAAACCGGCGAGCTGCAGACTTACGACAACGTTAGGCTAGCGAGCGAAATCGGGATGCGCGCCGGCGGCGATTTCATCAAAACCTCGACCGGCAAAGTCGCGCCCGCCGCGACTATCCCCGTCACGCTCGTCATGCTCGAAGCGATCCGCGATTATTTTTACGAGACAGGGGTCCGCATCGGGATGAAACCGGCGGGCGGAATTCGACACGCGAAGCAGGCGCTCGCCTACCTCGTGATGGTGAAGGAAACGCTCGGCGACGACTGGCTCACGCCCGATCTTTTCCGCTTCGGCGCGAGCACGCTGGTCAACGACGTCCTCATGCAAATCGTTAAGACGATCGACGGGAACTATCAGAGCGCGGACTACTTTTCCCTGCCCTAACGAGTCCGAGTCATCTAGACCGGGCGAGCGGAGAGCTTCCGGGAGCTGGTTTCATAACTTATTCGCGATTGATCCTCCCAGGGATTGCGCCCAATCTCTTTGCATGAAAACACCAATCCTGTTGGGACGCGGTCTCGGCTTATTTCTCGGCCTCGCGAGCATCTTCCTGGCCTTGCCTGGACGCGCGGAGAACATCGTGGGCGCTGTCTATACCATGACCAATGCTCTCACGGGCAACGCCGTTCTGGTTTTCAATCGCGCCGCCGATGGAACCTTGACGCCCGCTGGAAGTTTCTCTACCGGCGGCCTGGGGTCGGGTGGCCGCGAGCCCGATTTCGGGTTGGGTAATGCGACCGCTCTCGCCTTCAGCGGCGAGGATCGCTTCTTGTTCGTGGTCAATCCTGGCAGTGACGATTTGTCGGTCTTCGCGGTTCAGCAGCCCGGCCTGAGATTGGTCGATCGCATCGGCGCTGGCGGCCGGCAGCCGTTGAGCGTGGCGGTGTTTCAGAATCTCGTTTACGTGCTGAACGCCGGCGGGAGCGTGGGCGACAGCGATAACATCAGCGGCTTCACTTTTGATGCGAGAGGCAGGCTGACCGCGCTCAATAATTCCACCCAACCGCTCAGCGCGGACATCACGGCCCCGGCCCAAATCGGTTTCAGCCCTGACGGCAAGGTCGTGATCGTGACCGAGAAAAGCACGAGCAACATCGACACTTATCCGCTCGATCATACCGGTCGCCCCACGGCGCACATCGTTACCCCTTCCGACGCGATCACGCCCTTCGGCTTTTACACCACCAATGGCAATCAGCTTTTCGTCTCGGACGACTTCAACGACGTCCCAAACCTGGGCGCGATGTCGTCCTTCCTCATTGGCGACGATGGCCATCTCACACTGGTCAGCTCCGCGATCCCAGCCTTCGCCGACTTTGCCTGCTGGGTCGTGGCGAGCAACGACGGGCGCTTCGTCTTTTTGGTCAATACCGGGAGCGGCACGATTTCGCGCTACCGGGTCGATCGCGGCAGCGCGGAGATCACGCTACAAGGAAGCTTTCCGAGCCCGACCGCGCCCACGGATCTCGACTTCAGCCGGGATGGCCGCTTCCTATACGCCTTGAATCCCGATCAGGACGGCGTGTCCAGCCCGGGGATCAATGCGTTTTTCTTTAACCACGAAAACGGCAACCTGACTCCGCTCGCCGGAGTGAGTGGCCTGCCGAGCAGTGTGGACGGGTTGGTCGTGCGCTGAGTAGTCAACGACGCGCTCTGCAAAGCGCAAAAAACGATCGACGGCAACAAGAGTCGGACTACTTTTCGCTGCCTCGGAAGAGCGCTCGCCGGACCTGCGTGGCTTGCGCTCGGAGGCCGTTTTCGTAGGGTTCGCGATGGCTTTAGTTGCAGCACCTGAGAGCGAAAAATCGCCGAAAACCGACACGCCAGAGAGCGAGAAAACCGCGTCGGAGCTGAGTCCATTTGTCAGTCGCCACATCGGGCCTAACGACGATGAGATTGCGCAAATGCTGCAGGCCGTTGGCTTCGACAATCTCGATGCTTTTATCGACGCCACCGTTCCGAAAGATATTCGCCTAACGAAACCGCTCGACCTTCCCGCGGGCAGTTCCGAGCAGGAGGCGCTGACAGAGTTGCGCGCGATCTCGCGCAAAAATCGGGTGACGCGCAGTTTCCTCGGCGCGGGTTATTCCGATTGCCTGGTGCCGCCGGTGATCCAGCGAAATATTCTGGAGAACCCCGGTTGGTACACCGCCTACACTCCTTATCAGGCTGAGCTGGCGCAGGGCCGTCTCGAGGCGCTCCTCAATTTTCAGACCATGGTGACCGACCTCACCGCGCTCGAAATCGCTAACGCCTCGCTGCTCGACGAAGCGACCGCCGCCGCCGAGGCGATGGCGCTGTGTCATGCCGTCGTGAGTGGCCGCGACACGTTTTTCGTTTCGGAAAGTTGTCATCCACAAACGATCGAAGTCGTGCAGACGCGCGCGCAGCCGTTAGGCATCAAAGTCGTCATCGGCAAGCACGCGAGTTTCAATTTCACCGACAAAGTTTTCGGCGCGCTCCTCCAATATCCCGCGACCGATGGCGCGATCATCGACTACGAGACGTTCATCGGAGCCGCGCACGAAGCCGGCGCGCTCGCGGTCGTCGCTGCCGATCTTCTCGCCCTTACTTTGCTGCGCCCGCCCGGAGAAATGGGCGCGGATGTGGCCGTTGGCAGCACGCAGCGCTTCGGAGTTCCGTTAGGCTTCGGCGGACCGCACGCCGCCTACTTCGCGACCCGCGACGAATACAAACGCCACATGCCCGGCCGGCTCGTTGGTGTTTCGCACGATGCCGCCGGACGCCCGGCTTACCGCCTCGCGCTGCAAACGCGCGAGCAGCACATCCGGCGCGACAAAGCGACGAGCAACATCTGCACGGCGCAGGTGCTCCTCGCGGTCATGGCGTCGATGTATGCCGTTTATCATGGCCCGGAAGGTTTGCGGAAAATCGCTCGCCGCGTTCATAGCCTGACCTGCCGGTTGGCCGAAGGCTTGGAGCGCCTCGGCTACAGCATCGCGTGCTGGGAATTTTTCGACACCATCAGCGTCAATCTCGCCAAGCAAAACAGCGCCGATATTCTCCGCCGGGCCGTGCGCGAGAATTGTAATCTGCGCGCGCTCGGACCGCACACCGTTGGGATTTCTCTCGATGAAACGACTACGCCTAACGACCTCGAAATGCTCCTCGGTCTCTTTGGCGAAAATCGCGCGGTCCTTTTCGACAACACGCCGCCGCTCAATCGCAAATCCAAAATCGAAACGCGGCAATCGCCTTTCCTCACTCATCCGGTCTTCAACACGCACCACAGCGAGACGGAAATGCTGCGTTACCTCCGCCGCCTCGAAGCGCGCGATCTCTCTCTCTGCCATTCGATGATTCCGCTCGGCTCCTGCACGATGAAGCTCAACGCGACCGCCGAGATGTTCCCGGTGTCGTGGCCGGAGTTTTCGCGGATGCATCCTTTCGCGCCTAACGACCAAACCGTTGGCTATCGCGAGATGTGCACGCAGCTCGAACGCTGGTTGGCTGAGATCACGGGGTTCGCCGCCGTTTCGCTGCAACCCAACGCCGGTTCACAGGGCGAATACGCCGGCCTCCTCGCCATTCGCGCCTATCACGCCGCGCGCGGGGAGAGCGAGCGCAAGGTCTGTCTCATTCCCACCTCCGCCCATGGAACAAATCCCGCGAGCGCGGTCATGGCCGGTTTCCGCGTCGTGCCGATTCGCTGTCTCGAAGTGGGCGACATCGATCTCGACGATCTGCGCGCTAAAGCCGAGGAGCACAGCCAGGATCTCGCCGCGCTCATGGTCACCTACCCTTCGACGCACGGTGTTTTCGAAACCACGATCCGCGAGATTTGCGGGATCGTGCACGAGCACGGCGGCCAGGTTTACATGGACGGCGCGAACATGAATGCGCAGGTCGGCCTCTGCCGTCCCGGCGACATCGGCGCCGACGTTTGCCATCTCAACCTGCACAAAACTTTTTGCATCCCGCATGGCGGCGGCGGCCCCGGCGTCGGACCGATCGGCGTCGCAACGCACCTGGTAAAGTTTCTCCCAGGTTTCCCAACTATTAACCAAGAACCAATAACCAATAACTCGGCCGGCCCGGTTTCCGCCGCGCCCTACGGCAGCGCGAGCATCCTCACCATTTCCTGGATGTACATCCGCATGATGGGACCGGCTGGCCTAACGAAAGCAACCGAGACCGCGATCCTCAACGCCAACTACATCGCGAAACGGCTCGACCCACATTTTCCTGTGCTCTTCAAAGGCAAACGCGGACTCGTCGCGCACGAATGCATCCTCGACCTGCGTCCGTGTAAAAGCGCAGGCGTCGAAGTTGAAGACGTCGCGAAGCGATTGATGGATTACGGATTTCATGCGCCGACCGTTTCCTGGCCCGTGCCCGGAACAGTCATGATCGAGCCGACCGAGAGTGAAGCGAAAGATGAGCTTGATCGTTTTTGCGACGCGATGATCGCGATCAAAGGCGAGATCGATGCGATCGGTGACGGCGGCGACCGCAAAGATAACGTCCTTAAAAACGCTCCCCACACTGCCGTGCAGGTCACTGCGGACAAATGGGATCATCCTTATTCGCGCGAAAAAGCGGCGTATCCGGCGCCTTGGACGCGCGAGCAAAAATTCTGGCCAGCCGTCGCGCGCATCGACAGCGTTTACGGCGACCGGAATCTCTTTTGCAGTTGTCCGCCGCCGGAAGCTTTTGCGGAATAGCGCGGCGGCATAGGGGGCAGCTCAATCGAATTGTTCGAGCTCGAGGTGGTCATTCAGCGTACCGAAGAAGGCGCGACATCAATATTTGGATTCCTGGATCTGGGTAAAGAAATACCAGTGAATTACTGTTATTTCCTATTTTAGTAATTGCAGTCGCCACGCTAAATACTAATCTGGGATTAATTAGTATCATTTTAGTAATCACAAAATGAAGCCGCCCAAGGCACCACCCGCCGACTCTTCCCAGAAAATTCTCGGCCTTCCTCCAGTTCGACTTGCCTCCCTTCTAGGGCAGGCCGTCGACTCTGAGGCGGAGGGAAAATACCGGCACTGGGATTCCTTGCGATATCTGCCAGCTCCGAGAGGCTTTAGCCACGAGCAATGGTGGGGCGCAACGAAACTCGTCCGTCAGCCGTCGTTAAAGTCGTTCCCGCTGACGGACGCTGCTGGCCAGCCATTTCGCTATGCCGTTACCGAGGTGATCGCTCGACTCCTTCACGAAATTGATCTCGGCGCTGGAGGGAACATTGGGATGCCTGATCCCATCGCGAATCCTCAAACGCGCAGCCAATATCTCATGCACTCCCTCTTCCAAGAAGCGGTCACCAGCAGTCAACTCGAAGGCGCCGCGACGACTCGAGCGGAAGCGAAAGAGATGCTACGAAGCGGCCGGCCACCACGCACCCGCGGCGAACGGATGATACTCAACAATTATTTGACCATGCAGAGGATCGCCGAATGGAAGCAAAGCACTTTGGACGAGTCCCTGATTTTCGAGATGCATCGAATGGTCACGGAAGGAACCTTGGACCAACCTGACCCGCAGGCCGACTTCGCCGCGCCGACGAAAAAATCACGGTTCAGGATGCAATTAGCGGCGAAGTATTTCATTCGCCCCCGCCTGCGGCGCAACTGCCGCAGCGCCTTAAGAGATTATGTGATTTTGCGAATGGCGGCGTACGCGATGTGAGCAAGCCCCACGGTCGCTTCGTGCATCCCGTGGTCCGAGCGATCCTCCTGCATTTTTGGCTCGCCTACGATCATCCGTTCGTCGATGGCAACGGCCGCACAGCACGTGCCCTGTTCTACTGGTCGATGTTGCGACAGGGTTACTGGCTCTTTGAATTCGTCTCCATCTCGGAAATTCTGGTCAAGGCTCCCGCGCAGTACGCGATGTCCTTCTTGCACACCGAAACTGACGGAAATGATGCGACCTATTTTCTCCGTTATCAAAGCGAGGTGATGCGCCGCGCAATCTCTGCGCTGCACGATTACATCGAGCGGAAAAGTGAGCAGTTGCGAGAAACAGAATCCCTCCTCAAAGGCGCCAACCAGTTCAATCATCGGCAACAGGCGCTCCTCAGCCACGCATTGCGGCATCCCGGCAATCGCTACACGATCGCGGGACATCGTCGCGGTCAAGGCATTGTCTACGAGACCGCGCGCGCTGACCTGCTCGCACTAGCCAGATTAAATTTGCTCATTTCAAACAAGAGCGGGAGGAGCTTCGTTTTCGTTGCGCCAACAGATATTGCCGAACGCCTCAAACGTCTCGATTAACCGAAAGACTCGATCCTCCCAACCACACTAAGGCGCGGCCTGGACTCCGGCATCTGCCGCGCGCCGGCCCGCGATTCGTTTTCCCAACGCGATCGCCGGTAACTCGACCGCGTAGTAGACACCCCCGCTCACCACCACCGCGAGCAACAAAGTCGGCGCGAGGTAAAGCGCGATCGGCCAGCCGCGCCACGCGGTCCTGCTCGCCTGCGCGACGAACCAAACCAGCGGCGTCGCGACGACAAGGTGAAAGAGATAGAGCGAGTAGCTGATCTTGCCGAGCCACGCCAGCACTGCCGTTCGAATTTGCAGATAGCCGATCCAAACCCAAAACAGCAGCGGCCCAACCACGTATGGTGAGAACCAGTTGCGGCTCGGATGAATGAAAAAGCGAAATTGGCGCGAGCCGCCGAGCGCCAGGATCACGATCGTTAGGCAAAGAAGGACCCAGAATTTTCGCTCGCGTCGGAGCACGCCGCGAAAGCCGCTCGTCTCGTCATAGACAATCCGAAAATACGCGCCCCAAAACATGATTCCGAGATGGCGTGGGAGATTTTTCCACGCGCCCAGGATTTCATCCGGGGCGCCAGCCGCTTGCGTCGCACCCTTTACCGTGAACCAGGAAAGCGACAGCGCCACCACCACGACCGCGAGCACGCGCGCATCTTC
This sequence comes from Chthoniobacterales bacterium, assembly GCA_013821455.1. Lineage (GTDB taxonomy): Bacteria > Verrucomicrobiota > Verrucomicrobiia > Chthoniobacterales > UBA10450 > Palsa-1392. The sequence goes on from JACDGS010000031.1 coordinate 44,933, forward strand.
GAGCCAGCCGAGCCGCCAGATCAGCCAGCACAAAAGATAAAACGCCAGCTCCGTCTCGAGCGTCCAGTAGAGGCCCATCACCTGCGGCTGCCGCAAAATCGTCGGCAGCATCGTGACGTTGCCCGCCACCATCGGCCACGTGATCGGCAACCCGCGCCACCACCAAATGAAAATCAATCCCGCCGCGACCGAGACCCAGTACGCAGGATAGAGTCGGAAAAATCGGCTAACGACGAATCGCCGCCCAGCATCTGCGCGCGGTCCGCGCAGCGTCCCGTAAATAACGAATCCGCTGATGCAAAAAAAGAGCACCACGCCGGTGATGCCGAAATCGAAATAGCGCGGCCACGTTTTGCTCACCGCGGTGCCGCTGGCGTTTGAATAAGGGAGAAACCGTTCCCAGATGTGCGCGCAGGCCACGAGCAGCGCCGCGAGCGCGCGCAAAGTATCGACTTGTGCGAGCCGATTCGCGCCGGGACGCGCTCTCACCGCGGGCTGGTTTTATGGCGGCTCATGCTCCGGCATCTTATCGAGGCGGGAATTATTTCGAAAGCGTTTCGGGGGAAATCTGCGCATCCGCCCGCAGACGATTCCGCGCAACCGTGCGATTCCTTAGCGTGCTGCACGACCCAACGACTCATCTGTTTTCGCCTCTCCGCTTGCGCGAAGTGGAACTCCGCAATCGCATCGTGGTCTCGCCGATGTGCCAGTATTCGAGCGAAGACGGCTTCGCGAGCGACTGGCACCTCGTCCATCTCGGCAGTCGCGCGGTCGGAGGCGCAGCCCTCACCGAGGCCTCCGCCGTCTTGCCGGAAGGCCGCATCAGCCCTAACGATCTCGGGATTTGGAAAGACGAACACATCGAGATGCTCGCGCGAATTTTTTCGTTCGTTAGGCAACAAGGGGCCGTCCCGGGAATGCAACTGGCGCACGCCGGCCGCAAAGCGAGCACCGCCCGGCCCTGGGAAGGTGGCAAACCGTTAGGCGCGAACAGAGGCGGCTGGAGCCCGATTTTCGGCGCGAGCCCGATTCCGTTCGACCACGGCTACCAAACGCCTAACGAACTCGACCGTGCCGGTCTGGCGGAGATCCGCGAAGCCTTCGCCCACGCGGCACGACGCGCGCTCGCTGCCGGCGCACAGGTCGTGGAAATCCACGCCGCACACGGTTATTTGCTGCACAGCTTCTTTTCGTCTCTCAGCAACAAACGCACGGATGAGTACGGCGGCTCGTTCGAAAACCGCATCCGCTTGCTTTGCGAAACAGTCGAGGCCGTGCGCGCAGTCTGGCCGGACGAATTCCCGCTCTTCGTCCGCATCTCCGCCACCGATTGGACGGAAGGCGGCTGGACCGTCAACGATTCCGTGGCGCTCGCGCGGAAGTTGAAATCGTTAGGCGTGGACTTGGTCGATTGCACGAGCGGAGGCAATGTGGCGGACGCAAAGATTCCCACTGGCGCCGGCTATCAACTTCCCTTTGCGGCCAAAGTGCGCGCGGAAGCGGAGATCGCGACCGGCGCGGTCGGCCTCATCACTTCGCCCGAACAGGCGAATCAGATCATCCGCAACGGCCAAGCCGATGTCGTTCTCATGGCGCGCGAATTTTTGCGCCATCCCTACTGGCCGCTCAACGCCGCGCGGCCACTCCACCAAAAAATGCCGCCGCCGCCACAGTACGCTCGCGCTTTCGCCTAACGATGAGGAAACTCTGGCTGTTTCTCGGCGCCGGTGCGCTTCTTCTTCTCGTCGTGGCTGCCCTCGCCACAGCCTGGCTGAATCCTCGCCTAACGAAATACGTCGAGAGCGATTCTTTCCGCGACGCGATGGAAAAGGAAACGGCTAAAGGGCTGCACTTCCCGCGCGGCCAGTTCACGCCGATCCACCGCACCGGTTTTCTCACGGCGAAGTTCAATCCGTTAGGCATTTTTCTCCGTCGCTGGCAGCTCGCACTCAGCTTCCGTCCAAGGCGCGCTCCGGGTGGAAGGTGGAAAAGTAGAAGGCCTCGAGGTGCTGCAAAAACTGGTCGCCCTAACGAAAAGGAAATCTCTGGAGCGGCTCGAGTTGAGTGAGTGCTCCGCGGAGATCGCGTGGGAGCGCAGCCGGGGCGAGGTCAAAAACATCTCGATCGAGGACAAGGGAAAATTCCGAATCGAGGGGAACGTCTCGCTTGGGCAGAGTTCGTTAGGCGGAATGGTGCAGCTCGGCGTCGTCCCGGAATATCTGGAGTGGCTGCAGCATGCCGACGAAGTTTTCGCGCACGCGCGCGGCGGTTATCGCTGGACCACGGTGCATTTGTCCGGCACGCCTGATAAACCCGGCCCAGATCTAAGCCCGCGCATTCTCGAAGCGCTCAAGGAATCACCGGGAGCTTTCCTCGGGGTGTTCCTCCGGCAGCTCGGCGAATGGCTGGAACAAAAATCCCGCTTGTAGGCCGCTTCGCTGTGCGAAGCGCGACGCGAACGGAACCGAGTGGCATCACCGCGCTTCGCACAGCGAAGCGGCTACAGCGCGTTTTCCCAAACCGTTTTCCCAGCGACGATGGTGCGCACAGCGCGGCCCTTAAGTTTCCAGCCGTCGAACGGTGTGTTGCAGGACGCGGATTCGAATTTCGCCGCATCCACCGTCCATTCGAGAGCGGGATTGATCAGCGTGACATCGGCCGCCGCGCCTAACGACAACGTGCCGCTCTTTAAGCCTAACAATCGCGCCGGATTCATCGTGAAGAGCGCGACCAAACGCGCGATGTCGATCGTCTTGTGTTTGTGCACCAGCAGATCCAGGAAGAGCCCAAGCTCCGTTTCGAGCCCGATGATGCCGAAAGGCGCCGCATCGAACTCTACTTCCTTCTCGAATTTTGCGTGCGGCGCGTGATCGCTCGCGAGGACGTCGAGCGTGCCGTCCGCGATTCCGTCGAGCAACGCGTCGATGTCGCGTTGCGCGCGCAACGGCGGATTCATCTTGTAGTTGGTGTCGAAATTTTCGATCGCCGCATCCGTCAGAGCGATGTGGTGCGGGCAAACTTCTCCGCTGATTTTCACTCCGCGCACGCGCGCCTCGCGCAAGAGTCGCACACTCCCCGCCGAACTGATGTGCTGGCAATGCAGCCGATGATCGCAAGATTCCGCGAGGAGAATGTTGCGCGCCACGATCGCTTCCTCGCCCGCGCCCGGCCATCCCGGCAAGCCGAGTAGCGTGCTCCAGTAGCCTTCATGCACGAGTCCGTTGCCGACGAGATTGTAATCCTGGCAGTGATCGAGAATCGGCAAATCGAACATCCGCGCGTACTCGACCGCGCGGCGCATGAGTTCGTTATTCTGAATGCAGCGCCCGTCGTCTGTGAGCGCGACCACGCCGGCCTGCGCGAGGGAACCGATCGGCGACAATTCTTCGCCCGCGAGGTTTTTGGAAATCGCGCCGGTCGTGAGGACGTTGATATCGGCCACCTCTTCCGCCCGATCCCTGATCCAGCCAATCGTGCTCGGACTGTCCGCGACCGGCGAGGTATTCGGCATGCAGACCACGGTGGTGAATCCGCCCGCCGCCGCCGCGCGCGCACCCGAGGCGATCGTTTCTTTGTGACTGAAACCCGGCTCGCGGAAATGCACATGCAGGTCGATTAATCCCGGACTAACGATTAGTCCCGTGGCGTCGATTTCTTCAAACTCGTTAGGCCGTTGCTCGCTGAATTTTCCATCGACGAGGTAGAGATCGGCGATTTCGTCGCGATCGTTGGCCGGGTCGATGATGCGGCCGTTGCGAATAATTGTCGCCGTCATGATCCGTTCGCTCCGCTGCAGAGATAGAGAACGGCCATGCGCACGGCGAGGCCGTTCGTCACCTGATCGAGAATGACGCTTTGCGCGCCGTCGGCGAGTTCGCTGTCGATCTCAACCCCGCGATTGATCGGCCCGGGATGCATGATCAGACAATCGGGCTTGAGTAGCCGCGCGCGTTCTTTCGTTAGGCCAAAAAGGCGGATGTATTCGCCGAGTCCGGGGAAATATTCTTTCCGCTGCCGTTCGTGCTGGATACGGAGCAGATTCACCACGTCCACTTCGGGCAGGACTTTCTCCAAATCGTGGGTAACCGCGACGCCGAGTTGTTCGAAGGCGCGCGGGACCAGCGTGCTCGGACCAACAAGCGTCACTCGCGCGCCCAGTTTCAAGAGCGCGAAAATATTCGAGCGCGCCACGCGGCTGAAAAGAATGTCGCCTACGATCGCGACATGCAGACCGGCAATGCGGCTCTTCTTTTCGCGAATGGTGTAGAGGTCGAGCAGGCCCTGGGTTGGATGTTCGTGCGCACCGTCGCCGGCGTTGATCACGCTTGCGCGCACGTGGGTCGAGAGGAATTGCGGCGCGCCCGCGGAACCGTGCCGCAGCACGATGATGTCGGCGTGATTAGCCTCCAGCACTTTCGCGGTGTCCTTCAGAGTTTCGCCTTTCGTTAGGCTGGAGGCGGATGCTGTGATGTTGACGATGTCGGCGCTGAGACGTTTGGCCGCGAGCTCGAACGAAGTGCGGGTGCGCGTACTCGGTTCGATGAAGAGGTTTATTAAAGTTTTACCCTGAAGTGCCGGGACCTTTTTTACTTCACGGGTGCCGACTTGTTTGAAGGCGTCGGCTGTTTCGAGGACGAAATTTATTTCCTCCGCGGAAAGTTCGCGCAGGCCGAGAAGATCTTTACGTGACCAGTCCGTATTCACTTTTCGTTAGGCGATTTTACCAGCCAGACGCCGTCGGGTTCGTGGTCGGTTTCTTCGAGGCGCACGCGGACGCGTTCGCTCCGCGCGGTGGGCAGATTTTTGCCGACGTAATCCGGGCGAATCGGAAGCTCGCGATGGCCGCGATCGATGAGGACGGCGAGTTGAATGCTGGCCGGCCGGCCGAAAGAGCCGATGGCGTCGAGCGCGGCGCGACAGGTGCGGCCGGTGAAAAGAACGTCATCGACGATGACGACCGTGCGCGTATCGAGCGGCAGTGGTAGCTCCGATGCCCTAACGACGGGCAAGGCCCCGCGCCGGCGGACATCGTCGCGATGCATGGAGACATCGACCACCCCGGTCGCGACGTTAACTTTTTCGATCGTCTCGATATCGGCGGCGAGACGGCGCGCCAGCTCCACGCCGCGCGCGGGAATGCCAGCGAGCACAAGCGCGCCGAGGTCGCGATTTCGCTCGATGATTTCGTGCGCGATCCGACGCAAAGCACGCCGCATATTTTCCGCATCGAAAATGCGGATCGCGGGGCTGTCGTTAGGCTGTGATGCTTGGTTCATTTTCCTTCGCGACCTCGCGGGATCGCTTTAAAGGAAGCGCACGAATTACGACGACATTTTTGCCGGACGCAATTCGCGAATTCTACGGTCGCGCCAGGTGGAGCGATGCTTCACGATCCAATCGAGGAGCGCTTTTTCAAAGCCGATATCGGACCCGGCCTTCTCGCTCTCGATCCATTTGTGTTTTAAAACTTCCTCGCGCTCGGCCAGGAATTCCTTGTAAAGGACCGAGTTTTTCAGGAATTGAGAGCTAGCCTCTTCGGCCGCGGGCTCGTCAGCTGAGTCTTTCATAGTGCGAACTTGTCGAACCATTCCGTTCTTCCCTTAAGCATGAGACGAACCAGAACGGCGATTATTTAACAATTTCGCGTGCGGCCCGGCAAGCTTCATGTCGGCAAAACTGCGCGCAAGCCGCGGGCGATTTTCATGAACTCCGCGCTCACCGCGGAATCGGGCGCTTCCGCCGTGATCGGCCGGCCGCGGTCGCCGGCTTCGCGGGTCGCAATGTCGATCGGGATTTGGCCTAACAATGGCGCGCGAATGCGTTTCGCTTCGCGCTCGCCGCCGCCACTGCCGAAGATCTCGTAGCGTTTTCCATCGGAGGGCGAGATGAAGTAGCTCATGTTTTCGATCAGGCCGAGGACGGGCACGTTGACCTTTTCAAACATGGTCGAGGCTTTACGCGCGTCGATGAGCGCGACTTCCTGCGGGGTGGTGACGATGATCACGCCGGCAAGTGCGACCGTTTGCACGATCGTAAGCTGGATGTCGCCGGTGCCCGGAGGAAGATCGAGCACGAGATAATCGAGGGTGCCCCATTCGACCTGGCGGAGAAATTGTTGCGTGTAACGCGTCACCATCGGCCCGCGTAAAATCGCGGGCGATGCGTCATCGAGGAGGAAACCCATCGACATCAGGCGCAAACCGTACTGCTCAATCGGGATGATGCGGTTGTCCTCGGTCGCCATCGGCCGCTCGCGCGAGCCGAACATGAGCGAGATGCTCGGGCCGTAGATGTCGCAATCGCACAAGCCGACGGCGGCGCCCGTTTGTTCGAGCGCGACGGCGAGGTTCGCAGCGACGGTGGATTTACCGACGCCGCCTTTGCCGCTGGCGATGGCGAGGACATGTTTGATCCCCGCTATTTTCGTCGCGCCAACCCCCGCATTGCCGCTGCCGGC
>JACDGS010000112.1 GCA_013821455.1 Chthoniobacterales bacterium
CTGCAAGCGTGAGGGCATCGAGCGTGTAATCGCGATACCAGCGGTTTTCTTCCGAGAGCCGGTCAAACATCGCGCCGAGTACGTTGACGTCGTTGGCCAGCGAGAGGCGCATAACGAGGCGCTTTTTCGCGTAAACGAGATGCCCGAAGTGCAGGGCATGCCCAATGAATTTCTCGAAGGCGCTGGTGATCGCGCGCTCCGCCCCCGCATCCACCAGCACCCCGATCGCGTCGTTCATGAAATCGTAACCGGTCGTGCCGTGAACCGGCCAGTCGCTGCGCAGTTGCTCCGCGCCGCTTAGAATTTTTTCGACAACGAGATAAATCGCGCGGAGATCGTTAGGCGGTTCCACGCGCAGCGCCTCCGCGGCGCGCCGCTGCAATTTATCGAAATATTCGTTAGGCAAATAAAGCCCGTCCGGATGATCGATGCGCAAGCCGGTGACCGCGCCGCCGCCGACCAATTCCAGGAGGAGCTGGTGCGCCGCATCAAATACTTCCGGCAGCTCCATGCGAATCGCGGCCAGATCGTTGACGTCGAAAAAACGCCGGTAATTGATTTCCTCCGCGGCCACGCGCCAGAAGGCGAGACGATAAGCCTGATCGCCCAAGAGAGCGTCGAGCGAATCGAAACTGCGCGGATCGCCTGGTGTTCCGTTGATGATCGTTAGGGCCTTTTCGATCGCCGCCTGCACCTCCGGCGCTTCCTCGCAGCGGCGCTCCAGTCGGCGCTTGATGATTTCCTTTTCGCGTGCCCGCTCCGATATGCGCTCCGGATCTTTCTCTGTGCGGCGGGGCAGATATTCGAGCGCGGTCAGAATGCTCTGAAGCTCGGCATAGAACTCTTCTTCTTTGTCCTCGCTCAACTGCTCGAGCGCAATCTGAAGAACATGAGGATACGTGCCTGGGGAAAGGGGAAATTCATGCTCAAAATAGCACAGAAAAAATCGGCCGTTCTCGAAGTGCACCTGCAGCTCGCCGCGTTCCAACACGCGCCCGTATTGATCGCCCAGGATCGGGATCAAAACCTTATCGCGCAGGTCGGATTTAAGCGGCTGCCAATCGATATCGAAGTACGGCGCATATAAGGAACTCGGCCCGTTTTCCAGCACATCGGTCCACCAGAGATTTTGCGGCTCGCTAATCCCCATGTGGTTCGGCACAAAGTCGAGCACCTGCCCCATTTCGTGCGCATGCAGTTCGGCGACCCAGGCATCGTACTCGGCGCGCGAGCCGATCGCGTCATTCAGCTTGTTGTGATCGGTGATGTCGTAGCCGTGCAGGCTCTCGGCGCGGGCCTGGAAATAGGGCGAGGCATAGCAATCGCCGATCCCGAGCGCGTGCAAGTAAGGCACGATTGCGCGCGCCTGCGCGAAGGTGAATTCGCGGTTGAACTGGAGGCGATAAGTGGAGCTGGGAATGCGAAGGCGCGTCTTATCCACTGGTCATAACGTTAGACAGGATTAACGGGATGAACAGGATTGCCGAGAGAGATGGCCGTTAGGTTGAGGGTTCACATCTTCTCGGGAACACCGATGCCGAGAAGATCGAGGCCGCGCTGCAGCGTGCGCGCCGTGAGTTCGCAAAGCGCCAGGCGCGTCGCACGTGCCGGTTCCTCAGCTTTCAAAACCGGGCAGGCTTCATAAAAAGCATGGAATGCGTTCGCCAGTTCGAAGAGATAATTCGCAAGAATGTTGGGGCGAAAATCGTGCAAGACTTGCGGGACCGTTTCTGCGAATTGCGCCAGACGCCGCGCCAGATTCAACTCCGCCGGCTCAGTCAGGATCAACTCGTTAGGCAGAGAAAACTTTTCTCCCGCTTTGCGAAAGATGGAGCGAATGCGCACGTAAGCATTCTGCAGGTAAGGCGCGGTGTTGCCTTGGAAGGAAAGCATTCGCTCCCAGGAAAAAATGTAGTCCGTCATCCGATACTGCGCGAGGTCGGCATACTTCACTGCGCCGATGCCGATCGTTTGTGCGATCGCGTTTTTCTCCAGTTCATTGAGATCGGGATTTTTTTCCTCGACGATCTTCTTGGCCCTAACGACCGCTTCGTCGAGCACGTCGCGCAGCGGCACGTTCTCGCCCGAGCGCGTTTTCATTAGCTTCCGGTCCTCGCCGAGGATGCTGCCGTGCGTGATGTGGCGGAAGTCGGCGGTATAACCTTCCCGGCGTGCGATCTCGAAGATCTGCCGGAAGTGCAGTTGTTGCGGCGCGCCGGTCACGATCCAGACGGTGTCGGCGCGCAAATCGCGAATGCGGTAGTCCACGGTCGCGATATCGGTGGTGGCATAGTTGAAACCGCCGTCGCGTTTCTGGATGAGGCACGGCTTGTCCGCGAGCTCGGGAATGTCGCGGAAGAAAACGCAGATGGCGCCTTCGCTTTTTTCCGCGAGGCCGCTTGCGCAGAGGCGTTCGACGACGGCGGGGAGCCGGTCGTTGTAAAAACTTTCGCCCCGCTGGATGTCGTAATGGATGCCGAGGATTTCGTAAGCGGCTTCGAATTCCTTCAGCGACAGCGCGACGCACTCGTTCCAGA
>JACDGS010000082.1 GCA_013821455.1 Chthoniobacterales bacterium
ATGTTTAGCGGGCGAGGCGGAAGCGCCTGGCGAAGCTGAAGGTGACTGATCTTGTCCAAATGCGACCGACGTCAGCGCGACGGCCAAGGCAGCTACCAGGAGAGCAGGTTTCATAGGCGCGCAGGGTAATGACCGGCGCCCCACGAGGTCAATGTCAATGATTTGTCACTGTGTTGACGGGCGCAGCACCATTCCCAACTCTCCGCCGCGAATCCCGGCGACTGCGACTTGTCTCCTTGCGTGGTTTTGCTAGGGATAAGCCTGCTACCGACTCCCTCTGCCTCGAGGGCCCGGCAGTCAGGCAAAGCACCGCTAGCTCAATTGGCAGAGCAAGTGACTCTTAAGCTCGGGTCCCCCGGGGTATGCCAACGCGCGCTGCAAAATTAGCTACTCAATCCGGAGGCACGATCGCGACGAGCTGCAGATCCGCGACTCGGCGCGTCTCATCGCCGTGGTGGTCGTTCGGCAAGACCGATGCCGACGAGGCGGACTGCCCGCCTCGTCGCGTGGCGCTAGCTTCGATTCCGCAAGCGTCAAAGTTTCGCATTCCTTAAGCGCAATGCGTTCGCAATGACGGATACCGAACTGAAACTCATGGCCGCACCGGCAATCATTGGGCTCAGCAGAATTCCAAAGAAGGGATAGAGCACACCGGCTGCGATCGGGATACCGAGCGCGTTGTAGATGAAGGCGAAGAAAAGATTTTGCCGGATGTTGCTCATCATCACCCGGCTCAGAACGATCGCGTTTTTGATCCCGCGCAGATCGCCTTTAACGAGCGTGACGCCAGCGCTTTCCATCACCACGTCGGTGCCAGTTCCCATCGCGATTCCAACGTCGGCGGCAGCCAAGGCTGGCGCGTCGTTGATGCCGTCACCGGCCATCGCGACCACTTGCCCTTGCTGGCGCAACCGTTTCACATGCTCGCTCTTGTCTGCGGGTTCGACGCCCGCTTCTACGTGGTCGATGCCGAGCGGTTTCGCGACGGATTGCGCCGTGCGTTCGTTGTCGCCGGTCAGCATCGTGATCTTAATACCGGCGGCGTGAAGTTCCTTGATCGCTTCTGGTGTTGACGCTTTCACCACGTCAGCCACGGAAATCAAACCGGCGGGCTTACCGGCGACGGCGACGAGCACGACAGTGTGACCTTTATTCTGAAATTCGACTGCTTGCTTCTCTAACTCGTCAGCGCCGCTCACGCGTTCGTGGATGAATTTGGGTTTTCCTACAAGCACATCACGCCCGTCCACTTTCCCGACGACTCCGCCGGCAGTGACCGATTCGAATTGCTCCACGGCGCGTAACGCGACTCCGCGCTCTTTCGCTCCGCGCACGATGGCTGCGGCGATGGGATGTTCGCTTTGCGCCTCGAGTGATGCGGCCAGCGCCAGCAACTCGTTAGGATCGAATCCAGCGGCTGGCAGCACTTCCACCAGCTTCGGTTTGCCCTCTGTTAACGTGCCAGTTTTGTCCACCACAAGAGCGGTCACTTTTTCCATCAACTCCATCGCCTGCGCATCTTTGATCAAGACGCCGGCCTGCGCGCCGCGACCGACACCAACCATGATCGACATCGGCGTCGCTAGACCGAGCGCACAAGGGCAAGCGATAATCAGCACCGCAACGGCGTTCACCATCGCGTGCGCAAAGCGCGGCTCGGGTCCCACTAAAGCCCAAACGATGAATGTAACTACTGCGGCAAGAAGAACCGCCGGCACGAAATAGCCAGCAACCATGTCCGCCACGCCCTGAATCGGTGCACGACTCCGTTGCGCGTCAGCGACCATTTGCACGATTTGCGAAAGCACCGTCTCAGCGCCGACGCGCTCGGTTTTCATCAGGAAACTGCCGGTCGTGTTGATCGTTCCGCCAGTGACTTTGTCGCCGATCGTCTTCTCCGACGGCATCGGCTCGCCGGTGATCATCGATTCGTCGATGCTTGTTTTCCCCTCAGTGATCAAACCATCGACCGGAACTTTTTCGCCCGGTCGGACGCGGACTTGATCGCCCGCCACCACTTGATCGAGCGGCACTTCAGCTTCCTCGTCGTTTCGCAAAACGCGTGCGGTGCGCGGCGCAAGATCTAGTAGGGCGCGAATTGCGCTCCCGGTTCGACTACGCGCTTTCAGCTCGAGCATTTGTCCGAGCAGCACGAGCACGGTGATCACGGCTGCGGCTTCGAAGTAGACGCCGATCATGCCTTCGGCGCGGAAGGATTCCGGAAAGATGTTTGGCAATAGCATCGCGACCATGCTGTAGATTTCCGCGACGCCGATACCCATCGCGATAAGCGTGAACATATTGAGGTTCATCGTGCGAATGGAACGCCAGCCGCGCGCGAAGAATAGTGCGCCGCCCCAGAACACCACCGGGATTGAGAGCGCGAATTGAATCCAGCGAGACATATCTCCGCCGATCCAATGCGGAGCACCTGGAAGCAGATGTCCCATCGCGAGCAGAAACACGGGCAATGAAAGCGCGGCGCTAATCCAGAAGCGCCGCGTCATGTCGTTCAGCTCGTGGTTGTCCTCTTCCGATCCGGCAACGATGTCTTTCGGCTCCAGCGCCATCCCACAAATCGGGCAATTGCCGGGATGATCCTGCTCGATCTGCGGATGCATCGGGCAGGTGTAGATCGTCGCCTTAGTTCTCGATTGCGGCATCGCCGGTTCGAGCGCCATTCCGCATTTCGGGCAATCGCCGGGCTTGTCGCTTTGCACTTCCGGATGCATCGGGCAGACGTATTTCCCGGCACTACTTCGTGGGGCCGTCGCGCGACTCTCCGAGGCAGATCCGCCGCAACAGCCGCGATCGTTAGACGTGGCGTCCTTCGCGCCGCTGGTCACCGCTGTGCCGCCGCAGCAGCTATCCGCTTCAGAATTCGACGCTTCGCCTTTCGTCAGATACTTCGCCGGGTCCGCATCGAACTTCTGCTTACAACCATTCGAGCAAAAGTAGTAGGTCTCGCCCGAATAAGCGCTCTTTCCTGCGGCGGATCTGGGTTCAACCGTCATGCCGCAGACGGGATCAACGAAAGTCGGACCCGCTGCAGTTATCGCCGCCATGAGCTACCTCAGAAAGCGCGTCAGCGCGGTTCGGAGTTCCGACAAGAGTTCAGCAGGTTTCATGGGCTTCGCCTTCTTATGCTCAGTCCCTGTGCCATGTCCGAGCACGCAGGCCTCCACGTGTTCGCTCAGCAATTCGACGCCCAGTGCATCAAGCGCAGAGCGCACTGCGGCGATTTGATTGAGGATGTCCACGCAATAGCGGTCTTCCTCGATCATCCGCTGCACGCCCGCGACCTGGCCGGCGATGCGTTTCATCCGACCTTTTAGTTTAGTTCGCGATTCGAGGTTCACAATATTACCCATACGGGGTATATGTAACGCCGTCAAATTACTCTCTCGCCACCAGCCCGTGACTTACGAAACGGACGCAAAGAGGAGCTTTCTTTTTCTCCATCGCCGCCATGCACATCTTTTTCATTTCCGGATTATTCGCCATCCGTTGCACAGGGCCTTCATGGACTCGGGATTCTTCATCATCTGGTCGCACATCATCTTCGTCATCGCTGGGCCAAAGTGGTAAGCGGGATTAAACAGCTACCCGCCAGGCAAGCGCTGCCGCCCCTTCCGTTCGTTAGCCAGGTGACTGTCCCAATCAGACCGAACACCGCGCCGACGGCATAGTTGTGTGGGCGTTTGGTCATGCGGCTGGTCCGGCCACTGTCCCTTCCGGGTTCTGGTATGGACCCGGGTCGTCGTAGTTGGTGATTCCGTCGCGGATCTTGAGGATGGTGAACATTCCGCCCATGTCGATTGGTCCGAACTGCCCCGTACCGGTCATCATCGGGAGCGTGTTCTTCGGGCCGGGCATCATTTTCGACATCTCGCCCATTCCACCGCCGCCTGTCGTTCCCATCGCCATGTAACCCGGAACCAGTTTGCCGATCTGCCCGGAAACACCCTTTTGGTCGACGCCGAGGACGTTCGGAATTTCGTGCCCCATGGCATTCATGGCGTGGTGATTCTTGTGGCAATGGAATGGCCAGTCGCCGGGATTGTCCGCGACGAATTCCACGGTGCGCGTCGTGCCCGGCGGGACGTTCATCGTCGTTTCCGGCCACCAGGCTGATTTTGGAATTTGGCCGCCGTCGGTTTCCACCACCCACCAGCGGTGGCCATGGAAATGGATCGGATGGCTGTCCATGCTCAGGTTGGCGAAGCTAACCCGCACCCTGTCATTAAGCTTTGCGACCAAGGGGGCGGTGCCCGGCCAGACGCGACTGTTGAAAGTAAATAGATTGAAATCCGTCATGATGTTCGGATTCGGCGTGTAGCTTCCCGGTTCAATCGCCCATTCCTGAAGGAACACGAGGAAGTGTCGATGAACCGGTTCCGGGTAACCCCCTTTTGGATGGATGACGAAGAAGCCCTGCATACCCATCGCCATCTGAATCATCTCATCGGAATGCGGGTGATACATCTGCACCCCATGCTGCTTCAGCGTAAATTCATAGACGAATGTCTCACCGGGCTGAATGTGCTTCTGGGTTACTCCGCCCACGCCGTCCATACCGTTAGGCAGAATCACGCCATGCCAGTGAACCGTCGTCGGTTCGGGTAACTTGTTTGTGACAAAGATCCGGACACGGTCGCCCTCGATTGCTTCGATCGTAGGTCCAGGCGTCTGTCCATTGTAGCCCCAGCAATTCACGACCATGCCGGGTGCGAACTCCCGCTTTACCGGCTCGGCGATCAAACGGAATTCCTTCACGCCCCCGTTCATCGTCCACGGCAGGGTTGACCCGTTCGGCGTAACGACCGGGCTATAATTCGCACTCGACCCAACGGGCGAGGGAGTGGGCGATTGATTCGCCACCACTTCCGCTCCACGTGCGAGGCGGTTCACAAGAGCGGAGCCGCCGAGGATTGCAGCGGCGCCGGAGAAGAATTTTCGTCGAGAGAGCATAAGACAGTTAGTGATGAGTTACGGTTTCTTTGAAGCTGCTAGATTCGACGCGCCTTCGACTACTCGTTAGGCTTCCGCCGACCGCTCCCTCCAAATCAGCCCGCGCGATCCAATAATCGCGCAGCGCGTCAATGTAGCTGCGCTCGGCCGCCAGTTCGTTTTGCTTGGCGAGTAAAAGGTCGTAAGCGCCTTTCAGCATCGCGTTGTATTGCTGGAGGTTGAGCTCCAGGACTCGCGTGCGTTCGGGAATCAGTTCGTCGCGGTAGTAGCGCGCCAGGTCCTTCTTCGCCACCAGCCGATCCCGCGCTTCGCGGACTTCGGCGCGAATGCCGATCGCTTCCGCTTCTAGTCGGCGTTCGGCCTGTCGAAGCTGCGCTTGCAGTTTCGCGATGCGGCCCTGGCCTTGATTGAAGATCGGCAGCTCCAAACGCGAGGTCGGTCCGGTCACGCGCTGACCATCGGTGCCGCGTTCCGTATCGACTCCGAACTCAACCGCGCCAAGGTAACGATAAGTCTTCGTTAGACCGAGGCTTTGCACCACCGCGCCGAGTTCTGCCTTGGCCGCGGCGAGATCGAGACGTTGTGCGATCGCGATCGATTCGAGGCGATCGATCGGGAAATTGCCCGGAATCGCCGGAAGCTCGTCAGCGATTTTCCATTGCGTCTCCGCTCCCCACACGCTCATGAACCGATTGAGCTTTTCGCGCTCAGTCACGATCTCCGCGCTGATCTCCGCGGCGTCCGCTTTGGCTTGCGAATAGGTCGCCTGTTGATTCGCGAGTTCGAGATCGTTGATCGTGCCGCCTTCGTGTTGTCGCTGGGCGAACTCAAGAGCGGCAGAGTTTGTCGCTCCGAGCACCGTGATCCTCGACAGCAACTGCTGCTTCGCCTGCAAAGTGTAGAACGCGGTCTTGACTTCGGACGCGAGTTTCAGAACGGCGTCGCCGACCCGAAGCTGGGCGCGCGCGAGCTCGTTAGCCGCTACTTTCTTGCGCAACGGAATCAGGAACAGATCGAGAAAATCCTGCACGATTCCGAATTCCAGATTGGTTCCGGAAGGTGGACGATCAGGAAAGCGCGCACTGATGTCGAAGCTCGGATTCTTCAGCAGTCCAGCGTCGATCAGGTCCGCGTTGGCTACCCCGATTTCCTCAAAGGTCGCCTGTAGATCGCGGTTGTTGAGCAACGCAACCTGGACTGCGCGATCCGCCGTAAGAGTGCCGCGCAAGAGAGCGTGAACCGTTCGGGAAATCTCTACATCAGCGGCCGCGTCTTTTCGCCATTCCACGCGTTTACCGATGCGCCCTTGCACGGTTGCTTGCAGGTCTTCGACCGGTTGACGACGCGCCGACCAGGCGTTTGGGACGAGCGCGAAAATTAACAAGAGAGACAAGCTTTTCATTTCGCGCCGCCCTCTTTCTTCACCAACGTCATGCCGCACTTCGGGCATTGTCCCGGTTTGTCGGCGTGGATCTCCCGGTGCATCACACAGGTCCAATATGCGGCCTCGCTCTTGGCGGCCTGTGAAGGTTTCGCCGATGGCTTCACGGCAGCTTTCTCAGCGTCGGTTTTCGCCTTCATTTCGTCGGAAAGTTTTTTCATTTTGTCCGAGGTCTTCTTCATCTCTGACTCGGCCGCTTCTTTGCTGGCCGGTGATTCAGCCGTCGTCGCGGCGGGCATTGTCATTTCCGGCATTTTGGAATGATCCATTGCGCTCATGCTGCTCATGTCATGCGACATTCCACCGCTCTGGAAATCAGGCGTGGCCGCGTCCTTACGCTCGAGCTGCGCGATGGTCTTGCGCGTGATCGCATCCTTCCCGACCAGACGCGTGCTCGCTCGCCGCGGCGCCTCTTGCGCCTGCGCATTCGCCGGATGATTCGCCGAAAGTGGCAAGGGCTCGAAATTCGTTGCGCATCCGGTGAGGAGGCTCAGCGCGAGCAAAAGAAATTGCCGGAGAGTTGTTGCCTTTAGCTCAGTGCTCATGGTTATGGTCGTCCGGGTGCGGCGACGGACTTAGCGACGGAGAAGGCGAAGTAGCTTCACCCTTTGCGCCTTCGGTCACTTCAAGTTGTTTGCGGCTGGCTTCGAGTTGCAGACGGCTTGCTTCTAACTGGAGCCGGCTAGCTTCGAGTTGTTTCTTCTCTTCTTCCGATGCCGCGGGACTTGCAGCTTCATCGTGGTCGGCATGCTCGTTAGGCGAAGCAGCAGGCGATTGCATCCCAGCCATCGAGCCGTGGTCCATCGCGCTGGACTTGCTCTCGTCGTGCGCGTCGCCCTTGGTTCCGTGTTCATCGCCATCGCCGTGATGATGATGCTCTTCTTCCTTCTTCGGGTTCGGAGCTGGTTCGTAACGAAATTCTTTATGTCGCACGTGACCTCCGGCGTAGGAGATGAAACCGCCCACGGCCAGATTCGTACCCGCGAGCAATAAGGTGACGATGGCGAGTGGCCGCGCCGCTCGTGGATACCTAAACTCAGCGCCAATTGCGACGGCTGACAGTGCCGCGACGGCGTAGAAAACGTAAATCAACTTCTCCGCGCGCCGCATGTGCTCATCGAGCCATTTCGTGCCTTCGGTGTCCGACATCGAAAGGACGCGATCGTATCCTTCCTGACCGTAGTGATAGACCGGCCAGGCCGAGATGCCGCCGATGAAGACAAGCGCAAGCGCAGTAACTCGCGCGGACTTCGTGTTGAAGATCAAACCAATCAGCAAGCCAAGCACCCCCATTGCCAGTCCGTAGACCGGCAACGGGTTCAGCAAGACGTGCATGTATTCCGGATTGCTGAGGTGCTCTAACATCGCCTAACGAGTCCTCTATTTCTGCACGACCGCGTTCTCGATCATGTTGATCCCATCGCGCGACACGACCTTTCCTTCGACGGTGATTTTCTTCGCGGCGTATTGCGCGAGTTCGGCATTGAGCGGCACATGCTCGCCAATGAGCAGGTATGTTTTGCCATCGTCGGCCTTCAGGCCAACAGGCAATCCGCTCGTAATGCACTTCTTCGCGCAATCGGCGTGCTTCTCGCCGGTCGAGCCGTGATCGACGTAGCACGCCATATCAAGGACTTCGCCAGTAATCTTCTTTGTCTCGCCGGCTGCGAGATCTTCTTTTTTGTCGCCGTGTTCATGACCTTCGTGAGCCATGACGGGATATGCTGCGAATAACGCTGCGGCCGCGAGGGCCAGGATGATGTTTGGTTTTTTCATTTGGTTTGTTCTTTCTGTTTTGTTGTTTGGTTATTTTTTCACTTCGCCGCAGGTCGCCATGTCTTTGCCGCCATACGGATTTGCGATCGTGGTTGAGGTTTGTACCCAATCCTTCTTCAGCATCGGGCAGTTCACGACGTAGTAGCCGCTCTGGCCGGCTGTGAGTTGCTTGGCTTTGGCGCTGAGTTTTTCGAAAGCGGCCCGCGCATCTTTCAGCGAAGCGCTCTCCGACAACTCCGCGCCGTCATTCCCGAGTTTGGGCACGGCGGCTTTCGCGCCATCGAGGTTATCGGCAGTGAGGGCGAGGTGCGCATTCTCGTAGCCCGAAAGGAATTTCTTATCTTGCTCCGACAGATTTGCGGCGGATACCAGGCTACAGGCGAGCGCTAGACCAAGCGCGATCGCAGCGGCGATTTTGAGTTGGTTCATGATTGGTTCTTTCTGTTTTGAGTTTTGTGTTGTGGTGGAACGGAAGGCGCGCGTGCGCACGCGAGCTGCAACGAGAAAAACCGGCGCGAAAACGCCGGATAGAGCAGACGACCGCGAGACTTCCTCAGACGAGGAAGGCGACCGTTAGCTCAAAGAGAAGGAGGAGCGTGAGCAAGAATGCTCCGCTGCAAGACAGACATGACGAACCAGGGCGCTCGCGGCGGCCCGGTGTCGAGTTCGAGTGGCCGCAGCTCGCGATCCGAATCTTCGGGAGAGAGCAGCGCCGTGACGAAATAAATTTGGAGCGCAAATTGGTTGGCGTCGTAGCTGACGAGAGTTTTCCCCGCGTCGACCGAGGCAGGAGGAAAAGATTTGCAACACTCCATCTCACCGCTTTTTCCATCTTTTTTTGGCGCGTTGTGTCCGGGACAACCAGCGTGGGTCGGCGCTTCGGTGACCTGAGCCGTAGCCGTTGCTCCGATCGCGCAGTGATTCGAAGCGGCGAGCCAAGCCGAAATCGCGAGAAGCGATACGGCAAAGCGAGCGACGAAACGAAAATTCACTGACGAGTTAGTCATGCAGCAGCGGCAAGCGTTCAACTTATTATCGACGGACGACACTGCATATACCCCGTATCGGTATCTGTCAAAGCCCGAAGTGTTCCGGCCGGGGCCGTTGTTTCGAGGCCAATTTGGCCGGACGTTCGCTCAGGGCAATCCAGATGAGACTTTCGCAAACAGCTACCGCTGCCAGTCCGTCGCGCACGGCGGATCTGAACGCCGCGCTCTGGCTGACGTATATCACACTTGGCTGGATGACGATCGAAGCGGTCGCTTCTCTTCTCCTCGGCTGGGCGTCCAACAGCCTCTTGCTCGAGTCGTTCGGGATCGACAGCGTCGTGGAATTATTCAGCGCGAGCGTGCTGTTGTGGCGGCTGCAAGTCGAAGCCAGTGGTCGCGCATCCGCTGACCGAGTCGAAGCAGTAGAGCGTCATGCCGCGCGTTGGGTGGGATACTCTCTCTACGCGCTCGTTCTTTACGTGCTTCTCAACTCTGCGTACGGCTTGTTTTTGGCCAAACGAATGACCGACACACACGAGAGTGCCTGGGGAATCCTCATCGGCTTGGTTGCCAAGGTCGGAATGCCAATCCTCGCCGGCTACAAGCTGCGAGTCGCCGCGCGCTTAAACTCACGAGCACTCCGCGCTGATGCGATGGAGGCGATTACCTGCGGTTATCTGTCGATTGTGCTGATTGTGGGACTTGGCGCCACTGCATTGCTCGGCTGGTGGTGGCTGGATAGCGTCGCTGCGCTGGCGCTAATTCCATTCCTCATCAAGGAAGCACGCTCCGCGATCAATGGCGACGATTGTGACTGCTGCTGAGCCGGGCTCACGCCGACTCATCTACACTCGACTTTCAGGCGCGAGACCGCAGTTGTGATCCTCGGTCTCGAATTGAATGGTCGCATGTTGGATCTCAAACTTGTCGTGCAATTCTTTGCAGCACTTCTCCAGCACCGATGAATCGCAGCGATCAACATCGCGAACGAGATGCGCAGTAAGCGCCGTCGGTCGGGCTCATTGGCCAAATATGGAGCTCGTGGACGGCAGTGACGTGCGGAAGTCCGGCGAGGTATTCCTTTACCTCTGCCAACTCGATGCCCTCGGGCACGGCTTGCAGGGCGTAACAAGCTGTCCGTAAAGGAAGTAAGCGGGTGATGGGAATCGAACCCCCGTTTCCAGCGGGTTGGACATAAGCGACCATGGGCGGACTTGTTCCTACTATCGTTCCTACGAACGCCATTTCTGTATGTAAGTTGTATGAAATCAAGGAAGTGGAGGCGAGGGGAGTTGAACCCCTGTTGACATTCTGAGCCTTCGCAAACGCCTGCGCCAGAGTGAACAACAACATCTGAAAACGTCCTAGACACGGAGGAATGTTGTCATCATAGTTGTCACCTATGGCTTCGCTCCGAAGAAAACAAACATCGGCGTTTTGGTGGGCTTGCTTTGCATTGCCGAATGGAACCCGCCGACAGCGCAGCACGAAGGAGAGAGACAGGCGGCGCGCGCAGAAAATCGCGGACGCTTGGGAAGACGCGGCGCGGCGCGCGATCACCGCGCGGCAAATGCAAAAAGTGGTCACGGAAATGTATCGGGACATCATGGGCGAAGGACTGCCGTCGAGTACAGTACGCGGCTACTTCGACGCATGGCTCACCCGGAAGCGCGGCGAGACAGCGGCAACGACGCTAGCTTTCTACGAAGGGAAAGCAGGGCGCTTTCTTGCATGGCTGGGCGAGCGCGCCGACGGCGAACTTGTGCGAATCGTTCAAGCCGACGTGCTAGCGTTTCGCACGTCCGAAGCGGCGCGCGTGAGCGCGGCGACGGTGAATCACCAAATCAAATTTCTTCGCATGGTGTTCGCTCAAGCGCGCCGCGACGGCTTGCTTGCGGAGAACCCCGCCGAAGACGTGAAGACTTTGAAACGTATCGGACACAGCAGCCGCCGCGCTTTCACGATTCCAGAATTACAGCGATTGCTTGACGGTGCCGATGCCGAGTGGAAAAGCCTGATTCTTTTCGGCCTCTATACCGGCCAACGACTCGGCGACCTTTCGCGGCTGACATGGCAAAATGTCGATTTGGAGAGGAGCGAAATTCGACTCGTGACGAGCAAGACGGGGCGGCAACAAATCATTTGGATGGCCGAACCGCTGCGCCGTCACGTCGAGAGCTTGCCCGCTGGCGACGATCCAAAGCAACCGCTCCACCCTCGCGCATTCGCCAGCGTCACAAAGTCAGGCAAGGTGGGAACGCTCTCCCGTCAATTTTACGAACTCATGGCGAGCGTCGGCATGGCGGAGGAGAAGCCGCACCGCGCTGCTAAGACCGATGCGCCAAGTCGAAGCGGCCGGCGCGAAGTTTCTGAAATCTCGTTCCATGCGCTTCGTCACACGGCAACAAGCCTCTTGAAAAACGCGGGTGTCTCTTCCGCGATCGTGCAAGACATTATCGGCCACGAAAGCGCAGCGATTTCGGCGAACTACACTCACATTGACGACGCGGCGAAGCGCGGGGCGTTGGCGAAGTTGCCTGACATTTCGCGACCGGCGAAAAGCGCAACCGAAGCGGAAAAACCTCGCCGTGGCGAGCGCAGAAAAGTGAGAGCCTAACGGCTTACAAATTTTGAGGACCGTCTCTCGTGTTGGCAGCGCGCGGCAACAGTAAGCGAACGCAGCAAGGCCGGCTGCGGTAAACCGCCAGCGGGGAGCAGCGAATCGCGCCACTCCGCACCATGCCGCTACGCTACGGACTGCGCGGAGCCTTCGCCTTCGCTTCGCTAGACATCGTGCGGAGCGTCACGCTCGCTGCGGCTGGCTCATCATACGTTTGCAGATCACTCATGCAAAATGCGCTCCAAAGTCGGGCGCAAGTTACATGAGCCGCAAAGTATGATGTTACCTCCGCCGGCATTGTTGCGCTCGCTTACTGGCGACGTGCCGGCGTGAAGCGACGGTTTTGAAT
>JACDGS010000032.1 GCA_013821455.1 Chthoniobacterales bacterium
GGCTACCAGCCCGTCCTCCCCGGAGGGGTAGCCGCCGTGCTCGTTAGGCGGGGGCCTTCGGAGAACGACTGTTGCCCGTTTCCGCACGCGACGACAGGACAGTTTCGCTACAAAACGGATAATTTTTAGACTTACGGTCCCGGTGTGGGCGTCACTCCGGCGCGCGGTTGCGCTGGGGTTATGATTGTTTCCCCGGTCGAGGTTTGCTGCACGCGTTGTTCGGTTTTCTCGACCCGGACCGGCGCGGCACCCTTCACTTTCACCTGTACGGAGCGAGCCGCCTGATCCGGCGCGGCCGCGAGCCGGAAAAGCGCCGCCATGACCTGGCAGGAAGCGCTCTCGAAGATTGGTCCGTGGCCGGCAATGATATCCTTTGGAACGTGTAATACCCAATAGTTAGTCTCGTTAGGCCCTTGTCGCTCGATGCGCCACTGCGTCCACGCTTGGCGCGTCCCAGTGTAAAGGGTTACATCCTCATAGGACCCGGGACGGTTCTTCAGATTCAAATCGAACGGCTCGGCGTCAAGCTCGGTTGTGCCCGTCGCGACTTTCACCAGGCGATGACTCTGGACAGCATCATTATGACCCGGCGTCTGAGTGAAATAGTTAAACTGAGATGTGTCGTGGCCGGGCTGGTGATAGTCGCGAAATTCTCCCTGAATCAGTTTGGGGGTATTGGAGAGTTTGGTGCCGAGTGGGAAGGCGAGACTGGTCGCCTGATCCGCATCGGAGCTAACCATGATGACGTGGGGCGCGCCACGCAGGGGCGTGGTGTCGCGATACATATCGATTAACTCCTTTGAGTAAATCGATTCGGCCGCGGAGTTAACCAATAGAATAAGATCCGCGGGCTTAAAAACCTGGCTGGTGAGTGTCTTACTCCCACCCGCGACGAAAGGCGGTTCATATAAGAGTGTCCCGACAAGCGCTTGCGAAAGCGCTTTCTCCAAAACCAGCGCGCCAAAAGAATGACCTATGACGATACAACGCGATATTCCCGGGGTATCGCGTCGTGCCGTTCTTATAAGTGTGAAAATCGCTTCTGTGATCGGTGTGCTGGAAGAGATGCGCGTCGCGGCGTTCTTGCGCGAATAGAAGCTCGACTCTTTCCCAAGCCAGGTAACTGCGTCCACCACGGGATTGACTTTATGCACGACTCGGCCGCGCCAACCCAGGAAGACGCCAAAGACTTGTAAGCCGGATTGCTGGACGGTTTGGTCCGCGGTCAGGCGCGCGAGCAGGCCACGGAATTGCGCGACGTCGTCAGCGTCTTTGACGTTGGAATTATTTTGCCAGCCATGAATGTAGGTGACGAGTAAGACCGGACGACCGGTATCGCGAATGGCCTGGACTGTCTTATGCAGTTCATCGCGATCCCAAAAATCTCCCTGTTCGTCGAACTCGATAAAACCAAGACGATAAATATCCTTGGCCGTGCTGCCCGCGGGAGTGACCGCGGTCTCGAGTGGCGCCTCGCCTAAGTGATAAGCTTGGTTCGCGGCGCAGCCCGCGAGAAGGAAGCATAGGCAATAGTTAATGAGTCTGTGGCGGCGGCGTGTTGCAGGAAAGCTCATAGGACGGCTCTTTTGCACCTGAGTAACAAGTGGCTGCTCGATCGTCAATCCTTCTTCTTTCCCGGGCGAGTGGATAATCGAGAAACGTCTCGCTACTCCTAAAGGAATCGAATATACGAAGCCAACTCGCGAGCGATGATCTTCCAATTGGTTTACCAAAGCGCAGCCGTCCGCTACTTCGTGTCTGGTCCCGCCGCCGTGCGCGACTTTCCAGATTGGACTATGGGCTTTCGCGATCTTGATCTGAGTAAAGCGGCCGTGAAAGGTTGGACGTCCTTTCTTGATCGGGACGATTTACCAGAGGACTTGGATGCTACCGCGAGTTATGTTCGAAAAATCTTTGTCGCGTTCCGCGAGGAGGCTTAGGGAGTGAGGAGTGGTTCGCGCGAAACTGAGATCGTCTTCCTGAGCGCAGCGGAGTCGAAGGATCCCGTGGAATTACCTCACAGTGCTGTTTCTTGCGAGCGTGCGCTTCACGGACACCCCACGGGATCCCTCGGCTGCGCTCGGGATGACAAATCATCGCATGAAATTACTTAGCTAACACTTATGCTTTCTTTCGTCGTTCCGGCTTTTAACGAGGAGCGCGAGTTGCCACGAGCACTCGAGGCAATTCACCTGGCAGCGAAGGCTTCCGCGCATCCTTATGAGATAGTGGTGGTCGATGATAACTCTACGGATAAGACGGCCGCGCTCGCGGAGGCCGCTGGAGCCAGAGTCATCACTGTGAGTCATCGGCAAATCGCCGCGGTGCGCAATGCAGGCGCACGCGCGGCGAGAGGTGATGTCCTCTTCTTTGTCGATGCAGATACCTGCATTAAACCACCGCATGTCTCAGGAGCTATCGCGGCTTTGGAAGGCGGCAGTATCGGCGGCGGAGCGCACGTCGAAATATTGGATGAGGTGCCACCGTGGGCACGTGTCTTTATCTATCTTTTCACAAAGGTTTATTTCGCCGCGAATCTTGGCGCGGGCGCTTTCCTATTTACCAGCCGCAGCGGTTACGAACGCTGCGGCGGTTTCGACGAACAATACTTTGCCGGCGAAGAGATTTATTTCACGCAGGCGTTGAAGAGACTGGGACGTTTCACCTTACTTAGGACGCCAGTTACTACTTCAGGCAGGAAGTTACGGATGTATTCCGGGCGCTATCTCCTGGGTCGTAGTTTGCAGATAGTCTTTGGAGGCACGAAGGCCGTGCGCTCGCGGGACAAGCTGGACCTTTGGTACGAAGGAAAGCGTGAGACTTAGAAGACTCTCGTAAACAAGCGTGTCATCCTGAGCCGGCGAAGCGCGGTAAAGGACCTCGCAAGCTTCCTTCGAAGTCACCTTCGCGGTACGAGGTGGCGCTTACTAACGCTCGCGGGGTCCCTCGCTCCGCTCGGGATGACATGCCTTTCTATTTATAAAACTCCTTCTCCAATTTATAGATGGACTTCGCGCGGCTTCGCCGGTGAAGTTAGAGTTTTATGGCGAGCCCCTTTGGAGCGATGTCCGAAGCGGCTTTGTCCTTTGGCGGAACTGGGAAGCGCTTGCTGCTAGAATTGACCAGTCCGCAGCATAACCAGGGTGCAACCTTCCACCACCTCGATGCCGGCGCTGCTGGCCGCTTCCGCGAGCGCTTCGTTTTCCGCACCGGGATTCATGATGATCCGTTGCGGCTCGGCGGCAACGATCTCGTCGATCAAGGGAGTGGAACGGGGAGCTCCGAGATAAAGCGTGATGGTGCCGATCGGCTCTTTGATTTCAAAAACTCGAGCGACACAGGCAAGGCCTTCGATTTCTTCGAACCCCGGATTGACCGGGATCACACGGTAACCAGAACGAGCGAGTAAACGGATAGCCTGGTTCGAATACCGCTCCGGCTTCGGCGACGCACCGAGCACGGCAACGACTTGTTTCTCTTTGGGAAGGAGGGGCATCTGGGAATAGAATCGGGCGCGAACTCTCTCGCAGACGGGTCGGGCACCGGGCCGTCACGCTTCCATTGACAGCCCGGGCCTGCTCGTTACTATCCCGCACTTATGAGATTTCCGCTCGCTCTCACGACGAAGATCGCCGCCTATATTGTCGGCCATAAGATTCGTGGGACGAAAAAATTCGCGACGGTTCTGCAGCTCGAGCCGCTTCACACCTGCAATCTTACGTGCACTGGCTGCGGCCGGATTCGCGAATATTCTACTTCGCTGAAAGATATTTTGCCGCTGGAGGATTGCCTCTCCGCCGCGCAGGAATGTAACGCGCCCATGGTCTCGGTCTGCGGTGGCGAGCCGCTGATCTATCCACAAATCGAAGCGCTCGTCGCCGGGCTGCACGATCAAGGCCGGATCATCTATATCTGCACGAACGCGATGTTCATGCGCAAAAAAATGCGCGAATGGCTGGCGGCTGAATATCCAAAACGCGCGGCATTTGTGGATGAGAAAATCACGGCGCTGCTCGCGGGGAGTCTGATCACCGAGAAGGACGCGGCGGCGATTCGTTTGGGTCCGAAAGAACCTTCGAAGCCGACGATCGCTCCGAGCACATGGATGTATTGGAATGTTCACCTCGATGGTTTGGAGCGGACGCATGATTTGATCGTCGAACGGGAAGGCGTCTTTAAGGAATGCATTCTCGCGATCAGGATGGCAAAGGAACTTGGCTACCAAGTCGCGACTAACACCACTATCTACAAAGAGACCGACATGGATGAAGTCGAGCAGATGTACGACTTCCTCAGCGACCTCGGCGTGGATGGACATACCATCACGCCCGGCTATGAATATGATGCCGCGAAGAAGGATATGATCGAGCGGCTGGATCTGAAGCCGGAAAACTTCTTCCTGACCCGCAGCCTAACGAGGGAGAAATTCAGCCGGATGGAAGAGTGGATGAACCGATACACCTTCTTCGGCACGCCGGTTTACTTCGAATTTCTCGCCGGCCAGCGCGATCTCACTTGCTCGGCCTGGGCGATTCCTACCCGCAACATCGCCGGTTGGAAAGCGCCCTGCTATTTCCTTACCGATACTATAGGTAGCAAAGGCCACTACAATTCGTACGCCGAACTTCTCGAAGAAGTCGATTGGGATAAATACGGAGTTGTGAATGGTGTCGCGAAAGATCCGCGCTGCGAAAATTGCATGACCCATTGCGGCTATGAACCGACCGCCAGCCTCGGGATAAACGCGCAGCGCGGCGACACTTGGAAAACTGTGCGCTTCAATTTCGGTGCGAAGCCCAAGCCTACAGGCAAGGGCAACGAGATTGCCGCTTACAACGGCGTCACTTCCGGCAACGGCCACCTCACAGGCAAGAAGGCGGAACTCGCCGCGCAAGCCTCGTGAGTGCCAGTCATGTTTAATCCTTCCGCGAACATCATCGCGCTCCCGCGCACGCGACCAGAAGAAAACGCGCCTCCCCTGGCGACTAACGAGGACTTGGCGGAAGCCATCTCGTTAGCCCAGGGAAATCTGCTCCGCCAGCAAAAGCCCGATGGCCATTGGGTCGGTGAGCTGATGGTCGATAGCACACTTTGCTCCGATTACGTGCTCTTCATGCACTGGCTCGGCGAAGTGGATGACACATTGCAACGGCGCTGCGCGAAACACATCCTCAAACGTCAGCTTCCCGACGGCGGCTGGAACATCTACTACGGCGGCCCGAGCGAGATCAACGCCTGCGTCAAAGCCTACTTCGCGCTCAAGCTCGCGGGTCATAGCATAGATGCGCCTTTCATGCAGGAAGCGCGCGCCAACATCGTGCGCCTCGGCGGCATCCCGCGCATGAATACTTACAGCAAGCTCTACCTGGCATTGTTAGGGCAATTCCCCTGGAAATATCTGCCGGCCATTCCGGTGGAAATGGTTCTGCTGCCTAACTGGTGCTTCTTTAACATCTATAAGATGTCGTCCTGGAGCCGGGCCATGCTCACCCCGCTCGCGATCATTAATCATTTCAAGCCGACACGGGAGTTAGCCGAGGATAAACAGTTACATGAACTGTATCCGGTCGGGACCGAGGGAAGCGATTTCACTTTGTCGCGCGACCAACGTTTGCTGACCTGGCGAAACTTTTTCCTCCGCGCCGATCGCGCTCTGAAAATGCTCGAGCCGATGCACAGCCGCTCTCTGCGCCAACGCGCGCTGGAGGAAGCCGAGCGGTGGATGGTGGAGCGGACCGGAGACGGGAGCGATGGACTCGCCGCGGTTTTTCCGGCGATGCTCAATTCCATCATCGCCTTGCGCGCGCTTAGCTATCCAAAGGAGCACCCGCTCTACCAAAAAGCGCTAAAAGATTTTCGCGGCCTCTTTGTCGATGACGCGGATGATTTCCGCATCCAGCCTTGTCTTTCCCCCGTCTGGGATACCGCGATTAATATTATCGCATTAGCCGAATCTGGTTTTCCCGCGCAGCATCCCGCGCTACAACAAGCGGCCCGCTGGCTGATTGATAAAGAGGTAAGACAACGTTGCGATTGGACCGCAAATAACTCGCACCCCGAAGCGAGCGGCTGGGCCTTCGAATACAACAATGTTTTCTATCCGGATACCGACGACACGGCGATGGTGTTAATGGCGCTGCGGCTGGTTCGGCCTAACGAACAGCCGGAGTTGGCGACCCTCTTCAAACGCGCGCTCGCCTGGCAGTTGAGTTTCCAATGCGCCGATGGCGGCTGGGCGGCTTTCGATAAAGATGTCACCCGCCATTGGCTAGAGGACATGCCCTTCGCTGACCACAACGCGATCCTCGACCCAACCTGCAGCGATCTCACCGCGCGCACTTTGGAATTGTTAGGCTACATCGGCTTCGATCCCGGCCGGCCGCTCGTGCGCAAAGCCATCCGCTACCTGCGCGAGACACAGGAAGACGATGGTTCGTGGTATGGACGCTGGGGAGTGAATTATATCTACGGCACCTGGCAGGTGCTGCGCGGGCTTTGCGCGATCGGTGAAGACATGACCGAAGATTGGATTCTGCGTGGGCGCGATTGGCTGGAGAGTTGTCAGAACGACGACGGTGGATGGGGCGAGACCTGCGCTTCCTACGAGAACCCTGACCTCAAAGGCCAAGGCGCAAGCACAGCTTCGCAAACGTCGTGGGCTTTAATGGGAATCTGCGCCTGCGGCGATCTGGATCGCCCGAGCGTGCAGCGCGGTCTGCGTTACCTCCTCACCACGCAACGCCACGACGGTGCGTGGGACGAGCCTGAGATCACCGGCACCGGTTTCCCCGGCGTCTTTTATCTGAAGTACGATATGTATCGTCAGAACTTCCCGCTCCTCGCCCTCGCGACTTACGTGAATTATCGCGGCGGCATTGGCCACTACCAAAGCTTCTATCGCTGGGCCGGGCGGTAGCGGGTTGCTACGTTACTCCATACCCAAACGCTGCGAGCCGCGGTTGGTAAGGTTATTCATATTCGCAGCTCGGTCGAGAGATGCTGACACGGCGGAATTGCTGATTCCGCCGACTAGCGTAACGAGGCCTGAAGGCATTAATTTCTGCGGACGCTTGGGAATGGCCGCGCCTCTGGTGGAGGCGCGGCCTAACGAGTAAAGGCGCTTAAGTCGCGCTGGCCTTTTTCTTTTCCAGAAGGTCGCCGAGGCTGCGCAAAGTGGCGAAGTTTTCCGCCAGCAGTTCCTCATCTTCGATCCGAATGCCGAGGTCGCTCTCCAAGAAAGCCACCAGCCGAATCAAGCCTAACGAGTCTATCTGCAATGGCTCATCCGGATCGCTCACCGGCGGCAAAGGCGCACGCGCTGTGTCGAGATACTCTTTTAGTTTGGGCGGTATGTGATCCATAAGGCCAGGCGGCTAACTCGCGTGCACGGCTTCGCCGTTTTTCTCCACACCGCTCCCTTTTTTGATCCACGCCTCCGTGGTTTCGACCGGAGATTCCGGCTCCCAAAGCGGCGCCCGCTCTGGATGATAGCGCGAGCCGATCGGCACAGAGTAGATATCGTCGTCGTAGGTCCGCGTGCGTTTGAGCAGCTTGCGGAACGCCATAATGGCATTCGAAGGTTGATGCTCGGATTCGTAAATCCGGCCCGCGAAAGCGTCCGTCATCTCCTCGGTGTAGCGCGAGTGGACAAAGGTCGCAAAGGCAAAAGGCTGTTCCCAGAAAAGATCAATCATGTCTTCGAGGTTATCGATTCCCTTCTCGCAGGCGATTTCATGTTCCCGGAATGGGTTCTCGTGGTCGTCGAGTTTCCCGTCGAGGAAACTGCGAATAAGCGGCGCGGCCAGCTCTGCCTCGCGCATGGTCACAGTGACGCCGAAGGAAAAGATCGGATCGATAAAGCGATGCGAATCGCCGATGCAGATAAAGCCTTTGCCGGTGAAGCCGCGCACCTGGTAGGAATAATTCGGCACGACGTGAACTTTTTCGGAGAATTCCAGCGTCGGAAGGCGTCGCTTTAATTCTGGATTGATCGAATAGATATCCGAGCGGAAAAACTCTTCGGGCGTTTGTTTCTTCGCCAGAAAATCGGCGCGCGGCGTCACCATCCCGACACTTACAGTCTCCTTATCCACCGGGATAAACCAAGCCCAGTGAAACTTGTGATGGTAAAGAATGAGGGTGTTATCCTTCGCGTCCGGACCTGAGGTTCCGGTGTCGCGAATAGCGCCTTTCACATGGGTGAAAAAGGCCACTTGTTTGTCGTAGCTGCCGACATATTTGGGCCCGGTCACCTTTTGATTAGCGAGGAAGGTGGCCTGTCCCGAGCAGTCGAGCGTGACCTTCGCGCGGATCTCACCGTGGGAGCCATCGGGCCAGCGCACCTGCACACCCGTGACCGCGCCATCTTCTTCGCGCATCGCTTTCGTCGCCGTCCCCTTCATCAGCTTGGCGCCGCGCTTGATTGCTTCCTTCTGCATCATCTCGTCGAAATCGCTTCGGCGCACTTGCCAAGTGATGTTGTCGTAAAGATTCCAATCCGCATCGCGCGACGAGACCTTGACGTACCAACTATTCACGGCGGTCGATCCATAAACTTTCACGCCGTGCTTGATCGGATATTCGCGCCGCACCATCTCGTCTTCCAAGCCGAGACGGCGCAGCACCTGGGCCGACTCGCCGGTGAGCGACTCGCCGATATGAAAGCGGGGGAAATCTTCGCCTTCGAGAATGACCGGCGTGATTCCCTGGCGCAGGAGAAACATTGCCGCGGCAGCACCGCCCGGGCCGCCTCCAATTATGAGAACATCAGTTTCAAGCGTGTTATTCATGTTATGCAAAGACAAGCCAGAGCGAAAAAAGGTTGCGTTTAAGTTTTCCAAAGACCGGGGCCTGGAAGCCAACGGAGAGCGGAACTGAGATTAAACCTCGCGATTTCCATATCTGTCGCTCTTTCCAGAATGCAATCGCGAATAAGTCTCTAACGTAATGCGGACGTGTAATCAAGATGAAAGACGCAAATTTCTCCGCCGTGCCTCGTGGATTTCGAAAATCGCTTGGCGTGATCTTGCTCTCGCGTAAGCTGCGCTCGCATCCGCCGATGTGGCGAAATGGCAGACGCAACGGACTTAAAATCCGTTGGGCTTAACGGCCCGTGCCGGTTCGAGTCCGGCCATCGGCAGGCGCGCGCCAATGACACGAAACGCCGCACCCGGGAAAAAGAAACTGCCATGAAGGTTCCGGTGAAACTATCGAAGTGGTTCGGCGCGAAAGATCGCCCTAACGACGTTATCTCTCTGGATCCGGCCGCCGAAGTGGAACTGGAGCGAGTCGAAAAACTTTACGGAATCGAAGACCCTTCTTGCCTCAGGAGCGCAGCCCTAATGAAAGCTCTGATGATTCACAGAACTCAGCCGATCTACGCACAGTTGACCACGCTAAAGAGAAAATATTCGATGCTGCATACGGACGTCCTGGCAGTGCTCTACTACCTCGGAAAACGCACCGAGGGCAATGCGCTGGAAATTGGCCCATATCTCGGCGGCTCGACCATGGCGACGGCGATCGGGCTGCGAGCGAGTGGGCGGCCGCGAGCATTCGTAACGGTCGAAGTGGGAGGCGAAGGTAAGCATCCCACCCTGCGCAGCCGGGATATCGTGCAGGACCTCAAACAAAACCTGGTGGATAACGGACTTTCCGATTTTGTCGAGGTCGTGGTAGGTCCTGTGCTCGAAAATGAAACCGCGGCCCGAGTGTTCCAGTGCTTGCCGGCGCGGAGCGTTGGCCTGCTGACCATCGATGCCGATGGAGAAGTGCAAACGGTCCTCGACCTCTACCAGGAACTGCTTCGGGACATTTGTTGGGTCGTGATCGACGACTACTACGCCGTCGCGATGGCAAAGGAAAAAGCGGCGCGCACGAAGTTGCAGGTCGATGCCGCGGTAGCCAAAGGTGACTTGGAGGAGCTCGGATTTTACGGCTGGGGGACGTGGGTGGGACGATGGCGTCGAAAAATTGCAGCGTGATCGCCTAACGATCATGCACGCCTCACGATGAGCATCGAGGAGAGGTTGCGCCGGTTGGGTATTGCAACCGCCGATCTGGTGGAATCGTTCACCCGTTCGTCCGGCCCGGGTGGGCAGCACGTGAATAAAGTCTCAACCGCGGTCACGCTGACGCACAGGCCCAGCGGCACGAGTGTGACTGCTCAGGACTCGCGCTCGCAAGCGCGCAACCGCGCGGTCGCGCTGGAACGCTTACTGGATGCGCTGGAACGAAAACGCGACGAAAAACGAGCCGCACAACGCGCTGCCGCCGCCAAAATTCGCCGGCGCAACTCTCCTCGCCCGCCACGTTTGCGGCGCCGGATTCTCGAAGGAAAACGAAACCGGTCGCAACTCAAAAAACTTCGCGCCCGGCCGCTCGACTAACGTTATTCGTCAGGCAGTGAAAAAGAGAAAACTGCGCGTAGGAATTATCGGCGCGGGTTGGCCCGGCCAGCAACATGCGCGCGCGATCGCCGAGAGCGCTGAGGCCGAGGTGTATGCTTGTGCCGAGGCCGATCGCACCCGCGCGGAAGAATTCCAAAGCATCTTCGCGCCACAGAAACGGTACGCGGATTATCGGGACTTGTTAGGCGATCCCGGCGTCGATGCGGTCGTGATTTGTCTTCCCAATTTCCTGCATTTCCCCGCTACTCTCGCCGCGCTCGAAGCCTCCAAACATGTCCTTTGCGAAAAGCCGCCCACCCTCAATGGACCCGAAATGGTGCTCCTGCGCGAGGAGGCGGCAAAGCGCGGCCTGGTCTATTTTTTCAGCCGGCAATTTCGCTTCTCGCCCGCGATGCGTCGTGCGCGTGAATTGATCGCGGAGCAGCGCCTCGGCCAGATTTATTTCGCGGAAGCGACCTGGGTTCGCTCGCGCGGCATTCCGTTAGGCGTCGGCGGATGGTTCACGGAAAAAGCCCGTTCCGGCGGTGGCGCGCTCATCGACATTGGAATTCACGCGCTCGATGCAGCTTGGTTTCTCATGGGGACCCCACGACCACTGTCGGTTTCGGCGGCGGTTTTCCAGAACTTTCCGCATCTGGTCAAAAACGCAGTGTTTGATGTTGAAGACTCAGCCTTTGCATTCGTTCGTTTCGCCAACGGCGCAGTCGTGCAATTGAAAACTTCCTGGGCCGGCAATCTCACCGATGAGATTCCAGAGGGACAAATTTTTGGCCGCGAGCTGAACAACTGCACGATTTACGGAAACAAAGCGACGATCCGATTGCGTCCGCTTACCCTTTTCGAGGATGTGAAAGGCAAGCTCGTCGATCGCGCGCTCGAGCCCGCGGACGATGCGGATTCGTTCGTCCTCCAGATGCAGAATTTTCTCGAGGCGATCGCCGGCCGGGCTGCGCCGATGAACAGCGCCGAACAGGCCGTTTATCTCATGGAAATGCTGGACGCGATTTACCTCTCCAGCGCCACCGGCCGCGAGGTGCCGATCGCGCGCGCGGGAAAAACTCCCGCTTAAATCCATCCACGCGGGCACTTGCGAGCGAATCGGGTTTGTAGCAACACCATTATGAAAAAACTAACTCTATCCCTTCTTATCATTCCAGCCTTCGTCGTCGCCCTGTCGTCCTGCACGACCGTGGTGAAAGAACCCACCGCCACCACCACGACTCACACCGAATCGGCCGTGACGCGGACCCCGACGGAAACCAGCACGACCGTCACACGCCAAAGCACGGGTGGTTACTAACGCCAGGAGAGATTGATTCGAGAAAGGAGACGTCGGGTCGGCGTCTCCTTTTTCTTTTTTTTGTCGCGCAGCTCGGCCGAAGCGCGAGGGCTAAGTCTCCTCCGCCTCTGCGCCTTCTTCGATTTCCTGACTAACGACTCGGGCGATAGCCTGAAGTTTTTCGCCGCTCTTCAGGTTCATCAATTTCACACCCATCGTATTCCGGCCGACCGCCCGGATCTCTGCCACACGAGTCCGCACCATCTGACCTTTGGTTGTAATCAGCATCAACTCATCCTGCTGGGTCACCGTCAGCGCTCCGACAACTAAGCCGGTCTTCTCGCCCGTCTTCATCGTGATGATACCTTTGCCGCCGCGCTTCTGCTTCCTATAATCGTCGAACGGCGTCCGCTTCCCGATCCCGTTTTCCCCCGCCACGAGAAGCATGGAATCGTGACTCACCAACGCGTTCGCCACGACGTGATCGCCTTTCTCGGGGCGAATCCCCCAAACGCCGACCGTATTTCGCCCCTGATCGCGCAACTGATCCTCATGGAAACGCAGACTCATACCTTCGCTCGTAATCAGGACAATCTCATTGTCACCATTCGTTAGGACAACATCGATCAGGCAATCACCTTCCTCGATGTTGATGGCAATGATCCCGCCTTTACGGACATTACCAAAGGTTGAGAGATTCGATTTCTTCACGATGCCAGAACGCGTCGCGAAAACGATGTGGAAGTTCTCATCCCATGTTTGATCGACTTGATTAGCGCCGTTGCCACTGCTCTTGGATTGAACGCGGATCGTGGCTGCTATTTTTTCCCCAGTACGTAACTCGAGCAGGTTGGCAATCGAGCGGCCTTTCGAGGAACGACTCATCTCCGGAATTTCATAAACCTTTTCCACATAAGTGCGGCCCGACTCAGTGAAGAACATGAGATAGTCATGAGTCGTCGCGGTGAAAAGGTGTTCGACGAAATCGCCTTCATCCTCCGAGGTCGCGCCCTCGCGCGTAGTCATCCCTATGACTCCTTTGCCACCTCGGCGTTGCGCGCGAAAAGCACTGACTGCGGTACGCTTAATAAAGCCGCCATGAGTGATGCTAATAATACAACCCTCGTTAGCGATGAGATCCTCCATGTTGATCTCACCTTCGTCCGGCACGAGTTGGGTAAGGCGCGGGCTGGCGTACTTCTGTCGTATCTCCCGCAGCTCACCCTTAATGATATCAAACACGCGAATCTCTTTCGCGAGAATATCCTGTAAGTCTTTGATTCTCTCGATCAGCTCCTTGTATTCGGTGATGATCTTTTCCCGCTCCAGACCCGTCAGCTGATAAAGACGTAACTCGAGAATCTGGTTAGTCTGATGTTCGCTAAAGGCATAGCGCCCTTCGGTCAGACGCGCGGGATTACGAATAAGAATACCTATCTGCTCGACCTGACGGCGCGTGAATTCGAAAGCGAGTAACTTAACCCGCGCTTCATCACGATTAGCCGAGCCGCGGATAATACGGATGAACTCATCCAAATTGGCGAGCGCGATGAGATAACCTTCCAAAGCCTCCGCGCGCTCTTCCGCCTTGCGTAACTCATAGCGCGTCCGGCGTAGAACCACTTCGCGACGATGCTCGATGAAAGCCGTATTCGCCTCCTTGAGGGAAAGCAGCTTCGGCCTGCCGTGATCGATCGCGAGCATGTTAACCGCGAAGGAAGATTCCATAGCGGTATGCTTGTAGAGATTGTTAATGACAACCTTCGGTAAGGCGTCGCGCTTTAACTCGATAACTACCCGCGTGTTTTCATCCGATTCATCCCGAATACCGGTGATATCAGTCAGGATCTTCTCGTTAACTAACGACGCGATCCGCTCCACTAATGTCGCGCGATTAACGTTGTAGGGTATCTCGGTGATCACGATCTGCTCGCGATTACCCTTTAACTCCTCCACGCCGGCGATCCCTCTCACCTTCATGCTGCCGCGGCCCGTTTCGATGTACTGTCTTACGCCCGCTATCCCGCAAATCGCGCAACCGGTCGGAAAATCCGGACCTTTGACATGCTTCATCAGCCCTTCGGATGTTATCTCCGGGTCGTCTATCTGCGCACAGATTCCATCGATGACCTCACCTAGGTTATGAGGTGGGATGTTAGTCGCCATCCCGACCGCGATGCCCGTGCCGCCATTGACCAGCATGTTCGGAAAGGCCGCTGGAAACACCGTAGGTTCGGTTAACCGCTCGTCATAGTTAGGGACAAAATCGACCGTGTCCTTCTCCATGTCGGTCATGAGCGCGGCGCCGAGATGAGTCATGCGCGCCTCGGTATATCTCATGGCCGCCGGCGGATCGCCTTCCACCGAGCCGAAGTTACCCTGACCTTCCACCAGCATCTCGCGCATGGCCCACGACTGCGCCATATGCACGAGAGTAGGATAAATTACCGCTTCACCGTGTGGGTGATAGTTACCACTCGTATCGCCACAGATCTTCGCGCACTTATAAGGCTTGCGGCCTGGATAGAGAGATAGCTGCTGCATCGCATAGAGAATGCGACGTTGTGAAGGCTTCAGCCCATCCCGCGCATCCGGCAGCGCGCGCGAGATAATAACCGACATCGAGTAATCGAGGAACGACCTCGACACCTCTTCGGCGACGTTAATAGGTTCTATTTTTTCGTTGGCGTTATACATGACAAATCCTACCGGTATACGAATCGCCTGTGTCGTACCCGTTCGATAAGAATCTTGCGCGACTTATCGTCAATCGTGTAGATGACTCGATAATCGCCCGCCCGAACCCGCCAGCGATCGCGCGTGTTCCGAAGTTTTTTACAACCAGAAGGCCGGGGTTGTATTGCCAGTCCATCAACAATTCGGCGAACTCTTTCCAGAACCGGTGACGGGAGTGCGATAATTTCTTTCTCGGCCGAGCGGGCCACGCTAATGACATAATCAGGCACGGAGTTTGCCGGCGCGCCGTAGCTTGCGCTTTACACTTTCCCAACTTTCGGTCGGCTCCTTTGCCCGCGTCTCCGCGATGAGATTATCGTAGAAGTCCTCCCAAAGCTCAGCATGCTTCTTGAGATCAATCAGAACCGCAGTTGTATTTCCCTTATCGTCCACGAGAAATTTGATTCCGTTCATATCTAATCAGACATCCAGGTTACGAACATTAAGAGCGTTATCTTCAATGTATTGCCGGCGCGGCTCGACAATGTCTCCCATGAGCTTCGAGAACATCAGATCGGCCTCAAGCGCGTTGTCATCGTTCAAGTCAACCTTTAGGAGCTTGCGGCGTTCAGGATCCATTGTGGTGTTAAATAACTCCTTTGCATTCATTTCACCGAGACCTTTAAAGCGTTTGATCTGCACGCCGCGCCGGCCAATCTCCATGATCTTCTCCAGGATCTCCGGGATAGAAAAGAGCGGATGCGTTGTCGCACGGTCGCCATCGCCTTCGATCAACTCGAAGATCGGCTTATCGGCAGCAGCATAGTGATCCACTTTCAACCCTTTGCGCGCGAGATCGCCGATGAGCTTCTGGATCGTCGTCGATTCGTGCAATTCCACCAGAGTCCCGCGACGCCGGTTGCCGTTTAGCTTAGGAGAAGTGCTCACAAGCGGGAGTAACTCCTGACCAATCTCCTTCTCGAAGAGACTTAGATCCAGGTTCGCCTCATGAAACTGACGCACCGAGCGTTCGTCGTGAAAATAATGGACTGACTCATCATTCCCATCGCGCACTTTCACCAGGTAGGACGGCAGCTTGCCGGTCTTCTCTTCGCGGTGACTTAAGAAGTCTTCGAAATCTCCACCATGCCGGCGCATCGACTCGTTCAATTTTCCAAGCCGTTCGAGCTGATCGAGGATATCCCTCAGTTGAGCCGTACTTAACTCCTTGTTATCCGACAGGTTTTTTAGCCGCACGTCTTCTGCGCCTAACGAGACAAGGATGCGATTCAATTGGACGTCGTCATCGACGTACTCTTCCCGCTTTTTGCGCTTAATCTGGTAAAGGGGCGGCTGAGCGATATAAATCTTTCCGGCTCGCACCAACTCCGTCATCTGACGATAGAAGAAGGTCAAAAGAAGTACGCGAATATGTGATCCATCAACGTCGGCGTCGGTCATAATAATGATACGACCGTAACGCAGCTTACTCATATCGAAGGTCCCCTCCTCTTTCGTGGTCGCTTCTTCCTTCGGCTTGCCGATGCCGGTGCCGATGGCGGTTATCATCGCTTGTATCTCGGTGTTCTTGAGCGCCTGATCGAGCCTTGCTTTCTCGACGTTAATCAGTTTGCCACGAATTGGGAGGATAGCTTGATAACGCCGGTCGCGACCTTGTTTCGCGGAGCCGCCAGCAGAGTCACCCTCGACGATGTATAACTCAGTTAAATCAGGATCGCGCTCGGAACAGTCAGCGAGTTTGCCCGGCAAACCTCCGCCAGTCAGCGCTCCTTTGCGAATCGTCTCACGCGCTTTGCGCGCCGCTTCCCTCGCTCGCGCCGCAGTGAGGACCTTTTCGAAAATTCTCTTCGCGACCGGCGGGTTCTGGTCGAAGTAAGTCATCAACCCGTCATAGACGACTGAGTTAACAATCCCGTCTATCTCCGTATTCACGAGTTTCACTTTGGTCTGCGACTCAAAGCGCGGGTTAGGCAGCTTAAGACTCAGCACACAAACCAACCCTTCGCGCACGTCGTCGCCCGAAATCGCGGGATCTTTCTCTTTCAACAGGCTATTCGACCTGGCGTACTGGTTAACTGCTTTCGTTAGGGCAGTCCGGAAACCGGTCAGATGAGTGCCGCCATCCGGGTTAGGGATCGAGTTAGCGAACGGCAGGATCTGGTCGTTGTAACTGTCATTATATTGCAGGACGACATCAACGAAAACTTCGTCGCGCTGCCGTGAGATCACAACCGGTTTCGGATGAATGACATTCTTATTCTCGCCTAACTGCTTTACGAACTCTTCGATCCCGTGCTTGTAAAGAAAGGTCTCCTTCCTGGCCGGTTCGGTTCGTTCGTCGACGAGGTTTATCTCCAGCCCCGGATTGAGAAAAGCTAGTTCGCGCAACCTACTGGCGAGACGTTCGAACTTAAACTCTACTGTGATCGTGAAGATCGTCGGGTCTGGCAAAAAGGTGATAAGTGTCCCCGTCGTCTTCCTATTCTTGAGCTCGCCAATGACACTTAGTTTTTCGGTCGTCTTTCCGCGTTCGAAAGCCATGTGATAGACTTTGGCATCGCGCGAAACTTCGACCTTGAACCAATCCGACAAGGCGTTCACGCACTTAGCGCCGACACCATGCAAACCGCCGGAATACTTATAAGCGCCCTGACCGAATTTGCCGCCGGCATGAAGGTTAGTCAGCACTAACTCAACGGCCGGCATCTTGAACTTCGGATGCATATCGACTGGAATACCACGGCCGTTATCGCGCACCGAAACCGAACCATCGACATGCACTGCGACGTCGATCTTACTACAATAGCCAGCCAGGTGTTCGTCGATTGAGTTATCGAGCACCTCGAAAACGCAGTGATGCAGACCGCGCTCGTCCGGATCGCCGATATACATGCCCGGACGTTTCCGGACAGCTTCCAGACCTTCGAGTTTGTCGATCTGGGCGGCGTTATATTTTTGGCTTTCGCTGATTCCGGCCGGCCGTTCGGATGGTGTGCTAGGGAGAGCGGATTCGTCGTTGGATTGAAGCATAACAAGGCGGCACTGCCGCGCGGCCAGAACATAGGCGAAAAGCCCCTCCCGGACAACTGATATTACCAATGAATTTCGCCATGCCGGCGCTAGATTTAGCGAAGGGGCTCTGGCCCATGCGCAGGATATTGTGGTCGCGCCAAAACTGTTTCCAAGGCCAATCGAGCCGACGAAGCTCGGCAGATGGAGCGAGAAAGCAGCTGAGAAAACCCGCCTCGCAACGCGAATAGACTCCCCAAAAATTTGCCGGCCGCAACCGACCTATTTTGTCTTGCCTTCGATCTCATCCGCGAGCGCACTCGCGTCATAAACTTTTCGCAGCGCTTCGCTAATCGCCGCGGAATCGACCGAGACCGCGCGCGCTATCTTATCATTATAAAGGTAGTCTAGGACAAGTGACTGAATGTTACCGTCGAAAATAATCCCAACGAATTCCCCTTCCCTATTCACCACCGGGCTCCCGCTGTTTCCGCCGATGATGTCCCCGTCGCAAACGAAGTCAAAGTTTGTGCCTAACGAGAGTAAGTCCTTTTTCTCTACCCACCGCTGCGGCAATTCGAAGGGCTCTTTGTTCTCGTGCTCGGTCGAACGCTGATAGAGACCGCCGAGGTTAGTGAAAGCTGGAATCTGCTTCCCATTCTCCTCATAGCCACGCACTGTGCCGTAGGAGAGGCGCAGAGTGAAGGTAGCATCCGGAGAGCTACTCGCGCCCTTGAGCGCGAAACGCACTTTGGCGATCTGCGCGTAAGCCTGTTGTTTCGTCTCATTGCTGGCATCGACTGTCTTGCGTGCCGCCCGCGCTGCCGGATCGATCAGAAGCATGAGACTAAGCATCGGGTCATTAGCGGCTTTGATCGCCGCGCTATCGCCCGCATAAAGCTTTTTGCGAAACGCCAGGTCCTTGAGTTTCGTTCCCTTAACAAGCTCTGCCGCGCGGTCGGCCGGTCCTTTGCCGGCCATGACTTGTTTCACCAAGGGATCCTCCGCGCCGAGATGGCCGATAAGATCTGTCAGCGAGTCGGTTAGTTGTAACTCTTCCAGATCGTCGTAGATCGGCTCCGTGGAAAAGAGAGCGAGCTCCAACGAATCAAGCGAGCTTTCACGAAACTCCGGAAGGCGCTCGCCGTTAGGCTTGTTATGTTCCTCGGGCGCACGCACGAGCAGCCTGGCGTAGTCCGCGAGGGTGCTGTGGAATGATAGCTGCCGCTCATAGTAATCGTAAGCAGGTGATACTTTCACGATAGCTTTCTGCGCGGTGGCAATCTTATCGTACGCTGCCAGACCTTCTTTGAACTTAGAATCCTGGCCGTGGTCTTTCATACCCTTCCGTAAGTTAGTTTCGTTAGTCAGAAGCAGATCGAAGATCATGGGGTCGAGGAGACCGGCCAGGCGACCGCCAAGCGCCTTACGGCTATTTTGCACCCCGAAGAGATCGTCTCGCGCGCGGCGCGCATTCTCGAGCGAACGCGCACTGTAACTCGTGAGGTTGACCTCCCGCCGGAAGAGTTGAGCCATTCTCGCCGGAAGTTGCCGGTCACGCGCGTCAGTCAGGACGGAAATAGTCAGTTCGCGATCGGTGCCGCCAGGATTACCACTTATGAAGACCAGATCGCCTTCCTTCGGACCCGCGGGGTTAAACTTAAGATAGTTATCGATGTGGGCCGGCTTGCCATCTTCGTAAACGCGAAAGATGCAGATATCCAAATCGTAACGCGGATATTCGAAGTTATCCGGGTCGCCTCCGTAGAAAGCCGCTTGTTGTTCGGGCGCAAAAACCAATCGAACATCGGTATATCTCTTATAACGGTAGAGTTGATACGAACCGCCCTCGTAAAGAGTAATGACGTTGCTGCGCAAACCAGTCTTATCTTTCGACTCCTTTTCGATCTGGGCAATGATCGCGCGCCGCGCAGCCAGGGCCGCTTCCGCATTCATCGTTGGCTTGATCGCAGCATTGACGCGATCGGTTACATCCTCGACTGACTCGAGCACATTCAATTCCAGATCGAGCGCGCGCTGTTCCTCGGCCTGTGTCTTGGCATAGAAACCTTCGCGCAGATAGTTGTGCTCTGCGCTACTGAGCTTCTGCAAAGTATCGGCACCGACGTGGTGGTTAGTTATCGCAAGCCCATCCGCGGAAATGAAAGAGCCACTGCCACCGGAGTTGAATCGAACACTCGCTTTTTGAAGATGCTCCAGCCACTGCGGAGTAGGACTGAAGTTATACTTCTGCTGCAACTGCGCGGCCGGCGGATTGTTGAAAAGCCACATGCCTTCATCGGCACGCGCACTAACCAAACCGAGACCCAATGAGAGAAGCAGAACGAGGCAGCGCAAAGAAATCATGCGCCATCATAGAGCGATAAATCCCACTTCGCCAAGACTTCGCGGAGCGCGCGAGTAATTTTTGGACGAAGACTCAGCTTCCTGAAGCAAAGCGCGCAAAACCGGTGTATTCGTGAGCATGTCCGATCCACGAAATGTTGCCCACGATAAGAAAGTCCAGCAGGAGAAAGAGCACGAAAAGCCGGAGCCCGCGGAGGAGAAATCGAAGTCCGCCGCGGTCTCGGTGGTGAAGCCCGATGCGGAAACCGAGGATAAGGGTCCAGGTGATCACGAGAAATCCGTCGCGGTCCTTTCCAAGCTAAAGGAAATGGAGTTTCACTCCCGCGCGAACATCGAGACCCTGGCGGGGCTCACCTTAACGATTGAAGACGAGCTGAAGCAAAAGGACTTCTCCGATCCCATCGGCGGGCTGTATGCCGCGCAGGATCAATTCCAAACCAAGCTCACAGAGCTGATCACTGGCTACCAGGCACACGTGGACACCCTCCGTCCGCCAGCCTGAGAAGAGAGATTTGCGGCCTAACGAGTAAAGGACTGAAAGCCATCCTGGACATCGGCGCGGTCATCCGGAGCGGAGCGCAGCGGAGTCGAAGGATCCCGTTGAGTTTTTGGAAGCCCCGCTCGTTAGGCGCGTTTCTGCGCGCACGCTGTCCGGTTGTTCCACGGGATCCCTCGGCTACGCTCGGGATGACACGGTGTTTACCCTTTGCTAGGCGATGGCTTAGGCCGCTACCCGCCGCTTCTGCTTCACCAGCGCGGAAGTGCTACGCGCGCTCGAGCGCGTGCCGTTGCGCTTCGGCTTGACCGATTGGTTTCGATTCAGGCTTTCCTGCAGCACCTTGACCAAGTCCACAACGTTGGTGGCTTTGGTCGCCGCAACGGGAGCAGCCGCGATTTCGCGCTTGTTGGCCTTTTGCTCGATCATCTCCAGAACAGCGTCGCGATATTCGTCGCGATACTTTTCCGGTTCCCACGGCACAGTCATGCCTTCGATCAAGCTCTGCGCCATCTTTAGCTCTTTATCGTTGATCTGGCTGGACGATCCATTATTTAACTCACTAGGACTTAGGATCTCGCTCGCGAAATGCATCAGCTCCAAGATAAGGAACAGCCCATCTGGTTTTACCGAGGCGAGATGCTCACGGTTACTGATGACGACCTTCGCGATGCCAATCTTACCTGTGCCGTGTAGCGCCTTATGTAAGAGCGCGTAGGCTTTCTCCCCACCCTTTTGCGGTTCGAGGAAGTAAGGCTTGTAGAAAAATTTC
Organism: Chthoniobacterales bacterium; assembly: GCA_013821455.1. GTDB lineage: Bacteria > Verrucomicrobiota > Verrucomicrobiia > Chthoniobacterales > UBA10450 > Palsa-1392. The sequence goes on from JACDGS010000032.1 coordinate 21,030, forward strand.
GGATCGACCTGATTCACTTCGACGAAGTCGGTAATGTCGATCGAGTGCGTCGATTCGATCCGCACTTTCTCGAAGTCTTCTTCTTTTAAGACGATGAAATGACCGCGCTCGTATTCGTAGCCTTTGACGATTTGGTCGGCGGCGACTTCGGTCATGTCGGATTCGGCGACTTTCTTATACTTGATCGGACTCATGTCGCTGCCCCGAAGCTGACGAAAACTGAGCTTTTCTTCGCGAGTCGCGGGAAAGACCGCGACCGGAATATAAACGAGGCCGAAACTAATACTGCCTTTCCAAATTGCGCGCATAACGAGAAAAAGGAAAGCACCTTACGTGCAAGCCGCCGCAAAAGTCAATCCAGACTAACGAATGGGCGAAAACGGAAGGGTCATTCACTAAGATAAGATGCAAAACTGGATCGGAACCTCAGGTTTTCAATACGCGGAATGGAAAGGGACTTTCTACCCTGAAAAGTTGCCCGCGAGTAAGATGCTCGGCTTTTACGCCGAACATTTTTCGACGACGGAAATCAACTACACTTTCCGCCGCATACCCAGCGCGCAGACGATTCAGCGCTGGGCGGAAGGCACGCCGGCGCGCTTCACTTTCAGTCTCAAGGCGCCGCAGCGGATCACTCATTTTTCGAAGCTGCGCGATTGCGGCGATACCTTGCGCTTCTTCTATAGTGTGGTTTCCGCGCTCGGTGAAAAGCTGGGGCCGGTGTTGTTTCAATTGCCGCCGAGTTTTAAGAAAGACGTGCCGCTGCTGAGCGATTTCCTGCGTGAATTCCCGGCGGGGATGCGCGCGGCTTTCGAGTTCCGGAATGTCTCGTGGTTTGCCGACGAGACCTATGCGGCGCTCGAGCAGGCAGGCGTCGCGCTCTGCGTGGCCGATAGTGAGAAAATCCAGGCTCCAGAAGTGACGACTGCGAAGTATGGATACCTAAGATTAAGGCGCGAAGACTATCAGGAGCCTGATCTTCAGCGCTGGGCTGAATTCGTTAGGCAACAACGGGATAAGTGGTCGGAGGCTTTTATCTACTTCAAGCATGAAGAAAGCGGCATGGGCCCAAAGCTCGCAGCGCAGATGATGACCGAGTTAGAACATGGCGATCGGTCAGGCTCCGACTAAATCGACCGCGCTACCTGCTTTGGTATTACAACTATTCTCGCTGCTCTAGCCCTTTGTCATCCCGAGCGGAGCGCAGCGAAGTCGAGGGATCCCGTGGCAGCTTCTGGCAGCATCGCTTCCGGAAAACCCGACGGGATCCCTCGACTTCGCTCGGGATGACAATTGGCGTCGAGTCCGCGTTAGTTACTCACTGGCGCGTTCGCCGCCGTGCCATTAACGGGCGCGCTCGCTCCGTTGAGCGATAAGTAGGTATAACCCTGCAACCCCTTCTCGTAGTCAGCGAGCAATTTCATGGCGTCGTTAGGCTTCAGCCGGTCGCTCTTAATCGCGGCATCGACTTGCATCTTTACCAGCCGCATCAGCTCGATCTTATCCCACTGAGTTAATGCCAGCACCTGACCGATCGTGCTTCCTTCGATGACCTCTTCGATGTACCAACCCGATTCTTCGTCCTCATCAAGAAAGACGTGCACTTCAGTCACGCGTCCGAAGAGATTGTGCAGGTCGCCCATGATGTCCTGGTAAGCGCCCACGAGGAAGACGCCGAGATAGTAAATCTCGCCCGGAGCGATGCGATGCAGAGGAAGCGTCTCCTTCACATCCTGCAGATCGGTGAATTTGCTGATCTTGCCGTCGGAGTCGCAGGTAATATCGACGAGCGTGCCGTTGCGATCTGGCGCCGTCGTTAGGCGATGGATCGGCATGATCGGAAAAAGCTGACCGAGCGCCCAATGATCGAGGAGCGATTGAAAAACGGAGAAATTGCAGATGTATTGATCGCTTAACGAAATCTCCAACTCCTTCACTTCCTCCGGCACATATTTGAGACCGCGATGGAGCGCTACGACTTGCGCGGCGAGCTGCCAGTAGGCCGACTCGATCTTCGCTTTCGCTTCGAGATCGAGCAGCCCGAGGCTGAACATCTGTTGCGTCTCCTCCTTGATCTGCTGCGCGTCGTGCAACGTCTCGATCCGATTGCCGCGCTTCAATTTTCCCTGCACCTCCAGGATGTCGCGCAGCGGTTTCGGGTCCTGTTCTGTGGCTTCGATCGGAACCAGCGGCATGTCCTTTTCGATCGAGCCAAACGACTCGACCACCAGGACAGAATGATGCGCCACGATCGCGCGCCCGCCTTCGCTCACGATGGCAGGATGAGCCACACCCTCGGAGTCACAGACCTCCATGATATTGTAAACGACATCGTTACAGTATTCCTGAAGCGAGTAATTGGTGGAGCTATCGAAGCTGGTGCGCGAACCGTCGTAATCGACTCCTAACCCGCCGCCGACATCGAGGTAGCCTAACGAGTGCCCCATCTTCGAAAGTTTGGCGTAATAACGCGCCGCTTCCCGGACGGCGCGCTTGATCGTAGAGATATCCGGCACCTGCGAGCCGACGTGGAAATGGACAAGCTTGAGCGCATGCGCGAGCCCGGCTTTTTTCAACATCTCACTCGCCGCGACCAAATTCGTCGTGCTCAGCCCGAACTTGGCATTCTCGCCGCCGCTCGTCGTCCACTTGCCCGAGCCTTTGCTATGCAGCCGCACGCGAATGCCGATGAACGGCTCGACATTCACCTCCTTCGCGACGCGCAAGGTTTGCTCGAGCTCTTCCAGTTTCTCCACCACGATGATGACCGACTTGCCGAGACGCCGGCCTAACATTGCCGTGCGAATAAAATCGCGATCTTTGTAGCCGTTGCAGACGATGAGACTCTCGGGGTCCTTATGCATCGCGAGGGCCGCGACCAGTTCCGGTTTGCTCCCCGCTTCGAGCCCAAAATGAAATTGCGCGCCGGCCTCGACGATCTCTTCAATCACCTCGCGGAGCTGGTTAACCTTGATCGGGAAAACGCCGCGATAAGAATTGCGATAACCGAATTCCTGCATGGCCGCGTGGAAAGCGCGATTGACTGTGATCACGCGATCGCGGAGCAAATCCTGGAAACGAATCACGAGCGGAAAGCCAAGGCCGCGCTCGCGCGCCTCGTTCACAACTTCGAGCAGATCGATCGAGCCGCCAGCTTCCTTCAGTGGTTTGGCGACGACATTGCCGGCACTGTTGACGGAGAAATAACCGCTGCCCCAACTCTCCACATTGTAGGTAGAGATGGCGGCTTCGATGTCCCAATCGGGCTTGGATTTCTCGGGAGACGGCACGGGCAGGAACGCATAATCAATCAGCGCGCCTCACATGCAAGCGCACGTAAAAACAAATCCGCGCCCGCGCGCGACCGCCTCCGCCGCGAGGGGGAATTCTTGTGTTTCCGCGCCGTCTCGCTACCATCCCGACGATGAACAAAACGGTCATCGAGGTGCAGGTGCGAGCCGTTCTGCCGACCAGTGGCGGCTGCGCCGTTTTCCTCGGCAACAGCGACAAGGTTTTCATCATCTATGTCGATCAAAGCGTCGGCAGCGCGATCACGATGTTTATGCGCAGCACGATGAAAGAGCGTCCCCTCACGCACGACTTGATGGGTCATCTCATGACCGCGCTCGGCGCGCAGGTCGAGCGCGTCATCATCAACGATCTTAAAAACGCCACCTATTATGCGCGCATGATCATCCGCGCGGAAAACGAGCTGCAGCAGAAAAAAATCATCGAGCTCGATGGACGGCCGAGCGATTGCGTCGCCATGGCCGTACAGCAGAAGGCGCAAATCTACGTCAGCCAGGAAGTGTGGGACGAGGTTGACGATATGAGCGACGTCCTGCGGAAAATGGAAGAGGACGGCATCCGGCCAGAAACGGAATCGGGGGAGAGCGCGGAAGAGTAATTGTCGCTTGGTGCGGCCCAATTTGTCATCCCGAGCGAAGTGCCGTTCGCGCAGCGAACGGAACGCAGTCGAGGGACCCCGCGATGGAACGCAACGCCATGCCTAACGAGAAGCGCACATTGCATTGAGGGGTCCCTCCCTCCGCTTCGCTCCGGTCGGGATGACAAATTTTCGCGACGCTCGCGCTTACACGAACGCTTCCGCGACAGAATCCGCGAGCAATCGTCCCGACCGTGTGAGGACAACGCGACGTTCCTCGCACTGCAGCAATCCCAGATTCACGAACTCGGCGACCTCGTTAGGCCAGTCCTCCACCCATGCGACCGGCACTCCGAGACGCGTGCGCAAACCAAGCGCAATCGCTTCCGCGCGCTTCATTTCGGGCGTAAGAATTTCGTCGCCTAACGACGCTCCGCTTCCCGCGAGAATGCGCTCCGCGTAAGCGCGATAATCGCAAACGTTTTGCCAGCGACGCAGCCCCAGCGTCGAGACGGCGCTTGGCCCCAGCCCGAGATAATCTTCGCCCCGCCAGTAAGCGCGATTGTGGACCGATTCGAATCCCGGCCGCGCGAAATTGGAAATCTCGTACTGCAAAAATCCGGCATTCGTTAGGCATTCACCCGTCATCTCGAAAAAGGCGGCTTCCTCTTCCGAATCGGTGTGAAATTCTCCACGCGCGTGGCGCAGAAAAAACTCCGTGTCCTCCTCGTAAGTGAGGCAATAAGTTGAGATGTGCTCTGGCTCTAACGCGATCGCGCGCCGCAACGTCTGTTGCCATTGCGCCAAAGTCTGACCGGGCAAACCGAACATCAGATCGATGTTCAAATTCTCAAAACCGCAACGGCGCAGGAGTGTAAAGGAATCTTCCGCCTGCGCCGCAGAATGCTCGCGCCCGAGCAGCTCGAGCAATGCATCGTCGAATGACTGCACGCCGAGACTAATGCGACTCACGCCCTGCTCGCGAAGCAACCGCGCTTTTCGGTCGGAGACGCTGCCGGGGTTTGCTTCGAAAGTCCACTCCGCGAGCTCCGACAAATCGAGCGTCGCGTGAAAGCCTTCCAAGAGCGCGGCGATTTGCAAACTCGTTAGGGCCGTCGGCGTCCCGCCTCCAAAAAAAATCGTCGTTGGCCGCAACGGCAACTGCCGCTCGTGCTGCGCCAGCTCGGCCAAAATCGCCTTGCAAAAGCGCCCGGTTTGCGCGGGATCGGCCCGCTCTTTGTAGAAGGCGCAATAAGGGCAAATCCGCGCGCAAAACGGAATGTGAACGTAAATGTGCCGCAACGGTCCATCTCCGGTGCAGTTGTCATCCCCGCTCGTGCCCATAAAGTCCACCATCGCCGTTCGCCTTCCTCGCTCAATTGCTTTTCTGATCGCCGGTCTCTGCTGCGCTTGCCTGCTCCTCTGTGCTCCGGTTGCTCGTACGCAGGCGGCGCTCCCGCCACCGCCGGAGCTTCTGCCAGCACCGCCTGCGGTCTCGACCGTTTATCGTGCTTACAATCCCGCCGCCATTGACGGTTACCGGACAGATCCAATTGTCGTTAGGCGCATGGTCGATCAGCTCCTCCTGGCGGTGACGCATCAGCCGGATATTGCCAGCGCGTGGCGCTCGCTCGTCTCCCCGCACGATCGCGTCGGCATCAAGATTTCCGCGGCGGGTGGTGAGATTTTTACCACGCATCGCGACGTCGTGAACGCCATTGTCGATGGTCTCGTGGCCGCCGGTCAGGCGCGGCAGAATATTATTGTTTGGGATCGTTCGTTAGGCGGAATCAAGAAGGCCGGTTACGACGGTGGCGAGGATTATCAACTGCGTTCGATCCCCCCGCGCGACGGCTATGATCCCAAGGTCACCGTCTCCGCGCCGTTTTTGGGAAATCTCATTTGGGGCGACCTCGATTATGTCGGTGGCAAAGGACAAGTGCCATTGCTCAGCGACGACACGAACACAAGCAGCGTCAGCCACGTCGCGCGGATCGTGACGAGCGAAGTCACGAAAATCATCAACGTGCCAGTGCTCAGCAACAGCGAGCGCAACGGCATCGCCGGCTGCCTCTACAACGTCACCATTCCCAACATCGATAACTGGCGTCGCTTCGGCGTTCCCCCCGACTACGGAGCCTCGAGCATTCCGGACATTTACAGCGACCCGGTCATCGGAAAAAAAGTCGTGCTCAACCTCATGGACGGATTGCTCGCGCTCTACGCGGGCGGGCCGCAGTCGCAGCCTAACTATGCCGTGCAGTTCGACACGCTTTACGCGAGCAAAGACCCGGTCGCGATCGATGCCGTCGCCGGCCGGCAGATCGAAGTCTGGCGCAAGCGCGCAAAATTCCCCTCAATTATTCGCACCGGCGCTCATGTTGCGCTGGCGGCGCAGATGGGACTGGGCAATTCCAGCGCGTCGCGGATCGAGGTTCGGGACGTGCGGTGAAAGCGATCCTGAAGTCGGTCGCGCGTTCGTTTTACCTGACGATTCGGTTTCTCCCGCGACCGTTGCGCGAGCCAGTGGGTCTCGCCTACCTCCTCGCCCGCGCGACCGACACGATCGCCGATACGGCGGAAATTCCAGCGACACTTCGCCTAACGACTCTGCATTCACTGGGACAGGTCGTGGCGGGAAAAGCGGAGCCCGCAACGATCGCGGGCGAACTTCGCGACTTCGCGGCCAAACAGCGAAATCAGTCGGAGAAAACACTGATCGAAAACCTGCCCGGCTGCCTCGATTACATAGCACGCACGCAACCGGCGGACCGCGAAGATATCCGCGCTGTTCTGGCGACGATCGTTAGGGGACAATCCCTTGATCTGGAACGCTTCGGCCCGCCTAACGAGACCACGTCGCTGCAGAACGCCGCGGAGCTGGAGGAATACACTTATCTCGTCGCCGGTTGTGTTGGAGAATTCTGGACCAAGCTCGGCTTTCGCGACGCGCCACCTTTTGCCAATCGTCCGCCTAACGAGATGATTGCGCTCGGCGTCGCCTACGGCCAGGGCTTGCAGTTGCTTAACATCCTGCGTGATCGAGGCGCCGATCTCACGCAGGGGCGCGGCTACTTGCCGGCGGACGACCTGGCGCATGCGCCCGAGGCCGAAGTCTTCGCGCGCTGGCTCGACCGTGCGGAAGCGGGCATCTCGGCCGGAATCGAATATTGCGCCGCCCTAACGAACTGGCGCGTTCGCTTCGCCACGGCCCTGCCCGCGCTCATCGGCGGGCGCACGATTGCGCTCCTGCGCGTCGCGGGCGCGGCCGAGCGCAAAGTAAAAGTGCCGAGGCGCGAAGTCCGGCGCATCCTCGCTGGCGGCCTGCTCGCCTCGGCTTCGCCCATCGCGCTCCACGCCCTCTACGACCGCCTGCGCGCCGGGAGAGACGAGAAGGCCGCTGCCTAACGAAACTAACTCTTCACGGCCCTGCGCATTCCTTTTCCTGCTTGACGAACCGCGCCTGCAGCGCTGCAATCCGGCGGAGGAAAAATCATGGCTCAGAAAAAAGAAATTAATCAGGACGGTGAGCAGCCCGAGGTGGACTTGAAGGATCTCATGCCGCCGGAAGATCCAAAGGGCGGGGCGAAACCAATCAAGCCCTTCAACCCGCAGCCCGATCCCCCGGCCTAGCCGGCTGGGCCACGCGTAGTCGCCTAACGACGTCGCGCATCTGCAAGAAAGACTTTGCTGGCCGTCGGGTAGCTCCGTCGGTAATTCAGCTTTCTTGGATCGACACGATCCTCACCCCAGGCAGCCAATTGGAATTCGCCAGCGGCGTTTCCAAACGCTCCGCCATCTTCTCGTTAGGCTGCAACGGCTCGATCTCATCTACGAAAACCGCCTCGGAAGGATGTTTCACGACGCGGCGCATGTGGTCGCCCGCCAGGCCGACGATCGCTTTGTCGATCACGTCGAGACCAGTCACCGGTTCGGACACCTCCACCAACACGACAAAGTTTGCTTTCCCGACCGTGACCGTGGCTTTGAACATTCCCACGACCGGGGTGCTTTCAGTTTGATCCATCTCGCAATCTTCCAGTGCGCCCTCTTCCAAGGCAAATCTTACCAAGGCGCGGCGCACTAACCGATTTCGCGCGTGACTTCCTGCGGTTGCTTATCCTCGCGCAGAGCGAGGAATACAGGCTGGCGGAGTTTCCCGTCGCGGGTCCACTCGGCGAATTTTATCTGCGCGACGAAAACAGGATTTATCCAATGACATTTCCGCATCATCGCCGGTGTGATTCCCTGCACCCAATGGCCTCCTTGTTTCGAAGGCAGGTCTGCGAAGGGACACTTGTCGCGCGCTTCGGCGCGGAATTTCCCGCCTAACGACGCCAGCATTTTCGTGTCGAACCCTGTCCCAACTTTGCCCGCAAATAAGAGTCGGCCCTTTTCGTAATAGCCAACCAGGAGCGCACCAAAATGTTTTCGCGATCCCGCTGGCGGTGTGTATCCACCAATGACGAACTCCTGCTCATTCACGCACTTTAGTTTGATCCACGCGCCACTCCGCCTCCCGGATTCGTAAACCGAATCGGCCAGCTTGCCGATGATGCCCTCGAGCCCGAGCCGCTTTACTTCTGTGAGCAGCTTTTGCGGATCATCACCCAATTGATCGGAGCGGCGAATGGGATCGGCCACCCCTTCGCAAAGCTGCCGCAGCGTCTCTTTGCGAATCGTTAGGGGCAGTCCCAGCAGATCCCGGCCGTTGAGCTGAAGCAAATCAAAAACGTAAAAGTAGAGCGGCGTTTTTTTTCCTTCCATCTCGCGCGCCTGCAGGAGTTGAAACGACGAACGGCCCTTGTCGTCGAGCGCCACCACTTCGCCATCGATCACCCAATCTTTTCCTGGCAGAACAACGAGTGCGTCGGCGACCTCGGTAAAGCGACTCGTTAGGTCATTTTCGTTACGCGAGATCAATCGCACTTTGCCGCTGCTCTTAACCGCGAGCGCTCGGACCCCGTCGAACTTCAACTCGTAGATCCACCCGCGCTCGTTAGGCGGAGTTTCCCGCAAACGCGGCTTCATCGGATCGATGAAGCGCGCTTTGCCCGTCGGCAAGGTCGCGGGAAGTTTCGGCACGGCGACTTCTCTCCTCTTCGCAACCGGCGGCTTTTTCTTTTCGTCGCCTCGATTCGATTGCCACTCCGCGTCGTGATCGCGCGCGATCTGTTTCATGCTCCGCACGGTTTTGACCGATTGGTCGTCGCGCTTTTTCGAGATTGGTTTGACGTCGGCATCGCTCTTTAAGAGCAGCCACTGATTCTTGCCGCCTACGTTGCGAGTGCGGATCAAGGCCCAATCGCCTTTCGCTTTTTCGCCTTCGAGAACCATGTGGATGCGACCTTGCGCGAACGCCTCGAGCGGCTTCTCGCCGTGAACATAATAATTGCCGCGATCCCAAACCATGACGGTACCGCCACCGTAGTTCCCCGCCGGAATCACTCCTTCGAAATCCTCGTAATCGATTGGATGATCTTCGACCTCAACCGCGAGATGCTTTTCGCCCCGCTTCCAAGGCAGCCCTTTCGGCACTGCCCACGATTTCAAAACACCGTCCATTTCCAGCCGAAAATCGTAATGCAGCCGGCTTGCATCGTGTTTCTGGATAACAAAACGCGACGCGCCCGCGACGCGCTTCGGCCGCGGCTTTTTTCCGCCACTTGGTTCCGCGGTCGCGGAAAAATTTCGTTTCTTTTTGTATTCCGTCAGGCCCATCTCGATTCTCCCTTCTCCAATAAAAACGACACTCCCGGGCTCGCACGCGCCGCCTAGGCGAAAATCTCGACAATGACCGAAGCGCCCTTCGCCAACTCTTCGCCGGGTTCAACACTGAGGAGTGCATTAGCCTGGCTCAAACCGAAAAGCGCATGGGATTCCTGGCGGCCGGTCACCGTGAAAACGCCGGCGTGCAAACGCCCGCGGAGGTAATGCGGACGGTCGCCGCCGTTCGCGAGATCGCCCGCGAGTTGTGCCGTCGCCGTTCCCAGCCCGAGATTCTCCTCCGAGGCTCCCGCCATTTTGCGCAGCGCTGGCCTAACGAACCTAAGAAATGTGACGAAGGCCGACACAGGGTTTCCGGGCAGACCAAATATCGAACAACCTGGCGCGCGCCCAAAGAGAAACGGCTTGCCGGGTTTGATCGCAACCCGCCAGAGATCGATCTTCGCGCCGAGTGTGCCTAACGACGGCTTGACCAGATCGCGATCGCCCACGGATACGCCGCCGCTCACGATCAGGACATCACTTTGCAAACCGCGGCGGAGAATTTCCGTGAGCGGTTCCAGCCTGTCGGGCGCGTGCTCGACCATCGTGACCTCCCCGCCCGCGCTGAGGACGAGAGCCTGCAACATGATCGAATTACTCTCGAAGATCTGGCCTGGTAACGGCATGTCGCCGAGCCGCGCCAGTTCGTCGCCGGTCGCCACGATTGACACCCTGGGCCGGGCGCCAACTTCGATTTCTGCGATTCCTTGCGAGGCGAGCAACCCGAGAATCTGCGGGTTAATCTCGTCGCCGCGCGTTAAAATTTTTTGGCCACTGGCGAGATCGCAACCCTTGCGCCTAACGAATTCGCCTTCCGCTACAGCGCTGCGCACGACCACCGTTTCACCCTCGCGCGTCGCGTCTTCCTGCATCAGAACGGCATCCGCGCCCGAAGGCATCGGAGCGCCGGTGAAAATGCGAATCGCCTCACCTGCTTTCATCGTTAGGCGAAGATCGAGTCCAGCCGACTGTTCCCCGACCACCCGCAGGCGCGCCTCCTCGCGACAGGACGCCGCGATTACGGCATAGCCATCCATCGCCGAGTTATCAAAAGGCGGCAGCGCGCGAAGCGCTCGCAGATCCCGCGCGGAAAATCGGCCTAACGAATCGATGAGCGGCGCACGCACGCCCGGCTTCGGGAAAATCTCGGCGAGGACCGCCGCCAGTGCTGCGGTCTCGCTGATCATCGGTTCACCTGATCGCCGGTCATCGGCGTTCCGTCGATGATGTCCGCGGCCACAAACGGCCGTTTTTGTTCGGAGGTTGTTTTGAGGTGTGCGACTCCGCCCGCGCCGTTGTCAGAGGTCAGCACCAGCCCCGGCTCGGGAAGATAAAGATTGGAGCCGAGATCGATGAGGACGAAGCGCTTTTCCTGGTTCACGAGCGCGACCTGTCCGATGTGGACATGAGTGGGCGCGCTCGCCTTCTTTTTTGGCGACGCACATCCGGAGAAAGGGAAAAGAAAAGCCGCCACGCCGAAAGTCGTTAGGCAAAAAATCGGCGAGAGCAGAGCACAGCGCATGGTCGGAGCCAACAGGTTGACGAGCATGGGGTGATCCCACTATTCTCGCAACTTCGACGCGAACCGGGTGAGGTGGCTGAGTGGTCGAAAGCAGCGCTTTGCTAAAGCGCCGTACTCCAAAAGGGTACCGAGGGTTCGAATCCCTCCCTCACCGCCAGCGTGATTCGTTAGGCGGGGGTGCGAAATTCAGACCTCGATGGTCTCGCCGATCGCGGGCAGGAGCAATTCAAGTCCGGCTGCAGCCGCAGTTTTCTTCGCCAGCTCGTGATCGATCTCAATCGGCGGGAAGGTGTCGTAATGGACGCCAACGAATTTAGGCGCGCCGGCAAATTCCGCGGCGCGCACAGCATCGTCGATGCCCATCGTGAAATGATCGCCAATGGGTAAAACGGCGAAGCGCAATTTCGCCCATTCGCGGATGAGCTTCATGTCGTAGGTCAACGCCGTGTCGCCGGAATAATAGAAGTTCCCGTCTTTCGTCTCGACGAGGAAGCCGACTGGATTTCCGCCATAACTCTCGTCAGACATCGAGCTGCTGTGAATCGCCGCGGTCAGTTTTACTCGACCGAACTCGCTCCGAAACGAGCCGCCCGGATTCAAACTCACGACGTTCTCGATTCCTCGTTCTTCCAACCACGAGCCGACTTCATACGCTGCGATCACCATTGCTTTCGTTTGCTGTGCGATCGCGACGGCATCGGCCATATGATCGTTATGCCCGTGCGAAATGAAGATAAAATCCGCATCGATTTTTTCCGGATCAATCTCCCGTGCGAGTGGGTTGGGCGTGATGAAGGGATCGAAGAGAAGTGCCTGCTCATTCGCCTCCACGGCGAAACAGGCGTGACCGTAGTACGTAAATTTCATTCCTGTTTTGCCCCACGCTCAATCGAGCGCGTGCACGATGTAAGTGCCAACTTGTTTGTCGCGTTCCAGTTTCAAGAGCCCTCGCTCCTGTGCTTCGAGGAGCAGATCGTTGAAGGCTTTGAAGCCATGCGCGCGTTCGTTGAAGCCAGGCCATTGGCGCTTCATGGCCTGCTTGATCAACGAGCCGCGGATTTCATATTCGGCGCCTCGTTCCGCGCGCAGGGCGTCGAGCGTTTTCGCAAGCAACTCCAGTGCTTCGCCAGCGGAAGGCGCGGGTGGGATTTTGCGCGGCGCTTCCTTTTGCGCCGCGGTGGACTCGTTAGGCGTGGGCGCGCGCCGGCCGCGCTCTTTCCGGGCCGATTCGACCCGGACGAGATCGTCGTAATAAATAAATTCGTCGCAGTTGCTGATGAACAAATCTGAGGTGGATTGCTTCACGCCGACGCCGATAACGGTCTTGTCGTTCTCTCGCAGCTTGCTCACCAGTGGCGAAAAATCCGAGTCGCCGCTGATGATGACGAAGCTATCAACGTGGCTCTTGGTGTAACAAAGATCGAGCGCGTCCACGACCATGCGAATGTCCGCTGAATTTTTTCCGGATTGCCGCACATGTGGGATCTCGATCAACTCGAAGGCTGCTTCGTGCAGCCCGCGCTTAAAAGTCTTGTAACGTTCGAAATCGCAGTAGGCCTTCTTCACCACGATGTGACCTTTGAGCAACAGCCGCTCCAAAAGCTTGCGGACGTCGAACGGCGGAAAGCCCGCTTCATGCGCCCCGAGAGCAATGTTCTCGAGATCGAGAAACACCGCCATCGTGGCGTCCGAATCAGAGGCGCTCATACAGCAACCGCGGCTTCAGGTTCCCCAGATCATGGCGACGCTTGTCGTTAGGCTGCCGCCCATGTTGAAGGTGAGGAATTTTTTTGCGCCTTCGATTTGGCGCGCTCCGGCTTGCCCGGTGAGTTGCTGGTAAGCGTCAACGACCTGACGCACGCCGGTCGCGCCCACGGGATGGCCGTCGCCAATCAGGCCGCCACCGGTGTTTACCGGAATCTCGAAATCGATTTTGCCGCTGACGTGTTCGCCGCGCACCTGCGGAAGCGCGGTGGCGCCGCTCTTGGCCAGCTCCGCGCCTTTGCCCGGCTCGGCGAGACCGAGGATTTCGTAGGCAACAATTTCAGTGATGGAAAAGCAGTCGTGCACTTCGGCGCCGTGCATGTCGCGCGGTTTCAGGTTCGCCATGCCGAAGGCTTTCTCCGCGGCTTTGCGCGCCGTCGTGAAAACAGGCGCGTCTTTTTTTTCCAACGCCAGGTAGTCGGTCGTGTGCCCGAAGCCTAACAATTGCGGCAGCTTCGATTTGTCGATGCCATGTTTGTCGAGGTATTTGCCTGAGACGAGCACGACCGCAGCCGCGCCATCAGTGATCTGAGAACAATCGGAGACGCGCAACGGCGGCGCGACGCTTGGATTTTTCTCCGAGACTTGTGAGGCGTCGCTGTAGGTGAGATCGGCGCCGCGCATTTGCGCCAGCGGGTTCAGACGCGCGTGCGCGTAATTCTTGTAGGCAACCGCGGCCAGGTCGTCGGGCGAAGCGCCGTATCTGTCGATGTAAATCTCGGCGATTTTTCCGAACAATTTCGGGAACATGAAATCGCCATACTCGGGCCTTTCCACATCGAAATCAGCGGCCGCGCCGAGGACATCGGAGCCGTCCTTGGACGACATCGTCTTCTGCTGCTCCGCGCCCACGACGAGGACCGCGTCGTGAAATCCGCCCATGATCCACTGTGCGCCTAACAATACCGAAAGCGCGCCGGAAGCGCAGGCCGCTTCCGTGTGCATCGTCGGGATGCCGTGCAACTTTTCGTCGATTTCGGGAATGAAGGCGCCGAGATGCAACTGCTTCGTGAACTGGCCTCCATTGAAATTTCCCACCGCAGCGGCCTCGATTTCTGCCGGATCAATTTTTGCATCGGCCAACGCAGCGCGCCCGGCATCCTTGATCAAATCGCGCAGGGCTTTGCCCTCCTTGCGGAGGTTGCGCTTAAAGTCGGTTCGGCCCGCGCCGAGGATGTAAACAGGTTCCATAATCTCTTATCCAGTTGATCTCATCTTTGCCCTGTGCATTTCGAAGTTCCGCTCGTCGTGCGGGCAAAGTGCGGGCCAACAACTATTCAATCGGGGAAGGCCCATCGCAAGTCCGCGAACGCAGTCAGGGGATGCCACGGAGCGGATCAAGCCGGCGCTGCTTTGCGCCCCGATCGTGAGGCGGAGCGTCCACTCCGGCAAATCCCACGCGGGAAAGACGGCGGAAGCCATTTCGACGATGCCACCCGCGGCGATGACATACGCCACTGCCACGATGAACGATCGACCTTCGCCCCAAAATGCTTTTGTAGGATGGGGATTCTGGCGTTGAAATGGAGAACTGATTGAGAGACACTAAGCCTTTTAACGGAGCCCCAACAATGACACAGCCACAACCCTACGTCCCCACCGCACGCGAGCAGAAGTTTCTCGAGAGCGTCGAAGATGCCCGCTATGAGCGGGAAATTATCAGTGGGCTCGCCCCCTTCTTCCACGAGAAGGCGCCGGCGGACATGCTCAACTTCTACTCCAAGGACGAGGTGACACGCCTGCAAGCGCTCAAGGGCACCGATCGTGACGTTGAAGCCCGGATGCCCGTGAAGATCACGCGCCATTACTACGAGCTGGCCAGGACCAGCGCCGCGATCCAGCGCATCGTCAAGGCCGACCCCGCCGAGACGATGGATCTGGCGGGCTCGGAGGATCCCGGAAACCAGATGGACTACAGCCCCGTCGAGGGCCTGCTGCACAAGTACGAGATGGGACTCATGTATGTCGTGTCGACCTGCTCGGCACATTGCCGCTTCTGCTATCGCGAAGAATTGATCGCCCGCAAGCAGATCAAGCGACAGGACGGCACCATCGCGAAGAAGGGTCTCGCGTTGATCCCCGAGATCATCCCCTACATCAAGCAGCACAACGCGGCCGTGGCGAAGAACGGCGGCGTGCACCCCGAAACCGGACGCGAGAAGCTGCGCGAGATCCTGCTTTCGGGCGGCGACGCGATGGTGCTGGGCAATGCAAAGATCGCGGCCTGGCTCGGCGCGCTGGCCGAAGCCGGCGTCGAGTCGATCCGCATCGGCACCAAGGATATGGCGTTTTATCCCCAGCGCTTCGACCGCACCTTCCTGTCGATGCTCGATCGGTTCCACGAGACCTACCCGCAGGTCGGCCTGCACATGATGCTGCACTTCGAGCACCCAGACGAGTTCCTCGCCAAGGATGCGGAAGGAAACTACGTCGAGGACGCGCAGGGCTTGAAGCAATGGGTCCCCGCGACGGGCGAGGGGATGCGAGGCCTGGCCTCGCGCGGCTGGCTCTCCGTGGAGAACCAGGCGCCGATCATGAAGGGCATCAACGATGACCCGGACGCCCTCCGCATTCTGCAGCGCGAGTTCAAGCGCGCCGGCGGCGAGAACCATTACTTCTTCTGCGGGCGCGATATCGTCGCCTACAAGGCCTTCAACGTTCCGATCGAGACCGCGTGGAATATTCTCAACGAATCGCAAAAGGGGCTGTCGGGCGTCGAGGCGCACGCGCGCCTTTCCATCACTCATTACAAGGGCAAGACCGAAGTTGCGGCGGTCACCAACGAGGCGATACCGGGACTCGCGGGCAGCGAGAATGGCGTCTTGATCTTCAAAATTCTTCGGAACGCCGGCAGCGCTCCCGACCGCGGCAAGGTCTGCATCGTCGGCCGGAACCCGGAGGCGCTCTGGTTCGATGACTACGAGGACCGCGTGCTGTTCGACGAGGCTGGCTTGTATCACTATGCGCGTGTGTCGAAATCCGGACAGGCGCCGGGTCGCGCCACTCTTCAACACGGTTCGCCCGCTCTCGCGCCCGCGGCTGCGTACTGATGATCGACAAGCGGGTCGCGAGCGCGGCCGAGGCTGTCTCGGACATTTTCGACGGCGCCACCATTATGATCGGCGGTTTCGGCGAAGCGGGCAGTCCAGTCGAGCTCATCCACGCGCTGATCGACCAGGGCGCCACGAATCTGACGACGATCAGCAACAACACCGGCAGCGGCCAGGTCGGCCTCGCGGCGCTGCTCAAAGCGGGCCGCGTTTCCAAGGTCGTCTGTTCGTTTCCGCGCACCGCCAACTCGACCGTCTTCCCCGAGCTCTACCGAAGCGGGCGCACGAAATTGGAATTGGTTCCCCAGGGAACGCTCGCGGAGCGCATCCGCGCCGGCGGAGCTGGAATCCCGGCGTTCTACACGCCGTCCGCGGTGGGAACGCCGCTGGCGGAAGGCAAGGAATGCCGGGAATTCGGCGACAGAAAGTATCTGCTTGAGCACGGCATCCGCGCGGACTTCTCGCTCATTAAGGGGCGGGTCGCCGACACCCACGGCAACATCCTCTACAACAAGACGGCGCGAAACTTCGCCCCGCTGATGGCGATGGCGGCCGAGGTCACGATCGTCCAGGTCGCCGAGATCGTCGAGCCGGGCAAACTGGACCCCGAGTCGATCGTCACGCCCGGCATCTTCGTCGATCGCGTCGTAGCCATCGCCAACCCGGCCCACGAATCGGAACTCGTCGAGGCAGGAGCGTCGTACCCATGACGAAGCCGCCAGTGATCGGGCGAACGCGCGAGGAGATGGCGCAGCGTCTGGCGCAGGACATTCCCGACGGCTCCTATGTGAATCTGGGCATTGGCATTCCGGAGCTGGTCGCCAAGTTCGTGCCGGCGGGCCGCTCGATGATCTACCACACAGAAAATGGCCTGCTCGGCATGGGCCCCGCGCCCAGGCCCGGCGAAGGCGATCCCGAGCTGCTCAATGCGGGCAAACAGCGCGTGACGGCGCTGCCGGGCGCCGCCTACTTTCATCACGCGGACAGCTTCGCCATGATCCGCGGCGGCCACCTGGATCTTTGCGTGCTCGGCGCGCTCCAGGTCGCGCAGAACGGCGACCTGGCCAACTGGTCCACGGGCGAGCCCGGCGCCATCCCCGCAGTCGGCGGCGCCATGGACCTGGTCGCGGGCGTGAAGTCGATCTTCGTCATCACCCAGCATTGCACCAGGGAAGGCGAAGCGAAACTCGTGCAAAAGTGCACCTTTCCGCTGACGGGATGCGCCGTCGTCAACCGCATCTACACCGATCTCGCCGTGATCGAAGTGACGCCGAACGGATTTCGGCTCGTCGAACTGAGCCCAGGCATCGATTTTAATTTCGTGCAGGAGCGCACCGGTGCGCCTCTGCTTCGCACCCCGGAACGGATCAAAGCAGGCGGCGCAGAAAAATGATCTCGCGCAGAGACGCCGAGGCGCAGAGTTTGTCTGGAAATGAAAGAAAATGAAATTGGAACGACGCTGCTCGAAGCGGCTATCCATATTCATCGGGAGCTTGGGCCGGGGCTTCTGGAGGCGGTTTACGAAGTCATTTTGGCCCGTGAGTTGTCCGACCGTGGGTTAAGGGTGCAGCGGCAGGTCCCGGTGCCGATCGTCTTCAAAGGGATCAGATTTGACGAGGGCTTTCGGGCCGACATCATCATCGAGAATAAGGTTCTTTTGGAACTCAAGTCGGTCGAGCGAATCGTGCCGGCACACAAGAAACAGGTGCAGACCTACCTGCGTTTGACCGGACTGAAGCTAGGATACCTCCTGAACTTTGGTGAAGCTGTTCTCAAGAGCGGTATCACACGCTGCGTCAATGGACTGGAAGAATATAACCCTCAGCGTCTCTGCGTCTCTGCGGGAGAATTGCCCACTTAAAACAGCGAGGAACCAAGCAGCCTAACATGACCACACAAACCGACCTCTCGCGCAGCGCCGCCCTCTACGAGCGGGCCCTCAAAGTCCTTCCCGGCGGCGTCAGCCGCAACGCGATCCTGCGGGCGAGTCACCCGACCTACGTCGAGTGCGGCAGCGGCTGCCGCGTGACCGACCTCGAGGGCGTCACGCGCATCGACTTCTCCAACAACATGGCGTCCCTGATCCACGGCCACGCCTGCCCCGAGATCATCCATGCGGTGACGGAGCAGATGACCCGCGGCACCGCGTTCATGATGGGAACCGAGATCGAGGTGCGCTATGCCGAGCACTTGTGCAGCCGCAACCGCTCGTTCGAAAAGATGCGCTTCATGAACTCGGGCACGGAGGCGATCATGGTCGCGCTGAAGGCGGCCCGCGCATTTACCGGGCGGCCGAAGATCGCCAAGGCCGAGGGCGCCTACCACGGCGTCTACGACTACGCCGAGGTGAGCCAGGGCTCCACGCCGGCGACCTGGGGCGGCATCGACCATCCGCGCAGCGTTCCGCTGGTGCACGGGACACCCGAGTCCGCGCTCAAGGACGTCGTTGTCTTTCCGTTCAACGACACCGAGCGCACGCTGGCGATCCTGGACGAGCACGCCAAGGACCTCGCGTGCGTCTTGATCGATCTGATGCCGCACCGCGTCGGCTTGTGTCCGGCGGATGTCGAGTTCGTGACCGCGCTGCGCCAGTGGTCCGCGCGCCACGGGGTGCTGTTGGTGTTCGATGAAGTCATCACGTTCAGGGCCGAGCACTCCGGCTTGCAAGCGCGCTACGACGTCACCCCCGACATGACCGCGCTGGGCAAGATCATCGGCGGTGGATTTCCCATTGGCGCCGTCGCCGGCCGCGCCGAAGTCATGGATGTGCTCAACCCGCAGTCGCCCCGCTACGTGTTCCCGCACTCCGGCACATTCACGGCCAACCCGATCAGCATGACCGCGGGCATGGCGGCGATGCTGAAGTTCGACCGACCCGCGGTGGCGCGCCTAAACGCGCTGACCGATCGGGCCAGGAACGGCATCGAAGGCGCGATCCGCGCGACGGGCGCGCCCGCGAGCGTCACCGGGGCGGGCTCGATGTTCCTGGTGCACATGAAGCAGACGCCGCCACGAAATTACCGCGATGCGTACCCGACGCCCGACGAGTCGCGCCGACTCAAGGCGTTGCTCGATCATCTCTACAACGAAGGTTGCATCATCATCAGCACGGGTGCGTGCACGTTCTCCACGCCGATGACCGAAGAGGAGATCGACACGCTGGCGGGGGCGTTCAAGTCCGGCTTTGCAAAGCTGGCTTCGATGGGCTGAGCGAGCATGGTCGCGTCCTCGTCCGTTTCTGGTTTTGGGTGAAACACGGATGCCACAACACCAAACCACGCGAGGAGACAGGCCGCGCGTTGTGCGCGTTCAATGCGACTGATACATGGCGCGTCGGTGTATACTCTGGCTGCATCTTCTCATGACCTTAACAAAGTCCAAGCAACGCGTCGCTGACCACGGGGAGGTCTTCACCCCTGCTTGGTTGGTTGAAGCCATGCTCGATCTCGTGAAGGACGAGACCGAGCGCATTGACTCGCGCTTTCTGGAGCCCGCCTGCGGGGACGGCAACTTTCTCGTGCCGGTTTTGCGTCGGAAGCTTGCGGCGGTTGAACTCAAATACAGGCAGTGCGATTTCGAGCGGCGGCATTACGCCTTGCTAGCACTGATGTGCGTTTACGGCATCGAGCTGTTGCCAGACAACATCAAGGAGTGCCGCGCGAACCTGCTGACGGTCTTCGCCGACTATCTGCAGCTCGACGTGTCCGACGATTTCTACCGCGCCGCCGTCTGCGTGCTTTCGGTGAACCTCATCCACGGCGACGCCCGGACAATGCTCACGTGGGACGGTTTGCCGATCACGTTTGCTGAGTGGGCGTACCTTTGGAAGGGCCGCTTCCAACGGCGCGACTTCAGTTTGAAAAGCCTTACCTTATCGTCGGCGTTTAGCACGGAGGGCGAACTCTTCGCTACTCTCGGCAAACACGAGATCTTCACTCCCAACCCGAAAGTCTACCCGCCGATGACCGTCGGTGAGTTAGTGGCGCTGGCGGACGACCCAACCCTGTGAGCCCACCTACCCAAACCAGCTTCACGTTGCGCGGGCGTAACCCGGACGTGCTGACGTGCATCGCGAACCTCTCCAACGACGAGGTGTTCACCCCGCCGGAGTTTGCCAACCGAATGCTCGACACGCTGGCCGAGGCATGGGCCGTCAACCACGGCGGCGCGAACCTCTGGGCGGACAAGACGGTGAAGTTCCTCGACCCCTGCACGAAATCCGGCGTGTTCCTGCGCGAGATCGCCAGCCGCCTCACCGCCGGACTGGAGCACGAGATTCCGAACCTCGAAAAGCGCGTGGATCATATCCTGACGAAGCAGGTCTTCGGCATCGGCATCACGCAAATCACGAGCCTGCTCGCGCGGCGCAGCGTTTATTGCTCCAAGCACGCCACCGGTGAGCACTCCATCGCTACTTCCTTCTCCAGCGACGAGGGGAACATCTGGTTCCAGCGCCTCAAGCACTCGTGGGATGGCGATCGGTGCAAGTTCTGCGGCGCTGGAAAATCCGTTTTCGACCGGGGCAAGGGGCTTGAAACCCACGCCTACGCATTCATTCACACCGACAACATCAAGACTCGGCTCACCGAGATTTTTGGAGGCAACATGCAATTCGACGTCATTATTGGAAATCCACCGTATCAGTTGGCGAGTGACGGCGGAACTCGCGACGTGCCGATCTATCAGCTTTTCGTCGAACAGGCGAAGGCACTTCAGCCACGATTCCTCGCGATGGTTATTCCGTCGCGTTGGATGGCTTCCGGTTTAGGTCTGAGTGAATTCCGCGGCACGATGTTGAAAGATCGGCGCATTCGCGAACTCGTGGACTATCCGGCAGCAAACGACGTTTTCCCCGGTGTCGAGGTAAAGGCTGGCGTCTGCTACTTCCTTTGGGACGCATCTCACGACGGCGATTGCAAGGTCACAACGATTCGTGGCGGTGACGTCCAGGGACCGACTCGGCGAAATCTCGGCGAATATGATGTCTTTGTCCGCGACTCCCGCGCCGTGTCGATTCTTCACAAGGTGCTGGCGTGCGATGAAGCTCCCATCAACACGATCCTTGCGCGCGACAAGGAATTCGGATGGACATCGAACTTCGACGGATTTCACGAGAAGGAGCGTTCAGGCGATGTGCCGCTCTACTACATCCGCAAAATGAAGCGCGGCATCGGCTACATTGAGCGAGAGAAAGTTACCAAGAGCGCCGCTCTTATCGACACGTGGAAGGTTCTAGTTCCGGAGGCATTCAATGGCGGCGACGGGATTCCGCATCAAATCATGGGCAAGCCTTTGATTGCTCCGTCGCCCTCAGTATGCACGCAGTCGTTTCTGTTCTTTCACGTTAACTCACGCAAGGCGGCCGAAAGCGTCCAATCATATTACAGGACGCGTTTCTTCCGATTCCTCGTCTCCCTACGAAAGATTACTCAGCACGCGACCCATTCGACTTACGTGTGGGTGCCAATGCAAACATGGAATCGCACTTGGACCGACGAAGCTCTTTACGAGAAGTATGGCATCACACGAAAGGAACAGGCTTACATCGAGTCTCAGGTGAGGGAAATGAACCTCGATAACGGCTACGATGAGTAAGAGCATCGAAGAAATCCTCGCCCCGAAGCCGGAGGCTCGTCCTCGCATCTACGCCTACTCGATTGACGACAAGGCGCACGCGGGACTGCTTAAGGTGGGGCAGACCACGCGCGACGTGAAGCAGCGCGTGGCCGAACAGCTAAAGACCGCCGCGATCAAGAACTACCGGATCGAACTCAACGAAGCTGCCGAGCGCGAGGACGGCACCATTTTCAGCGACCATCACGTGCGGGCGGCTCTGGTCAGGAAGGGCTTTGCGAACCGCGAACTGGAATGGGTGCGCTGCACCGTCAAGGACCTGAAGACCGTCCTTACCGAATTGCGCACCGGCCAGGCATTCACCGGCACGCATTCCGAGACGTTTGCCATGCGGCGGGAGCAGGCCGAGGCCGTGAAAGTAACCCACGCTTACTTTCACTCGCGGTGGGGGGAAGACATGCACGCCGTTCCGCGTTTCCTCTGGAATGCGAAGATGCGCTTCGGCAAGACCTTCACAGCCTATCAGCTCGCGAAGAAATTGGGGGCGAAACGCGTGCTCGTCGTCACCTTTAAGCCCGCCGTCGAAGATGCGTGGCAGACCGATCTCGAATCGCACAAGGACTTCGACGGCTGGCAGTACATGTCGCGCAACTCCGGTAGCGACCCAACGCGCGTGTCCAAGACGAAGCCGCTCGTCTATTTCGGGTCGTTCCAGGACCTGCTGGGCCGCGATGACGCGGGGAACATCAAGGCGAAGAACGAATGGCTGCACAAGGTGCAGTGGGACCTGGTCGTTTTCGACGAATACCACTTCGGCGCATGGCGGGATACGGCGAAGGAACTCTTCGAGGGCGAGGAAGAGGCGGTGGCGAAGAAGGAGGCGAAGCTCGAATACGCCGCCGGTCTGGAGAACGTAAACGAAGACCTCTCGGTGCTCTCGGAGAAAGAGACCGAGTTCCTGCCGATCACGACGAAGGCTTATCTCTATCTCTCTGGTACACCGTTCAAAGCGCTCGCGACGGGCGAGTTCATCGAGGAACAGATTTTCAACTGGACCTACACCGATGAGCAGCGCGCGAAGGAGGAGTTCGCGACGAAGCATCCCGGCAAATGGAATCCCTACGGCGCGCTGCCGCAGATGCGACTGCTCACGTACCAGATGCCGGATGAGCTGGTTGCCATCGCGAGCGCCGGGGAGTTTGATGAATTCGATCTCAACGCGTTCTTCGAGGCATCGGGCAGCGGCGTGCTGGCGCAGTTCAAGCACAAGAGTGATGTGCAGAAGTGGCTCGACGTCATCCGCGGCGGCTATGCGCCTAAGGCTACCGAGTATCTGAAGACCGGCACGCGCCCGCCGTTTCCGTATTCGGACGTGCGCCTGCTGCCATATCTCCAGCACTCGTTTTGGTTCCTGCCGAATGTCGCGGCGTGTCACGCGATGGCGAATCTGCTGGCCGAGAAGCATAACGTCTTCTGGCACGACTACGACGTGGTCGTCGCTGCCGGCGCGGATGCCGGCATCGGTCTCGACGCCCTGCCGCCGGTGCGCGAGGCGATCGGCAGCGGGTTCGATACGAAGACAATCACGCTTTCCTGCGGCAAGCTCACCACCGGCATCACCGTGGCGCAGTGGTCATCCATCCTGATGTTGCGCAACCTGAAGTCGCCGGAGACCTACTTTCAGGCGGCGTTTCGCGTGCAATCGCCGTGGTCGATCAAGAACCCCAACGGCGACAACCCGCATGAAGAGGAAATTCTCAAGCCCGTCTGCTTTGTCTTCGACTTCGCGCCGACGCGCGCTCTGCGGCAGCTATCCGAATACGGGATTGGGCTTTCCCCCAACGAACCGAACCCCGAGAACGCGGTGAGAGACCTCGTGTCGTTTCTGCCTGTGCTCGCCTACAATGGTGCGGTGATGGCGCAGATTGACGCGGGCGCCATCCTCGACATCGCGATGTCCGGCACCTCCGCCACGCTGCTCGCGCGTAAGTGGGAGAGTGCGCTTTTAGTTAACGTGGACAACGACACGCTCCGCCGCGTGCTCGAAAGCGAGGAGGCGATGGCTGCTGTGGAGCGGATCGAAGGCTGGCGCGCGCTCGGCGATCACATCATCGAAACCATCATCAACAAGAGCGAGAAGATAAAGGCGCTTAAGGAGAAGGCGAGAACTAGGGACCTCACTGCGAAAGAGAAGAAGCAGCTCACTGACGAGGAGAAGGAATTCAAGTCCAAGCGAAAACTCGTGCAGGAGAAGCTCATCAAATTCGCGACCCGCATTCCGGCATTCATGTACCTGACGGATTTCCGCGAGAACACGCTGCAAGACGTGATCACGAAAATCGAGCCGGACCTTTTCGAGATTGTCACCGGATTGACTGTCAAAGACTTCCACCTGCTTGTTCGTCTCAAGGTGTTCAACACCGAGCATATGAATCAGGCCGTGTTTGCATTCCGGCGTTATGAAGACGCCTCGCTGCGTTACACAGGACTCGAAAGCCACGAGGGACTAACCCACTACGGTCTTTACGACACCGTTGTAGCGCGCGAGTAGATGATATGCGGTCGATTAGTATTCCTACCAATCTGCGAGCGGACGGACAGTCACATCGAAAGCGGTAGGAAATGGACACTATTATGAACACGGCCGAGACAGACGAAATTCAATTGGAAGGCGACGAAGCGCAAGAATCGCCCGACTTGAGCGCTCCTAGTGAAGAGCGCGAGATTCTAACGAAAGCCGGCGATCCCGAAATCTGCGCCCTCCACGACAAGTATAAAAAAGGTAAGTTGATTTTGCAGCCAGACTTCCAACGGCAATTTGTTTGGGACCGCAAGAAATCCAGTCGCCTCATTGAATCGGTTCTGTTGAGCGTTCCGCTACCGATCATCTATTTGTCGGAGCAACCAGACGGCAAAGAGTACGTCATTGATGGGCAGCAGCGCCTCACTAGTCTCTTTTCATTTATCGACGGTAAGTTTCCGTCTGGAGAAGAATTCCGTTTACTCGGTCTGAACCCATATCGAGAACTCAACAAATTATCGTTCAAGGAAATTCCCGAACAGCTACAGGACAAGATTGCGCACTACACACTTCGCAGTGTCACGCTCTTAAAACAAAGTAGCTCCGATCTAAAATTCGAAATCTTCGAGAGGCTCAACACGGGGTCGGAACCTCTGAATGACCAGGAACTCCGCAACTGCGTCTATCGCGGATCGTATAATCGCCTGCTTAAGGAACTCGCGGCGGATCACGATTTTCGCGCCCTCCTCGGCCTCCAGGGTTCCGACCGGAGAATGAAGGATGCGGAGCTTGTTCTGCGCTTCGCTGCATTCTTTCATGCCACTTATTTGAAGTATCAGCCCCCGATGAAGCGCTTTTTCAATCAAGACATGGAAAAGCATCAGAACATCTCAGATGCCGACGCATCTTCGCTGCGGGCTGCGTTCAAGAATTCGATTTCCATTATCAAGTCACTTTTCGGGACTGATCACGCATTCAAGCGGTTTTACGGTGGTGATGAACAAAACCCTAGCGGCCGATGGGAGCCAAAAAAATTCAACGCATCCCTTTACGACGTTTTGATGGGCGTTTTTCACGACAAAGACAAGAACCAGGTCTATGCCGCTCTCGATTCATTGCGTGAGGCAATTGTCGATTTGATGGCAACGAATCGACAATTTAACGATGCAATCCAGCTGAGTACGAGCTCCATCGAAAACGTGAAACTGCGGTTCGATATGATGCGGCAAACGGTCGAGGGAGTTTTGAAAGATCATGTCGTGCAGCCCCGGTGCTTCTCGCGTGCGCTGAAGCAGGAGCTATTCGACGGCGACCAGACATGCCAAATCTGTCACCAGACGATTCAACAACTTGATGACGCCGCTGTTGATCACATTGAGCAATATTGGCGTGGTGGTAAAACCATCCCGGAGAACGCAAGACTGGCGCACCGCTATTGTAACTGCGCCAGACCGCGAAGTGATTGATCTGTTCAGATCACCACGATTTCCAGCGCCGGCCAGACGCAGCCGGGATCAACTCTTCGGCCAGTTCCAGCGTTGCCACGAAATCCTGCGCCAAACTCCGGTGCAGGCAGATTCAGTCGAGCATTTACGGAAACTGCTCAATGTCGCGAGCGGCGGCGTGGTTTTTACCACCATTCAGAAGTTCACGCCGGAAGAGAAAGGCGGGAGGGCGCCGCTCCTCTCCGAGCGCCGGAACTCGAACGATCTGACAGTCAGGCCCACTTCCAAACTCCCTGCCGTTCGAAGACCGTCGCCAAGCCTTGTCCTACCCCGACGCAGAGCGCGCGTGGGTGGGAAAGGTGCCCCTTTAAGCGGTCTTTCGCGGCGTCTTTCGGCGAAAGATGCCGTATCCAGCCTTTTATGTGGCGCCTTTCTGGTAATCGTGCCACTTTATGGCACTAATGCCGAAGCAGTTTTCAGAGCCGGAACTCGACGCGATCGTGGAGGTTGTGCGCCGTTTTCCCGATGGTGCCCGTCTCAGCGACCTTGCCGGCCTTTTGCCGAAGAAGCTGCCTTACCGTTCCTTGCAGCGCCGGCTTGCGTCGCTCGTCTCGCAAAAGCGGCTACTGCTCGAAGGCTGGGGACGTGGTAGCCGCTATCGACTACCGCAAAGCGGCAAGATCGCAGCGCCAGTGGAAGTGCCTCCGACGGCCGCGCAGCTTCCGGTTTCGCCCCAAGGTGAAGCGGTTCGTGCGGCGGTTCGTGCGCCGATCTACGAGCGGAAGCCGGTCGGATACCGACGCGAATTTCTCGAAAGCTACCGGCCCAACGAAACGGCTTACCTTTCGCCCAAGGTGCGCCAGCGGCTCGCCGAAATGGGAACTTCGCCCGAAGGTGAACGGCCGGCGGGAACTTATGCGCGCCACATTTTTAACCGCCTGCTGATCGACCTCTCGTGGAATTCCAGCCGGCTCGAAGGCAACACCTATTCGCTGCTCGAAACCGAGCGCCTGCTCGAGCTCGGCCAAGCCGCGCAAGGCAAGGATGCGCGCGAGGCGCAGATGATCCTCAATCACAAGGCGGCCATCGAGCTACTCGTGGAGCAGGCCGCGGAGATCGGCTTCAACCGCTACACCGTTTGCAATCTGCACGCGTTGCTCGCGGAGAATTTGCTCGCCGATCCACAGGCTGGCGGACGGCTGCGCGCGATCGCGGTGAACATCGGCGGCACCGTTTTTCAGCCGTTGGAAGGGCCGCAGCGCATCGAGGAATGCTTCGATCAAATCCTCGCCACGGCGACGGCCATAATCGATCCGTTCGAGCAAGCGTTCTTCGCGATGGTGCATCTGCCTTACCTCCAGCCGTTCGAGGACGTGAATAAACGGGTCTCGCGTTTCGCCGCGAACATCCCGCTCATCCGGCGCAATCTCTGCCCGCTGTCTTTCGTGGACGTGCCCGTGCGCGATTACATCGACGGCATCCTCGGCGTGTATGAATTGAACCGGCTCGAATTGCTGCGGGACGTATTCGTGTGGGCGTATGAACGCTCGTGCGCGCGCTACGCGGCCGTGTCCCGCTCGCTCGGCGACCCAGACCCATTCCGCCTGCGCTGCCGCGAATTGATCGCGCAAATCGTCGGCACGATCATTCGTGAGGGAATGAATCGGGAAGCCGCGATCCGCTTCATCCGCCGCGAAGCGGAACAAGCCGCGGTGGAGGATCGCGCGCGGTTGATCGAGGTCACGGAGACGGAAATCATGAGTTTGCACGAAGGAAACTTTGCGCGCTATCGCGTGCGGCCTTCCGAATACGCGGCGTGGCGTGCCGCGTGGCGGTGATTCGTTTTCTACGCAGGATGCCGTGCGCATCGCTCTGAGCGGCGCAGATCATCGCAACGAGTCTCCGATTCGCGTAGCGACCGTCGATCGCGGGATGCGTTGCAGAGGCGCCGGGCGCTCGAACGATCTGACAGTCAGGCCCACTCCCAAACTCACTCCCGTTCGAAGACCGTCGCCAAGCCTTGTCCTACCCCGACGCAGAGCGACGGGATGCCGCGCGAGGCGCCGGTGCGAGCCATCTGGTGGATCAGCGTCGTGGCCAGGCGGGCCACTCCTCGTCCGTCAGCGGTTCGGTTGCGTCATAATGTAGAACCACCTTCAGCGTCGGATCGGTTCCGAGCGGATCCCGCACCGGCTTGGCTGGCGCCTTCAATTCCGCGACTGGTTTCCCATTGCGGCAGATGCAAACCACCTCGTTCTGCTCCTCCACAGCCTTGAGAAGCGCCGAGAGGCGGGTTTTCGCCTCGTGAGTGTTGACCGTGATCATCGGCGGGACGCTAAACTAAGCCTAGCCCACTTCCAAACTCACTCCCGTTCGAAGACCGTCGCCAAGCCTTGGCCTACTCCGACGCTTCCACCAGTTTGCGGCAGCCGTCGGGCCGCGGCTGCATCGCCAGTCGAGCGATTGCGCGCAACAAGCGCCGTTCAGTCCCAGCACCGAGCCGACGAAGGTCCTTGTCAGTCGAGCGGCGAAGACTAACGGCGTACTCGGCCATTGCGCTTCGGACGGCGTTTCACTTCAGCGAGCGGGATAGGTGGCTCGTCCTTGCGGCGCGCAATGACTGCGAGGTCGTGCAAATCCTCCAGCAGCTCTTCATACTCGGCGATCGGCAAGATGACGGCCGTCGGTTTGCCGTTCTTGACCAGATATTCTGCTTTGGGATCGAGCGCCTTCATCATTGTTAATTTAGGCCTGAGCTGATTGCGCGACAACCGCATCACGGGATGCATCTCCCAGACCTGCGAGAAGGAGGAAGGAAGAATGCGGAAGGTAGAAATCGAGTGGCGCAGCTCAAAAGCGGAAGTTGTTGTACTCCTCGTGCGTGCCGATCCAGAACCAGACGATCAGGTCACCTGAGCGTTTCCCAAGGGCGCGGTAGTGATCGCCAATGCGAACGGACCAGACGTTTCTCCCGAGCGGCTTAAACATCATCGATGGGTAGAAGGGATCGCGCGCCCAGAGCCGATACTTCTCGCGGGCGAGCGCCTGCGCATCCGCGGGTAACGATTCAAAGAGACGCCAGAAGCGCGCTTCTGTCCGCGAAATCACGGCGTTTCGCGCAGCCGCCCAGCGTGGACATCTTCATCCACTTGGCGCAGAATCTGGTCGAGCTTGCCAGAGGCGATGTCGGCTTTCATCTGCGCGTCCCATTCGTCGTCACCCCAGCCGTGAAACCACGCCGCTAGCTCAGCCCGTTCCTCCAGGGACAACTCTGCGATCGCGGACTTGATTTGTTCGACGCTCATTGCACTCGATTCTAGCTTTTATCACCGTGGCCCGCAATCTTCCTGCTCGGTGCAAACGATCTGACCGTCAGGCCCACTTCCAAACTCACTCCCGTTCGAAGACCGTCGCCAAGCCTTGTCCTACCCCGACGCAGAGCGACGCGATGCCGCGCGAGGCGCCGGTGCGAGCCATCTGGTGGATCAGCGTCGTGGCCAGGCGGGCGCCGCTGCAACCAAGCGGGTGACCGATCGCAATCGCGCCGCCGTTGACGTTCAATTTTGCGTTGTCGATGCCCAGCTCGCGCTGGCAGGCGAGGGCCTGCGCGGCGAACGCCTCGTTCAACTCGAACAGGTCGATGCGGTCGAGCGTCAGTTTCGCGCGCAGAAGCGCCTTGCGCATCGCGGGCACGGGTCCGAGCCCCATGAACGCGGGATCGACGCCGGCCGCGGCGCTCGGACCGATGAAGGCGATCGGCTGAAGACCCAGCGATTTGGCCAGCCCGGCTTCAACGATCAGCAATGCCGCCGCGCCGTCGTTGATACCCGACGAATTGCCCGCGGTCACCGTGCCTTGGTCGTCTTTGGAGAATGCGGGTTTCAGCTTGGCGAGATTCTCCAGCGTCG